>CAZJPQ010000005.1:0-111504 GCA_964548115.1 uncultured Planctomycetaceae bacterium
AGTGGGACTTTGGAACGAGAAGGAAGTGCTGGGGGCACTTCCTAAAGTGGAAAAGCCCAAAATCGCGCTGAAACGAAGAAGCCTCTTTGTTTGCTGAACCGTTTCTTTCACTTCGAAGGGTTGCAAAATTGCGCTCATTGTGTTCTTATAATAAGCTTTAAGCAGGTGGTCTCCATAAGGTGTTAAAGAGCAGATGGAATACGGACTGAATATTTTCTATGTCATTGCAGGGCTTGCGGCTCTGGCCTTTGGGGCCAATTGGCTTATCAGCGGAGCGGTGCGTTTGAGCCTGCGTTTGCAGGTGCCATCAGCACTTGTGGGTGTCAGCATTGTAGCCTTTGGAACTTCAGCACCCGAGCTTGTAACCAGTATTTTTGCAGCTTTCCGAGGAAGCGAAGGTCTAGAACTTGCAACAGGAACGATTATCGGAAGCAATATCTCCAACATTGCTTTTATTCTTGGGAGTACAGCGCTTTTTTATCCGTTGAAAGGGGACCAAGCCCTTTTGCGTTGGGATGTTCCCTGGTTCTTAGTCTCAGTCCTTGGCTTAGGCCTTTTCATCTGGCTTGGCCAAAGCATTGCGGGCGAAGCAGGTGCCGCTGAAAGTGTTTTAAGCCTGGTGCCCTGGGAAGGCTCTATCCTGCTCATATGCTTGTTTGGATTTCTGGTTACGACTTTTATCAGAACACGTCGTTCTCGCTCAGCGCCTGAAGAGGTTCAGGAGGAGCTGCAAAAGCTTGACCAAACCCATTGGTGGAAGGATCTTGCTCTTTTTCTTGGAGGCTTAGCTACACTTTTAATTGGCGCAGAGCGTTTAGTCGAAGGGGCAAGCGAGTTGGCACGCTCTTTAGGCATTCCTCCGATTGTGGTAGGGTTAACAGTAGTCGCTTTGGGAACATCTTTACCAGAGCTTGCCACCAGCTTTATTGCAGCCCGTCGAGGCGAGAATGACTTAAGCCTTTCAAATGTGGCTGGTAGCAATATTCAAAACATTCTACTTTGTTTAGCTCTTGTCGTGGTGCTGAATCCTTCTGGTTTTATGGCCGTGGATCGCGCAACGGCCATATGGGATTTAAGTGTGCTGATAGGCTTAAGCCTTTTATTTGTGGGTTTTCTTCTCTTTGGAGGAAAAATAACCCGTCCGCGTGCCGCATTCCTGCTCCTGGTTTATATTGCTTATATCGGATACCAGGTTTCCCGAGCAATCGCTTAGAAGTATGTGCCGTTGAATTATTGAAGGGAAGGCTATTTCTCTTCTGCGGGGTCTTCTTGCGATGAAGGCAAAACAGGGCCAGTTCGAGGTTTGTTGAGATCTTTTTGAATCCTTAAGAAAATCCCTGGAAGAAGCTCTTCATTTTGGGATGAAGAAGCATCGAGAGGCCAATTGCCATTCGCCTCTTCACCGCTTAATTCTCTCAATTTAAGAACGTACCCATTTTCAAGCTCGTTTTGATGGAGCCTGAGTATATAGCGACGAGGAACCTTGACGTTCTTGAAAATCTGCAGGATCTCTTGTGATTCAAGGGGTTCTTGCTTAGCTTGGGCTTCGGATGTTATGACCAGGAGTTTTTTGCACAGACCATCAAGAGTATAGACGAACTCTTGGGTGTCTTGTTGCTGGGGGAAGTTAGGGAGAAAACTCTGCAGCCTTTGATTTCTTTCAGGCAACCCAGAATGTTGAAGTTGACGGGAAAGCCATTCGGGGTCAACCTTTGAATGGCTTTGCAGTCGGTTACTAATTGTATGATAAGCGTGAACTTGTTTTTCAAAGAGCGGCTCAATATCAGTCCATTGAATAGGAATTTCTCTTCGTTGGTTGGCTTGTATCAAAGTGGTGTGGCTGGTCGCCTGATGATTTTGAATGCCTGTGTCAAAACGGGCCTCCTGGTTGTTCGGAGGGGAGGTCTTCGAGGTCTTATTCGAAGGGCCTTCCCAAAAAGAGAGCCCAAACCCAAGAGCAACCATGACAAGAATGCCAAAGCTGAATCCAAGTAGAGATGATGAAAGCCCGCCACGTAAAGAGAGAGAGCTTCTGATTTCATAAAGAGCTCTTTTCAGGGCTTGTTTGCGATAGGCTTCTTTTTTGAGCTTATAACGAAGACGCGATTCAAAGCCTACAGGAACCTCAGACTCGGCATAAGATTCACGCAAAAGCCTGCGAACATCCTGAAGCTTTTCGCATTCAGCCTGATTTTGTGGGTTGTCTTGAAGTTCATGGAGCAAACCTTGAGCCTGCTCTATTGGCAAGCGGCCATCAAGCAATAAGGAGTAGGCTTTTTTTTGCTTTTGTTTCTTCATAGCAGTGGTAGAGGGTTGTTCCGTAATTTATGTCTTCTATTTGTATTGTTGATTTATTGATTTTCAAAATGTATGAGTGTTGTGAATGCTTTAAAAGCCTGTTCTCTTCAAGGCCTCTGTCCCCAAAAGCTTTTTGATATGTGAAGTCTTTTTACAATGGTTTGTTTTTCCAATGGTTTACCTGATAAAACGGTCCAAACAATTCGCTAAAAATGCCCTGCCCCGATGAAGTCGTGCGCTCACTGTTTTTATTGAGCAACCCAGGACCTGAGCAGCTTCTTCGTAAGTTAAATTTTCAAGATCGCAAAGTATAACTGGTTCTCGATATTTCTTTGACATACGGTTCATAGCCTTATGAAGCTGTTCGTGGAGTTCCTTTTTTGAGCTTTCTTCATAAGGAGTCCTTTCTGATCTTGTAAAATCTAATGCGACCTCTTCTTTGTTACGATTTTGACCCTGGAGAAGAGTAAATAATAAAGGATTTTTTTTTCGTCGTGAATCGATAAAGAGGTTACGAGCAACACGATAAAGCCAGGAACAGACTGTTTCTTCGCGAATCCGGCTGAGTTCTTTATAGAGTTTGATGAATGTTTCCTGGGTAATATCTTCTGCCAGATGCTGATTCTTGCAAAGTCTTAAGACATAGGTATAGATCCGGTTTTGGAAAGCTTCAAGATAGTGTTCAAAACGTTGATTTTCTGAACGATTGGGTTTTGTTGAAGAAGAGGGGGGCGTTGAAATATGAGATTCTGTCTGGGCCATCTGGGCTTTCCTCGTAAACATAGGCTTGTGGAGGGCTGAAGGTCTTTCTCAATGATCAAAAAAAACAAGAGTTTTAAACCCCTACCGAACCCAAAAGAATAAGAGTATGTTAAGAGAATAAAGAAAAACGCTCAACCAAGCATACTCAACCTGCTTCATTATTTCAATTTTTTTGTTTTTTTCTTACTTATTTATAAGGTGTCGTTTATGAGTGTAGAATAAAGAGGAAATGAAAAGCCTGAAGGCTCTTTTGTGGTTGTAGTTCAGGGCATGACGGCTGTTCAATATCCTGTATAGCGCCTTCTCGTACTATAAATAAGTTAGGAATAATGAACCTTTACGTATTTTGGGTTCCCTTTGCCGCTTTCATAAGATAGCATTAGGATCAACAGGAAGAAGAAATCCTTTTTTTTACAAGAACGAGAGCATAAAGCCATGAAATTGAAATTTTGGGGTGTTCGAGGATCTTTGCCCACACCTGGTCCAGATACTGCTTGTTATGGTGGCAACACCACATGCCTTCAAATTATTCGAGATGAAGGTCCGGTGATTGTCATTGATTCCGGTACGGGAATCCGCGAACTTGGCCAGGAGCTCATGAAAAACCCTGGGCCTCCATTTGATATTAAGCTTTTAGTCACTCACACCCATTGGGATCATATTCATGGTTTTCCTTTCTTTACTCCTATTTTTATCCCGGGAGGAAATATTGACGTTTATGGCGTTGGTCCCATCCATCAAGGAGTCTCCTTTGAGAAGGTTATGCGCGATCAAATGACCTACTCTTACTTTCCCGTTGAAAATACCATGATTGATGGAGTCGTGCGCTATCATGACTTCCATGAAATTTTTGCCCAACGGCCAAGCGGTGTTGAGGGAGAATTTGAGCTTGCTGAAGGGGTTACGCTGAAGCTGAAACTTATGAATCATCCTGTTTATACAATTGGCTATAGGGTTGAGGCTGATGGACAGTCGATTATCTTTACCGGTGATCATGAGCCTTATATAAACCAGTTTAGTGATGATTCTAAAAATCCAGAAGGTGATGAGTCATCCGAGGATTTTGACTTTCTTGATTCAGATGGTGATACCAATGAATTTGTAGACCTTATGAATGATCGTTTTATTGAGTGGTGTCGGGGTGCGGACTTGCTGGTGATTGATACCACCTATACGAAAGATGAGTATTTTAGTCCGGACAATCCAGCCCTGGCGAAGAAGAATTGGGGGCATGGTTATTTTGCCTGGTCTTATGATGTGGCAAAAAAAGCTGGTGTTAAAAAGTTAGCCTTTACTCATCATGACCCAACTCGTAATGATCAAGCCTTGCTTGAGATTGAGAAGAAGTGGGTTGCCAAGGCAAAGGAAGAAGGGGTTGACTTTCAGGCATTCTGTTCACGGGAAGGCCTTGAGGTCGATCTTGATAAACCTTTAGACCTTGATAAGCTTTTGGCTACAACCCTTTCGGGATCTTAATTTGTAAAGCAACCAGGTGTCTTCTTTAATAACTTTTGCGTTGTCGAGAATCAGGAATGTTGAGTTGGCCTCGGTATTTTGCCACTGTCCTGCGAGCAACCTTAACGCCGATCTTCTGGCTTAACCTGCGACCAATTTCAAGATCTGAGAGAGGCTGGGTTTTATCTTCCTGGTGGACAATCTCCTTCAGGTGTTCTTTAATCATATGCTTGGAGGTATCTTCACCGCCTTCTCCGAAGCTTTCCGTGCCCCCCACAAAAAAGAACTTCATCGGGTAAGTGCCCTGAGGCGTTTCGATATATTTATCAGCAACCGTTCTTGAAATCGTAGAAACATGGAAGCCAACTTTATCTGCCACATCTTGCATCTTTAAAGCTTTGAGTCCAGGAAGGCCTTGATGCATGAATTCCTCCTGGTGTTCCAAAATAACTTTTGCCACTTTTTCAAGGGTTGACTCTCGCTGACGTAAAGCGTCGATTAAAATCTTTGCTTTTTCAATTTTTTGCTTCACGAAATCAAGGGTTTCCTTGTCCTGGGCCTCTTCGAAAAGCTGACGGTAAAAGGGAGAAATGCGAACCCGTGGAGCATAATCATGTACCATTCTGACTTGATATTCGAAAGGTTTATTGGGGTCTTCTTCAATAATGATATCGGGACGGATGACTTGGGCAGCACTCCGTGAAAAGCTTCTGCCTGGATAGGGGTTGAGGGTTGCAATCTGTTCTATCCCAAACTTAATGTCGTCCAGACTATAAGCACTTTGTTCTTTTGCTATTTTTGGCAGCTTGTTATGAAGCAAGTCATCCCAGTGTTGTGTCAGCAGGGCGTGATAGAGAGGATAGTCTTGATCATGCTTGTCAACCTGGAGCAGCAGGGCCTCTGCGGTATCTCGTGCTCCAATTCCAGGGGGATCCAGAGATTGGACCAGCTCCAGCGCCCTTTCTGAGAAGGTTGAAAAATCCTCTCGCGATCTCCAGGCGATCAAAGCGTCTTCTAACGGCAACTTAAAGTGTCCGTTTTCATCAAGGGCTTCGATAATAATACTGGCTGCTTGTTGTGAATCACCATCAAGTTCAAGAACTCGAAGTTGTCCCAGGAGATACTCGTGTAAGGTCTGTCCGGAAGAGGGAGTGTTCTCAAGCATTTCATGCCTGAGTTCCTGACTTTTTTCAAGGGAAGACTTCGTGCTTTTTGTGTAACTATCGAAGAGGTTTTCATTGTAGCGTTCGATCATTTCAAGATCGCGTTCGTATTGCTCTCGGTCTTCGGGGGCTAAATTTTCGGAAAGTGTTTTGTCTGGACTCTCCTGAGGCGCTTCTTTTTTTGTTTCGTCTTCAGAATCTGTATTTTGGTCACTTTCTGGAGAAGCAAGTTCTAAAACCGGATTTTCGACCAGTTCATTTTCAAGGAGTTTTTCAAGATCCTGGGTTGCGAGCTGAAGAATTTCGATTGCTTGAATGGCTCGAGCGCCAAGCACCTGCTTCTGCTCCTGGCGCAAGCTGCTTTGTTGAACGAGTTTTTGCTCAATGCTCATGGCGAGCTCTTCTTTGTACCTTGGGGTGTTGTAACGTGTTTTCTAGAGGCCAGACTTTCTTCAAGCACATTACCGGATAGAAACTCAAGCTGATACCCAATGGGCAGGCCACGGCCAAGACGGCTGATTTGTACATTCGTTTCCGCGAGTGCCCGCATGACGGCTAAAGCTGTAGCATCACCACCAAGATCGGGATTGGTTGCCAGGATAACCTCTTTGACAGGCTCTTGCTCGCAGCGCTTGACAAGGGCCTGAATAGTAAGATTCTTTTCATGAATGCCTTCGGAAGGAGCGAGCCTCCCAAGCAAGCAGTGATAAAGGCCCTGAAAGGCTCTGCTTTGCTCCATGGCGAGCAGCTCGCGAGGGGATTCAACAACACAAAGCGTTGAGTGATCTCGGCCCTTATCAGAACAGATTGAGCACAAGGGGTCTTCTGTAAGGTTAAAACACTGCCTACAATGATGTACTTTGGCGCGGGCTTCTGTAATGGCTTCTGCAAGTTCTACGGAAAATTTTTTTTGCTCTTTGAGAATATGGAAAGCCAGACGTTCGGCGCTGCGAACTCCTATGCCTGGAAAAGACTGCAAGAGTTTCATTAGATGAAGAATATGGTTCGGATATTGAGAGTTCATGCGACAAGGCTAGAAATAGGGGTTTCAAATGTAAAAGCTCCAATCGTATATCACACATAAGGCTTGATGGAGGCGTTTTTTCATACTTCGAATAGAACTGTTCTACAAAAAGTGTGCCAATAAAGAAACTTAAAAGTGATGCGCTCACCGACTATTCTTTCTAAAAGTATAAAAACGCAAGCGTGAAAGAGCTGGCTATAAGCCTATTTTATGGATCGTGAGTTTCTCGCTTTGAAAATATAAACAAATAATCAAAAAATATAAAAAAGATTGAATTTCATGAAAATAGAAATAAAGCGATAAATATAAATATTTTTCACTTAGAATCTTTTTTTCCTGTGGTTTGAACCAAGGCTTCTTCTTACTATGGGGCGCTTAGAGCAGCTTTGCAAATTTATAGGCAAGTATCTATGAGTGCTATAAGAGTTTAACCGTTTTTGAAAGAAGCATTTATGACTGGGAAAAGGGCTTTAGTTGTCGACGACCAGAAGTCAATCCGCATGATCCTTCGTCGAACCCTTGAGAAAGAAGGGGTTGAGGTGCTTGAGGCCTCTAATGGGATGGAGGCTCTGGTTCATATTGGAAATGGAAAGTTTGACGTTATTTTCATGGACCTCCATATGCCGGAAATCAGTGGAGAAGAATCAATCAAGGAAATTATTCGACTGCATCCAAAATCGCGAATCATTGTTTACAGCGCTTTTGATGATCCTGACGCTCAAGACCATGTGAGAGAGCTGGGAGTTTCTGCGGTGATAGAAAAACCTTCGTCAAGTTTTGAGATCCTCCAGACGATGAAGGCTGTCTTGGAAGGGGAGATTGAACTATGAAAGTTGAGCACGTTAATCCCTTTGTATTTGCTACGCTGAATACTCTCAAAACGATGTTAGGGCTTGAAGCTGAACGTGGTGAACTCAGCCTGAAGAAGGTAGATACCACAACTGCTGATTTGACGGCAATCATTGGGCTTTCTGGCAAGCTGAAGGGCTCAATTGTGCTTGCTTTTGAGAATGATGTTGCGTTTCAAATGGTCCGTCGTTTCATGGGTATGCCTGATGATGCTGATTTGAGCTTGGAAGAAGTGAGTGATGCTATTGGCGAGCTTTGCAATATTGTTGGTGGAAGCGCCAAGGTTGAGCTTAATAAGCTTGATTTAAACCTTTCTATTTCAGTGCCAAATGTGATTGTTGGTAAAGGTTTACGGATTATGAATAATGCATCTTATCCGACTCTGGTTTTTCCTTTCAAAACAGAAGTAGGTAAATTTGAGATTGAAATTTGCCTCATGAACTAATTTATTCTTTCTTAAGATATACCATAGTTGGATGGATTTGAGATAGAAAGAGCAAGCAAGCAAAAAATAAGCTTGTCTTTAGATTCTAAATTTCATTAAATGACTAGCCCGAAATTCTTCTTGCAAGGTGCTTTGGAAAGAAGAATGAAATTTTCGAGTGATAAAAGTTTACAATACACGATATTAAAGAACAGGAACGATTGGAGAAGTAAGATGGGGCGAGTTTGTCATTTTAGTGGAAAGAAGACACGGGTTGGTGGCAGGATTCGCCGTCGAGGTCTTGCGAAGAAGTTTGGTGGGGTTGGAAGCCGCATTATTGCTCGCAATAAAAGAAAGTTTCGTCCGAATTTACAACGCGTCCGAGCTCTTGTTGATGGCAAGGTTGTACGTGTTCGAGTCGCTGCCAGTGAAATCAAAGCGGGCAAAGTTGTGCGTGTTGCTCGTCGTAACTGGAAGCCAGAAGAAAGAGCACAAGCTTCTTAAGCAACCTCGAGGTTACGAGGGCGGCATTTTGAGGAGAGCTACAGTACGACTGCAGGGGTTTTGCCTGGAATATGATGGGTTTTATGAGGGGTCGAGAGCTGCGTGAGGTTGTGTAAAGTGGTTTTATCTCTCTATTGGTTTTATTTCTCTATAATTAAAAAAAAGAGGAGCGGTTTTGCTCCTCTTTTTTATTTGGGTTTGTTCGGTTGTTAGCTGAGAGTTAGCGATCCAGTTCTCCAGCGATAATATTCAAAGAGCTCAAGGTTGCAACAGCATCAGAGAGCAATTTGCCCTTGATTTGAGTTGGAAAAGAGGCGTAATGAAAGAGTGATGGAGGACGCACCCTCAAGCGATACGCTTTATCATCACCTTTTGTAACGATGTACCAGCCAAGCTCGCCATTTGGTGCTTCAGTGGAAGAATAAACTTCACTGTACTTCGGAGTTTTAAGCCCGTGACCATCCATGATCAGCTTGAAGTGCATGATCAAAGATTCCATTTTTGTATAAACATCTTTCTTCGAAGGCAGGATGATCTTGGGATCGTCGATATTCACTGGCCCATTGGGAAGTTTTTCAAGTCCTTGTCGGATAAGTTTGAGTGATTCGCGGATTTCATCAAGGCGAACCTGGTAGCGGGCGTAAGCGTCTCCCTGACTTCGAGTGATAACGTTGAAGTCAAGTTCTGGGTAAACCCAGTAGGGACGATCTCGTCGCAAATCATAGTCAACCCCGGATGAACGAGCAAGAGGCCCAGTGATGCCGAAGCTTAAGACACTTTCTTTTGATAGTGTTCCAACATTGGCAGTACGACCGTAAAAGATACTATTTCTTGAAAGCATCTTTTCGACTTCTGCAAGAACTTCAGGCATGTCTTTTAAAAAGGTTTTGATGGCCGCAATTGCTTCGGGTTTGAGGTCTCGGGCCATGCCACCAACTCGAGCATGGCTTGTGGTTAAGCGTGCACCAGTCACAAGCTCAAAAATATCATAGAGCTTTTCACGCTCTACAAACCCCCAAAGCATAACTGAAAAAGCACCGAGATCCATAGCTTGCAGGCCAATGGATAGAATATGGTCAGCAATTCGAGTGAGTTCACATAGAATAACACGAACGTACTGGCAACGAGGGGTTGTTTCAATACCACAAAGCTCTTCAATGGCGTGAACGAAACCAAAGTTATTGCACAGAGGAGAAAGATAATTCATCCGATCTGTGGTTGTAACGTATTGGTTAAAGTTAAGGTACTCTCCCTGTTTTTCAAAACCAGTGTGAAGATAACCAATTTCTGGACGAGCATTGACGATGGTTTCACCATCAAGGTCAAACTCACAGCGTAAGGTCCCGTGGGTTGCCGGGTGTTGAGGACCAAAGTTCACCGTTATGGTTGATTCGTTATCGACTTCGTTCCCCATTATTGTATCCGTTATGTTGTTCTAAAGGTGGTTTCTTGAGCTTATGGAATTATGACTATTGTGCTTTAACTCAACGTGGGCTTAGCTTTTCGTGGTGATCGCAAAGCTTCTGAAAGGCTTCATTCTCTTCTTGAAGCAGTTTTATAAAAGCTTCACCTAGGTCATAGGCTTCGTCTTCACCCATATCATCTAAAATCTTAAGCTCAGCCTCAAGTTTTTCAAGGGTGATTTTATTTCGCCCAATAACCCGTGCTAAAATGACAGGCAGGTGTAAGTAGTTGAGATAGGTGAAATCTTCGCTGTATTGAAAAAGCGGAGTGATATTTGAGCGTTGCATAAGGAGTGTACTGATTGCTTTGAGCAAATTGTGTTCCCGAGCAAGGAAGCTTTCAATCAGTGATTTTGTCTGAAAATCACATTTATCTTTCCAGGAACGGGCATTTTTATAAGCATAATCAAGATAGCTGGCATAAAGCGTTCGAGCCCATGCATCGAGGAGAGCAGAGAATGATTCCTGTGTTTCCATAAATTTTGAACCAATCACATAAGGGTTGAGTAAGCCATAAGGTAAGTAAGACTAAGGTTGCTTGAAATTCTTGTGTTCTCTGTTTCTATAAAAAGTCATGAATAAAGTTGTCACCATTTAGGGGTTTGTTGCTTCGGGATTGAGACTTGCTTCCTGTGTCTTGTCCAGCTCTTCTTGATTGTGATCAAGAAAATGATGTTCCTCTACACTCTCAATGACAGGGCTTCTCTCAGGTTTTCTTTTATCATATCCGATTCGATTTTGAATTTCGGAATCAATAACTTGAAAAAAGATAAAGCCAACGAGGATCAGAATACTGGTAAGTGCAATCAGTGAGCGAGAAAGGCCTGGAAGCGAAAAGGGACGATATTCTCCTCGTTCGACTTTGGTGAGGAACATTTCCCGAACAACTTTAAAGTAGTAGTAAGCACTGACAGCAGTATTAATCCCAGCAGCAATTAATACAACAATCAATACAGGGTTTGCTTTAGCGGCATCAACCCCTGCAAAGAAGAGCTTTACTTTTCCTAAAAACCCAAGTGTTGGTGGAACACCAAGCAGGCTTAAAAAGATAACAAAGGCAAAAATAGCAAGCCCCAGGTTCCGTTTCGCAAGCCCTTTAAAAGCTTCAATGGTTTCGTTGTCATTGTCCTGGTTTTCAATGGCGACAACAGTTCCAAAAGCACCATAATTCGTGATCATATAGGCTAGAAGATAGACTAAAGTCGCTATGATGCCAGCTTCAGCAAGTGTTTCATTATTTGTAAGCCGTCCTGTTGCCATAGCTGTTATACCAATGAGAAGATAACCAGCATGGGCGATCGATGAATAAGCCAGCATACGCTTGATATTATTTTGACGGATGGCGCCAAAGTTCCCAATGGTCATGGTGAGTATACTGAGGACTGAGAGTACTTCAATCCAGGGGAAAGAAGGTGCTTGACCTTCAATGGTTGGAGCGCAGAGAAGATAAACAAAACGCAAGGCAAGCGCAAAACCAGCTGCTTTTGAGGCCACAGAGAGAAAGGCTGTAACTGGAGTTGGCGCACCTTCATAAGCATCAGGACACCAAAAATGCATTGGAGCAATAGCCATCTTATAGCCAAGCCCCACAAGAAAAAGCAGAATGCTGAAACTTAAAAGCGGTAAATCACTGTTCGAGACTTCTCCAATCGTTTGGCTGATATGGGTGAAACTGACACCTCCAAGCAGGCCATAGAGCAGGGAAATGCCATAAATCATAATACCAGAAGCTACCGAGCCGAAGAGCATATACTTAAGAGAAGCCTCAGTAGCTCTGCGTTCTTTGCGTCGGAAGGCTACCAGGACATAACTTGGTAAACTCATCATTTCAATAGCGAGATAGGTCATCAGCATATGATTGCTGGCCGACAAAAGCATCATGCCCACAAGACTTCCAAGCATCAGTGCATAAAATTCTCCCAGCCGACGGTCCTTCATTTCCTTCGCCGAGGCACTCATCCATATGCTCAAGATGCCTGTCAGGAGCAAGAAAAGTCGGAAAAAATGGCTTAAACCATCCCCTGCCAACATGGAACCAGCGATTGATGACAAGGAAGCAGAGTCCGTACCAAGAGCCTCAGTTGAGGGGGTATTCCAGGGGTGAAGCCAACCCCAATCAAGGAAAATTGCCGCAGCTCCCTGCCAGTTTTGTCCCAAGCAAAGAAAAAAAGCTGCCACTAAACCCGAAAGAGCAAGCCAGTGGTAGCTTTTATTGTTCTTGCGAAACTTTGCTGGACCAACTTCAAGCAAAAGTAAAAGCAGAATGACCAGAAGTAAAATGCCTTCAGGCAGGAAGTAGCTTTGGACGTTTTCATAAATAGAACTTTGAAACCGACGGTAGACCTCGGTTTTAAGGGGTTGTTGGCTAATTTCAGTAGCGAGCAGTGAGAGCACCTTCAAAGCCTTTCACACAAAAACGACCTTTAAAACTTCTAACTCAGTTCATCCAAATTATTTATGCGGTTTCGCTATTTCCTGGGATTCTTGACCATCAAAAGGAGCGTAAACTGCCTGCATATCTTTGGCATAGCGCTCGTCATGCATCATTTGCTGTTGAACAACATCCATTGAAGGATCAAGGAAGTTCAGTGTTATGCTCGGCAGCACCCCAAGCAAAATAGCGGCTAACCCTAGAGGCACCATCGAAGCCCATTCCCGCAAGTGCATGTCAGGAAAGCGTTTGTAAGCTGGGTTTTTAATATTTCCAAGATAAACCCGTTGAAAGCCCCAAAGCAGATAAACTGCTGTTAAAACAATACCAAAGGTTGAAATTACAGTCCACATGCGAATGCTTCCAAATTCAAGCCACCAATTTCCATTGACTTCCCCGATTGGTGATTGGAATGCACCAAAGAAGGTCATCATTTCGGGAATAAAACCACAAAGCCCCGGCAGACCTAAGGATGCGAAGAAAGCAATAATAGCCATGCCTGAGTAATACGGCATTTGTAAAGCAATGCCGCCGAAACGATTGACATCGCGATGGTGGGCTCGATCATAGAGGATACCAACGATTCCAAACATCATGGCTGAGGAGATGCCGTGGGCGATCATTTGCTGGGCGGCTCCATTCATAGCAAGCTTTGTTCCAGCTGCTAAGCCTAAGAGGATATAACCCATGTGCGAAACAGAAGAATAAGCCACAATTCGTTTAAAGTCAGTTTGTCCCATGGCGCAATAAGCTCCGTAGACAATGCTGATGGCTCCTAGTACGGCCATCATCGTGCTGAAATCATAAGCTTGTTCCGGCATGAAAGGATAGAGAAAGCGAAAGAAACCATAGCCCCCCATTTTCAGGAGAATACCTGCCAGCAGCATGGAAATAGGCGTTGGAGCTTGAACGTGAGCATCGGGTAGCCAGGTGTGAAAAGGAACGACTGGTACTTTGATGGCAAAACCAACAAAAAGCCCTAAGAAGCAAAGCACACCAGCAGTAGGATGAAGTGAGAACCAAGCCGGTAGTAAATCCATCAAAACAGGAATATTAAACGTTCCATCGACCTGACCCTCGAGGTGGATACCACCAGTGTTGAGGTAAAAATAGAGAAAGGCAATCAGCATTAAAATAGAGCCAGCCAGGGTGTAGATGAAAAATTTAATGGCAGCATAGATTCGTCTTGGTCCTCCCCAGATGCCAATCAGGAAGTACATCGGTAAGAGCACAACCTCCCAGAAGACATAAAAGAGCATCAAATCTTGTGAAGCAAAAACACCCGTTAAGCCAGCTTGTAATAAGAGATAGAGAATAAAGAAGGCTTTCATGCCAGGGTACTTCTTTTTCCCATGGTCCATCATGGTATCCATGCCCCAGCAAGCGCCGAGACAAACAAGACTTAAGAAAGAAGTAAGCAGAATCAAAATAATTGACATGCCATCAACACCCAAAAAGTAATTGACGTTGAAGGAGCGAATCCAGGGCATAAATTCAACGAACTGCATTTGATCTGCAAGGCGCGCAGGAGCCGTGCCATGTACAAAATTACCAGCAGACCCCTTAACCAAACGCCCCGACATGGCTTCGATATCTCGGGCTAGACTACGGGCATATTGAAGTTGATTGCTTTCGGCATAGTGTTCCAGAACTTGGTCGTTTGTGCCATCGTCGAGCAGTGCTTTTTCATGTGCTAATGAGCGGGCTTTCTCGGCTGCATCAAGCTCGAGCAGCTTAGCTTCTTCTTCAATCTGAAGACCACTGAGTTCTGCGAGTCGTGCAAATTCATCGTCAAGCAATGCACTTGTTTCAAGATTTTTACTTTGACGAAAGTCCTCAAGCTCTTGATCCAGCGTTTCTTGAATGATTCCACCGCTCAGAAGGGTATCAGGCAGTGTTTGAGAGTCATCGCCAATCCCAAGAGGCAAAACCAAACCAAAACTGAGAAGTAAGGAAATAACGCATGAAGTAAGCGTTAAAATCTTGACCTTTTGAACGTTGTGCACGAAAAGACACAGGAGTGCAAAGATTGCAGGTGTCCAGATCAGAAGACTTAAAAGCGGCATGCTGTACTTTCTTTATTTAATCGGTTTATCTATAAACTTTTCAGGTTGTCTACCAAATATTTTCTTATTGTCATTTCTTTGCAAGGGGGGAGATAGGTTAAAGTAATATATCGAATAAAATGTATAAGAAAACAAGGGCTGTTACGAGTAAGAAGACATAGTCTTGGATATAGCCCGTAATGGAGCGCTGAACTTGCTTTCCACCCCAGAGGGTAGCGTTTCCTGTGCCCCGAACAGTACCATCAACTCCCCAAAAATCGATTTTTGCAATAATAGCGCATAGCTTTCGAGTAAAAAAGCCAAAGAAATTGACAATGCCATCAATCACAGTACGGTCAAACCAGGCACAAAGCTGACGAATCCAGCGGTTGGAGCGCAAAAGCGTTGAATCATAAAAATGATCAACCCGATAAGCCTGGAAGAGGAAGCGCCTGAGTTTAAAGCGAAATCCAGTGTGTCCAACCCAGTCTTTACCCACTAAAGGGCCAAAGAGGAAGAATAACGTACTCAAAAGCCCCCCAAGCCCTAAGGCAACTAAGGAGCCAATAAAAGCCTTGTGGTGAGCGTGGTGGTGCTTCTCATGGTAGTGGTGAATTGGACTTTCCTCAGAATGACTGTAAATACTGAGGACAGGGTAGTGGTGTTCGTCGTCATGGGCGTGCTCTGAAGCATCGTGGTACTTGTTATCATGAGGAAAAGCATGCGCAAGCAGCAGGGAGTCTTCTTCAGAACCTGATGATTGCAGGGAAGCTGTAATATTTGAACTTTCCGTTGTCACCAAGAGCTTTTCAGGGTTTGGCCCTCCCATAAGATGTTCATGGGAGTGGTGCTCGGCTTCTTCATGGGCATGGTCATCACCCTCATGGTGGTGCCCGTGGTCAGTATAAAAGCTTTCAGGATCAACCTTATGGAGATCGTGGAGTCGCCAGGCTTGCTTATTTTGATACATGGGGCGACCATGTTTATCAGCATAAAGTTGGGCTATGGTGTCAAGTTCGCCTGATTCAGGAGTAGCTTTCCCATCACCATACTCCTGGCGAATGAATGCTTCGGGGTAGGCCGAGGCGCTTTTTCGCCAAAGATAAGAGAGCCAGAACTCTGAAGGCATTTGGGCCGGTCTTAAGCGTTTTGTACCATCAGGAGCAACTACATTTTGTTCTTCACCAGCAAGTTTATGCTGCTTAATATTGGCAATTCCAAGGTTCGTTGCAGAATCTTTGGCCGCTCCAATGGGCCAGGAAAAGATAAATGCGCCAATGGCAATCACAACCAGCGGAACCGTCACCGTCCAAGGACTTTCCTTAACATGGTCGTGGAGGTGTTGGTCTTTAGGTTTGCCATGAAAGGTAAGCCACATCAGGCGAAGCATGTAGAATGTCGTAAGACCTGCTCCAAGGGCACCAAAGACATAAGGAAGAAGGCTTCCGCCAGACTTTCCAAACATGATGGCATCGCTCAAAATGGCTTCTTTTGAGTAAAAACCTGCAAAAAAGAAAGGCATACCAATGATAGAAAGTGTTCCTACCCAGAAAGTAATGCCAGTAATCGGCATTTTCTTAAGAATCGCTCCCATCCGGGACATTTCCTGCTCGTGGTGGCAACCAAGGATAACAGAGCCTGACCCTAGGAACATCAAAGCCTTAAAGAAGGCGTGGGTAAGCATGTGAAAGAGTGCGGGAAACCAGGCCCCAACTCCGACACCCAGGAACATATAACCGAGCTGTGAAATAGTAGAATAAGCCAGGACTTTTTTAAGATCTGTTTGAACAAGCCCGACAGTACCAGCAGCAAGTGCTGTGAACCCTCCAATCACAGCTATAACCTGTAGTACATCGGGAGTAAAAAGTGGAAAGAGGCGCACCGTAAGATAAACCCCGGCACTCACCATACAAGCAGCGTGAATCATGGCAGAAACAGGTGTAGGCCCTTCCATAGCATCTGGTAACCAGACGTGGAAAGGGAATTGGGCTGATTTCCCTGCAGGACCAAGGAAGCAGAGAATCCCAATGATCGTAGCCCCAGCCCCTCCGAGCATCAGCCATTTTGTGCCAACATGATCAAATATACTTCCAAGACCAGCATATTCGACGTGTCCCATGTAACTTCCACTTTGTTGCATAGCCTGGACGACGTCATGTCCACCAGTAAAAACAAAAGTTCCAGAAGCCGTAAAGATCATCATCATGCCGACAAACATAAAAGTATCAGCAATACGGGTCGTGAAAAAGGCTTTCATGGAGGCTTCCTGGGCACTGCGTTTTTCGAAATAGTGCCCGATCAAAAGGTAACTGCACAATCCCATAATTTCCCAGCAGATGAAGAGCCAGAGGAAGTTATTGGCCAGTACCAGTCCAATCATACCTGCGGTGAAAAGGTTAATCGTGGCCATGAAGCGGGTATAGCGAATCTCGCCATGCATATAGCCAATTGAGAAAAGGTGAATCAGAAAAGCTAAAAGCGTTACCATCAAGAGCACAACCGCTGTGATATTGTCAATGAAGATTCCGATCGCAAATGCTTGGAAAAGCGGATCTGGAGCTTTGCGGAGGTTTGTCTGCTTGGCTATAAAATCAAGCTTGTTGGGATCATCAAAGGTCTGGTACTCGTAGCTGTGAATAGCTTGTTTTGCATCAGCAAAATCGCGTAAGATGGTCATGAGTTTTTCGCCAGAAAGTTGAACTGGGGGGGTATCCTCTAGAGCATCATGGTCTGGAGCCGATGCAAGAAGGGCTTTTGAACCAGGCAGATCTGCTAGAGAGGTACGAAGTTTGAGCAGCGCTTTTTCGGCTGGTTCAAGGTTTTGAAGAGCTGTTTCGAATTTTATGGGTTCGGCACTATTTTTATTACGATTTTGGTTTGCTTGAAGTTTTTCGAGAGCTACTTTGTTTTCCTGCTCATAATTTTCAATTTCACTGGCAAGCTCTTCCAGGGCGTAAAAGAAAGCCTGGTACTGGTAGACAGCAGGCCCAAGAGGATCATTGACGTGATTTGCATGGGGATTTCTTTCGTGCTTAAGGAGTTCAACGCCTTCTTGAAGTTGAGCCTTCAATAACCAAAAATAGTACTCAAAACGGACGTCTTGTGGCAAATCGTGAAAACTTGCTAAAGCACTTTCGACAACTTCAGGAGGCAGGTCTTCAAAGTTCTCATAGCCACGATAATTTTGGAAGGGTGCAAAGGATGAAAGCTTTGGCGCATCGAACCTATCCTGCAGGTGGTAATAAGCCGCAAGCAGTGTTTTGCTGTGCTGAGTGATACTTGCTTCAAGCTCGTGAGTTTTTTGTTTTGATATGATATGCTGACGAGCTTTTTCACTGACAAGGGAAGCCCCTTGGCGAGATGCATACTCGAAATCATCAAGCGTGCGCAACCCTTGTGAGTCTTTGGTGTTGTCTCCAGCGATTGAAAACCAATTAAAGCGCCATTCGTAGCCGTAGTTGGGGTCATAATTTTTAAGTACAACCTGATAGAAGATGGTTGCCCCGCAGAGAAAAGAAATAAAGAGCATACCAACAGGCAGAAAATCCCCTTTGCGAGGCATAAATTTACCAAAGCAAAGGGTCAGAGACCACCCAAGCAGGGGGGCAACAAAGGCAATAACCCCCAGCACAAAGAGAAAAGATTGAGGAGCAATCGCTTGAATTCCAAGTCCAACGAACAAGCCAACAAAAGCAAGTGCAGCAAGGTAAGCTACAAACCCCCATCCAGGTGGAGGTGGAGCATCGTGGCTGAGTGAAGAGCCCATAAACCCTCTTCTTCTTTCATTCAATAAAACCCAAAATATTTCACACTACTGATAACGTGCGCAAAGGATATTCCCTGGTATTTCTTTAATAAACAGCTTTTTTGAAAACAATAGTTTTTACTTTATGGTTTTTATTTTATGAGGTTTTTATGAATTTCTATTCATTCCAAAGTTAGGGTATACGGAATAGAGCATCATCAGTCAATGCTAAAGGGAAATCTCTTCACAACAAATCCTTTCGATCGGATTCAGATGATGTCCTGAAAGTGCCTGAAAAAAACTTGAAAAAATGATGGTCAAGCTTTTTAAGGCAGCAATTTTTGCTTTTCGATAATCGAAGTTTTGAAATGGTTTTGATTGAAGCAAATCAAATAAAGAGGGGTTTTTAAATTCCTGACGAGAAAGCCCAAAATGAGAGAAGAGTATGTTGCTGTGGGGCTGAAGTGGTAAAATTACTGAAGGTTATCAAGCACTTCCCCTGAGCTTTACTCGTAACTATGCTCAGGACCAGGGTAAGTGCCATTAAGAACATCTTTGCGAAAATTTCCTAAAGCCTCTTCTGCCTGCTCAAAGAAATGAAGATAGCGTTTCACAAAGCGAGGCTGAAAATCGGGATCAAAACCTAAAAGGTCGTGAAAGACAAGGACCTGACCGTTACAATCAGGGCCTGCTCCAATGCCAATAGTGGGAATCTCAAGTTTCTGGCTGACAAGACGGGCAATTTCAGCAGGTACCATTTCAAGCACCAGAGCAAAGGCCCCTGCTTCCTGGAGTGCTTGCGCATCGTGCAAAAGTTCTTCTTGGTTGCGATGAACACTCATGCCTGTAACTTTCAAGGACTGAGGAGTAAACCCCAGATGTCCCATCACAGGAATGCCAGCTTGAGTAATGCTTTGAACCTGTTTTTGGACTCTCACTCCTCCTTCAAGCTTGATTCCATCTGCACCTCCATCTTGAATCAAGCGGCCAGCATTGCGTAAAGCATCTTCAACGCTTATCTGGTAACTCATGAAGGGCATATCAGCAATCACCATTGCTCTTGTGGTGTTCTTGACCACAAGTTGAGTGTGATAGAGCATTTCCTCAAGACTTACGCTTAAAGTCGAAGTTTTACCTTGGACGGTTGTGGCGAGAGAATCTCCCACAAGAATAATGTCACTGACTTTATCAGCAAGTCGAGCACTTGGAGCATCATAGGCAGTCAGCATGACAAGCTTTCCTTTATCTTTTTGCTTGCGGATCTGTGAAAGGGTTTTCCGTTTCATGCTCTATCCTTTTCGCCGGTCCCTGAGAGAGTCAAGATTGTAAGGCTTGCTTTTATTTTTCTTACTACATTCTTTATTGAATACGAAAAGATTCTTCTACTTATTATAGAGAATTGTCTATAAGAAATTATTGAAAATAAGCATAGCCACTTTGCCCTTTGTGAGGAGAGTTTTTTATCTGAAAAAGCCGAATAATTTATGATATGAAGAAGTTCCAAGAGCTTTTCTTTGAGAAAGAAGCGAAAACGGCTTCATTTTTTTTTGGAAAAAGCCGATGATTAAGGACAAAAGAGAATATTGGGGTTTTAGGCTTGAAAAATTGAACCGTTGAAATTTTAGACCTAAGATCCTGAAATAAAACAACTTAGGGCGTAAACCGCCGAGAGTTGAGAAGGGATCTGTGGACTTGAAGGTTGAGGTCACAGGAAGTTGAGTGACGCAGAAGTAGCGCAGAAAAAATTAAAGAGGACAAGAGGAGTATGAAAATTACCTTTTTTATGTGGTATATTTTCATTAGGCTGAGAACATGTTTCTAACTAACTAGAAATTATTAAAGAGCCAACATAATTAAGGTAGGGTCAGTGCTTTTTTGTGGTAGAGCCATTCTTTTGTGAAGCAGAAACAAACAAGATAAGGGATTCTCATGGGGTTGATTGGAAAGAAGTGTTTTGGAGTGATGACTTTGAGTTTTGTTTTACTCTCTGGTTGCATTCCTTATGTTGAGACGCCCAACCAAGTTGAACCGGTTTCTTATCCAAATCCAGAGCTTCACCCCATTGGCCCAGGGGGGCCTGAGCTTCAAGCTATTACAAAACTGACCAATGCGACAAAGCATGATTATGCTCACCCTCATGTGAGTTATGATGGGAAGTGGCTTGCTTATTCAGCGACGATTAACCGTTCTCAACCTGATATTTATGTTCAGCCTTTAGATGGGTTTACAGCACGTCAATTAACAAATGGCTATGGCTCAAATGTTCACCCTGCGATTTCTCCTGATTCAAAGCAGGTGGCTTTTGCTTCTAATCGAGAAGGAAAATACCGGATTTATGTTGTTTCTCTGAACGGTCAAGGCGGTTTAGAAGAAATTGGAGATGCTTCCAGTGAATCAATTTCTCCAACGTGGTCTCCTGATGGCAACCGAATTGCTTATGCCACTCGTCAAAACGTTGATTCTCCATGGAAGATTGCGATCCATGATCGTCTTTCAGGGCACGTGACCTATTTAACCTATGGAATCTTTCCGGATTGGTCGCCTTTTGGTGAGCACATTGTTTTTCAGCGCAACAGCTATCATGCGCCAGGGTATAGTTCAATTTTTACGATTCGCTCTGATGGCACTGAATTAACTGAGCTTTACCATTCCGATGAGCATGGTGCAATTACGCCAGCTTGGGGTGCTCGTGGAGAATGGGTTCTCTTTGCAACCGTGAATAAATCAACCGCAAGCCAAACTCGCAATAACCTTGTCTACTTTAATGCTGATGATGTTTGGATGATCAAGCGTGATGGCACTCAGGCTCGAGTTTCAACTTCCCACCGTCTGGCGGATTGGGATCCTTGTTATGATGTTCAAAACCGCCGGATTATTTATGTTTCGAATCGTGATGGAGTTCAGAATATTTTCTCCATGCAAGCGAATATGTCCTTAAGCAAAAAGAGCCCAGAAGGTCTTTTTACACGGGTTCAAGAATAGTAGCGGCTTGCTCTTTGTTTGCTAAGCTTGTCTTTCAAAGACATGACTTTGTGTTCTGGGGCTGTTGTTTTTTCGGTCGCCCTTCCTGATAAACGTTTAAGCACTATCACTCTCGAAGATTTATTTTCTCTCTTAGAATACTTCCAAAAATCCGATCAAAGAACAAGGGCCTTATGAAGAAGAGGTTCCAGGTTCATTTGTCTCTTTTAGTTTAGGATTTATATATCCGATGGAAGTTCTTCGTAAATTTTTGCTTGATGTTCGCCAGCAGCTTGAAGCCGCTGGTTGTGATGGTGCTCATTTGGAAAGCGAGATGATATTTTCCCATGTACTCAAGGTTTCTCGGGCTCAGTTAATTGCAAAACGTTCAGAAAGCATATCTGAAGAAGCTTGTATTCGTATTCAAGAGCTGGTCAAACGTCGCATCCATAGGGAGCCTTTAGCCTATATTCTTGGACAAACCGATTTCTATGGCCGTTCTTTTCATTGCCACCCTGGTGTTTTAATCCCTCGAGTTGATACCGAGGTAACTCTTGAAGCCGCACTGAAAAGCTTACGGGAGTTAAAAGCTTCTCAGGAAAACGTTCAAGCTTTCAAGGTTCTTGAACTTGGCGTTGGTTCGGGCTGTATTATAGTGAGTTTACTGGCTGAGCTTTGTCTGCAATCTGGTTTTGAAAATTTATGGGGATATGGTTCAGATTTGTCCCAAGCTGCTCTTCAGCTCTGTGCAAAGAATGCCGACATACATGGGGTAGGGCAAAAACTGGAGCTTTTTGAGGGCTCCTGGTTTGAAGCCTTACCGGCTAAGCTCAAGGGAGATCTGGATCTTATTATTATAAATCCACCCTATATTTCCCGAGCCGAGGAAGCTGCTCTTCAGCCTGAAATACGAGATTTTGAGCCAGCTGAAGCGCTTTATATTCCTCAAGAAATGAGTGGGTTTGAAGCACTTTATAGACATTTGGCTGAAGCTGCAAAGCATTGGCTTAAGCCTTGTGCAAAACTTGTTTTTGAGGTGGGGGATGGTCAAGCCAAAATTGTTTCCAGTGCTTTAGAAGTGCTTGGTTATCAGGATATACAGACCTATTCCGATGGCAGTGAACATATTCGAGCGCTTTCGATGCGAAACGAAGAATAAGCTCTAAGCAAGATTTTTATAATAGGACAAAAGACACTGTATTTTCAAGAGAGGATGAGGCGTGCCATATAAACTCGTGATTGAAGGTGGTAAAAAACTGCGGGGTGAAGTTGAGATTTCTGGTGCGAAGAACGCCGCCTTGCCCATGATGGCAGCCGCTTTGCTTGCTCGGGGCAAAACAGTTTTACGTAATGTCCCAAACTTGTCAGATGTGCGTTTGATGTGTGAAATTCTTGAGGAACTTGGTTGCGAAACAGTTCTTGAAGATGATTCTGTAACTATAGACGTTCTTGATGAAAGCAAAAAAGTTGCACCTTACGAAATGGTAAGTGAGATGAGGGCTTCTTTTTGTGTTTTGGGTCCTCTGCTTGCCCGTCGGGGATATGCTGAAGTGGCTATGCCGGGAGGCTGTGTTTTAGGAGTTCGCCCTATTGACCTCCATATCAAAGGCTTTCAAGCTCTTGGTGCTGAGGTTGAGGTTGGAGAAGGGTATGTTCGAGCTGATGGTGAAAAGATGCAAGGCAACAACGTCTTTCTCGGCGGAGCCATGGGTCCAAGTGTAACAGGGACATGTAATATTTTATGTGCGGCCGTTTTAACGCCAGGAACAACGGTGATTGAGCAGGCTGCTTGTGAGCCTGAAGTGCAAGCCTTAGTTGGCATGCTTCGAGCCATGGGAGCAAATATTCGAGGCGGTGGAACTCCTCAGATTGTAATCCAGGGAGTTGAAGAGCTGAAGCCTGTAGAGACAAGCATTCCTCCTGATCGTATCGAAGCTGGAACATTTATAGTTGCTGCAGCCATGACCCAGGGAGATGTAACCCTGCATAAAGTTGAGCCAGCTCACCTTGGTTCAGTCATTGATCAATTTCAAAGTATTGGCATAGAGTTTCAGCGCGTAGGGCCAAAAGATCTACGAATTATCGGCCCTGATAAGATTAAGGCTCATGATTTCACAACCTTGCCATACCCAGGGTTTCCAACGGACCTGCAATCGCCAACTATGGCTATGATGATGCTGGCAGAGGGGATCAGCCTGATTACGGAAAAAGTTTATCCCGATCGTTTTATGCATATTCCTGAGTATAACCGCATGGGTGGTTTGATTCGTAAAGAGGGGAACCATGCCATTATTCATGGAGTCAAGGGACTTTCAGGTTGTCCTGTTAAGGCTACGGATTTGCGAGCAGGCTCGGGCATGGTCTTAGCAGGCTTAGTTGCTGATGGTCAAACAGAAGTGCACAATGTTTACCATATTGACAGGGGCTATGAGGGGATAGAGCTCAAGCTTCAAGGATTAGGTGCTCAGGTTGAACGTTTTGAAATCATTCCTCGCCGACGAAAGTCAGATTTTCATAGTGCTCGCTTTAAAGCTGCATAAAAGCCAGCGAGCAGGCTTGTGAGTTGAAATAAAATACTTTTTATATTTTTTCATCATAACTACGATCCGTAGTCGACCGAAATTTTGGCGGCTACGGATTTTTTGTTCATGCTTAAAAGACTTTTCCAGCTTGCTGAGACAAAGAATTTGAAAAAGGTATTTCAAACAAGGTAAGATGGAGGAAGACAAACGCAAAGGTGTGTTATTACATATACCTTAAAAACAGGTTAAGATGCCTCGTGGCTGATGAAGAGGAGAGGGGTATGGCTCTTCAAAGTATTGGAGCTATTTCATTTTTTGGTGCGAGTCCAGAAAGTGGGCTGGCAGGATTGCTTGCGTTGAAATCCGCAACTCAAAACACTTTCGGTGTGAGTCGAAACTTTGTCGGCCGCGCTTATTTTCGGCAGCAGAATGATTCTAAACCTTTTCGGTTTGAAATTGAAACTAAGCTAAAGGGTAAATTAAACACCTTAGAATCAACAGTTCAAAAGTTAAACGAACCCGAGATCACACAAAAAGAAGGTTCAAGTCTTGATGCAATTCTCAAAAGCTTTGGTAATTTAAGAAGTCTTGCTCAAGTCGCTATTGAGGAGCCTGGAGAACGCTTACGGTTGCAGGATGCTGCTGAGATTATACTTGAAGACACAACCCAGGCCATTCTCGGAGCTGCCGGACAGACACAAGAACTTTTATCGTTTCAGGCTATTACCCATTTACTTGCTTCTGCCGAGTCACCTCTTGAGGTCAGCGAGCAAAACAAGCCTCGTAGGTCTGGGCCTCTCTCTCATAATAGTACTCGATTCGCTTTTGATCTTATCGATAATCCCCAAGGAGTCCTTGATCTCATTATGCAGGCAACAAAGGACCTTCAGGCCTTGAAGAGTAGGGGTACGCTGGTTTCGAGGCGTTTCCCGAGCTTTTATTTTGACGTGTCATAGCAGCCAAAGCCTGTCTCTTGCGCTTTTTCTGTACTTAAAACGCTTTGCCATTCTTCTGTTAATTTTCGCCTCTTGTGTTTTATAAGGTAGCCCGAGTTTTCTCGACCTTAGGGCATCTTTGAGGAGGTGCGCATAGGCGATGTTTGTAAGTATTTTCTTTTTAATACCTTAAGATGTTTTTCCACAAATTGTAAACATGGAAGACAGAAGTTATAAACAAAACGCATATATTTTGTGCGCAAAAAAGTTCGTGTTCCAAATGCCTGTCTTTCAATAGTTTATAGATTTACTTTGCTCGAGCTTTTCAAATCAGCTTGAGTTTCGCTGTTTACAGAAGGAAAATGGCGGTTAAGAGTTGGGAGCACATCAGGAGGGAGCTTTAATAAGTTGAAGAGTTCCTTTATGAAGAATTGTGGAAGGCAAATAACTCAAGGGTAAGAGGGAACTTCATAGAATGTTTCGAGTGCGAAAAATTAGCCGAGCTTTATTTGATCCTGAAGAAAAGAAATTCTTTATGCGTGTGCGTTTCCATGATTTTAAAACGCTTTACCAGCGCTTCAAAAAGGGAAAAGCTGGTATGTTCTTGAACCCTCAGAAGCTTGAAGAAACGAAAAGAATCAATCAAAGAGTTTTTGGCCAGGACAAGAGCTGGCAGAATAGTTTTAAGCAGGTTGAAGAAGGAAAAGCTTTTATTTTAGGCCTTCCAATTTCAACGAGTTCTTTTCTTCCCAGTATGCTTGAAGTTTTACGCTGTGCTACGGCTCTTCGGTTGCAAGAATTTTTGCAGCAGCGGGGCCTTCGTCCTTGTCTTATCGGATTATGGCCTACGATTCCGGCACATATTGATGAAGAGCCTCGTTCTTTTCTCGATCGTTCGGGGGTGAGCCACCAGCACGAGTATCAAAAAGAAGGTCTTTCCAGCAAGAGAGCTCAAGAAGGGGAAGGCTTACTTTCAACGCTTCCTTTTACCTGGGGTGAATCGGCAGGGCTTGCGGAGACAGATTTTTCTGCTCAGCTTCGGAAGGAGCTTGAAGCGTTACTGCCCTGCGATCCTTTAACGCTTAAATTACGAATCCTGCTTCGCTATCTCCTGCCAAAGCAAGATACTATTGTGCTTCATTTTCCTGAAGAGTCTGAACAAGAAGAGACTAAGCATAAAGAGCAAAAACAGGTTGCTCGTTATCGCCGTGCTTTTAATGAGGTGCTTGAGAGTTTCCCTGTTTTGGGCCTTGTTTATAGTACACGAGTTGATGAATGGGTTGAAAATACGCTGGCTCCGCTTTCTTTAAAAAGAAAGGGCTACCTTGCTTTTCCTGCAGTAAGCGCCACGATCGTTGAAAATAAGGTTGAGCGCTGGCTTGATAAGTATAGCCTGCAGCCAGAACAAATGATGGAGCCAGGTTTTCAGGCTGCCCACTTTGGCCGTTTTTTGCCCCAAAATCCACTGCAAAGTGTCCGACAAACCCGAGAGCGGGTTTTGGAAAAACTCTTTAGACTGGAACATCAGTTGGAGCTGCTTTCATCAAAAGCTCATGGAGCATCAATCGAGAAGTTGGCTTATCGGCTTGATGGGCAGTTCGACAAGCTTTTGATGCGTGTTCAGAAGGTTGAGAAGAGCGAACGAGAAATTGTTATACAGCAACTTTCTAAGATACGAAACTACTTGAGACCAAATAATAGGCCTCAACAAGAGGTCATGGGGCTTTTACACTATATGAATTTTTATGGACCAGGGTTTCTGAAGGATTTGATTCGTTCTCTGGAGATAGGTGATAGTCGCCACCATATCCTTTATACGGCAAATTGAACAGGGAAATGAAACACAACAGACTAAGAAAAGAGAAGAGTTAGAATATTGTACGAATAAGTGTGGACTCCTGACCCTTAATCCTACACACTTCCAGGATGGACCACGCTTGTGAATGAGGGGTGCTCGGCGGGCGGGCTACCCCTCATTTGTATTCAAAGAAAAAGGCTTTGAGGTGTCTGTGAAGTTGTAAGCTTTCAATAAATAAAAATCACCGGGATACAATTCCCAGTGATTTTTAGAGTGTTGTTTTCATTTGGGAATATTTTAGTGGGTTATTATGACCTCTGCTCCCAGGGTGATAATATCAAAAACTTCTTCGACATCTTGATTGTGAAGACGGATACATCCGAGGCTGCATTCACTTCCAAGCAGGTGGTACTCTGATTCCTTGCAGCCGTGAATTCCATAACCATGGTAGCCCTGATCATTCTCAAGTCCAAGCCAACGAGTTCCAAGGCGATTTTCTGGGTGTCCAAAAGAATAGCCTCCATCAGCTGGCTCAGGAATACGGTTTTTAATTTTGAAAACACCTTCTGGGGTAGAGTCGTTAACACCTGTTCCGATAGTATAGCGTTTGACGAAATCGCCGTTGATTAAGAGATCCATGGCAAAGCGATCTTTTCGAACTCTTAAACTAAAGCTGGCTTTGGGTAAACGAAGCTTTTGTCCAACATAAATACGGTTGTGGCTGAGGTTGTTTAAGCGGCGAATAAACTCCCAGGTTGTATTATTTCTTTTTGCAATTTTGGCAAGAGTATCTCCAGCAACGACCGTATAGAGCTTGAGGTCTCCTTCTTCTGCTGTACTTAGAAAGATAACCTGGTTGATTTTTTCAAGACTTGTAAGGGCTTCTTGTTCCTCTTCGTAGCTAAGATCTTTATCTAAAGCTTGAGTAAAAGCTGAGCGAGCGGTACGGAGGTCGTTCTCTTCGTAAAGTTGGCGGGCAAAAGTAATCAGAGGCTCTTCAGCTTTTTCAATAACGGGCTCAGGGGTTGCTTCTAGTTCAGGCTGTGGAGTTATTGAGGGTGTTTCAATAACGGTGTTTTCTTCAGTGCTTACTGGGGTGTCAAGATTTTCTGAAGGAAATGTTGAAGAGGTTACGGGCGAAGACGGAATGTCTTTTTCTGAAGAAATTGTTGGAGTATTTTGTTCTTGATTGATTGGAACAGGTTTATGAGTAATTGTTGTGGTGCAGGCTGCAAGTACAAGAGTTGTGAACAAACCTGCACTTGTAAGCTTATTCCAGTAAGATTTTTTTGCTTTGGGTGTTTGAAAGTGTGGAGAATTTTGTGGTATTTGGCTTTTCATAGTACTTTTCCGTCCTTTGTTGCAAAATGTGGGTGGGCTGTATGTTGTATATGTATAAAGATCGCTATATCGTTTTTTTATTTTGGTTGGAGGTGGCGGGGCAGGGAGCCTTAAGAAAAAATGTTTAATGAAATAAGAGCTCCTTGCAAACCTAGGGACGAATCAGAACTTCTGTTCTTTCAGGGACCCAGTCGTAAAGTTCTACCACATCCTTATTGTACATCCGCACACAACCATGGCTGGTTTCACCAGGAATGGAATTTTCATACTTGGTTCCATGAATGCCAATGCCAGTTCGTCCTTCGATGGTGTTAAGCCCGATCCAGCGTTCATCCATTTCTTGTTGCATTGCTCCTTTGTTGAAACCTTGATCAGGATCAACTTCTTTGTTCATGACCGTTGTTTTGCCTTCAGGGGTATTATTCCCTTTGCCGTGGGCAATGATATATTGACGGGCCAGGTTTTCTCCGAAGTAAAAGCTTAAGCAAAAGTCTGATTTATCAACCAGCAGGCGTGGCTTTCCTACAACAATTTTGAAATTATCCCCAACATGAATGAGTGAGCGTTTCTTCCATGAAATATTATTCCAGCGACAGATGAGCTCTTCGGTAACTCCTTTTTTATTTGCAATCTTTGAGATCGTGTCGCCATTCTTAACAAGGTAGCTCTCATTAAAATCATTATAAATATTTGAAAAGAAGAGCTCATCGGTCAGGGAATGAAAGCTTTTTAAAATTTCCTGGCGGATTTGTACGGGCAACGATCTTTCAAGTATGGCAGCAATGTACTGATAGCTTTTGACAAGGGCTTTGGAGCGTTCTTCGCCTTTGAGTTGATCTAAAGAGAGCACGATTTTTCTTGCCTCTTGAGGGAGCGCTTGCAAACTTGGATCCACTGATGCTTGCAGGGAAGAATTGCTTGAGTTCTTACCAGTGTTTTTTTCTGTTTTCCGAGCAAGCTCTTTGATCTGTCCAAGCCCCATGAGTTCCTCGGCCTTGAGAGCGTCTTGATCATTTCCTGAGAAAAGGTCAGGCAAAAATGCATAGCCTAAGCCAATAAAGCCAGAAAGAACAATGATTCCTAATATAAATTTAGACCAAGGACTTTTTCTTGAGCGGCGTCTACTTTTGCGACTACTAGCCATAATGTTTCTTTCTTGATTCAACGGATATTGGTGAGTAAAGATAAAAAAATGAGAAGAGTGAAAGAGTCTGAATAACTTCAGTGCTCATACTCATCACCTCCCATCGTCTCTTCAATTTAAAGACTGAAGGAAAACGTATAAGACTCTGAAGAATTTTCGAAGGTTAAGCCTTAGGCTCTTCCAGGTATCCTTTCTGGCGGGGGAGTTTAATTTAAAAAGAGGAGGCAGGAAGAGGTGAATGAGTTTAATATGAAATTGAATGTGCTTTGAAATACCTAGCTCAAGCAAAGGAGCAAAGATCAGAAAATGAAGCCACTTATAAGTGCTCAGCGAGCGCTTGCTCAGCGGATAGTTGCCAGGCTCCAAGGTGAAGGCTTTCAAGCCTACTTTGTGGGGGGGTGTGTGCGTGATCAAGTGATGGGAGTTGAGCCAAAAGATTATGATGTGGCTACGAGTGCTGAGCCCGAGCGGGTCGAGGCTCTCTTTCAACGAACCCTTGCTCTTGGTAAGGCTTTTGGGGTGATAGCAGTGCTTGAGCTTGAAAACCCCTCTGTTCAGGTAGAAGTCGCAACTTTTCGGGAAGATGGAGATTATCATGATGGCCGCCACCCAGAAGAAGTGCAATTCTCAAGCGCTGAACACGATGCTTTGCGTCGAGATTTTACCATAAACGGTCTCTTTTATGATCCTGTCGCTGAGCAAGTGATTGATTATGTTGGAGGGCTTGAAGATATCCGTGAAAAAAGGCTGCGGGCAATTGGCTTGGCTACTCAGCGTTTCGAAGAAGATAAACTCCGAATGCTACGAGCATTGCGTTTTGCTTCACGCTTTAATTTTCATATTGAATCAGACACCTACGAAGCTTTGTGTCAGCTTGCTCCTCGTATCCAACAGGTTTCAGTTGAACGTATCCGAGCAGAACTTGACGGTATCTTGCTTGGGCCTGCTCGAGGGAGAGGACTTCGCATGTTATTTGAAACTGGCTTGCTTGATGCCATACTCCCGGAGATTGCACATTTAAGTGAGGTAGAGATCGCTGGACGGAACCTTTTTGGGCAAACGTGTGCTATGCTTGATCTGGCAGATAAGGATAGCCTTGAGCTTGCTTTTGCTTGGGCTTTGCTTCTTCACGGCCTTGGCTTGGAAGGCGGCAGTTTCCCTTGTGCATTGGGCGATCGGGAAGTTCAGGTTCTTTGCCAACGGATTGAAACTTTGTTGAAGGGTCTTAAACATGACAATGCTCTGATCAAAAAGGTGCTTGGAACTCTTGAGCTTTGGTATCGTGGTGCTTTCCGAAAGGCCGAGCTTTTAAGCCTGGCAGCTTTAAAACGACTTTTAAGAGAACCCGCGATAGGTTTTTTGATTGAACTTGAAAAAATGGCAACAAGCTTTGGGTATGGCGAGCGTAAAAACGTATTCTTTCTCCAGCATAAGCTTCAAGAATATGAAGTGCGGGATGGTGTAGATCCTTTGCGTCCAAGGCTGCCTTTGAGGGGAGCAGATCTTCAAGAGTTTGGTTTGAAGCCAGGCCCACTTTATCGCCAAATTCTTCAAGCCCTTGAAGATCAGGTGCTTGAAGAAAAAGTTCATGACAGGGCATCTGCCTTGATTTTTGTAAGGCATTTCCTGGATCAAAGAGGAATTACTCATTGAGAGGAAAAATCAGAAGAGATCTAACAAGGGGGCGGAGAACAACTTTCGTGGCTGAGGGTGATTCTAACTCTTCGGATAAAAGTGCAGTAAAGGTGTGCTGGAGCTTTTACAGGTAAAAAGGATTGTTCAAAATAAAGGTCAGTGGTGTTAGAGAAACGCTCAAGTAAAAAAAACCAGGGGAGTTTTATTGCTCGTAAAAGTCGAGCAACCAGGATTGCCATTACAAAGGCTTTTGATTTTGCTTTTCGCCAGTCTTTTAACCCTCAATATGCCCATAGTGTTGGGACGAAGTTCAAGGCTTTAGCCCTTGGATTAGCTTTGAGTTTCTTTGCCTGGCTGGGAATAAGTCAGCTTGAGATCGTAAAAAACTTAGAGAACCAGTTGTCTGATCTTAAAGTCCGGAGCCTTGCTGATAATCAAGACAAGGAGTCGGATATCCTGGTTATTGCTGTTGATGAGCAAAGTCTCGCTGATGTTAAAAAAAATGGAGATGGCGAAGGAATTGGTGCTGGCTGGACTTATCCCTGGCCTCGTTTTCTTTATAATAGCATTATTCAATACTGTGAGCATGCTGGTGCCAAAGCAGTCGTTTTTGATTTTTTATTGAGTGATACAGGGTTAAATACAAACGATGTCAGTCGCCAGGGTATGCTTCAGCCCGAAGATATTCGCAAAAGCTTTCCTGATGAAGCTGAAGCAATATTGAAGGAGTTTGAAAGTTTCAAACCAGGGAGTGCTGGGCGTCCCTTTCCTCAATACTATAAAGCTTGGGATGACCTTTTTGCTGCTGAAGCGACCTATCACGATAATATTGTGGTTGGGGCAAAGCTTTCACCTTCAAAACTTGAACACGACGCTTCACTACGAGAACACTTCGATCATCACTATGCCTGGCCTGTCAAGGGAAAGAAGAAGTTTCGTCATAATCTTTATGGTAAGCGCTTTCCTGATCTCGTTTTGCCTTTGCGACAATTGATTGATGGGAAGTTACTCTTTTATCCTCAGCGTTTGAAAAGTGATGATCCTGAAGAACGAGAAGAAATTCGCAGACGTACCGAATTTGTACTCAAAGCCGCAACACTTTCGAAGCATCTTGATAAACGTTATCGTTCAGCTTTGCCGAAGCACTATGCTTTGAAGGGGGTTGCAGGGGTTGGTATGGTTGATGCAATACCTGATCCTACAGATGCTATTTATCGCCGTTATTTTTTAGCTTTTGAACAAAACAGCAAGATTTATCCCAGCTTGGCCCTTGAAGCTTTACGAATTGTTGAGGGCTATCCAAAAGACACGCCGCTTGAAGTGATTGATCAAAACCATTGGAAGTATGGGCGACATATCATTCCAGTTGCTGACGATGGAAGCTTTCGGGTGGCTTTCCATGGCTTATTGCCAGCAGAGCAGGTCTTGAGCGAAGTTTTAAAGCGAAAAACAGGCAAAGGGCTTTCGGCCGCAGAGCTTGCTCGGCTTTATCCCCGTGGACACGCCGAATATACATATCCTCGGATTTCTGCGAGTCTTGTGATGAGGGATTGGGAGGTCGTTTGGGAGCATAAAAATTGGGAAAACAAAAGAAAAGCAAACCCAGATTTGGATTCTGAGCCGCCAGGTGGCTTGAGCTCTTTTGTACTCGGTGAGCCTGAAAAGCTTTTCAAGGATAAAATTGTGCTTGTGGCAGGAACGGCAGCAGGCCTTCATGACCTTCGCCCAAACCCTCTCAGCAAGGTGGGGCAAGGGATTGAACTTCACGCGCACGTCCTCGATCAGCTTTTAAATAATCACTACATCACACCTGTTTCTGAATATGTGGTAGTAATTCAAAGGCTTATTCTTTCCTTATTTGTGGCGATGATGGTTATTTTTTTCCGTCGTTATTGGATGAGCTTATGTGGAACTTTTTTACTTTGTACTCTTGCTCTGGGGCTAAGCTTTGTTGCCTGGAAGTGGTGGGGGCTTGAGTGGCCGATAGCTGGCTCGATGGTTTCATGTTTGAGTGCTTTCGTACTTACCCTGGTATTAAAGTTTTTCACTCTTGATGCTCATACACGTCAAATGCGTTCTTTTTCTGAACAATATATGGGCACAGAACTTGTGGAATACGTTCTTGAGAACCCTGGGTCCCTTAAACTAGGGGGCGAAAAGCGTTCTATGACAATTTATTTTTCTGATGTCGCCGGTTTTACAACAATTTCTGAAAAGCTTGACCCACAGGAGCTTACGGAACTTTTAAATGTTTATCTTAGCACTATGACCCAGGTTATTCTTCAATCTGGAGGCATGGTGGACAAGTATATCGGCGATGCTGTCATGGCCATGTGGGGTGCACCGAAACGTGCCGAAGATCACGCGTTTCTTGCTTGTCGTGCTGCGCTTTCCTGTCAATCTGAACTTCAGCGTCTTCAACCTCGTCTCAAGGAAATCGCCCCTCAGTTGATCCGTTACGATTCGCAGAAAAAACCACTTTATGGTGTCATTGAGGCTCGCGTGGGTATCAATACAGGAATTGTAACTGCAGGCAATATGGGCTCGCATAAACGCTTTAGTTATACGGTAATGGGTGATGCTGTGAATCAGGCGGCTCGTTACGAAGGAGCGAATAAGGAATATGGCAGTTGGATCATGATCGGCGAAACAACAGCTGAATCAGTCCGAGATCGTTTTCGCTTGCGCCCACTTGATCGACTTATTGTGAAAGGCAAGAGTGAGCCACATCAAGTCTTTGAACTGCTTGCAGAAGGAGATATGCCTGAGGAGCAAGAAAAAATGCTGCTGTTCTATGAACAAGGGTACAAGCTTTATCTTGAGCAACAATTTGAAGAGGCCTATGAGAAGTTTCAAGCATCATCTCAGTTTGAGATAAGTATGGAGTTTAACCCTTCAAAGCTTTATATGAAACGTTGTCTCAGGTATAAGGAGAGCTCTCCGGGAAAAGATTGGAACGGGGTGTTTGTGTTAAAAACAAAGTAAAACGTTGCGCTTTTAAGAGCCTTTCGCAGGCTGCAGTCAGCTTTTCTGGGAGTAGGAAAGGCTTTCAAGGGGGTGGAGTGTTGCTAAGAATATCAGAGTTAACGAAATAGAGTCTGTTACTCTTAGCATGAAAGTAAAACTGGAAAGAGAATAACAAGAGGGCGATGTCAAAAAACCAAGACAGACGTGAGCAAAAAGATCGTATTACTGGTATGACCTTACAACGTACGATTTTTCTTTCTTTTTTCGTTGTGATTGTGTTGATTGCAGTATCAACAATCATAACGTATTTCTTTCAGCGTTCATCTGCTAGCAAAATTGATAGGCTCAATACGAGTTACGAATCTGCTCAGAACGATATTGGTCGTTACGGATCTTTGATTCAACGCATGGATCAATTAGTTGAGAAAGAGCGTCAACTACAGTCTTTTCGGGAACAACTTGCGAAGCTTCAGCTTGATCTTAGCCAACGAGCAAAAGACCTGCAGGATGAGCGCCAGTCTTCTGATCGGCGCCAGGCTTTGCTTCTTTTGCTTTTTGAAGCAGATGATTCAGGCCTGTCTTCATTCCAGCGTACAAGTCGACGTCTTCAGAATATATTAACTGAAATTGAAACGGATCAAGATCAATCATTGCAAGAAACGACAGGAAAGCTCAAGCAGAGTTTTCAGAATTTTTCTAAGGAGATCCAAGCTTCCATAAGCTCTGAAGTAATGTCGACAAAGCTGGGGCCTGAGGATCTCAAAGACGAACTGAGCTTTGTTGGCTATGAGCTGGAAGAGATTGTTTCGACAACCCTGTCAGCCCAGGAAGAAGCTTTGCCTGCAGGTATTCGAGAGGCCCAGGCCGTGGTCGCAAATCTTAGTGCAGAGTTGGGTAAAGCAATTGAAGAGGCTACAAAACGAGTTGATGACCACCTTTTCAGTGTTGATAAAGGACTGAAAGATGCAAAAAACACCAGTCATCGACCAACACTGGTTTCTTTCATTGCTTGTATTATCAGCTTAGTTCTAGCAGGTTTTTTAACCTGGCAGACATCGCGCTCCTTGAGCAAGCCTTTACATAAGATGGTTAAGGGAGCTCGTGCTGTGGCAGGGGGTAACCTTTCTCGAAGGCTTTCTTCGCGCCGTAAGGATGAGGTTGGTGAGCTTGCTCGAGCTTTTTCTGCCATGGTCTTTGAAATGAACGAAGTCATGCATGAAGCAAAAACGGTTTCGGATAAAGTTGTCCAGTCCGGTGAAGTTCTTAATGCTTCAGCTTTGGGCGTGATGAAGCAAATGGATCAGCAGGCAGAAGATATTGCGAGTGCAAATATTGCTGTCGAAGGTGTAGCGGCTCAGGCAGAGATGATTCAAGAGCATGCAGAAGCAGCTGCTTCTGCTGGCAATGATGTGGTGGGGCATTCTGAAGAAGGCCAAAAGGTTGTAAATCAAACTCGTTTAGAAATGGCTGAAATTTCGAAGACGGTTTCACATTCAGCAGAAATCATCGGGCGCCTTAACGAAGCTTCGAAGCATATTGGTGAAATTGTTAATACAATTTCTGAGATTGCAGAGCAGACAAATTTATTGGCGCTGAATGCTGCGATTGAGGCTGCCCGTGCTGGAGAACATGGGCGAGGTTTTGCAGTTGTTGCGGATGAGGTTCGCAAGCTTGCGGACAAGGTGAGCCATTCAGCTTCTGAAATTACGGAAATGATTGGAACATTTGGTTCTGAGGCTGATATGGCAGTTGACTCTATGAGGAGTGGCGTTGAAGTTGTTGATAAAGGAGTAAAGCTTGCAAGTGAAGCAGGCACAAGTTTGGATAATATCATGGCGGCAGTTCAGCGAGTAAAGCTATTAATGGATCAGACACAAGATGCCACACTTGAACAGGTTCGTGCAACGTCTACAGTGCGTACAACTCTTGAGGGGTTGACAACGCTAAGCTTGGGGGCTCGTGATTCTGCTCATGAAACATCTTCAGAGGCAAAGGACCTACAACACGTTATTAACCGGCTTGAAAAGCTTTTAAGTCACTTCAGGCTTGGGAAACGTAGTGGAGGTGACGGAGCTGATAAGGTTTCTTCCATTATCCGAAGTGTCAATCGGAACTCTGTTATTGAAACCCGCGGCATGACAGGAACAGCTGGCCTGAAAGACAAGAAAACTTTATCGTAATCTCAATTTTGTGTTTTAAAGTTTTCTTGAGAGTGTTTATCAAATGCCTTTACCATAGAAAGTTTCAATTGGGACTTTTCGGACAAGCAGAGTAAACATATAATTTCTCAGCATAGAACTGTTCTTACGTGTTTTATGTCTTTCAAGAGGAGCGAGAATGATTTGTAAAACCTCGATTATAAGCCTGTTTTTTGTCTTGTTGGGAGGTTTTTTCTTTGGAGTCTTATCGTTCCAGTCTTCTGTTCAGGCAGATGATGATATAGTGCTCATTGTAATTGTTCACAAGGATAACGCAATTGATACAGAGAAATTACAACTTTCTGATGTGCAGGATGTTTTCTTGAAAGAAGAAGTCGAGTGGGATGATGGTGGGAGCATCCGGGTGCTTCAGCTTGATAGCAATACGGATGAATATAATCTTTTTCGAAAACAGGTTTTTGATATGACAGAAAAAGAGCTTGTGAAGCATTGGGCGGATAAAAAAGCAAATGAGGGAGTCAGTGAGCCATTATCAAAGCCCGATTCTGCCGGAGTTTTTCGCGTAATAAGTCGCAAGCCTGACGCTATTGGCTATATTAACAATGATTATTATGAAAGCCTGACAGAGGAAGATCAGGACAAGGTCAAGATTATCCGAAGTATTCGCTGAAGGGCTCGTTTTGCCAGTAGCTCTTCGTGTGAGAAACTCAAATAATAAGAAGCTAAAATAAATCGATAAAGAATAAGTTGAGAAAAGAAGAGCCTTTAAGATTCATTTTGGTAAAGTTACATGAGTTTGAAGCTATTGGCGGAGAGAATTTTGTTTTAAGTGTTCAACTTTTATGTGTAGATTGATTGCAGGCAAACCATGTTCCAAGATCTTTTACTTAATCCTTACCTTCAGTATGCTGCTGTTTTCATCTTTACTGTTTTTGGAATCGTTTTCGTCTTTTTGAACGTTAGCGTTGTTGCTCGTTTGTTGAGGGCTCAAGTTCCTGATCCGGCAAAAGAAGAAACCTATGAGTGTGGTGAGCCAACCATTGGTTCAAGTTGGGTTCAGTTTGATATCCGTTTTTATAACGTCGCTTTACTTTTCATTATCTTCGATGTTGAAGTGGCTTTCCTTTTTCCCTGGGCTGCCAGCTTTGGACCTGGAGCAAGTGGTCGCCTGCCGGCGATTATAGAGGTTCTTGCCTTTGTCGTGGTGCTTGGGGTTGGGTTCATCTTTGCTTGGAAGAAGGGTGATCTCGATTGGATTAAGTCAACTGCTGCCCATGATCTGGCAAGTCGTCGTTCGTCTACGATTGTAAAGTAAGGATGCTTTATCTGCCTTATTGACCAAAAGAAATAGGGCTTCTTAAAGTGGTTTCCCAAGGGTTGCTTTTCTTTGTTTTATCCACTCAGCCTTTCCCAATGAGTTCTTTTTGAAGATAGCAATCCTGAGTACTTGGGGTTTTTGGTCTTTATGATTGGTTTGCTGGAGATAGAGTGGAGAAGAAGGGGATGGGCGAGAGTAGAGAGCCTGAGGAGAAGTGAAAATGTTAGATGCTAAGCGTTCATACCAAGTGCGGAGTGATCAGGTGGGCAAACGTCTTGATCGTGTGCTGCGTGATTTGATGCCGGATATTTCCCTTGGACGATTAGGCAAACTTGTTCGTAAACGGCGTATTCTTATCAATGGGGCTCGTTGCCGCCACCAGCAGCGTCTTCAGGCAGGAGATGAAATTACTTTTCTTGAAGCTCCAGCTGAGCAGCACTGGACTGTGCAGGGGCGCAAACGAGCGACGTCAAGTAAAGTTTTTGGGGTAGAAGAGCTTGAGTTTTCAATTCTTTATGAAGACCAAGATCTTTTAGCTGTTTCAAAGCCAGCCGGGCTGCTTGTTCATGGCAGCAAAAAGGAACCAAACGCTTCGACATTAATTGATCAGGCTATTGCATATGTTATTCAGACAGAGCAGAGTAAAAGTGCAGGCCAGGACGATACTCGAAGCTTGAGCCAATTCGTTCGCCCAGATCCTATTTTTCAGCCGTCTCTTGCCCATCGCATTGACCGCCACACTTCGGGAGTTGTGCTGATAGCAAAAACACTTGCTTGTCTTCAAGCCCTCAATCGCATGATTAAAAAGCGCCAGCTTGAAAAATATTACCTGGGCATGGTGAAAGGCGGTTTGTCTGGTGGTGTGGGGGAAATTCGGGCTGCAATTTCTCGCAGAGATCGCGCGGGCAAGACAACTGGGCGCTCTCGGGTTGATGTGGGAGCTCAGCACAAGGCTGCACAACCCGCCCTTACCCGTTATAAAACTCTGGCTTCCTGTGGCAGCTACTCTTTGGTGGAATTTGAACTTGTAACAGGTCGGACTCATCAAATTCGCGCGCATCTTCAACATGTCGGTTCGAGTATTATTGGGGATGATGAATACGGTGATCGAGCTTTAAATCGCCATGCTCGTCAAAAATTTAATCTGCGACGACACTTTCTTCATGCTTATCGTATTAAGCTTCGGCATCCTATAGAAGAAGGCCAAGAGCTTGATTTGGTCGCTCCTTTATCAAGTGATCTAGAGGAAGCGCTAAGTTTAGCAGGGTTTCAAAGACAGGATCTTCCTGAATCCCTTTTGCAAGAGTTTGAAGAAAATATCACGCCTAAAAAAGCCTTGTAAACAAAGCTTAATCCTTACAGAGTTTATAATACGCGGGCTTAAGTTTTGGTGGAGATTTCTTTCTCTTTGGAGCTTTTTCTTTGAATTTTGCGATAAACTCTATACGAATAGCCTATCGGTACAAGTGCTGAGGCCAGGGTCGCAATAAAAAAGAGAGTAAAGCTTAAGCTTAAAACTCCTATGGCGAGCATGAGCACCCCTGAAAGGACCCATAGTTTACCGCTGAAGCGGTGGGTGCGATTCCAAGTTTCCGTACACGCAAGGGTCCAGGGGGCGCGAATCCCAACAAAGAAGTTTTGAGTAAGCTTGCCCATAAAGTTCCCAAGGGCTATCCAGAGTGCTCCCATGGCTGTGGGCATAACTTGTGTAAAGTTAATCTTTTGTCCCGTTCCAGCAATCATCATCACTATCGTAAGAAAGAGTAGAAATCCGAGAATTGTGATCTTAAGTATTTTCCACGTTTGCATGAACTTTTGCATTTTAAGATGACGAGGTGAAAAATAAGGCAGTGCAGTGAAGAGTATGAAAAAGCCAAGCATGACAAGAGGCATAATCAGCACTCCCCATGGTTTAGGCATATAAGCATCAGCCTCGTTATCTAGGTTCCAATGAGTGGGAACAGGGTCGGGGAGCTGTTGATACATAATGGCAGCCAAGAAGAAGGCTGTCGTTACCAGCGCACCAGCCAGCATGTTTTCCTTAAGCATTTTCATTCTATTGTGTATTCTTTTTTATTGACTGTGCTGAAAAGGCTTATGAGGGGCGCCGCTTTATCTTGAAGTCTCTTGATATTGAGCAAGGGGATGCTATGCGGTCTTTTGCGACTACTCCTATTAAGTTTTTATATGTCTCTCAATATTAAAAATAAGATAGCCGTTGATCAAGAAAGTCAGATCTGGTTTGAAGCTCTTTGCTTTTGCCAAGAAAACTTTTCTTGAAATCGTTTGCCTGTATTCTTTAAGGCAGCTAGAAGAGAGAGCAGAAAAGGTTTATTCTACATTATATAAAGTCTAAAATTTTGAATGTTCTTTTGCTATGCATGTTGTATTGCTTACTCATAATCGTTTTCTTTACACCTCGCGGCGCTTGATTCAGACGTGTTTGGGGCGAGGTCACCACGTCAGCATTGTAAACCCCTTTCAGTACTTTATTGAGCTTCGGGATGGGCAAGCTGAACTTTTTTCCCAGACAGATAAAATTGAAAAACCTGATGTCATAATTCCGCGTCATAGTCAAAGATCGCTATCTGAAGTATCTAGCTTGCTTGAGTTCTTCCGTTTTCAGGGAGTTCCAATCCTGGCAGATCCAGAAGCCCTGCGCAGGGGACGAAATAAGTTTCTGGCTTATCTTGCTTTGCAGGCCGCAGGTTTACCGATTCCAAGAACGATCTTACTTAAAACACCAGATCAGATTGATGATGCTTTTGAGCGTTTGGGAAGTTTTCCTTTGATCGCAAAGCGTCTTGAGAACAATCAGGGTATTGGAGTGATGTTGCTTGAGTCGTGGGCTGCTGGGCGCAGTGTGTGTGAAAGTCTTTTAAGTGAAGAGATTGATCTGCTCCTTCAACCCTACCTGAAAGAAGCAAATGCAAGGGATCGGCGTGTCATGGTTGTGGATGGAAAAGTTGTTGCAAGCATTGAGCGACGAGCAAAGGGGACAGAGTTTCGTGCGAATGCCCATCGTGGAGCAAGTCTACACCGCTGTGAACTTTCGATGCAAGAGCAAGAGCTTGCCTTGCAGGCTGCTGAAACAATTGGTCTTCCAGTGGCTGGAGTTGACCTCATTCAAGGTCCTGAAGGAAGCCTGGTGCTTGAGGTCAATGCCTCTCCGGGTTTGAGAGCGGTTGAAGAAGGAAATGATCAGGATATTGCTCAGTTTGTGGTTGATTATGCTGAGAAACTTGTGGCTCAGAAGCTTTAAAATATCATTCGCAGGAAGATGTCTTTCAGCTTTTAAAAGGCATTATTTCATACTGGCTTCTTTGCCTGCAAGTGTTTATGGTGGCTGGAAAGAGTAATCCTTAATATATTTCTCTAGTGTTTTGGTAGACAAGCTTTTATGCACTCCTTTGTATGAAAGGATATGTGAGGTATGAATTTCGATATACTTTTGAGTGGCGGCTTATTAAGTGGCAGTATTGATACGTCAGTTCTTGACTTTAGTACTACACATTTATTTTGGGCGCTTATTCTTGGTGGCTTGAGTGCTATTTCTCTGCCTCTTGGATCGGCTCTTGGGCTAATGTGGAAGCCAAAGCCGCGGGTTACAGCCGCTTTTACAGCGTTTGGGGGTGGGGCGCTTTTTGCTGCCCTTGCCATTGAACTTGTCGCACCAACAACTTCAGCTTTAGCTGATGGGCACGGTGATAGCCATCATGCTATTGATAATATGGTCAATTTGGTTTTAGGTATGGTGCTTGGGGGGGTACTTTTCTTTGTGCTTGATCAAATTGTAAATGCTAAAGGTGGTTTTTTGCGTAAAACAGCAACGACGCTTATATATATGAGTATTCGTAAGCAGCAGAAAGAAGCTTTATTGCTTGAGCAATTAGGTAAGATCCATGTGCTTCGCAAGGTTCCATCAGAGCATGTCCAAGCGCTTGTTAATATGGTGCGTCCTCGTACTTTTGAGGATGGAGAGGTTCTTTTCGAGGAAGGAGATAGGGGGGATCACCTTTATTTCATTGTTGAGGGCAGCATCAGTCTTTCTCATCCTCAAGAATCTTCGTTTAAGGAGTTACACGCCGGTGATGTGCTTGGAGAAATTGCGCTTTTGACAGGAGCTCCTCGGACAGCCAAAGCGGTTGCCCATGGGCGGGTAAAGACGCTTGCATTGCATAAGCAAGATTTCGATGGTTTACGCCTGAAGGTGCCACAACTTGATGAAGCTGCTCGTCAACTTGCGGAAGTGCGGCTTCAAGAGCTTGGAGAACGAAAGGAAAACGAAGCTCAAGAGAAAGTACAATGGATCCAAAAAGCTCGAGGAGCGCTCCAACAGGGGGTTAGTATGCCCACGGAAGGCGAGCTTAAAAAAGCCAAGGAAGAACATAGTGGTGCTCCACTGGCTATTTGGTTGGGAATCCTGCTTGATGGGGTGCCTGAAAGTTTTGTGATTGGAGTAGGTTTTTTAGGGTTGCTGGCAGGTAAAGCTCTTGCTGCCCCTGCTGCTCTTGAATCTTTAACATTGATGAATGTGATCCCCTATACACTTATTGCTGGGCTTTTTCTTTCAAACTTTCCTGAAGCGATGTCAAGTTCCATAGGCATGCGCTCGCAAGGCTGGGGGCGGCTTAAGATTCTTGTTATGTGGTCGACTTTGATGGTTATGACTTCGATTGGTGCGGGAGTTGGTTATCTTGTAGGTGGAAGTGCTCCTGAGTCTATTGTCATCAGCGTCGAAGGACTTGCGGCTGGTGCTATGTTTGCGATGATTATTTCTGCCATGCTGCCAGAGGCAATTCACCTTGGAGGTTCTTATATTGCAGGAATGAGTAGTCTTGCAGGGTTTCTTGCCGCGATTGCATTTAAGTTGCTTGAATAGTTTATTCAAAGCCATAGCCTAAGATAGCTTTTATGCTACATGATATTATCCAGCTTTATACTGGTCCTCTTGCGAGCATCGCATGGTCTGTTTTTTTTATTGCATTGATGGCTGGATCCTTAAGCCCATTAATTGTCGTTAACCGTATGGCTTTTTTCTCTGATTCCATTGCCCATGCTACGCTGCTTGGGATTGCAATCGGTTTTATTGCTCAAGAACACAACCTGGTTGAAGGTTTGCATCCCCTTGTGGCGATGTCTGGGATGGCGCTTTTGACGGGCTTGTTTGTAAGTGTTTTAAGAGCTCAGCGCTTGCAATCTATTGATACTTTGCTGGGGGTTGTAATGGCTGGAGCTATGGCCCTTGGAGTCTTGCTTTACCAGGCAAACCGTGGAACAACAGAGTTGCATGCTTACCTTTTCGGAGATCCATCCTTATTGCCAAAGAGCTGGCTCCTGCCAACAATTTTTATCAGTATCGGCATCTTTCTCTTTGTTTTAGGGCTTTTTAATCGCATGGTCACTTTTGCGCTCGATAATGATTTGCTTGCTACCCGTGGTTGGAAGCGTTGGATTTTTGAATCATGCTTTATTGTTATGTTAGCCTTTGCAGTGGCTCTTGGGGTGCGCGCAGTTGGTATTATTTTGATCAATGCTCTTTTGATTGTTCCTGGTGCTTGCTCACGAAATCTTTTTAATCGACTTTCCAGTTTTTTTTGGGGGAGTGTTGTGATTGCTGGACTCTCAGCTTTTCTTGGGCTGAGTTTTAATATAAGCTTTAAGTCGGGGCAATTAGCACCAGGGCCAACAATCGTAGTTGTATCCACCGCTTTTTTTGTACTGAGTCTTTTTGCGCCTTTGTTACGAAAAATTTCTTTGAAATATAAAAAAAGAGATTCTCGTGAACCTATTTCTGGTGCAGGAGAGGTTTAAACTCTAAGAAGGCTGAGTTTTTATAAGAGCAAAATAGCTTTCTTTTATTTTTAAAATCAGATGTAGAAATTCCAAGTGTTGATTTTTAATACTGAGAGCTTATGGTGAGGGAGAGGTTTCATCGTAAAGCGTATTTCATCAGAAATTTTCTTATTAAGGTGTCAATCTATACTATTAAAGAGGGCGAAATATGAATATTACTCCAAGTAAGCGTCTTGGTTCAATCGGAAGTTATGCCTTTGCGGCTGTTGATGAAAAAGTTTCAGAGCTTAAGGCTCAAGGAATTCAGCCGATTGATTTTGGTGTTGGGGATTATGCTGATGCCACCCCTTCTTTTATTCGAGAGCGGGCAAAAGAAGCCCTTGATCAGCGGGCAGCTTATGGCTACCCCAGCTATGTTGGAGATATTTCCTATCGTGAGGCAATTACGGCCTGGATGAAAAAGCGTTTTGGTGTTGAGCTTGATCCGGCAACTGAAATCTGCGCAACCATAGGCTCTAAGGAAGGGGTTTTTAATTTACATGAAGCCTTTGTTGATCCTGGTGATATCGTGTTGATTCCTTCTCCGGGTTATCCGCCTTATAAGCGTGGAACTCTTTTTGCGGAAGGAAAGCCTTATTTTTATCCTGTATTTGAGCGTGGAAATTACTTGCCTGAGCTTGAAAGAATTCCAGCAGAGATCCGCTCAAAGGCCAAACTAATGTGGATTTGCTATCCGAATTCGCCTTCGGGTAAGATTGCTTCTGGGACAGAGCTGCAAGAGATCAAAAGCTGGTGTGCAGAGCACGAAATCTTGTTAGCAAGCGATGAAGCTTACAGTGAACTGTACTTTGGAGAGAAAGCTCCTCACAGCGCTCTTGAGGGCGGTTATGATGGCGTACTTTCGGTGTTTTCTTTAAGTAAACGTTCGATTATGACGGGGTGGCGAGTTGGTTGGTGCGCAGGCGATAAGCGTATGATTGAGCTTTTTAAAAAGGTCAAAACAAATGTTGATTCTGGAACTCCTACTTTTATTCAGGATGCGGCAAGTGCAGCCCTTGGAGATGAGCAGCATGTACAAGAGTTACGCTCCATAACAAAACAGAAACGTGATTTGATTTGTGGAGCACTGAGCAAGGCAGGGCTTCCAGCCTGCGAGCCCGATGGAACGCTTTATATCTGGCAAAAAACTCCGGAGGGGATGAGTGGTGTTGATTTTGCAACGCTTTTGATTGAAAAAGCTCATCTTGTAACAACTCCTGGAGAGTGGATTTCTGACCAGCTTGAAGATGGCACAAACCCAGGCGCTGGTTACGTCCGTTTTGCGCTGGTGCCAGATCTTCCAACCTGTCAGCAGGCAGCTGAAAAGATTGCTCAGCTTTCATGGTAAAGAGTTGGCTTCAGAGAGTAAGCTGAAATAAAGCTCTTACTCGTAGCTATAAAAGCCTCTTTTGCTTTTGCGGCCAAGATGCCCGGCATCAACCAGTTTACGCAAAAGTGGGCACGGTCGATACTTGGAGTCTCCCAGTTCCTTGTGGAGTACTTCCATAATGAAGAGGCAGGTATCAAGTCCGATCAAATCGGCTAAGCTTAAGGGACCCATGGGGTGATTCATCCCAAGCTTCATAATGCCGTCGATCGCTTCTTTTTCAGCCACTCCTTCCATCAGTGCAAAGATGGCTTCGTTAATCATTGGCATAAGAATACGGTTTGATACAAAGCCAGGATAGTCATTACAGGCGATCGGGGTTTTGCCAGCTTGTTCAGCAATAGAGCAGGATGCTTGATAGCATTCATCACTGGTTTCAATCCCTCTGATAACCTCTACTAAACTCATAACGGGGACAGGATTCATAAAGTGAAGCCCAATGAAGCGGGGTGCCCGCTGCGTTTGAGCTGCAAGCTTAGTAATGCTGATCGAGCTTGTGTTGCTGGCAAGAAAAGCTTCTGGAGGAAGGTGTGCATCCAGTTGTTTGAAAATAGTTTGTTTGAGGGCAAAATTTTCACTTACGGCTTCAATGGCGTATTGAGCTCTTTTGAAGTCACTGTATTCAAGGGTTGTTTGGATGCGCTCAAGGGTTGTTGTTTTATCTTCAGCAGAAATCTTTTCTTTTTTGATCAAGCGCTCAAGGGATTTATCGATCGTAGCAAGAGCATTATCGAGTCGAGATTGATCAACATCGAGGAGTAAAACCTGATAACCACAGGCAGCTAAAACCTGGGCAATGCCTGAACCCATTTGACCTGAACCCACAATCCCGATGGTTTTTATTTCCATACGTGCTCTCCTCTTTACTATCAAGTTTATTATTAAAGCTTTTTGAGTTTTCACTTTATCATACGAAGAATGGGAACAAGGTCAGCAAAGAAAATAAGAGGGCTTTTTATTTTTTAGCAATAGATTTATGTGGATATAAAAAGGCCTAGAAGAAACTCTAGGCCTTTAGAGATAAACCAAGAAAGTTTAAAGGTGCTATTTCTCTTTTTGTTCTGTTTTGAGTTTTTTATTTTCTGCTTCGAGTTCTGCAATCTCTTTTTTAAGTCTGAGGTTTTCGAGATCAAGTGCAATTATCTTCTCTTTAAGAAAAGCTACCTCAAGATCATCATTTTTGGCCAAGATTTTTTCAAGATCTTCAGGATCTTCAAAAAAGCTTTGAGCTGCCTGGGCTCTATTGGTAGCCTTTGTACGCCAGGGTTCTAAACTCTTTTCAAGCTCAGGACTCATCCAGTTTTCAACGAGATTTGGGAATATCATGCTACCAGCATGTGTAGTATTGACTCTGATAAATCGACCATTTTTTAAGAGAATAAATATGAATGAACGGTATTTTGATAGAAGTCCTTTTTTCACGTGCTCATATTTTTCGAAACTTGTAGTAATGCCATCCAAAATTTCTTCAATATCTGTTCGCTCAATTATAGCTGCTGAAAGGTCAAGGTAGGAAGTGGTTGGAATTCTATCTGTATTTCCGTACCAAAATGAAGAAGCTTTTCCCATGTCAAGTAGATGGATCGCTTGCACATTATCGGGCTGGAGGAGGGTTTCTAAATCTTTGATACTTTTTGGATTCTCTTGATTTTGTTCGAAAACATCTTTTTTAAAGTTTGGACGATATTCAAAAGAGGGTCCTTGATAAGATTTATCCTCGATCGCTGCTTGGAGACTATTGCCGAAGAGGGTGTAAGCTGCTTCTATCCTAGCCTCGGCTTTTTCTTGCCAAGGTCGTAAAGCATCTTTGAGTCCAGGGCTCATCCATTTTTTAAGTAATCCTGGAACAATAAGGGTGCCAGCATGGTCGGTGTTGACTTTGATAAATTGGCCATTTTTTAAAAGAATAAATATGTATGAATGATAGTCTGATTCAAGCCTGCCTGCGTGCTTATACTTTTCAAGGGTTACGATCATTTCATCAAGGATCGTTTCAAGCTCTACAGGCTTGTCAATGTTGACGGAAAGATTAAAAGGTTTAAAATTTTCACTTAAATTCTCTTCGTACCAACCAGGTTTTTCACTATGAAGAACTCGCAGCTCTTGGACATTTTCAACTTGAAGTAAATCTTTGCATTCTTGAATACTTTTGGGCTCTATTTCTTGGGGTTCTTCATTTTTATCTTCTGATGATTCTATTGTCTTTGAGTTTTCTGATTTTTCTTTTGCCTGCAGATAGTGATCGTTCATTTTGAGCTCGCCTGAAAGCAAGCAAAGTGCCATGCCTCCCACTACAACCCAGTTTTTTGGATTCATGAGCATTTCTTTTTCTCCTTTCTCGAGATGAATGTTTCCTTTTGTAAGTTCTTTAGGAAGGTTCTTTAAAAAATCTTGGTGGGGTAGAGTTTGTGCTGCTAATGCGACAGCCTTTCCCTTAATTTCTGAAATTTGAGCTCCTTTAAACTTTAAAGATTGGTTTGTATTATTGAGAAACGCCCATCCAGACTCGAGTTCGACTTCTTTGTGTGCTTTTGTTGTAAAAGATGCATTTTCAGAGAAGTGTAATCCTTGTCTGGAAAGATCTTCTCGTGCGTCTTGGGTAGAGTCATTTTCAAGTCTATAGCCACGCCACAGTAACAATAGAGCAAGTCCTGTTAGCAAGCAAAGTAAAGCTAGACTTGATCGAAGCCAAGGTCGCTTGGAATGAGAGTTTTCTTTTCTTGAGTTATTTCGCATAGAGCGCCCCGCAGAAGAGGTTTCCTGAAGAGGTGCTAGCGTTGGGGAAGTCGTTTTTGATTTCTGCTTTTTTTTGGGTTGGCTTTGCTCATTTTTTAGAGCATCATGAGCGGATCTAAGAATACGTTTCTCGAGTTCCTCGTTTGCTTGTCCACCAACCTTTATTTCAAGGGCTGCCTCAAGCAATCTTTCTATGGGCTGGTTCATAGCTTTGCCTTTTTTAGCTTTTTTTGAATACATTTTCGAAGCTCAGCTTTGGCTCGTTGAATGAGCTTGGTAACACTTGTCGCACTGATCCCAATCTTTTTCGAAATTTCTTCTCGTTTGCATTGTTCTTTGAAGCGTAGAATGATTGCTTTTTCAGCCTTTGGTGCAAGAAATGACAAGCATTCTTCAAGAGCTATCAGCGAACTTTCTACTTCTCCTTCAGGCACAAAAGTTTGCCAAGCTTGTTCTATCAGATAGAGTTCATCCTGTTGTGGAAGCTCTCTACCTTTTTTGCGTAGAAAAGAAAAATAGCAATGACGAGCAATCCCAAATAAATAGGCTTGAGGGCTTTTAAGTTCTTCAAGGCTTTTTTTTGATTTTAAAAGGGCTAGAAAGCTTTCTTGAGAAAGATCACTGGCCTCTTCTTGATCACAGCCTAAAGTTCTTAAGTACATCCAAAGAGCTTGCCGATGTTTTCGGACAAACGATTCAAAACAACTTTGATTCACTGTTTCCATTTTCCTAGGTATTTTCTCTCTATAAATATGTCGTTGAGAGTGACATAAGGTGGACAGAAAATATTTAACTTTACAAAGGAATTTAAAAAGAATCTTTTGAAGTCTAAGGTTTTGTGAATAATAAAAGCTAGCTTCTTTTGACGGATAGCGTGGCTTTATGGTCGAGCTTTATTTAAAATCTTCTTTAAATGTTGCGTAATGTAAATAGGGTTCGAGCATTTTTAAAAACTCAATGCGCTTGATTTTTTAAATCGAAAAGTGTTTTTCCATGGACGATAATGCTCAAGCAAGTACTTTGCTCGGAAAGACTGGTCCGATTGCCCGGCGTTTGGAGAACTTTGAAGAACGTTCTCAACAGCTAGAGATGGCTCAAGCCGTCGAGCAGGCCTTTGAAAGTAAGCGCCATCTGATTGTCGAAGCAGGTACTGGGGTTGGGAAATCCTTCGCATACCTTGTGCCAGCCATTCTTAAAGCAACTTCGAAGCAGGCCAAAACAAAGCCCGTGGTGATTTCAACCGCAACTATTGCCCTTCAAGAGCAGTTGATTTACAAAGACATCCCTTTTTTGCGAGCTATTTTAGGACAAGAATTTTCAGCTATCCTGGCAAAAGGTCGAGGCAATTATATTTCCTTGCGGCGTTTAGAGCTTGCTCTTTCAAGAAGCCATTCGGGGGATTTATTTGAAGCTGCTTCTGACAGAACACAGCTGGAGAGTTTGAGTCAGTGGGCAGAAGAAACGAATGATGGATCTCGTTCAGATTTACCTTTTTCTCCTGACGGCCATATTTGGTCGCAGATTGTCAGTGATCGTAATAATTGTCTTGGTAAGAAATGTCCCCATTTCGAGCAATGCTTTTTTCAGCGCGCCAAACGCCGAATTTATAATGCTCATATTTTGATTGTGAACCATCATTTGCTCTTTGCAGATCTTGCCCTTAAAATGCAAGGAGTCAGTTATTTGCCTGAATATCAGTACTTGATTCTTGATGAAGCCCATGAAGTTGAGGATATAGCAAGTGAACATTTGGGTATTCGTCTTTCACGTTCGGGCTTGACCTTTTATCTTAATAGCTTGCAGCATAGTAATACTGGGCGAGGGCTTTTAAGCCACTATCCTCGGCTTCAGAAGCTTGTTCCTTTGGTTCGACAAGTACGGAGTTTGTGTGAGAGACTTTTTGATCAGGCTCTTGAGACTTTGCTTACTTCTGGCCAGGAACGTTTGAAATTGCGTGAGAAAAATCTTTTTTCAGCAGAAGCCGTTGCTGCTCTCCAAAGCCTTTATTTTGATTTATCTGAACAATCTCGGCAGGCTCAGAGCGAAGACGAGGAAGTTGAAATTCGCTCTGCTGCAGGGCGGGCTTTGATGTTGGCAGAATCACTTGAAGCGTTTTTAAAGCAAGGGCTTGAAAATCAGGTCTACTGGCTTGAACGAGGAGATACTCGAGCGCCAAATCGAATAGAACTTCGAGCTGCTCCAATCCATGTTGGTTCACTTTTAAGACAGCATCTTTTTGATGAGAGCTCGAGCGTTATCATGACGAGTGCTACCTTGGCTACAGAGCAGGGGACGTCGACGAAAAAAGGTGTACATTCAGAAAAGCAAAAGAGCAGTTTTTTTAGTTATTATCGAGGACGCATAGGCCTTGATCTGGAAGAAAAAAGCATTTCAAATACGCCCCAAAAAGATCGAAAGAAAGGTCCAGAACAATCTCAGAAGAAGACGATCAGTGATCTTTTTTCTGAAAAAGACCAATCCATAACGAATGCTCCAGCTGAGGTATCTTCAGAAAAAGAAAAACCCTCTCTTTCTACGGAAGTGCAAACTCCTGAAGAGCATTTTGCAAAAAGAGATGCAGAAGTTTTAAAAGAAGAGGAGACAGAAGTTCTGGAACTTTTGCTTGGCTCCCCTTTTAACTACGAGGATCAGGTGCAGCTTTATCTTCCTGACATACCAGCCCCGGACCAGGAAGGGTATGAAGAAGCTTTAGTCCAAGAAATTGTGCGGGCTGTTGTGCACTCAGAGGGGGGCAGTCTGATTCTCTTTACCAGTTATGCCCAGCTTCAAAGAAGCTATCAGGCCGCTCAGGAAAAGCTCCTTTCTCAGGGGTTTCAGCTTTTACGCCAGGGAGAAGAGAGTTCCCATTCAAAGCTTATTGAGCGTTTTAAACAGGGGCAAAAGATGGTGCTCTTTGGTACAGAAAGCTTTTGGCAGGGAGTTGATATCCCAGGCAAGACGCTTTCAAGTGTTGTGATAACGCGTTTGCCTTTTGCGGTTCCAAGTGATCCTTTGATTGCTGCTCGTATTGATGATATCAAACATAAAGGAGGCAATCCTTTTATGGATTACTCTGTTCCTCAGGCCATTATTAAACTGAAACAAGGGTTTGGCCGTTTAATCAGACGAAGTAGCGATCGAGGTCGGGTCACGATCCTTGATTCTCGGATTCGTCATAAGTTCTACGGCAAGCGTTTTTTAAAAGCTTTGCCACCTGCAAAAGTTGAATGGCTTTAGAGAGGCGTTTTTATTTCTTGCCAGCTTGCTTCACAATTGCAAGACGCTGAACCAGAGCATGGCTTTCCCAGTAGTTTTTGGGGTTTTCTGTTTCAAGAATCAATGCCAAGAAAATTGATGCTAAGAAAGGATGTTTCCAAACATCGCTAACTCCTGCTTAATGATGATTCGCTATAACTTGGTATTAAGCAGCTGCTCCAAGAACCTCAGCAAGCACCTTTCCGATATCAGCAGGAGAGAGTGCTACGTTTACACCGTTATCTTGAAGACAGGCAATTTTTTCTTTAGCTGTTCCCTGTCCGCCAGAAATAATGGCTCCGGCATGTCCCATGCGTTTTCCAGGAGGGGCCGTTTGACCACCAATAAAGGCTACTACAGGTTTTGAAAGGTTTTCCTTAATGAAAGCTGCAGCCTCTTCTTCAGCGCTGCCTCCAATTTCGCCAATCATCACAATGGATTCTGTTTCAGGATCTTTTTCAAATGCTGCTAAACAATCAATAAAATTGGTGCCATTCACGGGGTCACCACCAATTCCAACACAGGTTGATTGTCCAAACCCAAGCTTGGTTGTCTGATCAACAGCTTCATAGGTTAGGGTCCCAGAACGACTTACAATGCCAACACTTCCGGGTTTATGAATATAGCCAGGCATAATGCCGATCTTACATTGTCCAGGAGTGATCACGCCTGGACAGTTCGGTCCAATCAGGCGAACATCGGGATATTCCTTTTGAAGGGTATATTTGACACGTGTAACATCAAGAACAGGGATGCCCTCGGTAATACAAACGATGGTTTTACAACCAGCATCAGCAGCCTCCAGAATGGCATCGCCAGCAAAGGGTGGCGGTACGAAGATCATGCTGGCGTTAGCACCAGCCTTTTGGACAGCATCTGCTACCGTGTTAAAAACAGGCACGCTTACATCTTGGCCTTGAGAATTTTTGAGAGGTGTTCCTTCGGGTGTTTGCTTGATTTCAAGCCCACCCTTTCCAGGTGTGACCCCGGCTACTACCTGGGTTCCATATTCAATGCAACGGGCCGTGTGAAAAGAACCATGGTGTCCTGTGATTCCTTGGGTTACCAGTCGAGTGTTGGAGTCAACAAAGATTGCCATTGAAATCTCTTTCTTTTATGAGATAGAAGCCAGAAGTAAACTTTTTTGCTTACGCTTTTTAAAGAAGCTAGCTCTTTATTATTTCAAATTGTCCTTTCAAGAGATTATGAAAAGCTGATTGAATACTCGCAAGTTATTTGCAAAAAAACCAGGCTTTGAAATATGCTTTGATTTCAGAAAGATAGAGCTATCCTTATGACAAAAGCTCTCCATGGTAGGTCATGTGTGTATTGAGGGGGTTTTCAAAATACGTTAAGAATCAAGCTTCAAAATGACAGAGACCATAAAGATCGCAAACAAATCATCTTTTCAGGCACAAACCAGGCTTTCTCGGGGCTCGTTTGTTTTTGTACTTGCTCAAAGTTTCATGCTGACAGCTTTTCGTCGCTTTCCCTTGATCTTAATTTTCTTTTTAGGGGCTCTTTCGCTCTTAACCCTCCAATTTGTGACCTTTTATGCCCTTGGGGATGAGCTGATTATCAGCCGAGAAATCGGGTTAAGCAATATCCAGGTTGGCGGCATACTCATTTGCATTTTTGCTTTAAGCCGGGCAAGAGAAGGAATTGAGGGTAATGATAGGTTCACCGTTGATAATTGGTTGGCACTTAAGCCAATCTCAGCTTTAACTCTGATTTCGGGGCAGTGGTTAGGGTTGCTTGGAATTTTATTGCTGGTTTTTATGCTTTGGGGAACTTGTCTGGTATTTGGGCTTGAGGTTCAAAAGACCTCTTTGAGCTGGGATTCTGAAAAACTGGGGCTTGCTCAAGAATTAGTCCTGCTTGGGCCAGCTTTGGGGTTGCTTTACTTGCAAGCTATGATTTTTGCTGGCATTGGGTTTTTCATTCAAGCGTTGAGCAACCATAGAGCTGGTTTTTTAACCTTGAGTTCAGGCTTATTTTTAAGCTTTATTCTAGGTACTTTGCTGCCGCATTTTGCTGAAAAAGAGGGGGCAGGTTGGATGATGTCGTTTGGAGCTCTTATTTTGCCTGATTTTCGTCTTTATTCCCCACTTTATACACTTTATCCAGAGGAATTAACGGGGCGCTGGATTTTCGGAGCTCTTGTTCAGAGCCTGGCTTATAGTATTGTCATTTTATGGGCCGCAGCGATCATAAGAAATCTTCGGGAGTGAGCATGAAGCCCTGTCGAGCATTTCTGAGTTATTCTGGAAGACTTTTAACTTTTTTTTGTTTTTTAGAGTAAATTCAGCTAAGATCCATCGCTCATAGTTTTTGAGAGTCTATTTTCATAAAACACCAAAGAGATTTGATTGATGGCAAAAAAATTCCGCTTCAAACTTCAGCCAGTTCTTCGCTACCGTGAACGGATAGAAGAAGAAACGCGCGGTCGTTTTGCCAAGATCCAGCAGCTTCAGCAAGCTAAGGAACGCGAGATTTCTGAGCTTCAACGTCAAAATGGAGAAGCTTTGGGGGCGATGGTTGATGCTCAAAGCGGTGATGTTGATATGGCCCGGGTACGAATTTTAAATCGCTATATTACGGGCTTGAATATCAGTAGCCTTCAAAGACAAGGTGAGCTTCGAGCGATTCAAGGTGAGGTTGAGAAACGCCGTCGTGAGTTGGTTCGTGCTCGTCAGGAAGTGCGCGTATTAGATAAACTCAAGGACCGCCGCTATCAAGATCACCTCTATGAGGAAAATCAGGAAGAGATGAAAATCTTTAATGAAATTGCTATCCAGGCCGATTGGCGTAAGAAATGCCTTGAGAAGAAGCTTGAAGAGCAAAAATAGCCTCTTCATTTCAGAAGTTTTTTTTAAACCTTATCATTGTATCTTTCAAAATAAACATAGCTTCAGATAGAGAGCTTTTTGTTTTCGCAAGGTTTGAAAGAGCGCTTTGTCTCTGCTTTGAGCTTTTATAAATAGGCTCTTGTTCTTCTGTGAAAAGCGTGCTAAATGTATGAGCACATGATTTGACCGTGTTCTATGGAGATCGTTATGGATGTACAAGAGTCTAATCCAGCAGATGCTTTACTTTATGAAATCAGCCAACCTGGCCGGCGCTGCATGCGTTTGCCGAAGAGTGGTATTGAAAAAAAGCCTCTTGATCAGCTTTTTAAGGGGAGTCTGCTACGCAAACAAGCTGTAGATTTGCCAGAAGTCGGTGAACTTGACCTTGTCCGTCACTTTACGAATCTTTCCCTTAAGAATTATTCTATTGATCGGAACTTTTATCCCTTGGGTTCATGTACTATGAAATATAACCCGAAGGTTTGTGATAAAGTGGCTTCTTTACCAGGTTTTACTGGAGCTCATCCTTATCAAGAGGAACAAGAAGTTCAAGGTTGTCTTGAGCTTCTTTATAACCTTGAAACCTACTTAAAGGATATCAGTGGATTAGATGCTGTTAGTCTTCAACCTGCTGCTGGAGCCCATGGTGAGCTGACTGGAGTAATGTGTTTTAAAGCTTACTTTAAGTCAAAAGGTGAAGAGCAGAGAAAAGAAATCCTGATTCCAGATTCAGCACACGGGACAAATCCAGCAACCTGTACAATTGCTGGTTTTAAGCCTGTTGAACTCAAGTCAAATGCGGCAGGACAAGTTGATATTGAGCTCTTGCGCAGCAAGGTTGGCCCCCAAACTGCCGGCATGATGATTACCAACCCTTCAACCCTGGGGCTTTTTGAATCTAATATTCAGGAAATAGCACGTATTCTCCATGAAGCAGGCGCACTGCTTTATATGGATGGGGCTAATATGAATGCTATCGCGGGCATTGTACGTCCTGGAGACTTTGGGGTTGATTGTATGCATTTCAACCTTCATAAGACTTTTTCAGTTCCACACGGTGGCGGTGGGCCTGGCTCTGGACCTATTGCGGTTAGAAAGATGCTTGAACCTTTCTTGCCCACTCCTCGGATTGTGCAAAAAGAGGAAGGATATGTTCTTGATTATAATCAAGCCCAAAGTATTGGACAGGTTCGCAGTTTTTACGGCAATTTCTTAGCAAACGTTCGAGCTTATACCTATATGACTCTTTGTGGTCGGGATGGTATTCGGCGAAACTCACAGCATGCGGTACTGAATGCTAATTACCTCCGTGTTAAGCTTGCTGAAAGTTATCATCTTCAGCATCAGGCGACTTGTATGCATGAGTGTGTATTCACCGATGCCAAACAAGCCAAGGAAAGTGATGTACACGCACTGGATATTGCCAAGCGCCTTTTAGACTACGGCATTCACCCAATGACAATCTACTTCCCCTTGCCAGCAGTTACGGGGAACCATGGGGCACTTATGATTGAGCCCACAGAAACAGAGTCCAAGCAAACTCTTGATTACTTTATTGCGGTGATGGAGAAAATTGCTCAAGAAGCCCGAGAGAACCCAGAACTGCTTCATCAAGCGCCTCACACAACTCCTGTTAAACGCCTTGATGAAGTCCGGGCGAGCACAAAGCCAGTGCTCTGCTACGTTTGTTCGTAAAACTAAGCACATAAGATTTCTTGCTTGTACCTGAGGTCTTCGACCTTAAGAGGAATACTGGCTGTGTATCAGCATCAAGTTGCTTCTTTTTCGATGCTTATAAGCGAGAGATCGAGGTTACGTTCAACCAGGTCTACATCTTCTGCGCATACCTGGAGACGGTCGCCGACAAAGAGTTTTTTCTCCTGTCCTTTTTGTTCATATTCAATCCAAAAATCATGGAATTCTAACCATTCATTTTTGAGTTCGCTGTAAGGCAGGACGCCTTCGACCAAAATATCGTCAAGTTGAAGAATCAGTCCTCTTGAGGTGATATGGGTAAGAGTGGCATGAAAGTTCTGGCCAAGCTTATTTTGCATAAAGCGTAAGAGCTTAAGCTGAATGAGATTCATTTCTGCTTTTTGGGCTCGAACTTCTTTTTCGGAAGCCTGTTTCGCAATCATGGTAAGAAAGAAACCCCAGCGTTTTTTTTCTGCTTGAGGAAAGAAGATGCCTTTGGTTTCATCGTAATCCTGATGGTCAACCCAGGCTTCAGCAGTTGGCGATTCTTCGTGTTTTAAAACACCTCCAGCTTGCCAGTAATCATGAAGGATTTGATGAATTGTTAAATCGCAAAGCCTGCGGATTGGTGATGTGAAATGGGTGTACTCTTGAAAGGCCAGTGCGTAATGAGGCAGTTTTTTGTCCGTGTATTGTGCCCGTTGCATTGTTTTGAGTAAGGCCAGATGAATAGCGCTTTTTCCGGGGTGGCCTTCAAGGCCCTCAAGAAAAAGCTGAATACGCCTGGTGTCTTGAAAATCAGGGGCTGCGATTCCTAATTGATCACAAAAGTGATGGAAGAGTTCTTCGGCTTCAGGAGAAGGATTGGGGTGAGCTCGAGCGATATAGGGCATTTTGCGCTCAAGCATAAATTGAGCAACAGTACAATTGGCCGCAAGCATGAATTCTTCGATGATAGAGTGGGTAAAAGAATGCTCTTCAGGGCCAACCTTGGTTATTTTACCTTGAGCGTCAAGCTCAATTTTGGGTCGATCAATGGAAAGTACGAAACTCCCTGCTTGAAGGCGCTTCTGGCGAAGGCTGGTTGCAATAGTGCTGGCATTTTGCAGAAGTTGAACAATCTCTGGCTCTTCTGTGTTTTGCTTGTTTTGCAGAAGGTCATGGGCTTTTTGATAGGTAAGGTAGCGACGCACACGAATAAAAGATGGGTAAACTTCCCTGCGTAGCAGCTTCCCCTGCTGATCAAAGGTCATGAAGCAGCTTTTCGTGAGGCGAGTTTCTCCTGCCTGAAGTGAGCAAAGCTTACTTGAAAGCTTTGGTGGTAGCATGGGGATTGTCATGCCGGGAAGATAAATCGAAGTTGCACGCTGATAGGCATCGTTCCATAAAGCGCTTTGGCGCTTGACATAAAAGCTTAAGTCTGCAATGTGAACGCCAACTCGCCAGCGATTATGCTCAAGCTTTTCTATCGAGATCGCATCATCATGGTCTTTTGCACCGACTGGATCAATTGTAATGGTACAAAGTGAGCGAAGATCGATGCGTTTTTCCAATTCTTGCTGAGGAATACTTTCTTCAATGGCTTGGGCTTGCTGCTCTGCTTCTTGGCTAAATGCCTGGGGGAGATCATAGAGAGTGATGAAAAAATCAAGGTCATTTTCAGGGTCATCAAGGTCTGAGAGCGTTTCCTGATAAACTCCAATGGGACGTCGGGCAGAATGCTTGCGAGGGAAAGTTGCCTTGACAAGTTGCCCTTCTTTCAGCTCTTGTTTGAGCTCAGAGGCCAGGGAAAGGTAACGAGGTTTATTTCTGCCCTGGAGCTTAAGCCTTGGGTAGCCTCGCTCACTGAGTTGATAAATACCAACAACCTCTTGTGGGCGTTTTTTTATAATGTGTTCAACCTGAGCTCGAAATGATTTTTTCCTGGACTTGCCACCGTGGCCACGGCGTTTGCGTTTGTTGGTCTTCCGATATGAACAAAGAACCCAATCACCAACGAAAACATTTTTCTGCTCAGCGATTTTCATTGGAGGCAACCTGAATTCATCAGGAATAACCCAAATTCCACCATGTCGACGCTTGGTAATATGGCCTGTAAAGAACGAACCTTTTACTTTAACATAAGCTTTGTTTTTCGTTTGTGTCAGCGCTCCAGCACGCAATAGTTCGGCAAGAATCCAAGTGAGTTCCTGCTCAGGAAGCTCAAGTTCCGTCAATGCCTGCTCAAAGGTTTTTGGATCAGAGAAAAAATCAAGTAAAGCAAAGGCTTCTGCTTTGTCTTGTTGTGGTTCTTTTTTATGTTGCGAAGAATCATTGTTTTGCATGAAAATCTTTCAAAGCTCAGAGGTTATTGTATCCGAAGAAACATTGTGGATGAATATTCGTTATCCTTGAATGAATCCTTTGATATTTTTGGCTGCTCGCATAGCTGAAGCAGCGTGTTGAAGATTAAATTCTTGCTTTCCTTCAACGGAGAATCGTTCAGGAAGATCTAAGAGAGAAACCCCTCCAGCTTGGGTTGCGGCCTGTTGAAGCTTTGAAAATAAATTCTGATCAAGTCGAGTTACAATCGTATTTCCACCGGCTTGCAATGAAACGGTTGAGTTGTCATGGTTTTCTTCGGCTTCCTTAAGTGCGATGACAAAGGGCGAAATTCGCTGGGAAAGAACGGCATCTGGATATTGGACATCTTTGGCTTTATAGCTTTTGGTTTTATCCTTCAGATTTTCTATTTCAAAAGTATGGAGCTTGAGTGCGCGTTTTTCGGCATAGCGTTTTAAAAACTCAATGGTTTCACCGACAAAGCCACGGGCTTGGGCTAAAGGGAAGGGGTTGAAGAAAAGAGCACCTTTTTCGTCAATTAAATAAAATTCGTGAGGATCCTTCTCTCGATAGAAGAAAAGATTAAGCGCATTTTCCTGAGCGGCAGCAAGCAAAATTCTAAGGCGTTCCAGCTCGGTAAGGTGTTTTTCAATATGGAGTATTGAAGGATCAGGAACACTTTCAAGCTTCTGAAAGAGCTCAGCAATATTTGAACAGGGGATAAAGGAAACCTCGCTTTGATTGGGCAGTGCTTGAAAGATGCCATAATTGCCACAGAGTCGGGTGACGAGTCGACGCATTTTTTCAGGGGAATTGCTGAATAAACGCAACATTCTCATGAGATTGGAATGAAGGACCGAATGAATCTCTATGCCTTCGTCTGAAGGAGGAACAAGGATTTCAAATTCAATATCACCTTCTTGAGGTAAAGCATTGGAAAGCATTAAAGCTATAATCGGTCCTAAAGTGTTATGCGCGAAAGGAAGAGTCTTGCAAAAGAGTTCTTTTGTTTTTGTCGTATAAACAAGCGACAGGCTTTGAAGAGGAGAGTTGCCAAGTCCCTGGTAATCAAGGATCTGGTCTTGATTATTGAGAGCCTTCGAAGTTATTTTATTTTTTGCAGCAATATTTTTTGTTGATTTGTGGATGCCTTGTGATTTTCCAAGGCTCTGGGTTGCTCGGCGGTTTGTCTCTAAGTAAGCGCTGGGGTTTTCAAGGTTAACGCCCAGTAAAAGAGCTTGGATCTTTGAAGCCTCCGGGTTTTTGTTGGTGATATCAAGCATCCCTGTGTCACGTGAGGCACTGAGGAGTTTTGTACATGAGGCTAAAAGTTCCTTGAACCAATCCTGTGGAAACTCTCCTGTTTTTTCTTCGAGTATGACTCTTGTTCCAGGGCCAATAACACGTGCCTGGCAGAGCCAAAGAAAAGCTGGCAGAAACATTTGCTTTTCCATGAACTTGAGTTCTGTTTTTGTCATGCTTCTTTCAGAAGGCGAGGATGTTTCCAGTGTTATATCCCAGGTTAAAGGTTGCTCCTGTCCTGATCGAGTCATCAGCAGTTTTAAAACGCCAGTTAAGTTCTTTGAAAAGACTTTAATAGGCAGAATTTTTTGAGGAGCTTTTTGAAAGTAGTGTTCAAGGGCCTGAATAGTTTTGAGATATCTTTCCCCTTCGCTTGCCTTCAGGGTTTTATCGTGATTTTGAAGTATGACCTTACTTTGCTGGCAAAAGAAATTTATACAGGCTGTCAGTGCTTCATGGAAGCTCAAAAGTTGTTTATGGTTCCAAAGCCCCGCATTATCAAGGGTCATTAAAACCATTTGAGACCAGCCCCAATCGTTGACATAGTCTTTAATACGAGCAAAAGCTTGAGAACTCAGTTTTCCAGAGCCTGAGGATGAGCGTGAAAGCTCTGGCTGAAGCTTCAGATAATAGAGCTCTCGTATATAAAGGGTAGAAAGAACATCGGCCTGGTTCGTGAAAATGGGAAAAAGCAGCTTTGCTTTTTCTTCAAAAGGATCAGCATCAAGAGGAGCAGTGAAGAGGCTTTTTTTAACGTGTTCCCGAAGGGGTATCTGATTGCCGTTAAGGAGTGATGAGAAAGGTAAGCCCAGCTCAAAAGCATTCTCGTAGGGCATTTGCCTTAAGGTTTGCAAAAGATCAAAGCTGGCCTGGATATAGTCCTGGTGTTCAAGGGAAAGGGGAGTTGCAATATCAACCAATTGGGATTCGTTTTGTAAGGCTCTTCTCCATTCAGAAAGGACTTCAAGGCTTTTTTCTTTGTGCTCGCAAAAAGGCGTAAGATGATAAAGCAAAGCTTTTTTATTCAGTGAGAAAAAGTGACTGAGGAAGAGGTCATATTGAACTGGAAGAGGGAGCTTACTTTCAAATGCTTGAGCAAAGCCTTGGGGATTACGATACATCTCAGGGGAAAGCACGTGTATTTTAGCCTGTAATGAGAATTCTCTGCGTAACCATTGACAGATCGCATCGGCTTTTCTTTGCAACGTAAGACGGCCAGAGTTATTCACTTTTTCTTTTAAAAACACCCAGTAAAGAAAGAGTGATCGTTCACTTTGAGCAAAGCTTCCTGCCTGTCCAGACATGCCGATCACATCGATCTCATAGCTCTTGTCTGCTGGTTCTTCCGGCCACGGAACTTGAGGGAAAAAACGACTCCATTCTGCTTGAACAACCTTGTCGGCGGGTAAGTCTTCAATTCCGCTGATTGCAAAACGGGAATTCTGAAAGCCTGGCAGGTTTTCTTGATGAAAATGCAAAAGAAAAGGAACCATGCGCAGGGCAACCATTTGGCGTTTGTATATATTATGCTTAAGCCGATTTTTTCGCGCTTGATAGTATTTTAAAACAACCTCAAGAGCTTTTTGCCATTGAGAAGGAGAATCAAAAGAGGTTTGTTTGCTTGAGGACATGAATTTTGGCTCTGGAATCTCTTCGTTCGTTTTTCAGCAAAGGTTCATGGATCTTGGGTGTCTTTAAGAAGCTTGATTGAGTTCTTGAATATGTTTCAGCCAGCGAGGTTGAATCCGTACACGAACAAAGACCGTATCTCCAGAGTAGCGTTGTTCAAGAATCTTTCCTTCTTCACATAAAAAAGAAAGGAGTCTCCCGTTGCCAGCTGAAACCTCCAGTGTAAGTGTTTTTTCCTTTTCTTCAAGGATTGCACTCACACGTTTTCGAAGAGCTGTAAGTCCTGCGCCTGAGAGTGCTGATACCAGAAAGACATCCTTGTATTGGTTTTGATAGAGTTTTACGAGTCCTTTTTGCTCAGTAGAGTTCTTTATTTTATCAGCTTTGTTAAGCAGCAAAAGCGTTTGGGTTTCCCCTGCTCCTAAATCCTCCAGGATCGTTTCTACTGTTTGTATCATGTGCTCGGCCGCGGGGTGTGAAATATCAACAACATGAAAGAGGAGATCCGCATGGACAACTTCTTCAAGGGTTGCCTGGAAGCCAGCAATTAAAGAGTGGGGGAGTTTTTGAATAAAACCAACGGTGTCTGAAAGCAAAATCTTATGATCGTTACATTCCCAGATGCGAGTTCGGGTATCAAGGGTTGCAAAAAGCTGATCCGCAATATAGACATCTGCTCCAGTAAGTAAATTCATGAGTGTTGATTTTCCGGCATTTGTATAACCAACAAAAGAGGCTTGAAAGTGCTCGTTGCGACGAGAGACTTCAGTGTTTCTTCGGGTTTTAATAGCTTGCAACTCTGTTTTAATACTTTGCATGCGATTTTTAATGATTCGGCGATCGGTTTCGATCTGGCGCTCTCCTGCTCCCCCTACAGCTCCAAGACCACCTCGTTGGCGTTCAAGGTGATTCCACATGTGACGCAAACGCGGAAGCAGGTATTGAAAACGGGCAAGATCAACAGCCAGCTTGGCTTGATGGGTTTTGGCATGCTGTCCGAAAATCAACAGGATAAGTTCGGTGCGATCAATAACCCGAACGCCGATAGCTTTCTGGAGTTCTCGCTGTTGATTTGGCTTCAGTTCATTATCAAAAACAACCAGGTCGGCGTTAAAGAGCTGAACCCGTTCGCGAATTTCCTGAACTTTTCCCTGGCCACAAAAAGTACTGGCGATGGGTCTTGTGAGCTTTTGGGTCAGGCATTCAAGAATTTCAACACCAGCAGTATCAGCAAGTAACTTCAGCTCTTCTAAAGTTTCGGTTTCATAAAGGAGCTGATCGGTTGGAAAGGATACGCCAACAGCTATAGCCTTTTTAGTCTGAACATCAAACTCTTCAGAATCCAGAAATGTATTCATAAGTCAGCCATCATTTCTTCGTGCTTATATCTATCATAAACCTCCGATATCGCAGATGCTTTATGGAGAATATGAAAAAAGAATGCTTCAGCAAGCAAGAGCATAACTCAGGTTTCAGAGTGATTGCACTTTTTTCTTGTTATCTCTGGTTGGAAATATGCTTTGTCGGTTTTCTTCGACATTATGCACAGCATAGCGTTCTTTATCTCGTAGCGATAGTCTGTGTTTGAAGGCTAGGGGCGAAAAGCTTGCTTGGCTGGTCTTACTTTTTTAGATGATATGGTTTCCACTAATCGCTTGATTTTTGTTTTTAAGCAAAACGCAAAATGGTTTTGCCAAAACGCAAATCTATTTGTCGTTCCATTATGCTTTTGATTTGTTTTGGGTTACTATAAATATTAGATCGCTCGAAGAAGTGATCATTACAAGAAGATCGTTTTAATGAAGTTCCCTTCGTCTGTTTGACAGAAGTGTAAAGTAGGAGATTGATCATGGATAAAACGACAAAAACAAGAGCTACAAAGATTTCAGCCTGGTGGGATGGACCAGAACACTCATCGGTTGATTCTGAAGATCTTAGTTTTTTCCCTGTAGAAGATTCCCTTTTTACCGAGGATCTTTTGTCCCTGGAAAACCTGTAGGGTACCACTGGTACTGACAATACGTGTTTTCAAAGAGATAACAATAATCAGTACTGTAAAAATATTTATAAGGAGAAGATGATGGATGACAAAGCAAGCGCAAAGCTGAAAAAGACTTTTAGCCAGTTGGGCAAGCTATTATGTCTTCTGCTTCTTTTGGGAGTGGTTGCTTGTGATGAAGATCAAGAAGCAGCAACAGTTCATAGTAGTGAAAGTTCCAATATCAGTCATGAACGCTCATCCTCTGAGAATGTTAGAGGAGCCCGTGAAGTAGCCGCTTTGGAAGATCTTTTCAGTGATTATGGTGATGATCTGAACTCTATTACTCATGATCTCTTTGACACTGAACCGATTGATATTGATCAGATTGTCTTGGGCGATCCTGACTTTGAGAGCTCCCTCTTTTTAGCTGATATGCAAGACTCTGTATTGCTTGCAGAGGATTTCTTGCGTACGAATAGTGCTTCCAGATAGAATGTGAAAACTGCCTTTTTGGGGCATATAATTACAGGCTTTTGCAAGCCTTCGGAGTGCTGGGGGCTTTGGAGTGGGACTTCGAAGTGAGAAGAAGAGCTCAACAAAGAAAGAAGCCACCAAGCCGTTTCGAAACGGAAAAGCTCCAAAGTTTTATGAGTATGAAACCCTCAAATAATTAACGAATTTTGCAACCGCTAAAATATTTCTGGTTTCTCTTGTAAGCTATTACATCAAAAAGACTTACAACTCAAAATAGGCGCTCGAAAAACACTCGAGTGTGGTTGCATAATACCCCTTCGTTTGAGTGCTATGATAAAGGGCTTGACCGCTTCACAGAGCGCCGGGGTTGGCGCTCTCTTCCCGCTATCACTTCGAAGCCTTGCTTCAAAAGGCTTTAAAACGGGGGGTAGGCGGGCATTCATAGAAAGCTTTAATGGCGTGCCAGCTGCTCAACAATTTTGTCAATGGTTTGACGTGCCACTGAAGAGGGGACTCCATTGATAAGAATGCTGAAGGCATAATGCTTGCCCTTTTCAGTATCCAGATAGCCGGAAAGTCCGCTTACGGCTCGTAGTGTACCAGTCTTCGCAAAGACCCGACCTTTTGTTTTCGAACCTTTAAGACGCTTTCTCAAGGTTCCTTCCTTACCGGAGATCGCCAAAGAGCCTTTGTAGAGCATGAAGTCATCGTGCTCTTCCATGTATTGCAGGAGTTTGACAAGGTTGCGTGTGCTGATGCGGTTCGAACGAGCAAGTCCACTGCCATCGCTAATGACAAGGTCTTGCAAGGCAAGTGCTTTTTGTTTTAGGAAAGCTTTGATGGCTTTTTGGCCTCCCTCAAAGCTGCCAGCTTGCCCACTTTCGCGGGCCACAATTCGAAAAAGACATTCTGCATAAAGGTTCTGGCTTTTTGAGTTACAGGTATAGAGCGTTGAGGGAAGGTCAGAGCTTTGGCGTTTGAGCAATTTCCAGGTTGTATCTTTATTTTTAAGTTCATGGAGAATTGCTTTGTGCTGACTGCCTTTATCAACGCTGATGCCCTGGTCTGCTAGGTTTTCAAGGAGCTGCTGGGCAAAAAAACCAGCAGGGTTGTGAATGGTGCATTCTCCGCGGTATGCCTGGCGTCCGCTTGCTATTTTCCCCCAGACTTTAAGATCGTTTGATTCAAGTTCTCGGGTCCAGCCGATGATGGGATCACTTTTCCCAGCAACAGTCTTTGAGTTATTCGTGGTCATTCGAACATATGAGGTATCCGGTTCAAGGCTTATGTGAGCGCTTTTCCCAGGAGCTGATGGTGTAACTACTATTGTAATGCAGTTCTGGTTAAGGTTTAAAGCTGAAACTTCAGCCTCATAGGAGCGCAAGTACTGTCCTTCAGGCCAATCCTGATGACGAGGGTCACCTTCAAAGTATGAATCATCATAGTAGAGCTTTCCTTGTACTTGTTGAATGCCTCGTTCTTCAAGCTCTTGGATCAAATGTTTGAAAGCGGGATGATCGTTGTGGGTGGTAAGGGTTGGATCCCCATAACCAACGATTGCAAGATCACCGTGAAGGACATGATTTTGAATGAAACCGGAATAATAAAGCTCTGTTTTGAGCTGAAAATCCTTTCCCAGCTGATCAAGGGCAGCGGCAGTTGTCAGTAATTTTTGATTACTTGCAGGGATGAGTGCTGCATCGGAGTTTTTGCTGAATAGTACTTCACCGTTCTCAAGATCAACGACAAAAATGCCAACTTTTGCGTGCTTGCCAAGCTTGGCTTTTTTTAAAATGCTTTCAACTTTTTGTGCAATGCCAGCGCTTTGCAGAGGCTCTGTGTGAGAGAACAAGACGCAGAAAGCGAAGAGAAGGCCTAGTGTTAAAGTCAGTGTTTTTGCGGGTTTTACGAGCATAGGCCTATGATTTTCTAGCTTAGGGTCTTTTTTATTTCATGATGATATTTCGAAGAGAGTAGAGATCTATCTCTCAATGACTATCGGTTTTGAAAATTATTTTCTGAAGCGTTTTAGATCGCCTGGACTGCTTGGATTGAAAGAGCCTATGGTTTTTTTTATATCATTTTGTGAAGCTATTGTTACCAAAAAGGGGACTATTGGATTCAGGTCAACTTCAGAGAACTTTGAGCAAAAGCGTGATTTCTCTATAGTTTTTGTAAGTGAAGTATGAAGTACTTCTTGAGAATATTTTGCTGCTAGCTCTTCAAAGCTTTTCCGTTACTTTTGAGTTTTTGACTTTGCTTTAAAAGCTTTGGAACCAGATGAGAAATTAAGGTAAAGTCTTTGCTGGGGGATAGGTGTTTCCAGTCTCAAAAGAGTTCAATCGCAAAAGTAAAGGCTGATGAGTAAGAAGCTTGGTGGTTATGGAAGAAGCAAAAGAACAGGTTCTTGTGGCTTGTGGTGATAAGGATGATTTCTTTATCTCCACGCTTTGTTATTGTCTGGAAGCCCAGGGCTATGCAGTGAAAAGCGTTACAACGTTTAATGAAGCCCGTAAGTTGTTTACTCAGCGTTCTTTCTCTCTGGCTATTGTTGATGCTCCTTTTCCCGAAGGAGGCAACCTTGTTGAGCATCTCAAGTGTCGGAAAAGTACATCACAAGTTCCAGTGATTCAGCTGATGGAAAGTGGGGCCAAAGAGAATTGGTTCACCACGTTTCGTTTTCTTGGCAATCATCAGGTTTATCAGCCTTACGAAATTCATGATATTATTGAAATAAGCAAGAATGAGTTGGAGCGTTTTCACCAGGAGCAGGGGTCGTTTGAGCAGGAGGTCTATTTTAAGTTTCCGACTGAAGACCAATGGGTTGATCGGGCAAATGATGTGGCGGCAAAGCTTTTTGCTGATGCTGGGCTGGGAGCTACGGTTCAAGTCCAGATGTGTACAGCCTTTCGAGAGGCGATCTCAAATGCTGCTCAGCATGGAAATCGTTACCGCCGAGATCGTTTGATCGATGTTCAATATTACGTTGATCCCCAGCAGATCAGTATCAATGTTACTGACATGGGTAAGGGATTTTCCTGGGGAGAGTACCTTGAGCCTGAACGCGACCCTCTGGAGATTCGACGGAAGCGGGCAGCTACAGGAAAGCTTGGAGGGCTTGGAATTTTACTCATGTGTAAATGCTGCGATAAAGTTGAGTACAATGACAAAGGCAATGTAATTACGCTTACAAAATTTCGAGATAGAGCAGAAACTTAAGTTTGAACCCTATCAAAGCTTCGTGTTGAGATACCCATAGCACACTGAGGCTTTGTTTTTCTATAAAAAAGCCATGGCATTTGAGCGTACTATCTGGAAGCTTGCCTATCAGCACATAGAAGCTGGGGAAAAGCTTGTGCTTTGTACTATATTGCAGGCAAGCGGTTCAACTCCTCGGGAGGTCGGAGCCCGAATGCTTTTTAGTAAGCAGGGAATTTTGGCCGGTACGATTGGTGGTGGTTGCGGAGAGGCTGAAGTTTTGGTTGCTGCTCGCAAAATCCTTGCAGGGCATCTTCAAGCTGCTTGTGTTGAGGTTGATTTAAGCGGAGACTTCAGCCAGGAAGAGACCCAGGTTTGCGGTGGAAGAATGCTGGTTGGTCTTGATACCTTCAGTCCAGAGACTGAGAGTGCTCCGAGCCGAATCTCTGATCAGGATCTTTTAAGAGAGCTTGCAGAGGTGGAAGCAGGAAAAGGCCTTGCTTATTTGATTACAGCTTTTCCTGGTGAAGAGGGAGCTCAACATCGTTTGTGGCAGGCATCTTCTTCTCAGGAAGAGCCAGAATTCGGAGGCCAACCTTTAAGCGAATTATGCAAAGAGCGGTCAAGTTGCTTTTTTTCAGAAGGCCAGGAACGATATTTTGTACAAAAATTTGGGGCTTACCAAGAGCTTGTTATTGTCGGTTCTGGTCATGTTGCTCAACCCCTTGCCGCTTATGCTGAGCTTTTGGGCTATCGAATTCTAGTGGTCGATGATCGTCAGAGCTTTGCTAACCTTGAACGTTTTCCCCAAGCGACAAAAATTCTTATTGGCAAGCATGCTGAGCAGTTGGAGAATTTAAGCTTAAGTCAAGAAAGTGCGGTTGTCATTATTACTCGAGGGCATCGTTACGATGAGGACAGCCTGAGGGCAGCCTTAAAGCAAAAACCAGCTTATATTGGTATGATTGGAAGTAAACGCAGGGCTCTTGAGACTTTAAGACGCTTGAGAGAGGATGGGTATTCTCAAGAGTTGCTTGAGAGTGTATACACACCAATTGGCCTTGATATCGGAGCTGAAACCCCTGAAGAGATAGGTCTTGCGATCATGGCTGAAATTGTAGCCAAGCGGCGATCTGGCTCTGGAGTGCCCCTCAAAGAGCGAAGGCCTACTTTATAAATTTTTCAAGCATAAAACCTCTTCCATTTGAAGTCTTCCCATTTTTGAGAGGACGAATGGTAATAGTGCCAGCATCTTGGGTTTTTATGACAGGGGCAAAAGCCGTGTAGCGTTCTTCAACTTCTGCTGGCATAAAATCAGCGTGGGTTGAAGCAATAACGCTTTGAGGTTGTGTTTTTTGTAAGAGCCTTTCAATATTAAGAAACGTGCTTCCATGGTGTGGGCTGACAAGAATATCGCTTTGGGGTAAGTTTGATCCAATACCGACAAGACCAGTATCCTCAACATCACTCGGCAGTAGTACACTGGCATAACCCAGATCTAAATGGAGAACAAGACTGGCTTCGTTGGATGCAGTGGTATCACTTTGGGCATGGGATACAAAGTCAAAATCTGGCCACAGGACATCAAGAGCAACTTCATCAAAACGAAGCCTTGAGCCACGTTCAATAAAGCGAATCTTCTGAACCTTGCTTTGAAGCCAGGCTAAGACTTCTTTACCTTGCTCACTGCTTTCAAAGTTTTTGTCAACCCAAAGCTCACCCAGGGAAAAGTACTCAAGCAATTGAGCAACCCCATTAATGTGGTCCGCATCGGGATGGCTTAGAATAAGTAAGTCGATGTGATCATACCCTCGCTCAAAGAGAAAGGGCGCAACACTCCAGGAAGCAACGTTTGGGCGCCTTTGGCTGCCGCAATCAATGACGCAAACATGCTTTGCTTGGGTTTCTAAGATAGTGCATGCGCCGTGTTGCACGTCAAGAAAATTCAAGGTTGTCTCTGCGCCTGGTTTTTGAAGCGACCAGGGCAAGAGGGCAAGTATCACTAAAAATCCAGCTATGGCATAGCTGCGCTGGGTTGGAAAGCGTTTGATGACGATTATGAGTACTAGAAGCGAAGCATAATAAGCTGAAATCCAAAGCAGATGGGGAGATCGCAAGTAGAAGTGGCCATTTTGGAAAGCTGCTGCCCATTGAATGGAGAGATCGAGAAAGCCCAAAAGACCACCCAGCCACCAGCTGAGTATCTGGGCAAAGAAATCAAAATAAGCGCCAGGCAAAAAAAGCAGTGATCCAAGGATCAGAGCCAGTGGGACGAGCACGAGTAAGTTAACTAAAATGCTGATGGGCGCAAGCAGGTTCCAATGGCGCAACACAATTGGAAAGGTTGAAGCTGTTGCTATGATTGATGCCATAATGGATTCGTGTCCATAGGAGAAAAGCCTTAAGGATGTTGGCAGTTGTTGAGCGCGCAGAGGGTCAAGTCGGGCGGGAAATTGAAAGAGCGGCATAAAGAGGGCTAGACCGAGCACTGAAAGATAACTTAACTGAAAGCCTAAAGAGAGGAAGTCAGCAGGTTCCCAGATCAGAATAAAAAGTGCGCTTGCTCCCAACAGGTTAAGAAAATCTGCTTTTCGGCCTCTCCATTCTGCAAAGCTATAGAGTATCACGATTGATGCTGCTCTCAGGGTGGCAATTTGAATTCCTGTGATAAGCAGGAAAATAAAGGCGCCGATGCCAATGACCAGACCTCTGAAGCGACGCTTGAGTCCAATCATGCGACATAAAAAAAGTAAAGCGACCCCAAGAATCATGACGTGTAAACCACTGACAACCAGAATATGCATGCTGCCAGCTTTAATAAAATCGTTTTTGAGTTCGGGAGTGAGCGCGGAACGATCCCCAAGGGCGATGCAATTCAGCAGGGCTGCTTGACGAGCTGAAAGGTTTTGTCCGATTCGTTCCATGACCCAGGTTCGAAGCTTTTCCGCAAAGCGTCTGGGAGATACCTGTGATGTCCATGGAATATCTGTGTGTTTATGAAGGTTCGATGCTTTGACGAAGGCAAGACTGTCAATTCCTCTTTGGTGATAAAAAGCTGTGAGATCAGGTTCGCCTGGATTGCGCTGCAGGGGGAGTGGCTGAATACTTCCTGTAAAACGAATAGAATCACCAGCAAGGAGGGATTCTATTCCTTCAAAATAAACTTTAATCTGGCCACTGACTGCTATTCCGTGGGTGATATCGCGCCGAAGATCAAGCAGGAAAGTCTGGGTTGTTTTCTTCTGGGGTTTGAAGACTCCTGGCAGCCTGTGTTCTTCTGGATGAAGTATGATCTTTGAGTCTTGCTGATCGAAATCTGAATCATGGGCTTTGGCGGGTTGTGTTGTGCTTTCAGTAATAATGCCTTCGAGGATCACAAATTTCTGACCTTGGGGATAGAGCTTTTGGATATTGTCGGATTCTGGTTGAGCACGAAAATCAGCGTAAACAAAAGCGAGCATCACACAACCACAAAGCAAGAGAAAGTTTTTAAAGCGTTGAAAAAAGAAGTTGTAAAGAACGCATCCAAGACCAATAAAAGCAAAAGAGAGGTGGATAAGAAGGAGGGTGTTCCTTTCTTCGGGCAGGATTGAAAAAGTGTTTCTACACAGAGAATGAAGAAGGATGCCTGCAATCATGCTTAAGGCTAAAATAAGTGCGGGGCGTCGTGATAGGGGTGGCTTTTCCCTGCGGTTATAAGCCGTAATGTCTGGAAGATCGAGGTTTTCAGATTGTTTGTTCACGGGCTTTGGTTGTACCTGAAGTTAAGAATCTTTTCATGGTTATTCTTCATGATGATGGTGGTGGTGATAAATGCCGCTATGGGAACCAAAGACTTCGCTGATTGTTTTGTCAGTCAAAATATCCTGTGCGCTCCCTTCACACATTAAAGAGCGGTTAAGACAAAGCACGTGATCTGTGATGCGATGAACGACGGATAAATCATGACTGACCATAACCACGGCGGTGTTGTGTTCTTTTATCAGGGTGTGAAGAGTATCGTAGAAACGAAATTCGCCTTCGACATCCATGCCTGTTGCTGGTTCATCGAGAAGCAAAAGCTTTGGTGTCGGTTCAAGAGCAATCGCCAGCATGACGCGTTGAAGTTCGCCTCCGGAAAGAACTCCGAGAGGACGATTCAGAAGGTGATCAGCATGAACTCGAGCAAGCACTTTTTGGAGATAAGGCAGGTTTTTACGACCCACTCCAAAGATCAAAGGGCGTTTGCGAAGCATGCAGCTTGCAAACTCTGCCACACTCATTGGCAGTGAACGATCAATTTTAATGCTTTGTGGTACAAGGCCAATTTCTTTGCGGCTACACATGCGATCAAGTTTTCCGGAGTAAGGGACAAGCCCGAGAATAACTTTAAGCAGGGTTGTTTTACCGGAACCGTTGGGCCCAATCAGCGCGGTGAGTTGGCCGGCTTTGATTTGAGTTGTGATCTGGGAAAGCACTTCACGCTGAGCAAAGCGTACGCAGATATCATGAAAACGTACCAGTACGGGGGGTTCCACGCAAACCTCTTTTAGGCATAGGGCAGTACAAAAGTATTCAGCCGGCTTTCATTGTATTCATAAACAAATCTTTTAAGAATAAGCAACACGATAGTGCTTGCTAGAAACTTATACATTATGGGGGAGTTTTTGTGCAGTGCAAAGAGTGAGCAGAATCACAAAGTATCAGGGGCAATCTTGAAAGCTATTGTTCGGAGATTGTTCAATACAGATACGAAGTACGAACCACCATGCAAGAATGGCCGAAGGCCCTTCGATATCTTGATCATTAACCAGGCCATGAGCAAGACGATTTCTGAAGTTGTCGCCGCTTTCTTCTATCAGCAGAGCTTTGAGTTCGAATGTTAAAGAGTGGTCCAGGATGTTCTCTTCTTCTGCTAGCTTTAAGAGTTTTCCAAGGTCTGTAATTACTTCTTGAATATTATTTTTATGTTTTGAGGTGATAGTTCCTTTTTTATCGAGCATATACCGAAGAGAATTTTCTATCTGTGGAACGAGAAGATGCGAAGCAAGAGCATAGTTTCTTTGAAAGCCTGCTAAAAGCCCTGAAGTGAAAATTATTCTGCGATCCTCTGGGATGAAAGGATTGTTCTCAACAAGGTCTGCCAGGTCTTTTGCTGAAGGTTGATACTTCTCATCAATAGCTTCTCGGTAAGGAAAAATATGACGATTAATTCTTGTCAACCAGTGGTCAGTATATATCAAGTACCTGTCGCTTTCGCCCTGGGGAATTATGCGTTCATCAGCTGTAATCTTATAGCCCGATGAAAGATCTAGAAGGGGATTTTCTTTATAAATATTTTGAAGCTCTTGCTGAAAGTGCTCAGAAGTTAAGAGTTCGCAGCCATGTGATAAATGGGTTATAGCATGTTGGAAGGGGAGATTTTCAATCACATCTTGAATGTTAGGTCTCACTATTTTACGGTCTTGCTCTGAAGGCTCAGATGAGGAGGTTGAGTGCATGTTTTGTTGAACCCAGGCTTTTTGTGATTCTAAGAGGGTTCGGTGAATGTTTTCGATTTGTTCTTTTGGTAAGCCAGCCTTTTTTGCGGTTTTTATTATTTCGTCAAGCCATAGTCCACCAAGTTCTTTCTGTCGGGAAACAAGAGCTTGAACCCTATGAGCCAGTGCTTGTTTTGCTGCTCTTGGTTTCTCTGCTTTGGAATAGAGTTGGGAAGCCAGTTTTGAGTAGTCTTCAGCGCGGTAAAAACACTCTACCTCTGAGTTTTGTTGAGCAAGCGCAAAAGCCCGCTCAGAAATGGCCATAGCATACTCAGCATATTCAGAGAGCTTGGAAACATCACATCCCTTCTTCTGCTCCAAAATAACTTCCATGAGCTTTGCTGATAGGAAGGTTTCTTCCTGCTCAGCTCGTTCTTGAAGTATCGGATCCATAAAGTCTCGATACGCTTGCTGAAGATCTGCTTTTCCAAGCTTGCACGTAAGGATGAAACCCCGTTTCAAAACATTTATTCCATCTTGATGTTTGCTTATTGGACGGTGAATAAGAAGTTCTTGAGCATGTTTCAGATAATGTTTGATGGCAATTATGGCAGCGTCATAATTCCTGGATTTTATCCAGAGTATATCCCCAAAACGGGCCAGCAAGGCAGAAGGAATATCATGTTTTAAAAGCTTTTTGAGCAACTCAAGATGCTCAGGTTTAAAATCTTCAAGTGTTGGTCTAGTTTTAAACAAGTGGTGCCCATACAAGGGTTGCAAGGGCGTCTTCTTGTCATTCCCTAATTCCATTGAAGCAATAGCTGCTAGCAAGAGATAGGCTTGATTCGATTGGCCTTGTTCTTCAGCGGCCTTTTTTAAAATACCAAAATAACGGTCTTCACACAGAGAACGTTTGGCACCCGCGAAGAGTTCACGATAGTTTATGGCTTTTAAGTCTTCGTATGTTGGGACAGGGATCATATGCGTATGTTGAGAAGAGAGGGTTCATAAAAAGAAGGCTAAACCTTATTTCTCAAGGTGTGAGAGAAAAGCACTCTTTGAGCTGGAAGCATCAGGGGTTTCTGTTTTGTCTTGCTCAGAAGATTCCTCACCTTCCTTGGGAAGAGCTTGAACCATTTCAAAAGTACGGCGCAAAAGGTGATCAAGGTTTTTGCCTTCGAGTCCCGAAAGAGGAATAATTTCTTTGCCTAAAATTGTCTGCAAGTGGTTGAGAATTGGTTCCGTATCCGGAAGATCGATTTTGTTCGCAACGATCACTTCAGGCTTTTCGGAAAGGAGAGGGGAAAAGCTTTGAAGCTCTCTATGAATCTTATGATACTGCTGGGCCAGGCGTTGCGCTTCTTCAGCTGCGCGATCAGGGAATTCTTCTTGAGAAGCTTCTTCAGAGCTTGGGCTTTGTTCTTTGTTGTGTTGAGTTTCGTTGTATTGATTTTCATCGTGTTGAAAGGTTGAAAGGTCAATCACGTGAAGAAGTACTCGAGTGCGTTCAATGTGGCGCAAAAACTGTTGTCCAAGCCCCTTGCCTTCGCTGGCTCCTTCAATCAAACCGGGGATATCAGCAAAGGTTAAAAAATGATTTTGAAACTCAACGGTTCCAAGCTGAGGTTCCAGGGTTGTAAAGGGGTAATCTGCAATCTTTGGTTGAGCCGCTGAAATTTTCGCCAGCAGGGTTGACTTGCCAGCATTTGGAAAGCCAATCAGGCCAACATCAGCAATCAATTTTAACTCAAGTTGCAGGGTGATCTTTCCACCAGGCTCTCCCTTTTCCCATTCTCGAGGGGTTTGATGTTGGGCGCTGGCAAAGACTTTGTTTCCCTTTCCTCCTTTCCCTCCTCGAGCGGCCAAAAAAGTCTGGCCTTCTTCAGAAAGATCCACCAGCAGTTTTTTCTTTGAATTCTCTTCAAGAGCATAAATTATAGTGCCAAGAGGCAAAGGAATACGTTCATCCTTGCCCTTCTTGCCTTCGCAATTTCGGCCTCGTCCAGGTGCTCCTTTTTGAGATTTGATAAAACGTCGACGGGTGAGAGGAAAGAGAGAGTTTTCGTCCTTGCTTGCGATAAAAATAACGTTCCCGCCATCTCCACCATTACCACCATCGGGCCCACCTTTTGGTAAATGGGCTTCGCGGCGGAAGCTCAAGCAGCCATCCCCGCCTTTTCCCGCTTCAACAAAAAGAGTAACTTCGTCTCGAAACATATTATAGGCCTTCCTATGAGCTAAAGCCTTTGCTTATCAGGGAGCTTTCGCTTAGAGATCGAAGTTTCTCTGTAAGAAAACTTCGCTTTGTAAGTGAAGCTTTGTATTTTGGTGATCGATTTTACATTATAAAGCATGAAATAATGGTATTGTATTTTCATCTTTCTCAATAGAAGAATTTTAAACTTTATGAAACAAAACAATAAACAAGATTACAGAAAAGATGCAATAGGAGCGGTGATCCTGGCTGCAGGGGCTTCTCAGCGGATGGGATCGCCTAAAAGTATGCTCTCTTTTGGCTCAAGAACTTTGCTTGATCTGGCTCTTGATGCTCTGTCACTTCCAGCTCTTGATGAGAAGGCTTTGGTGCTTGGAGCAAACCAAGCAGAGATTCAAGAACGTCATTGGCTTGATGAGTTTGAAGTTATCATCAACAAACAATGGGAAGAAGGGATGCTTTCTTCGATTCAATCGGGCTTGAAGGCAATCATGCATAAGGTTGACTGGGTTCTTTTTTTGCCTTGTGATTATGCTCTTATAGCTTCAACGACTGTTTCCCATTTGCTTTTAAGAGCTATTCAAGCAGAACCAAAACCTCTCTTTGTAAGCCCAACGTTTTACGGCCGTTCAGGACATCCCCTTGTTGTGAATAAAGAAGTGTTTGAAAAGATACTTGAACTTTCAAATGATCAAGGGCTTCACCATTTAGTTCGTTCTTACCCGGACAGGCGGGCCTATTGTGAAGTGCAGGACCCTGCCATTTGTTTTGATATTGATACTCCAGAGGACTATCAGCGGGCTTTAAAGGCGTGGGAGCAAACCAAAAATGCAAGCCAAAAGTATACTGAACTTTTGTTAGAATAAAGCTCTTTTGCTTTAGCTTCGGCGAGCGATAATGAAATTAGAGAGGGCGTGAAGTTTGTCAGTATAAGGAAGAGCTGAAAGCTGGGATTGAGCCTTTTGAATTAAAAGAGCAGCTTGCTTTTGGGCTTCTTCAAGTCCCAGGAGAGCGGGATACGTGAGTTTTTTTGCGGATAGGTCTTTCCCAGGAGATTTTCCAATTTCTTCAGCACTTCCAGTGCAATCCAAAATATCGTCTTGAATTTGGAACGCTAACCCGATGGCATAACCAAAATGCCGGAGGCTCGTTAACTGATCTTTATGAGCACCAGCAACAATTCCACCAGCTTCAAGGGCTGCTGAAATAAGGGCTCCAGTTTTTTTGCGATGAATGCTTTCAAGCTCATTAGCACCAAGATCGGTTGCTCTTTCTGCTTCAAGATCTTTTTGCTGACCACCTACCATGCCTCGAATCCCAGCTGCCTGACTTAAGAGCTTAACGAGATCAAGATTTTTGGCTGGATCAGGGGTGGCTTGTGCTAAGATTTCAAAGGCAAACGTAAGCATGCCATCGCCTGCAAGAATTGCGCTCGCTTCACCATATATTTTATGACATGTAGGTTTTCCCCGTCGTAAATCGTCGTTGTCCATGGCAGGCAAGTCATCGTGAATCAGCGAATAGGTATGGATAAACTCAAGAGCACAAGCAGCTTTAAGAGCATTTCGGTAGTCTTTGTCACATGCTTCGCATGCAAGTAGTGTCAAAACCGGGCGCAATCGTTTGCCGCCTGCAAAGAGGGAATAACTCATCGCTTGACCAAGTCTGGATGAACGGAAATCAGGCCAGGACCAAGCGTGTTCTTCCAGGCTTGTATTAACTTCGTTCTGAAGCTGTTGAAGAAAGCTTGTCGTATCCATGAAGCAAGAGAGATGGTTCTCAGTAAGTAATAAAAAAGTTATGAAGCTTCAAGGTCAAGGTGCCTGTCTATTGGCATAGACATATTTCCAGCACCTCAGGCCTGGAGGTTTTTGGCAAAGGGAATAAAGAAAACTCTTTATTCAACAGGTACAGAAATATTGTTTTCTTCGTTTCTGATAGCTGATCTTCTTTCCAAGAAAGGAGAAAGGGATGAGCCATCATTGAGGTCTTTTGTTTTAAGCCCTGGAATTTCAGAAAGGATACGGCTTTTGTCGTTAACGATTGGACGCATATCTCGTATTAAAACAGAGCGTCGGCTATCTTTAACACTGGCAAAATCTTCTCCGTTCTTTCCGACAATTGTTGGGCGAATAAAGACAAGTAAATCAGTTTGTTCTGTTTGAAAGTTTTCCGCACTGAAGAGCAAGTTGATCCCTGGGATATCAGAAAGGATTGGAATTCCTCGCTTAATAGTCCGTTCTCGGTCTGCGATAAGATCACCAATCACAAGAGTCTTACCATCGCTAATAGTGACGCTACTGTTAACGGAGCGATTGGAGAGAATCGGGGTTGGGTTGCCCTCGATGTCAACAGAGCCAATTTGCTCTGTTATTTCAACTGTTATAGCAAGATAGACAGAGCCATTATCAAAAATCCGAGGCTTAATGGTAAGCTTCATGGCAACGTCCTCAAACTCAACCGTTCCCTGTGTGACGCCCCCAGAGGTTGATGCGTTTTTGAGAAACGGTATTTTTTGCCCAACAAGGATTTCAGCTTCTTCTCCGTCCGCACATACAACAGAAGGGGTCGAGCGGTTATGAATACGGTTGTTCGTTGAAAGAAAATCAAAAGCGTATCGAACATGATCATTTTGAAAGATCATTTCACTTGGGATCGTTCCAGTGGGCAGAGCAAAAGCTCCCAATCCCCCGTTTGTGTTCAGAAAAGAAAAAGTTCCATCGTTAAGGCCGGCTGCAGCTAAATTATTGAAAACTTCTAATCCGTGGGAATCGTTTTCTTGGAGGGAAATTTCAGCAATAGTGGCGTGAATTTGAACCTGCTGAAGATTTGCATCGTAGTTTTCCATGAATTTATCAATCAGCTGGAAACGATCTTTATGATCAATCACGATGACTTTATTTGCTTCGGGGTTGACTGTGATTTCACCTTTATCCGAGAGAATTTTTTCAAGACCTGCCTGGACATCTTGATCGTCAAGGTCTCGTTGAAGGGTATAAATCCTGATCTCAGTATCTTCTGGGGCTAGTTCTTCGGAGGATTGCGCTGCTCTTGCTTTTTCAGCTTCTTCTTGCTCGTAGCGTTTTATTTGATCATCAAGATCTTTCAGGTTTGCGTTCAGAAGAGGGGTAATAACATTATCAATGTTGTCCTTGCGGTCTCGTACGGTAAGGGTTTGAAGTTCAGATGCTCCTGCCACGCTGCCATCGGAAGTGAGAAATTTCTCAACCTCTTTAGCCAAATTTGAAAGAAAGGGCTCGGGGATTCCTTTGCGAGCAACCATCTCAAAACCCTCTGTTGGTGCCATTAGTCGAATTTTAAAAATCTTTCCGCCTTCTTCCGAGCTTTCAACAACCTTAAAACCAGAAGATAAAGCAATGTCGTTAATTGCCTGGAGAGGATTCGTGTTTGTTTTATGGTAAGATATTTTTTTCTTGGTTTTTTCTTCAACGAACTGCTCTTGCTCACTGAGGCTGGAGGTTTCTTCCGAAAGGCTTTCATTTTGGCCTTTTTGGACAATCAGCTCAGGCTCAATGGCAACGTTAAGCCGAGCTTCTCGAGCTATTGCCATAATAGCCGTGCGAACTTCAACATTCTCAAAGTCAATATCGAAGTTTTGCTTATTTTTAGTGGTAGGAATAATCGAAAGAACAAGGCGGTTTTCTGTAAATGAATTCCCTGCAGCCATTTTAACATGCATTGTTCCAGAATTTCTTTCAATGACCAAGCCATTGTTTTTTGCTATGCTTTCAATGATTTCACCTGCGGGTTTATTCAGAAGGTGGACCGTAATCGTTTTATCGATGATGCCTTCGATGACAACACTCATTTTTGCTTCATGGGCAACCCAACGAATAATCCGAGACAACTTAGCATCCTGAAGATCAACCTTCGGGATGATCTCTTCTTCGCCAGGCACTAAATCTTCTACTTCCTGGGCATAAGAACTTCCACTTCCAATGGTTGCAAAGAAAACCAAAAGCGCAACGGCAAGTGTAGAACGTAAAGATATATGCGTTAAAGGAGAGGCTCTGAGAAGCTTCGAGGTACGCATAAGGGATTCCTTTCGATTATTATGCCCTATCCAGCATGTTGTGAAATTTGAAAATGGGGTCTCTTTACCGTTGTTGCGGAAAAAATACCTTAATTATTTGTTTTCCAAAATACCTAATTTCTTGGTGACCTTTTGGCTTGTCGCAACGTAGTGAAGCGTAACTTCTTTATCCGTGATCTTTTCAATTATAAAGCCCGTATCAGCTAAAAGATCGTTGATCTGAAAAGCATCATATCCTTTGAAAAAACAAGTGTACTTTTCATCAACGCCCTTGCATATTCCCACAAGCTCCCATGAATCCAGGATTTTTTCAGCTCCTTCTGAAGAACCACTTGAGTCAAAACCGACAAAAGGATATTGGTGAAAAGGAGTCCGCAAACTTAAAGAGTCAATCGGGTCTAAAAATGTACGCTCGTTTATTCGATAATTCTTAAGAAGGTCTGGGTAACGCTCTCTCTCATCATGCGGGCTTAAAGAAACGTTGTCACTTATGACAATAAAAAGCCCAGAGTCTGGCATTGGAGTCAGGTCAAAATCCGGCTCCTTGATACTTGGGTCACTTCCAGAGGGAGCAAAACTTGCCTCAGGAGCACCAGGGAGCACTTCCTGATTCTTGTCAGCATCACTGAAAACAAAAACCCAGAGCACAACCCCGAAAAGAACCACAATAAGAACAGCTAAAATAATATTTCTATTATTCATGTTCACCTTCCTGTTCTTCACTAGAGGCTGGACTAGAGCTTTCTTTTAAGGAAGCCACAAGTTTACGATCTACTGGAAGCTGAAGTGGAAAGAGATAGCTTACTTTAAAGGAAGGGGTGTCCTGATCGTCGCCCTCTATAATAAGGTCCTCCGGGATACAAAAATATTTTTGTATCTCAATGAAATTAATGATTTCAGTAGCGATTTCATAGGTCGTTTCAAATTCGAGCTCAAAAGGCAGAAGAGCGCGGTTTTTAATCATTCGAACCTGGCCAATTTTTGCTTGTTTTATCTGAACAAAAGGGCTGTTGTACATCTCATTGAAATCAGTGCGTCGATAAGAAAGCTCTTCTTCCAGTTGTTCGAGCAACCGTTGAGCTTCATTTTCATCTTCTGGTAAAAAAAGTTTCTCTGCGCTTTCACGCATATCAAGCAGCAACTTGAGATCGCGTTGATCCTGCTGATAGGAGCTGAACTCCTTCATACGTTTTCTGCGGAAAACTTCAGACCTTTGCTCCTCCTGTTGAGCTTCGATTCGGGCTTCTTTTTGAGGAAGAAGCAAAAGTACGTAAACTCCAACCGGAATGGCTATTGAAATTGCAGCAACACCTAGAAGAGGAAGCAGGATAGTTTTTGAGAAGTTATTTTTTTCCATGATGAATAAAACACTTTCTTTCTCGATCTCTTATTTTAAACCTAGCGTCCAGATGAACGTTTGTGCTGGGTGTCGAAAGAGTGTTCAATATGCCAAAGACGCGACTCATTAAAGAATTCTTCATTTTCTGATCTTGGAATGACTCGGCTGTCAATTGTTCTTGGTTGTTTTGTCGGAATAGCTTTGCCAAGACTGGAGTAAAGATAGCTGTTGTCATTCCAGAACTGCAGGGCTTCTTCACCTTGAGAGACATGCATGTCATCTGTTCCCAGAAAAATTGCCTGATACTTCACGAATGCATTAAGATTGCCAAGGGAATAGATCTTTTGTCGAGAAGAATCTTTGAGCGTTGGGCGAGAAATTCTAATCTCAGTAAACCAACGACGAGGTTCTGTGTTGGCATCATCATCTTGAACTTCCCCGGAAAAATCACTTAACTCAATCAAAACTTGAGTGAAAAGATCCCTGTTTTCCTGTGATATCTTGAGAGGAGGCTCTTTGGAAAGAGAAGAAGAACCTTCCTGGTCATCACTGCTCTTAGGGGGTGTTTCAAATTCCTTATAGGGGAAGAACAGGTATGCAGTGGTCTTGTAAGTATTAACTTCATCATTCCGCTGAGTTCGAAGTTCATCCCAATTTGCAAGTTTTGATTCAAGGCTTTGAATCTGAGCTGAAAGCCCATCAATATTTGCCTGGTGTTCACGTGTAAATCCAAGCTCTTCCAAATAGAGGTAAACAAGCCCTAAAGCAGCCAGAGAAAAAATCAGAAATATACCAACAGAAAACCAACCCACAACCTTACGGCGAGCGCGCAGTAGAGTTCTTTCACGGATCAGATTAAGTTCAAACACGTTGTACTTTCCTTATTCTATTTCGACGACTACCAAGAAGAATAGCTTTCATCTTTTTATGTTGAGCGCATCGCTAAACCCAGCGCAACCCCCATATAAGGACCAACTTCATCAAGAAAGTTGTTTGGAAAATTCTTCGCTGCTGCCGTACAGTCAATACCTTCTAAAGGATTCCAGACTCGAGATGGTATACGCAAAACTTCCTGAGTATACATCTGAAGTTCGGGAAGCTTCGATGAACCACCAGTAAGGATAATTTCATCAACCTTTGGAACAATCTTTTTGTTGACATAATACTTAAAGGTGTCTTCAACTTCATTCATGAGCTCACCAAAAGAAGCATCAAGAACTCGCCAAGTGCTTTCATTCGTTGGGGCTGTTTGCCCATGGGAAGGTTCAACAACCGGAAGGTCTGTTGCTGTGCGCTCTCCGTTATCTTCTTCCTCAATAAGAATCATATCTTCTGCATCAACATCTTCCTGTTCGGAAGGGGCAGCTAAGTCTAAAGAATCAAAGCTTTCAGGGGTAGAACTGAGATCGGAAGGAAAAGCACTCTCAAGAGCATGGTCAAAATCATCATCCGATTGTTCGTCTTCATCAAAGGGCTGAAAGGCAAGATCGCGTTTGCGCTGTTCTGCAGTAGCAAGATCAAAACCATAGATTTCGCTAATGGTACGACTCACAATATCGCCACCGATTGCTATGTCTCGTACGAAAACTCGGTTTCTTCCCTGAAGAATTGTGAGATTCGTAAACTGAGCGCCAATGTTTAAAATCGCCGTCACCTTGCGGTTGTTGATATTTTTTCTGGTTTCAAGATAACAATTTGCAATCGCAAGAGCGTCCATATCAAAGACCAGAGGCTCAAGATGCACAGACTTGAGTAAGAGTAGAAGCTTGTTGACCTCTTCTTCGTGGGTGGCGACTACAAGGCCTTCAGTTTTAACAACTCCGTCTTCAACCACATCGTCAAAGAGAATGTAGTCAAGAGCTGCCTGTTCAAGATCAAATGGAATAACCTGTTCGGCCTCAAAACGTACAGCTGCTTCGATTTCTTTTTCAGCAAGCTTTGGAAAACGAAAAAGACGAGCTGCGACCTTTGAACCAGATGCGGAACAGGCGCATGTCTTTCGAGAAAAATTGCGGTTTTTAATAACTCTTTCCAGGGCTCTACGAGGGGCTTCAACGGTGTTTTGAGGATCTTCATTTGGGAAAAAATCAGGGCGACGAACATCAACAGATATCAGGGATTTAAGCTTATAGCTATCCCCTGTCTGTTGAAGCGCAACAGCTTTAACTCCTGAATTACCGATATCAACACCAACTAAAAGACCCATGTCTTTTTATCCTTATAATTAAGATTCTCAGTAACCAGTTTCCACTTTCATTATATTAAGAAGAATCTTGTCATGAAACGAAGGTTGAATTATCCCTGGCATGATTTCGTTCTACTCGCTGGTGCTTTTCGGGGGATGTTGGGTGTGTGAGAGAGGGGAGCCTTCTTCCATTATTTTAAATTCACAGTCAAATCTTATATATATCAGAGCTAAGTCCAATTTAAAAGCTTTATCTTGACACCTTCTATCCAGCTCACAAAGGAGAAATTCCAGAAAATATCTGCAAATTTTACGAGCTTTGACGTTCTAGTGTTCTTTTTCTGACATTACGATCGTTCGAGCTCGCGGGCCTTCATTGAAAAGAAGGTCAAGAATGCACATGCCGCTTAGAAATTCTCCCGGCTGACACTGAGTATAGCAGGGATGTTGAAATTCTTGAAATTCAATATGAAGTCCTCGTTTTTTCATGGTATCAAGCTCAAGATAATCTTGTCCGTGGAGGCCGGAGAGGTAGTGATTCGTACCATAGTAGTTGCAAATTGCTTCCAGGAGTTCATGGGATTCTCCAGAGATGCCGCATTGGCTTGCGCGTTTTATGGGTGTTGAAATTTCTAAAAAATTTGCTGCCACTTGGATAAGGGCTACGGTCAAGTCGGAGAAGAGCTGCCATTCTTGTTGGTAAATACCTTCGAAGCTTGCAGCGTAATCTTTGAAATAAGGAGCCTGGCGGTAGTTGTAGCAAATCGCAGCCCAGTGTTTTTTGCGCCAATTTTCTTGATTTTGAAGCTCTGCTTCTGCGCAGGATTGATAACGTTTTTGTTTTGTTTTAACGGGCAGACTTAACCATTGCCAACCATCCTGCGTGCGTATTTTATTGCGATGCATCCAACCAAAGGTTCCACGTTTAACAAATTGAGCAGTATCGACGATCATAAAGTGATCAACACAGGCAAGCTTATGGAAAAACCCAAGATAGGGCAGGTAGTTTGGTTGATGGCCAGCAACGACCATGGACAAAGCTCCAGATTAAAACATAAAATAAACGACGCTATTAAAGGAGAATGCAAGTTCGCTTCTTGTTTCAGGAGAAGCTCAAGTCTTTTATTTCTCTTGGGTTGGGATGCTCTCTGCTTCGAGGAACGGGCGGATCTTATGAGCCCACGTTGAAAATTCTGATGCTTTACGAGGAACTCGAATTGGGGGCTCAAGAGCAGAACCGCTTTCAAGTTTTGAGAGCTTGAAAATGGCGTCCATGCCAGTGGCAAAGATATAATTTCGAACATCGCTGTCAGAAAGATTTTCTTTTCGCTTTTCAAGATCATTAAGAATAACGATGCCCCCAGCCTTTTTCCGAAGGTTATTAAGAAGGACAAGATAGACCTTTACAATAAACATATTTTGTTCAGATGATTCAGATTTTTCCTCTTGTGACAGACGCTCCCCAACCTGTTGAAGAAAGAGCTTTAACACGTCTTCTTCCTTGTTGTCACTTTCTTCTTGTTGGGTTATACCAAGGGCTGCAAGTTTCATGCAAAGTGTCGATAGAGTTCGGTCGTTGGAAGCGATACGGTCAGTCAAAAGCTTTAAAACATCACTTTGATCGAAGCGATATTTCTCAGGTTTTTGTTCATAAAGTTTGTGAGCCCTTTCAAGCTCTATGTACAGCTCTTCGTCTGCTAGTTCTTTCCAGGTTTGCCAGGGCCAGAGTTGATAAACAAGAATTCGCAAATCCTCAATTTGAGTTCGTAAGGAGAGGCGAATACTCTTTGGCAGCTTCAAGGCTTTTGCATCGTAGGCTTCAAGCACTTCAAGGGCTTTTTTGTCGTGTTTTCTTTTATGTAAAAAGAGGATGTAGGTTTCAGCCGCCTGTCCTTTTACACTGCTTGATGGGCTGATATAGAGCAAATCCGTTTCAATTGCCTGGTCATAAAAATTGCCAATTTGAGTTTCAAGTTGCTGGATTTTTTCTGAATCTTCTTTTTCCAGGCTTTCTTTTTGTTCTAGTTCAGGAGAGAGTTCAAGCAGCTGCTTTTTGAGTGGATAAGCCAGAAGGTTCATTTGGAGTGTCAGTGCAAAAAGAGGAGTCTCAGTAGTATCCGTAAGCTCTAGGGCTTGTTTGCCTGACTCAAATGCTGCTTGCCACTCTTTCTTTTTCAGTTGAAGGCGTCCTTGAATATAAAGGAGTCGAGCACGTTCAGAAGAAGAAGGATTGGCAGCTAAAGCTTGATCCAAAAAACTCACGATTTCTTCTTCTGTTGCTGCTTCGAAGAAAAGATCAAGGGCAGTATTGAAGATGTGTAAGTCTTCTGGTTTGAGAGCAAAGATGGCTTTGCAGCTTTCTTTTGCCTGCTGAAAGTCTTTTTCAAAGCGCGTGAAGAAGTGGGCTTGGAGTAAAAGCGCTTCAAGATAATTTGGGTTTTGTTGCAGGGCACTTGTCAGGTGTTCTCGAATTTCGCTGGTGCGCCCGTCAGTAAAGCTTAATAAAAAATAAGCGAACTGGGTGTGGGCAATGGCTGATTCAGGAGCCAGTTCCAGGGCTTTTTGGAGCAAGAGCTCTGCCATATCGTTATGAAGGGCTAATCCAGGGGGGTATTCAAGATAAAAGTAAGCACTGATAACAAGGTATGAAACATAACCTTTTTTTGCTTCATACTGTTCATCGAGTATTTTTTCAAGGGTAGATCCCCGATCACAACTTATCCAAATAGTGATAACCTTCATCATTGCATCAACGTATGTGTGGCGCTTTGCAGGATCCTCAATATTTTTGATGTCCCGGATATTATGCTGTGCTTTGAGGTCAATGTCGGGATAAAGCCGCTGAATTTCAGCGTTAATATCTTCTTCGTCGAGGGTGTTAGGCTCAGCCCTTCCTGGAGAAGGGTTGTGTTCTAAGGATTCTTCTGGTGCTAAATCTGGTGTGTTATCTGGAGAAACCTCCTGGGCTTGAAGGCAAACCGGGCAGCAGATACAAGTTGCTATCAAAAACAACCTGAAGATAACGTTAAAGGGAGATTGAAGCTTGATCATAGGTTTTCCTTGCAAACATCGAATCCTTAGAAGCATTTAAAGAAGAAGTATGAAGAATAGCAAAAAGCAGGCTTTTGATCACGCTTTACGTTTTACCCTTTATTTGCCGTTCAACTCTTTGCTCCCAGTAGAGGCTTTGAAAGAAGCTGAGCTTTTTATGTTTATTCTATGTTTTATGCTATAAAGTCTATAAAACAGAGCAAAATAAGTATAGCAACAAAAACACTACCTTTATATTAGGTAGGCTTAAAGAAGAAGAAAGTAATTTTCTGCTTCTTTCTTTTTTAACTTTGATTCCAGAGCCATGACCCAAGACCTGAAACCATCTTCACCAGCTTTGGCCCAGAGTAAATGGGGAGCATTAGCTATAGTTTTTCTTGGTGTTGTGATGTCAACGCTTGATACAACCATTGTTAATGTTGCTTTGCCAACCATTGGAGAAGACTTTGGAATCACGTTAGCTGAAGTTTCGTGGGTAGCATTAAGCTATTCAATGGTAATAGCCCTTTGTGTTATTCCTTGTGGCAGAATTGCCGATCGTCTTGGGTATCGTTTTATGTATTGCGCTGGTTTTTTTGTTTTCACCCTTGGCTCTGTATTATGCGGCTTTGCATCAAACCTTTATGTTTTAAGCTTTGCCCGGGCTATTCAGGCTCTTGGTGGGGCTGCTATTTTAGCCAACAGTGGAGCGCTGCTTGTTTTAACCTTTCCTGCAGAGCAACGTGGAAGAGCTCTTGGAAGTATTCCTTTAGCCGTTGCGATTGGTATCTCAAGCGGACCGGTTCTAGGAGGAATCTTAACTCAGCATATCGGCTGGCCTTGGATTTTTTTCGTTAACATTCCGATTGGGATTGCAGGAGCCGGACTTGCTTTGAAGGTGCTGAAGCCCGTTTCAAGAGAGCAGCGTCAAACATTTCAGGCTTTCAAGTTCTCAAACCTTTTCTTTTTAGCTTTGGCTCTTGCGGGTTTTGTCCTGGGAGTTGGACTTGCCGAGTGGCCTGACAAGAGTTGGAGCAGCCCAGAAATACTTTTTCTACTCCTTCTTTCGGGTTTTTGTTTTTGCCTTTTTTTAATCAAGGAGCGCAAAACAAAATTTCCTCTTATTCCCTTTGAGCTCTTAAAAAATCAGGTTTTTATGGCCAGTATGCTTGCAGGGTCAGTCAGTCTGATTATGGTTTCAGGCATGCTTTACCAAATGAACTTTCAAATGCAGGTCATTCAGGGATTTTCAAAACAAACGACGGGTTTTATACTTTTAACTTCTCCACTCTGCCTCTCTCTCTTCGGTCCTTTTTCGGGTTGGATGAGTGATCGCTTCGGTGGTGGTTTTCCGCGTTTTCTAGGAATCTTCAGTGCTACAGCAGGTATTATAAGCATGGCTTTTCTTCAGCCAGAGGATGGGCCATGGCAAATGGTCTGGCGAGTCGCTCTTTTTGGAAGTGGCATGGGCCTTTTTCAGACACCGAATAATCACCTTACGTTTAATGCTGCTCCATCCCATATTATTGGTGCAGCTTCGGGTTTTATTACAGCGGTTCGAGCCTTTGGAATGCTGGTTGGAACGTTGGCTGCAACCTTGGTTCTCAGCGGATTTTTAGGCTGGTATCTTGAAGAGGCTCCACCAGCCATTGAAAAGCTTAAGGTCTCGGCTCAGAGCGTTCAGGCCTTTCGGGCAAGTTTTGCCGTGATGAGTGGGCTTGGAGGGCTTATGCTGGGATTTGCACTGTGGGCCCATTATAAACAGAGAGTTTTAAAAGCCAAAGCTTGAATAAGAGCTTTGATTTCAATGAGAGGAACAAAAAGAGGGAAGTGTTTCGTATCGGAGGGAGTTATGTCGCAAGCTTCAATAAAGCAAAAGCGAGTTTTGATTACAGGTGCAAGTAGTGGTATTGGGCGTGCTAGTGCTGAACGTCTGGCTCGAGCGGGGTATGAGCTTGTGCTTGTTGCACGTCGAAAAGCTCAACTTGAGGAAGTTGCCCAAGCCTGTCTTGAAGCAGGGGCTGGTGGGAGTCATATTCTTGTTGCTGATTTGGCTGATTCACAAGCTTGTTTAGCGTTGGTTGAAGAAGCTTGCAACATTGTTGGGAACCTTGATGCTCTTGTGAATGCTGCGGGAATTGCTCGTTCTGAAGCTCTGCCTAAAGCAAGCTTGGAAAATTTTGAAGCAACGATTGCTTTAAACTTGCAAGCACCTTACCTTTTGATGAGTTGTTTTGCTCAGGCTCTTCAGCCTGCTTCTCAGGCAGCGATTATTAATATAGCTTCAGTAGCGGGGTTGCGAGGTTATCCCTATGTGGCAGCTTATACCGCCAGCAAGCATGGGCTTGTGGGGCTTACCCGGTCTGCTGCAAAAGAGCTTGCTCCCAAGGGCATACGGGTGAATGCGATTTGCCCAGGCTATGTCGAAAGTCCAATGACAGAGGCAACTTTAGAGCAGATTCAAGCACATACAGGGAAGTCTTTAGAACAAGCGCGGGAAGAACTTATAAAGCACAGTCCTCAAAAACGTTTATTTACTCCTCAAGAAGTGGCCGAGTTGGTTTTCTTTTTACTGCAGCCTGAAGCTGCTGGTATTAACGGGCAGGCTATTTCTGTCTGCGGGGGCGAGATTGCTTAAGGTGTTCAGGAAGAGTATTCTTCTGAAAATGAAAGAAGAAGAGGTGAAATAGAATGGCAGAAGAAAAAAATGGCGGAGCCAAGAGCAAGGCTCTCTTTGTCCAGCCCCAAGGTTGGATGGCCCCAAAAGGCTATCATAATGGGGTGATTCTCCCGGCGGGCCGTATGCTTTTTATTGCAGGGCAGATTGCCTGGGATGAGAATCAAAAAATAGTTGGGCCTGGTGATATGGCCAAGCAGTTTGAACAAGCCTTTTTGAACGTCAAAGAGGTTATTGAAAGTGCTGGTGGCTGCGTTGAATCCGTTGGAAAGCTTACGATTTATGTGACTGATAAAGCAGCTTATAGTTCTTCAACAAAAGCTATTGGAAAAGCGTATCGTGAAATCTTTGGAAAGCACTTTCCAGCCATGACTCTTGTTGAAGTCAAGAGTTTGCTTGAGCCCGAAGCCATGGTTGAAATCGAGGCTTTTGCATGTCTTGATTAAAAGGTCTTGAGGCTTTGGGGGTTTGGTCTTACGTTTTCAGACTGAGAAGGGCCATTTTCCAAACGCTTATCTTTGTTCTATGCTTGCCTCTCTTCCAATGGGCTTGAATTTATAGCGTTCAATAGCGAGCTCTTCTACATAATAGGGGTCTTCAAAAGCCTGGATGTGATCAAAAAGCTTTTGGCCTTCAATTTCTAAGGCTTTGATCTCGTTGTGCTTCGTGCTGATTTCCTGGCTCATTTCTTGTTTTTCCTGCCAACGGGGAAGCAGGAGTGAGAAAAAGCTGATGATACTCAGTCCACATGCGCATACAAAAAGAGCAATCCCAAGTGGAGTGCCCATGGTGTCAAGGCGAGCTGAAAGACTCAGCAGCAGCGATTGACGTGCAGAAATTTTGCGTGACGAGGTGTGCATATATTGTGGGCATCCACGAGTTTAAGAGCAGAACCTTTGGGTTTTAGAGTTGCCTTGGCTTATGATCGATGAGTACTTTTTCTATACTTGAAACGTTCAAAATAAAGCAAGCCGCTTGTTCTTTTCTTCGTCTTTTGAGTTCAAGAGCTAAAGCTTTTCCTGCTTATTTTTACGCTCAGAGTATTCAGGGGGCAAAGTGAGGTCATTCGCCGGTTTTGAGGCTCTTTTCCTTTTGAAACCCTTCAAAGCGTTGTTGAAGTTCGAGTGCTTTTGCCTGCTTTGCTTTCATGCTTGCTGAGTCTTGCTCTTCCTCCAGTGAAAGACGGGTGAGCACCCCATCAAGCTGAATCAGCAGAGATTCTAAATCCTGACTCAGAATTTTTTGATCGTCAGCTTCAAGAATGGGCAGAAGATCATCAAGGATCATGGTATTGAGCTCAAGTAAGAGCGTTGCTTTGAACGGTGGTTCCAGCCTGAGTGCCAGCCGGTAATTTCCCATGGCTTCTTTCAAAGCCCTGCGGGCCTCTTTCCAAGCTTGTTGGGCTTGTTCTTTGTGTTGACTGTGTTCCTGTTCACGGGCAATCTCTAAGTTAAGCTGCCCCCATTTTCGTAGCAGGCGGGCCAATTCAAGCAGAATAAAGTAGTTTTCGGGTGTGATCGCAAGGGCCTTGCGAAGGAGTCTTTCTGCGCCGAGTAAGCTTCGCTCTTCTCGAGCTGCCTGCAAAAGTTCAACTGCTTTCTGGTCAATCTGATGGTTGGCTTTTTCGACTTCTTCAAGGGCTTTCAAAAGTTCCTGGTGGCGCTTTTGGGAAAGTCCTTCTTTCTCAAGTTCATGGCTGATCAGAGCTGAGGCCGAGCGATAAGCCGCATTTGCGCGTGCGAGTGCATCGTCTGAGTTTTGCTTAAGAAAAATTGCTCCTGCCTGCATTAAAGCCTGATAGTTCGCATAGCAGCGGGCGTAAAGCTCTGCAGCCTGATCAAGCTCCCCGAGTCCAGCCAGAGCTTTTGCTTTGAGTAAGGTTGCCTCAGATGAGTGAGATCCAATCTTCTCTAAAAGCTGAAGCGTTGTTTCGAAGGCTTGCTCTCCCAGCTTGATGCGGGCTTTTTCCAGTGTTTGCTCTACTTCGATACTGGCAATTCGCTCAAGAATTTCGGATTGTTTTTCTTCAAAGTCGGAGGCTTCCGGATTTTGTTCAAGAACCTCAAGCAAAGCTTGAAGCTCCAGGAGTTGAGCTTGTGGGTCCTGAAGAAGCAAAGCTCTTTTGCGTCGAACGGCTTCCAGTTCAAGCTGAAATTTTTCAGGGCTGATCATATAATAAGAGATCGCCTCTTCTAAATAGTCCGTTGCGTTTTGCATATCAAGAACGGCTAGTTTTTGATAGGCAGCTCCAAATCCTGCCAGGAGCTCCCGGCGTGGGGTGAGGGGGGTCAGTTCGAGAGCGTCCTGATAGGCCTCTTGAGCCTGAAAAAAAGCTGAAAAAGCCTGAGCACGAAGTTCCTGAGCGTGTTCGTTATCATTTTTCTTTGCTGCTTCACGATACTGGCGATCTAAAAAGTGTCCCCATTCAAGCAGCCAACCGCCAAGGTTTAAGGCTATCCTGCGCTGATACTGTGGGCGTTCTTCCATGATGGTATAAAGCTTGCGATAAATTGAGACCGCCTCAGGGTAACGACGAGACTGGCGGTAAAGGGAGTTCAGCTGATCAAGGGCATCGACTTGTTCGGGATCAAGCAGATGAGCCATGTGGTAAAGTTCTTCTACTTGAGTTATAGCATCCCAGTAAGCCTCAGAACCTTCTGGATGTTTTTCGGCAATGAGAACTTTAGCCTTGTTGGCATGGCGGGTAATCCGGGCAGCCAGAATTTCTGCTGCTCGTTCAGAGAGGGCAATCAGATTTCCAATCATGGTCCACATTTCTTGCTGATAGCCCTCAGCAAGCACGCGATCGCCAAGTTCAAAGGCCGCTCGAGCCTTATTCGATACGAATTCAAGGTTATGAAAATAAATCGTGGCGAGAAGCTCGCTGGTGCGGTCGTTTTCCTGGTTGTACCGAAAGCTTTCCCGTAGGATCTCTTCTGCATCTTGGGTTTTTTGAGCCAAGTATAAAGCTTCTCCAAACGTTGTTAAGAGCTCCGTTGCGCGTTGATTCAGGTCGCTTGTTTTCTTTGTGAGGGATAGAGCTTTTCGCAGGTTAGCTTGAAAGCTTGCAAGCTTTGGGTGAAACTCTTCTTCATCAAGAAAATGAGCTATTAAAAAAGCTGGTGAAGGAGAAGCGGGCAAAGGTTTTTCAGATTGCTGTCTGAAATCATGATAACGCTTTTTCCATATCTCGAGCAAGGCATCAAAGAGTCCTTGAGCATTTTGAAATTTTAAAGCGGCTAACTCTTCTTTAGCTCCTTGATAATCAGGGTGAGTTTTTAAAATATTCTGAAGCTCCTTAAGCGCTTGTTTATTTTCACCAAGACGAAAAAGCAGGCGAAGTTTCAGCATTTGTGGTTCAGGTTTTTTCGGCATCAGGAGCTGTGCGTCTTCCAAAGGAGGAAAAGCATCCCTCTCCTGCCCAGGAACGCGCTGTATGACTTCTGCTTCCAGCATCAAGAGGGTATAGATCTCTTTTGTGCGGGGAGGATAGAGCTTTTTCAATTCTTGAAGAGCGTAGCGGAAGTTTTTCCTAGCTTGCTGGTAAAGTTTGATTGCACTTTGTGGTGGTTCCTGGCTTTCTTTGCCTTCGATAGCTTCTGCGAATTTCATTTGGATTTCTGCTCGACTTTTAGCAGCAATGGCATCTTTAAAGCCGATTCGTTCTTCATAAAGATCAACAAACCCTAAGGCTTTTTGAAAATCTTTCTCAAGCTCTGGAGCAAGAGAAGATCCTTCTCTTGCCTCTTCTTGGGTTTTTTGAAACGTTTGTTTTGTCAGGAGTTGAGCAAGGTTTAAAGCTGCACTTTGTTCTCGCTTGCTTATCTTCAAAGCTTTTTGAAAAGCCTCTTCGGCAGCTTTATAGTCTTTAATCTCAGGGTGAGCAAGAGCTTGGCCTCGAGTATTCTCTAAAACAGCAGCCATGAAATAATAGTCACGACTGTTCTGATCGGGTTTTCTCCAGGTTGTCAGTAAACCTGCTTGCGATTTCGCAACGAATTCCAGTGCTTTTTTGGGATCGTCACGTTGAAGTTTGACTTGGGCTAGAGCAGCATATGCTCGAGCAGGATCAAAACGATAGGTGCGAGCAGGGTGTTGAAGAGCCTTAAGATAAAGACGTTCAGCTTCTTGGAGAAGACTTTGTGTCATGCTTTCATCCGTTGCGCGTAAAGATTCTTCGTGATATGTACGTGCCTGGTTAAAAAGAGCGGTATGATTTTCGGGATCTTGTTGAAGTGCCCAACGCCAGAGGCTCTTTGAGTTTTCCCAATGGTGTGATGTGCGGTAGGTAATACTTGCCTGCCAGCCTAAGAATATGACTAAACTCAAACCTGAAAGCCATGCGACAAGTTTCTTTGATTGGAATTTTTGGATCAGAAAACTGACGAGCCAGACGATGGCAGCAGAACACGCCAAAGCCCAGCCAAAAGAAGGGAGGTAGGCATAACGGTCAGCATAAACCGTGCCCGTTATAATAAAAAGGTTTGATACTGGGATGAAACTGATAAGACACCAGCCAAGACCTAAGCCTATAAGGTTGAAAAGATCTGCTGGGTTGGATTTTTGAGAGAAGGCTGCACTCTGATTCTTCTTTTTGAGAGAGTAATAAAACGCAAAGAATAAAAATCCGCACGAAAGGATTAAAAGTCCCAAAGAGAAAATAACTGAAAAATTGATTGTTTCTTGAAGTGGATAATCAACTGCTGGGGCGATTGGAGAACCTGAAAGAAAGCTTAGAAAGTAGTCTTTCAGTGCCGATAAAGCGGTGAGAGTGCTGTCAAGCCGATTGTTTCCATAGGGTTCTCGAACGAGTCCTCTTTGGGCTATCGGTAGAGCAATCAGCCAGAAGATCATCAAGCCAACCAGTACAAAAGGAAGAATGAAGAAGGTGCGTTTTGTCCAGGACAAGGGCTTAAGGTCTCTGGGTCCAAAGATTTCAAAAAGCAGCAGCAGGCCAGGAAAAATAATAACAGGTACTTTGCTGAATAAAGCGCATACAAAAGTACCGAGTGCCAGACTGTAAAAAAGTATGATTTTCTTTGATTGCTTCCTTCGAGCCGTTAGATAGCAAAGGCTTGCTAGCAGTACGAAGAAAGTGGCCAGCAAATCCTTACGAGCGCTGAGCCAGGCAACGGTTTCTACGTGGATCGGCATGACGGCAAAAAGCGATGCGCTGAGACATGCAAGTAACCTGGAAGCCCCAAGCTTGCGTGCGAGCAGCCAGAGTAAGCATGTGTTGGCGAGCTGCAGGAGCCAGTTCAAAAGATGGTAACTGAAAGGTTCATAACCACTGAGGAAATAGTTGAAAGCATAGCTTAAATCTCGGATCGGAAGATATTCGTTGCCTAATTGCTCCCTTTGGTCATGGCTATTGAAGGGGTTCAAAATGGCCAGGATATCTTCAGAATGTTCTAAACGAATTAAAGGGTTATCTGTGATTAACCAGTTGTCATCCCAGTTCGTGAAATCATGGCCGAACTGAGGAAAATAAATAACAAGCGTAAGGAAGAAAAGGAGTCCGAATTGAAGCCAGGGAGAAGATCCAAAACGTCTTAAACCACGAGCTTTCTTATCCTCGTGATGCTTACGAACGTTTGCTTTATTGATATGGGGTTGGTCCTTCTGGTTCTTCACGTAACACTCTTTATACTGGTGAACCTAAGGGGTTTGACAAAGGTTTATGCGCATTGCTTGATTAGGAGGGATTATAACCGAAAGGGTTTCAAGGCTCAATCATTTATGAAGGAAACGCCCTTTGAACTGTGACACTATGGTGGTTTATCATGAATCTCTGGTAGTCTGGTTTTTACAGAGCAAGGAGCTTTTCGTTTCTAAAGCCTTTGATTGAACTTTTTCTTTGCTTCCAGAAAAAGTATGATCGGAATATTTCCCTGATGCTTTTCTGAGGTTGTTATGGGAGACCCTTCTTCTCAGGATTATATTGGCAAAACCTTTGGTTCTTGTGTTTTGCTTGAAAGCCTTGGGCAGGGTGGGATGGCTCGAGTCTTTAAGGCTCAGCATCTTCGTTTGAATAAACCTGTTGCCATTAAAATTCTGGAACCACGACTGAGTGTTTCTCCTGAACTTTGTCAGCGTTTTCAGCGTGAGGCTCAGATTTTGAGCAGCCTTGATCATCCTGGAATTGTGTCTGTTTATGATGTTGGTTTTGAAGCAGGCTTTCATTACATGGTTATGCGTTACCTTGAGGGGGCTGTGCTTTCTCGCTTACTCAGCCAGAAGCAGGGAGATCTTCTTTTTGCCTGCCGAGTTGGGGAGAAGGTTGCATCAGCGCTTGTTGAAATTCACCGGTCCGGTTATGTGCATCGTGATATTAAGCCCAGAAATATTATGGTTAATTTTCAAGACCAGGTTTTTCTGATGGACTTTGGAGTTGCTGAAGAGAGTGGCAAAGCATTCCCTCCCGGACGTGGGGGAAGTCCTGTGTATATGTCTCCAGAGCAGGTGCGGGGAGAAGCCGTCGATGGGCGTAGTGATCTTTTTTCTCTAGGTGTTACGCTTGGTCGTCTGCTTAAGGGGGAGTTTTTAGAAACCCGAGAAAAATGGCTGGAAAGTCTCAAAGATTCCAAGCCTCATTCTTTTTTGGAAGAGCAGGGCAAGCAAGAAGAGCCCAGCTATAACAAGCAAAGTCAAGAAGAGGATGCTCTTGATGCTTTTTATAAGCTTCTTATTCGAATGGTTGCTCAGGATCCTGAAGATCGCCCAAGCTCAGCCTTAGAGGTCGTGACTTGTTTAGCAGCGGTGCGTGAAAAGCTTCGCTCTTTTCCACGGGCTCGTGGGATTGCGCGACGTTAAAACTTTTTCATGCAAAACAGTATTATTGAAACGGGCTCATCGAAGCTTGCATAATACTGAGACGTGAATGACTCCAAGTTTAGATTGCTTCAGAGCCATGTTCTCCTGTGCGAATCCGGATTGCATCTTCAAGCTCAAAGACAAAGACCTTGCCAGGTTTTTGTCCGGAGTGTTCCGAGCCCTCTTGGATAGCTTCTAAAGCTTGCTCCAAAATATAATCATTGACTGCAATCTCAAGCTGAAGACGAGGAAGCAAATCAGGTTCAAGGCTTCTTTCTTTTGCAGCTTTTTCAGCTCTGCGAGGTTCAGTCCCCATGACTTCGCTCACTGTCAAACGGAAGATCTCCTGCTTTGCTAAAGCTTCAATAATGGGGTCAAGTTGATTGGGAGCGATAATGGCTTGGATATATTTCATGGTTTTGGGGCGTACCTTATTTGGGGGGGGGTATTGTTTGAAAGTATGTCAAGAAAGCTCGTGGTGAAGGGGCATGGCTTTTGAAATATATATCTTTGGGTCTGAAGCTTACCAAGATTGTAATCTTTTTTGCCTATGAGGAAAAGCTTTGTTTAAAAGAGGTTTTTGTCAGCGTCGAACCTTAAGCCAGCCTTGATTTTCATACCAACGGCTTGTTTCTCTCATTCCTTCCAGCATTGGAATTTCTGTTTCAAAACCAAAGTCTTCACGGGCCTTTTGTCCTGAACAGCACCAGCAGAGGGGCAGAAGCTCTCCAAGCTTGTCAGTGTTGGGTAAAAAAGGCTTTTTTGTGAGTGCCTGGAGAAGGTCATTCACGCGAGCAAGCATCTTCACGACCCAGACGGGTACAATCAATTTTGAGATCATTCCGCTGCGGGGCTGCATTGCTTCTCGTAAGGTTGCAAGTAAAGCCCTGAGCTCATGTTTGCCTTCATCGGTAAGAAAATAGGCGTTTCCTAAAGCCTTTTCCGATTCAGCTGCCATCATGATGCCGCGAACAAGATCTTGACCATGAATCAAGTCCAGATGACGTTTCTCTTTGCCAAAGCCAACTTCAATGCCTTTTGCCATATACTTGAAAAATTCAAAAATTCCTTTATCGCGGGGGCCATAAACAGCTGGTGGTCGGACCACAGTTAACGGAATCTGATAGCGCTCACAAAGCTCCCAGGCAAGTTTTTCTCCTTTGAGTTTTGAGGCTCCATACATGGTTCGAGGTTCGGGCTCATCATTTTCAGATCGAGGCTGATCAGGCCCAGAGCTTGGACCGATTGCCGCCAACGAGCTAACGAGCAAGAAGCGTTTGCCTTGAAACCCACTTAAATGTGCAGCTTCAATCAGATTACGGGTCCCTTCAACGTTTGCTTTTTCAAAGGCTTGTTGAGTGATGCCATTGATGAGCCCGGCGATGTGATAGATATAATCACTCGCTTGAAGGCCTTTGGCGAGCTGTTCTGGAGAGTCATTCAAAGAGCCATCAATGATTTCATAGCCTTCTTGAAGTTCCTCTGGCAGGCGGGAGCGATTGCGCACGAGCAAGGAAGGCTGATAACCATGGCTTTTTAAAAGCTCAGCCAGATGACTGCCAACGAATCCTGTTGCCCCTGTGATATAAACCTTACCCTTTTTTTGTGTAGAGCTCATTGTTCTTTCTTCATCATAAAAGATCTAAGTCATGGTTTTTGGAAAGATTGCTTGCAGTTGAGTATGCCGAAAATGAAAGATTTGCTCAAGGTTTCTTTGGACAAAGAGCTTTTGCGCGATCCATCCACCCCGTGGAGTGTAAGAAACGATATCTTCAACTCGTGTTGACTCTCCATCAGCATAAAAATTATGCTGATGAATCCATTGTTTATAAGGGCCTTTGAGTTGTTGATCAGTGAAGGAATGAGGAGGCTTCCAGTCAGAAATTATTGAGCGCCAGCGCATTGGAAAAAGCCACAGGCGTATTTGGTAGTCGATAATGGTGTCTTTCTTGATTGTAATGGGGGTGGGGGTGAGAATGCGAAAGCGCAGCCACTTTGGGGTGAGCTCTTCAAGGTTTGAAGCGTTGGAGAAAAAGCTGAAAACTTCATCAAGTTTTCGATCGATTGTAATCGTGCGCTGAAGTGTAAAGGTTTTCATATGGAGTCTTCTTATTATGAGGAAGGTCGGTGTCCTTGATGGGTGTTGTCTGAATTTTCAGGTTTTTTCCATGTATCTTCATGAGGGCGAGGAAAGTAGCGTAAGAGAATACCTGAAAGAGCTGAAAGAGCCCCAATCAGCATGCCCGCATAAAAAGCCATTCTCAAGCCAGTGTTTAAAGGAACTTTGTGGACTTCTCCGCCACTTTCTTCGATCGAATTCAAGGAAACAATTAAGAAAGTAAAAGCAGAGATCCCAAAGAGAATATTCCCAACCAGCCGTAAAAAGTTTGAAAGTCTTCTCTGGGTCATAGGGTATCCTGGTTTCATCTGGGTTGTTTTAAGATAAGCCCTAAAATATATCAGATTCTGGCAAGTGTAAACATCCAAAGTTGTTTGTGGTCGTTTTGTTATGCTTCAAAAGGTTGTAATGAGATTCGTTGCTTGTTTTTTATGAATGCTTATTTTTTATCAATGGCTATCAAGTTCTCAAGGCTTTCTCTTGAGAGGCATTTCAAAGGTCTGTGTTTGAGCATTTATGAATTCTTCAGGGAGATAATAATGCAAGAGGGTATTTTGATATGAACAAGAGAAGGCTTTGTTTCTGAGGTGGCAGAGGCTAAAGTTGATAACAGAAGCTAAGAGTGGTTCCCAACAAAGCTCAAACAACAAAGGATGCAATCCGGTGTTGGAATAAGAGATAGAATACAAAAGAAGATTCAGTCTGGAGAGTGAGACTAGAAGCTAGAAGCTTACGTGAGGAAGCTCCTGCCAAGCCAGTTTTGGGGGAGGAGCAAGCTTTTCAAGTTCTTTTTCAAGCTGAGAACAAAAACTTTGAAGAAGAGCAAAAGAGCTTTCTAATTCAACTCTTTGTTCCTTCATCTGAACCATGCCTTGTATGACTTCTTCATGGAGGTATGTTATTCCAATCCGGACATTTTTCTCGTCATAATTGTGGTGCTCTTTATTTGAAGGAGCCGTCTTAAAGTTTGATTCCACAAAATCTAAGGATAGCGTTGGATCAAGGAAGCGTAAGACCATGACGCCGCCATTGTCGATATAGCTTCTTATGCGTTCAGTGAGTTCTTTCATTTCGCCATAACGAAGAATTGGGCGTTTATCAGCGATGGCCAGGTCTTTATCATCTTCCAGGTAGATTCCCACAACAACTCGATCATCCTGACCTAAAGAGAGCCCATTTTTATAAGCAACAACTTCTCGAGCATTCAGGGAGAAGCTGCCTTTTATCGTTCGAGGAGAAAGTGTAGCCATGGCGCTCTTTTCAAGTTTGTACTCTGTGAATACTGTCTCATAGTTCTTTAAGGGACGATAGAGGCAGGGCAAACGTATTCCTTTTAAAACTCTGGCACCTTTTATAGCGCAAATACTTTATCTCGCCAGTTGCCTGCACTTGCCACTTTTTCTTAAGTAAGCTTAATTCTATCAATCGGTAATCTTTACGACAAAGATCTGAAAAGAATACTTTTGCTTTTGAGCAAAACGAAAAAACAACATTGCCAAAACGAAAATGTTACGATTGAGGGGTCGTTTTACTTTAATTTGAACTTTCCAGGTATGTCTTACGTTTACCATGGCTTTGATAGAGAGATTTCTTCTGAAGCTTTTTGATAAGACATAATGAGGCAGGCGTGATGAATAATAGAGCTATTCTTCTAGGAGGAATTTTCCTTCTTTTCCTGGGTTTTGTTGTAGCCATTTATCTGTGGTTAGAACCTTTAGATTCTAATAGTTCTAGAATAATGGTTTCAGACGCCAAATATGAGCTGAAAAGAAAAAGCAACCTTCACCAACAAGACCTTTCCTTATATCGAAGAAATCAAAAAAGAGAGGTCAATAAGCCTGAAGAGGTTGAAAGTAGTTCGTCAGGCACAAGTGATTCAGCGTTGTTGATGGAAAGTCAGAAGCATAATAAGCAGGCCAGTTCGATCCAGCCTCTTGCTATCGAGTTTGGGGCACAACAAAAAAAACAAGCTCTTGAGGTTGTGAATTGGCCGAAGCTTGGGGAGTTACTTGTGCAACGTTCAGTTCTTTTTGCCGAAAGTCCCCAAGAAGCTTTACCTCAAGATAAGCAAGAAGAGTGGCAAAAGGTCAAAACGGGTCTTGAAAATGAAGTGCTTTTAATCGTTGAACAAATCTTTCCACACTATGGGCAGTTTTTTTCCAGTCATTCTCCTCATAATCAAATAGATGGTGTTGTTGGCATCAGGAGCGATTCTCTTTTTATTGCAAATTCTTTGGCAGCACAACTCGAAGCCCAAGGCGCTCCATTGACGAGCGAGCAAAAACAAGCTCTTGAGGCTCTTGGCGAAGAATATCTTGTTGCTTGGGATGAAAATCAAGTTCTTTACGACCATGAAACACTTCAGCTTACAAAGCTTCTTGATGAATTGACTCTCAAGTTGAAATTCTTGGAAGGCATGATAGATCTTCTTTCAAGTGAACAACAAACACACTTTTTTCCATATACAAACAAAAGAAGATATTACTCGTACTATGCCTGGGGTTGGATGGTTGTTGAGACAGATATAGTAATGGCCTCTTCGCAGCAGGAGTTCCTTACGGAACTCAAAAAGAAATTGGACCAGGACCTTTTTTATACGGTTGAATACTCTGATCAAGAAGTAGATCAAGTTCTTGAGGATTGGCATCGCCTGCTAGAAGAGGCAATCCTTGAATATCATCGTGAGGTTTCAATTGATTATTCTTTCGTCGAAATGCTTGGAGAATACCGCTATATTATTGATTTGCTAGAAATACAAATTCAAGCTTTTGAATCAATTCAGAAGCTTTACCCGTTTGAATCTGAGCTTTACGAACGAATAAAAGAAACATCTCTGCTTTATATCTTTTTTTAAAGTTTGAAGAGTCCATGAGGTCAACTTGGGTTGAGCTTTTTAGATTGAACTTGAGGCCATGTTCGCAAAATATCTCGTGCGCTTGTGGTTTGATTTTACTCTCGACCAAGTGAGCGGCTTGGGTGAATATGAATGCTCATCACAAGACCTAAAGCCAGCATACTTGTCATGAGCGAAGAACCACCATAGCTTAAGAGAGGTAAAGGAATTCCTGTAATTGGCATGACGCCACAGGTCATTCCGACGTTGATTGTAAACTGAGCAAAGAACATGGTTGCTACCCCAAGGGCAAGCATCCGTCCTAAAGGATCTTTTGCTCTTATCCCAACGCCAAGGCAGAAAAGAAGCAGCATGCTATAAAGGAAGAAAACAGCTATGACGCCAAAGAAGCCGAACTCTTCAGCTAAAACACTGAAGATAAAGTCTGTATGTCTTTCAGGGAGATAACCAAACTGGCTAAGACTGCCATCGCCGTAGCCCTTGCCAAAAGCTCCTCCTGATCCAATGGCTCCGATGGACATGGTGATGTGATAGCCCTGTCCGTTTCTGTCAAGTCCTTCTCCACTCAGGGTTGCAAGGTAAGTCTCGATTCGTCCCATTTGGTGAGGCTTCAGAAGGGCTGCTTGCGGGAGAGCTTTTGATTGAAAATAAGCTCCAACGAGTAAGCTTGAACCAAGCAGTATCATGATGAGAATATAACGCAATCGAGCCCCAGAGCACCACATCAAAGAAAAGAAGACAGGAACAAAAACCATGGCAGTGCCAAAGTCTGGCTGACGTAGAATAAAGCCAAGCATCAGGGCTGTTGGAATCAGGGGAAGAAGGAAAGCGTGAAGGGATTCGATATTCTTGCGATAGCGCAAGTAGCCCGCAACACAAATGATATAGCAAAGCTTGCAAAGCTCCGAAACCTGTAAACTGACAGGTCCAAACACAATCCAGGATCGAGCACCATTGATTTCTTTTCCAATCAGCGCGCAAAGGATTAAAAGCCCAATCGCAAGAAAGAAGGCAAGCCAATAGAAGGAAGCGAGTCGTCGATAATCTGTCGTTGCAACTCCTAGAGCGCAAAGGCTGCTGACTACAAGAAAAATCCCCTGTTTTAAGGGGTAACGAGATGAGTTGTGGTATACTTCTCGCCCAAGCTGATCGTTTTCAAAGATATGACTTGCGGAATAAATCATACCAATCCCTATCAAGGCAAGACAGCACGCCGTGAGCGTCAAGCCCCAGGGGATATCAGTGAGTTTTTTCCATCGTCTGCCTAATAGCAAAGCATTCATTTGAAGCCTTTCCTTGCACCCTTACCCTTATCGGAAATTTGAGCAGGAAACTTGGAGCCTTTCGCTGTGAAGACAAAACCAGAGGCATTATGCAACCACACTCGGGTATTTTTCAGGCGCTCAAAAATAGATGTAAGTTGTTTTGTAGAAAAGAGTTGTAAATATGTTCAGGAAGAGGGCAGTGGTTGCATAATAGCATAATTATTTCGAAGAAAAGAGCCCTTGAAAGCTTTTCCATTTTCCACTGCTTCGTAGTGAAAAGTGCAGTCTTTAAGTTTGTGCTGAAAATTCTCAACAATAAAGTGGCTGAAAAAGAATGTTAGTCAAAGCGAAGAGTTTGTGGGGGCATCTTATCAAGCAAGAGATTGATGGTTTGAGCAGCGCTCTCAATTTCTGTTTCAGTGGTATCAAAGCCAAGAGAAAAACGCAGAGAGCAGGCAGCATGTTCCTTGCTAAGCCCCATGGAGAGCAAAACATGGCTGTAATAAAGGCTGCTTGATTGGGGAGACTTATTTGCGCTGCACGCAGATCCTGCACTGCAGGCAATTCCATGGTCTGAAAGGTTGCGTACGAAATCTGTAGCAAGATGGCCGGGAAAGAAAAGGTTCAGGGTGTTTGGCAGGGCCTGCTCCAGAGTACCATTCATTTTTACTTCTGGGTGTTGCTCGTAAATGCGTTGATAAAAAAGGTCTCGTAGTCGAGCAATTTCTTGATTTTTCCCTGCCGCAAGCTCTTCCAAAGCGATCTTCGCAGCACAGGAGAAACCAACGATCCCAGGAGTATTGACCGTTCCCGGACGCATTCCTCTTTCCTGACCGCCACCAAAGAGCAGCGTTGCTATCTTTACCTTTTCTTTCACAACCAGGGCACCAACGCCTTTTGGGCCCCCAAGCTTATGGGCACTGAGTACCAGAGTATCAACACCAAGCTCTTCAAACGAAAAAGCAACTCGACCAAAGGCTTGAATTGCATCGCAATGGACAAGAATTCCTTTCGAAGCTGCCAGGTCTGCAATTTCCTTTACGGGGTGCAAGGCGCCAGTTTCGTTATTGGCAAGCATAATTGCAAGCAAGCCAGTTTTTTCGCTTAGAGCATCTTCAACCTGTTCCAATGTCAATTGACCATTTGAAGTAGGGTGAAGAAAACCCAAGCGAATAATGCCTTGGCTCGCAAGATGTTCGAGAGGTCTTAAAACAGAAGGGTGCTCAACGCCTGTGCAAAGTACTTCACGCTTATCTGCTGCTAACAAATTCACAAGCCCATGGAGCCCAATGTTGTTTGCTTCAGTACCACAACCGGTGAAAAATATCTCTTCACTTTTGCAGCCTAAACCCTTAGCCAGTTCTACTCGAGCTTTTTCAAGCTGATAGGCCGCCTGCATTCCAGCATCATGGGTTGAATCAGGGTTTGCGTAAAACTCAGATAAGAGAGGGTACATTGCCTGCACAACCGCTTCACGAGTTTTCGTGGTTGCATTATAATCAAGATAGATCGGAGGTCTAGCCATACGGAAAGGTTTTCAAAAGTGGATGCATGAAATAATGGGATTAGAGTTTTAAAAGCCAAAACGCGTTTTTTATGATTTTCTTTTATGAAGCAACAAAAACAAGAGTCATGATGATTGCCCATAAAACCCCTAAAGCTGCAACTATAACCAAGATGTTATAACGAGCCCGGACTTTTGAGCCCTGTTCTTTTATTTTTTCAATCTGGTGTTCAAGACCTTGGGTCTTAGCCTGTTCCATTTTTAAAGCCCGTAAAACACTGGATTTTCCGATTTCAATGCGGACCGGAGCTTTCGAGCGATGTTTTTCCTGCAGCCTTTCAAGGTCAGCAAAGAGAAGATTGAGATTGCAATAGCGGGCATCAGGCTCTTTTTCAAGCATTTTGTTCAGGACTTCACACACATCATCTTCAAGCGAAGGTCTTAGTTTCTTCGGATCTTCTGGGGTTTCGCGAGTATGCTTGAGCATGACCTTTGAAGGGGTGCCTTCAAAGGGGGGGCGTCCTGTCAGCATGTGATAGAAGCTGGCGCCAAGAGAGTAAATATCGGCCCGATAATCAACGTTTGGCTTGCCCATAGCCTGCTCAGGAGCAATGTAGTCAGGCGTTCCCAGCACCATGCCTTCAGAGCCAAGCTCCCTGTCAAGCTGTGATTTCACAAAGCCAAAGTCACCCAGCTTGATGAGCCCCGAGCGCGTAATCATAATGTTTGAAGGTTTAATATCGCGGTGGACAATGTCGAAATCCTTATAAAAACGAACCGCTCGTACAACTTGAATGACAATGTCAACCGCTTCACCAACATCAAGACGCTTGCCCGGACTTTCCTCGATAAAATCTTCAACGGTTTTGCCATCGACGAATTCCATCGAAAAATAGTAATAATCACCCTGTTTTCCAACATCGTAAACCTGAATTAAGTTTTGATGGCTGAGCTTTCCAACAATTCGGGCTTCGAGCACAAAACGCTTGCGAAACTCGTTGTCATCCATCCACTGGCGGTGTAAAACCTTAAGCGCTACCATGCGGTTCATGCTGACTTGGCGAGCTTTATAAACCGTACCAAGACCTCCCTCTCCAAGGGTTGAAATAATTTCATAACCTCGAAATTTAAGGTCTTGTTTACGTTCGCGATCGAGAATAAAAGCTTTTTGAGCCCGATGAACTTTTTCAACATCGGCCTGTGTCATAAAGCCTTGTTCAAGGACAATGTCTTCGAGCGAACGGTTCTTGCCAAGGTTGGCTGAATCCGATTGTCTTCTACGACAGGCCTGAAGCTGTTCGTTCGTCAGCAGGCCATTGCGGTGAGCAAGCACACCAAAATCAATCACGCTAAAACGCTTGTAGGGAACAGCGGGGTTCCTTTCCGTTTGGGCGCTTTGCGTAGCAGTATCCGACATTGTTTAGGTTGTGCTTCTTTACAATAGGAAACTCGTAAAAACCATTAGAGTGAATAATTGATCATTTTTTTGAAATAGTTCTTTTCAATACCTTTTGTTGTGGTTGTCCACTTTTAGGTTTCCAGGCTAAGGCCAAGTTCTGCAAGCTTGCGTTTTACCTCAATTAAAGAAGTTGCACCAAAATTAGGAGTGCTGAGCAGCTGTTGTTCTGTATTGGCAACAAGATCACCAATAGTCGTAGCATTCAAGCGCTCCATGCATTTGCGAGCTCGGACCGAAAGCTCAAGAGTATCAATCGATTCTCCAAGAACTCCCTTGTGTTTAGAGCTTCCCATTTCAAGGGCGTCGTCAATTGAGGTCGCGCGCAGGGCCTCTTCCTTGCCCATGCCAAGGCGCAAGCCTTTGGCACTTAAAATGGCTTTAATTTCAAGTAAGCTTGTCTCACCAAAGTTTTTATAGGTGAGAAGCTCTGATTCGGTTTTTTGAATCAGGTCACCAAGACTCTCAATATCCATTTTTGTAAGGCAGTTACGGGAGCGTACCGAAAGCTCAAAATCACTGACAGGGGTGCGCAGAACTTGCAGGCGTTTGTCTTCTTTGCGCTCCCTATCTTCATCGTAGTACATTGTTACTGAAGCTTGGGCATCCTTTAAATAGAGCTTAGCGCGTTCGTGGTTTGGAAAGTGTTTCAAAATAGCTTCATAGCAACGAATAGCATGGGTGTAATCACCAGCATCTTCATAGAGAATCCCAAGGTTGATCAAAGCAGGAGCATTGACAGGACGAAACTGAGCCAATGATTCGTAGCGTTCAATAGCAAGCCTGTTCTCGTCGCATTGGGAGGCAATCAAGCCGCCAGTGAAAAGAGCTCCTTCATGATCAGGGTATTGCTTGAGGAGATCGTTGGCAGCTTCAAAAGCCTCTTGTCGCTTACCACTGCGGAAAAGCAACTCAATTTGAAGAAGCCGAACATCAGGATCTCCGCTTTGTGTGCTTTCCAGGGTTTTCAAAATTTTCTCCGCCTTTTCTTCTTCATGAAGCAGGATAAAAGCTCGGGCTCGAGTCTTCTCCGGCAGAATTCCCTTCATTCCCTCCAAAGCCTTAAGGGCCTTGTCAGGCTGATTCAGCTCAACAGCAGCGAGAGCAAAGAGCAGCTTGGAGCCTTCGCTTGCAGCTTCTTTTTCAAGAATTTGAAAAGCTCGCTGGTATTCCCCAACGAAGAAAAGATACATGCCTTGTGTCTCACGCGTACCCTTCCAGTTGGCAGCTTGGGCATAGGCTTCTTGAAAACTTTTGGGCGTTTTAAAGGCTTTTTCTCGTAAGCCAGTTATCTCTTCATAATCTAGAGATTTTGGATTCACACTTTTAACAAGCTCTTCAACAGCTGCTGATGCCATACAATCTCCTTCTCTTTGAGGTATATGAGCTTAATTCTGGTGGGCTAGCGGGATAATTTTCATCAATGAGGCCAATAATTAGTAAAGGCTAAAATGAATAAAACTTTCCTTCTACAAAAAAAAGCTCCGAACGACAAGCTTTTCCTTTCGAGGCCAGGGGGCTTTGAAGAAAATTTTTTCAAGCACAAAAACTTCAAGTTTGGCGATGATAGGATTTCGTTTCAGCTTTATCAAAAACGTGGTTGTGAAATGATTGAAGGTATACGTCGATTTTTTTTGGTCGAACCCAGGGCTGTTCAACACGAATTTCAGGATCGTAAAATATTCCGTAAGAGGACTGGCTGAGCCATTTTTTTGATTCACAGTGCTGAAATACAGCACTTCCCGGCAAAGGATGAAAAATAGAGCAAAGTGCCCAGTCGGGACGCATGCGTCGATTGGTATAAATGGTTTCCTGGATCATGTCTTCGGTTTCGCCAGGAAAGCCGATTTCATTCATTGTAATCAGTGAAATCCCAAAACGTCGACAGGCTCGAGCAAGGTAGAGAAGGTGAGAACGGGAGTATTGTCGTCCAATAACCCGTCTGCGAACGTGGTCTGAGCCTGCTTCGATTGGCACAAAAAGACGATAACAACCACCTTGAGCTAAAGCCTCGAAAATAGATTCTTTGAGAAATTCAGGTCTTGAGACAACCCAAAAAGGCAAACCAACGTGTTTTGGCCAGGCTTCACAAAGTTCTTTTACCCATTCCTCGTGGGCAAGACAGTCAGCATCCCGCAATCCCAGAAAGCGTAAGTCTGGCAAAAGCTCTTGGAGGCTTTTGGCTTCAGCTAAAACCTGAGACACGCTTCGTTGTTGGTGGGGGATGACCAGGCCAGTTTTAGGAGCAGAAAGATCAAAGCAGGCCTGGCTGCGGCTTGAAGTGTTAAAATCCCCATAGCTGGTATCAATTTCAGCCCCAAGGGACGATGCGAAATTTGCGATCAATTCGGGGTAGTTCGAGATCAGGCGGTCAGGGGCTTCTCGCTCTGATATTTCTGGAGAGGCCTCTATGGTATTGTGATAAAAACGATTCGTAACGGGAAAACTCAGTCCTGGCAGACTGAAAAAATCTCCAGCCTCTTCCAGCAAACTGGCCAAATCAGCAAGTAAATGCTCAACGTAGCCCCTGAGAACGTAGACATTTTGGGCAACGTTCAGACAGTCTGCTGGCCAGGCAGAAGCATGAGGGCCGCAGAAAAAGACATCGCTTTGAGAATAATGAAGAGCATAAAAAGCTCCAATAGCGCGTGCTTGATCAGCCTGGCGTGAAGGAGTGTAAACCAGAACCATACTCCGTTGATCCTGAGATAGAGCAGAGCGCAGTTCACTTTCGTCATAACCAGCCGTTGTTAAGGCCTTTACTTCATGCCCTGCTTTTTGCAGCGCCTGAAGATAACGACCAACCTCTGAAGACCAGTTTGAAAAACCATAGGGGTCAGGGCGGGCACACGGATTGACAACGAGAACTTTCAAGCTTTTTTCCTTGTTGTTATTTCTCTTATGTTCTTTATTCTTGTGCAACCAACTTTTGTTTTCACTTTATCGTGTTATATTTCTGTTGTCTGTGTTTCTCTCTCTTGCGAAGCCTGTTGCTCTCATAAAGCTTAAAACGTATCAGGAGAAATAAACGTCAAAACGGTTTTTCTTACTTTGGAAAACTTGGTCCGGTTTTCTTTCAGTAAGAGGGGCTGCGTAATTTGGCCTTTTTATAACAACCCGTCGTACTTGGGATGCAAGGGCTTGCTCGAGGAGCTCACCAGCATCGAAACCATGCCCTAAAAGGGTTTGTAAATTTTGCATCTGTTTTTTCACCGCTGCTTGTTTTGGGCGTTTAGGATACATTGGATCGAGGTAAATTGCATCAGGTGTTTTTCCCAGCTTCGAGGCGTTTTTTGATTGGTCTGAAAAGCGAGACAATGCTTCACGGGCATCTCCATGCTCAAGTCGTAGGTTTTTTTCTACAAAGGTGCGAGTTCCTTCGTGGAGTAAAGCTCTGAAGAGAGCATCCACAAGCAAGAGTGAGAGTGCAGGATTGCGTTCAAGCATATGAACGTGAGCTCCGAAGAATGCCAACATCAAGGCATCGCGACCAAGTCCAGCAGTACCATCAAGAATAAACATCGGTGCTTTTTCTTTGTTCAAACCAAGGGCGCGAACCAGGAGTTCCTTTTTTTTGCTTGTATGAGTGCGACGGTAGCCCATAGGTCCGCCAATAAAGTCAAGCTCAAGAGGAGCAAGGTTGCTTGTTCGTTGCAAGAGCTGTAAGCGATTGTTGTGAAAAGCTAATAAAATTTTCTGGTCAGGGAAATCTTGCCAAATCTCTGGTGACAGCGGAGGTTCTTTTTGGGGCTGGTCTTGCTCTATTGGAGAGGTTTGTTCTTTGAGCTCTTGTGAGCGTTCTTGAATGATCAGGGGGATGTGAAGAAGTTTTCCAAAGAGAGAGGCTTGAGCCAATTCCATAGGGGTTGAAGTCAGTATAATAAGCGGAGGCTTTTGTTCTTGGGCCCTTTGTTGTGGGGAAATTACAAGCTGGGCAAGAGTTGCTATTTTTTCCTGCAGGTCTTCAGGAAAGCTTGTAAGCTTATCGCGATATCCCGAAGAGGATTCAAATGGGTGATAGGGGTCTGTTTTTTGCATGTTCTCTTTTTGATAGTTATTGATGATTCCAAGAGTATTTTTCGTAAGGCTGTGAAGTCTCTTTTATAAGGTATAGCATTCTCGCCAGATAACTGGCACTGATTTTGAGCGTAAAGCTCTTTTCCATAGGAAAATAAAGGCTTATCATGTATGGTTGTGGTTGTGGTTGTGGTTGTGGTTGATATGGTTGAGAATTGAAGCTTGGTCCCCTTGGTTATTCTCACGAGAGTCAGAATTCGGATGCTGGCGTTCCTTTTAAGGAAACAATGGGTGAGGAAAACTTCCGACAAGAAGGGTTTTACCATGATAAGCATAACACGCAAACCTTTGATTTTCTCCTTTCTTCTGGTCTGTATCTTGTCTTTGGCGGACGCATCACTCTTGCATGCCCAGCGTAAAGGTTTTGGGCAGGGAAGATCATCGTCGGGAAGTCGCACTTCATCAGGTTCTCGCTCTTCAAGTGAGAGTGGTCGCAGCAAAAGGGCGCAAGGTCTTTCAACACCTCAAACTCGGAAGTCATCCCCTGCTCGAAGAACCCAGCGAGCTGTCGCTCCAAGGCGTTCCTCAAGCACTTCTGGTTCTCGCTCATCTTCGAAAAGAAGCTCAGGCACAAAATCTTCCAGTCGCACTGGACGGAGTGCCCGTTCCCGTGGTGCTTTGCCTGCACTTCCTCAACCAAAAGCAAGGCAAAGAACTTTGCCATCCAGCAGTAGAAATTCTTCGAACTATCGAACTCCGCGATCCCAGCAATCAGAGGGGGGTGCTCGTCGAAGCGCTACGAATAATCAGAGAGAAAATTCCAGCTCATCCTTAAAAAGCGGTCGTTATCAGCGAGGCAATGACCCTTTGCTTTTCGCGCGAAATTTTGGGAAGCATACGAATTCAGGTTCGGGCTTTGAATACCAGAAAAGGTCTTCTTTTGGCCCTTCCATGCGGACTGCTTTTCGAAGAGATGTGCCGCAGCGAAACGGGATGCGAAAAAGTGGGCGTACGAGCAACTTTGTTTTTGGCTGGACGAATCGCTATGCTTATCAGCCACGGTACTCGTATCACTCAGCTTATTCTTCTTCCCATTATGCTTCAAATTATGCTTCAGGCGGCTTAAGCTTTTACTATCGCTCTGGAAGTAAAGACTTTGGGCTTTCATTTCATAGCCATTATAGTACTTATGATTACTCATATCCTTCCTATTACTATAGGCCTTCGTCTTATTATTATACTCCTCGTTCTTCCCTTTGCGTTTCTTTGCCAGTAAAGAGTGGTTATGGGGGCTACAGCAAAAGCCTTGCGGTCAGAACATATATCTCCAGCAAGCCTCGTGGTGTGAAGTCTTATTCGCATCCAAGTATTTACTGTGATTGGAGCTACCATCTTCCATCTTATACCTGGAATCATGGGCGACATGTTTATCGTTGTACTCCAACCTATGGATATCACTATCGAAGCTTTAGACAAAAAATCTATCGCTGCACTCGTCCCTATTACTATTTTGCCCCAAGTTGGTATGGTTGGGAGTACCAGCCAGGCTTAGGCTATCTTTCCCAAAGGGTTGACTATCTTGAAGAGGTTGTTTCAGAACAGGCAGAAGAGCTTGAGCAGAGCCGGGCTTCAGCCTATCAGGACAAGCGCAAACGCACCCCCTTGAACTTTCAGACAAGTTCTGAGAAGGCCCACCAGGAAGCTGAAAAGAATGAGCTTCTCTTTGAAGAAAACTTTGAAGATTTAATGGCAGAAGGAGCCGCTTTCTTCAGCATCGGAGATTATGATAGTGCTCGCAAGCGTTTTAAGCAGGCCCTTATTCTCGAGCCTTTTGATAGCTATGCAAAACTTGGTTTGGGGCACAGCGCTTTTGCTTCTGGCAATTACCAGCTGGCAAGCTTTGCTTTGCGCAGAGCCGTTACAGAAAGTTCTGAAACCCTTCAAGAACAGGGCAACCCACAAGACTACTACAGTGATCACTTCTTCTTTGAAGTTCAATATAGATCCCTTGAACAAGCGCTTGAAGATGACCCCCAAGATTCAAGTCTTCATTTTCTTGTGGGCTATTATGCTTTCTTTTCGGAAGATTATCAGAAGTCTGCCCAAGCTTTAGAAAAACTCTTGCGGCTTAATCCAGATGATCTTGCCGCCCAGCGCCTTTATCAAGCCCTTCTCGACTCCCTTGAGAAGAACTCTTAAAAAGCTCTTTTTAATCAAAGAGTGATACCTGTTGACAGGATTACGAGTCTTTGAGTCGCTCGCATCAAGATCCCCAGTGCATTTGGGAATCTTATTGCTATTTTCAATAGAAGAGTGCATGAGCCGCACTACGTGTTGCAGTTTAAACCTTATTCTTTTTGAAATAATTTGTGCAAAATGTTCAAAATTCGATTGTGGTATTTTGAACATTTTGCTATGATCACTCCACTTTCTTGGATTGCAGAATGCAGGTTTTTTGCTTTTGGGTTTGAGTCAACGTAAGCGTGAATCCTGCTGAATTTTATGTTAGGATGCTGCGTTACAAGACAGTTTTAATTCGCAAGTATGTTTGAACTGAGTTTTAAAATAAGGACGTTTAAAGAGGCCATAAAAACTTTCATACTAAGGAGTAGGAGTTCGATGAAAACAAAAAGCATTTCTAAAAGAGTGAGCGTAAGTTGGTGTTCTGGACTTTTAGTATTACTGGCTCTCCTGGTCCTTCCTGCAGGGCTTTATGCTGCTGCAAATACACTTTCAGCTGGCTCAGTTTCAACTATTGATAGCGGATATAGTGGTATTATGTTTGAGGTGACAGCAAAGCCTGGAACACATATTAAAATCATGAATCTTTCAGCGGCAGCGGCAAAGACAATTCCCCAGGATGTCGAAATTTGGTATCGTCCTGGAGGTATGAGTACGGCTCTTTCTGGTTGGGTTATGGCAAATAGTGGAACCGTTACTTTTCTTGCTAATGCGGCAGAAACACTCATCCCTTTAGATCTTAATATTTCTGTACCGAGCGGTGAGACCTATGGAATTCTTCTAGTTGTTACAACGACCGGGGTTGATCGTGCAAACCTTGGTACGAGTACTGTGATAACAGGGGTTCATTCAAATAGTGATCTTTCCATCAATGATGATGGTTATGGTTTTGGTATGGATTCAAGCAATGCTCCCCCGATTAATCAGGGAGTTACAAAGTCTCATCGAGCTTTTTTGGGATCTGTTCATTATGACATTGTTCCAAGCGTAGCTCTGTTTATCGATAAGAGTACTCTTACCCTTCCCGATGCTTTTACAGGGGTAGACTTTCAGCATCAATTTAAAGCTTCCGGCGGGGTTGGAAGTTATACCTGGACTTCAAATAATCTTGCCAGCTGGTTAAGTCTTGACTTTGCCACAGGGATTATCACAGGCAAGCCCACAGCAGCCAACGTGGGTCTTTACACCTTTGATATTAGAGTGAACGACAGCCAAACCCAGGTTAAGGAACAGGTCGTTGCTTTTAACGTCGTAAAAACGGTTGGGGTAAAGCATTCTTCATTAAAAAATCTTCCCGATGCGACAGAAAGTACAGCATACAGCACGTTTGTGACAGCTGTTGGTGGAACGGGAAATTATACCTGGTCGGCCTTAACGATGTTACCTTCTTGGTTGAGCCTCAATTCATCAACGGGGGAGTTGAGCGGTACTCCTCATGCTATTGGAGTCAGTGCTTTTGATATCGAAGTTTTTGACGGCCAGAGCAAGGCAAAAGAAACGTACAATTTAGTCGTATATTCCATTCAAGGCAAGTCTCCATTTATACTTACATCAGCAATTACTGATGCCAATGCAAATCAATTTTATGCCGTACCTTTTAAAGCGAGTGGTGGCAGTGGGCAGTATGTCTGGTCGGGGAACAATATTCCTTCTTCATTAAAACTAACAACTGCCGGAATCCTTTCTGGGATGCCTAACTCTTCAGACACTGGAACCCATAATATGAGCATTACCGTTGTCGATACAACAAACCAACTCAGCGACACAGTGATTATTCCTTTAACGGTTAAAGCTGTGGGGGGTGGTAATGTAAGCATTACAACAACAACCTTACCGCAGGGTGTAGAAGGAAGTATTTATAACACATCATTAAGTGGAAGCGGTGGTAATCAGGCTCTGTACTCTTGGGGCATGACGGGCAGCCTTCCTACGGGTTTGACTTTTGACTCAGTTGCGGGCACTATCAGTGGGACACCAAATGCTGGCACAGCGAACATTTATCCTCTTACGATTAGCTTGAGCGATGGTACTTCCAGTGATCAGGTAAGTTTAAACCTTGAGATCAAGGCTGTGGGTGGTGTCAACGTAATGATAACTACGAGCAGCTTACCATCAGCGACAGAAGGCTTGGCTTATGGTACGACGTTAAGTGGCAGTGGAGGCACTTCATCTGCTTATGTTTGGAGTGTTTCAGGTCTTCCTGGCGGTTTAACTTTTGATGTCGCAACAGGTATTATTGGTGGCATCCCAAATGCTGGTACGGCTAACATATATCCCCTTACGATTGGTTTGAACGACGGTCTTTCCGCCGATCAGGTGAGTTTGAACCTTGAGGTTAAGGCTGTGGGGGGTGTCAACGTAACGATAACTACGAGCAGCTTGGCATCGGCAACAGAAGGTTTGGCTTATAGCGCGACATTAAGTGGAAGTGGTGGTAACCAGGGTTCGTATTCCTGGAGTATTTCTGGTCTTCCAACTGGTTTAAGCCTGAATGCTTCAACGGGTGTTGTCAGTGGTACCCCATCGGCTGGTACAGCGAACACCTATCCTCTTACGATCAGTTTAAGTGATGGTACTTCCAGTGATCAGATAAATCTGAACCTTGAGGTTAAGGCTGCATCCAGTGGTGGTACTCTTGGTATCACGACAAGTAGCTTGGCATCAGCGACA
>CAZJPQ010000006.1:0-94187 GCA_964548115.1 uncultured Planctomycetaceae bacterium
TTTGGCCTTACGGGAACATACTTAATTCTTTCTTTTGTCGTTGCGATCAGCATGCTTTTAGCAACTGACATAATGTTCTATCCTTTGATTCGGGACTTTTTCAGTCTTCAGAACCAGGATGAAAGCGATCTTGATGAAGAAACAAGTATTGCTTTTACTCGAGATAGTACTCTTGTTGAAGATTTCTCTACCGCTTCTTCATCACAATCCACGGCCCATGAGAAAGATAAAGGTAACCTTCTCAGACGGATTGTTCACTTTTTCTCCAAAAATTCAAACACCTCTCTTGTGCTTGAAGACGCTTCGCTGGAAGCTTCACCAGATACAACAGATTCAAATTCTCAAGCTGCGATTCAGACAATACCAGCGGGATCTGAACCAGCCCGTGCGAAACCTAAAAAGAGAGTTAAGAAACAGCCTCAAAACACATCTTCACAGAATAAAAACCTTAAAGAGCAGGCTCTTGCTTATACAAAACCTTCCTCTGAGCTTCTTGAACACGGAAAGAAAGCCGAGAGCACAAAAGTCAAACGTGAAATTGAAGATAATATCTTTGAAATCTCAAACACTCTGAAACACTTTAACATTGATGTTGAGGTCATTGACATCCAACGGGGCCCAACCGTTACCATGTACGAAATTAAAGTACCACCAAACTTGCCTGTTAAAAAAATCGTAAGTCGTGAGCAGGAACTCACCATGATGTTACGAGCCAAGCAGATTCGAATTCTTGCTCCTATTCCTGGACGCAACACCGTTGGGATTGAAGTTCCAAACCGCAGTCGAGATCTTGTAAGCTTACGTGAAGTCGTCACCTCACCAGAGTTTCTTAAAGCATCAAAATCAATGCAATTACCATTGGCTTTAGGGCTTGATTCTGAAGGAAAGCCGATGATTCATGACCTTGCTAAAGCTCCTCACCTCTTGATTTCTGGCACAACTGGTTCAGGAAAATCAGTGATGGAAAATATTATTCTTGTTTCGTTGCTTTTAGCTTGCCACTACAACGATGTAAAACTGATGCTGATTGATCCAAAGTGTGTCGAATTAAGTCCCTATGAGGATCTTGGCTTCCTCGTCACTCCTGTTATTACAGACATGAACAGGGCAATTGGAGCTTTTGAATGGCTGGTTGCTGAAATGGAAAAACGCTATGATATGTTTGCTAAAACGCGAACAAAGAAAATTACAGAATTTAACGAAACCCCCTTTGAAGAGCGTTTAAAGCGCTACCAGGAACGTGGTGGCAATCCTGAAGATATGGTCGAAAAAATGCCGTGTATTGTGGCTATGGTTGATGAGCTTGCTGACTTGATGATGGCCAGCGGAGATGCCAGAATTGATGAACTTATCTGCCGGATTGCTCAAAAGGCTCGAGCCGCTGGAATTCATTTAATCTTAGCAACACAACGCCCTTCAACCGATGTTGTTACTGGTTTGATTAAAGCTAATGTTCCGGCTCGAATAGCCTTTAAATTACCATCCTCAGTAGATAGCCGCACCATTCTCTCTCAAACAGGGGCGGAAAAGCTGCTTGGACGTGGAGATATGCTTGTCGACTGGAACGATGGCAGTGGTATAAAACGGGCTCAATCAGCTTTTTGTGATACCCCTGAAATCACAAAGATCACCCAATTTGTTCGAGAACAGTGTTCAAGCCAATACATGATAGAAGAAAAGAAGCTTAAAAATGCTGGAGCGAACGATGACACCATTGGTGGTCAAGAGCGGCACCCGAAACTTGACCAGGCCATTGAAGCTGTGCTCACTCAAGGACGAGGCTCAGCCCAATTCATTCGTTCTGCCCTGCGGGTTGGCTACAGCGCAGCGACAACTTTAGTCATGCAGATGGAAATGCTTGGAATCCTCGGCCCCTCCAGAGGCTCAAAGGAACGAGAGATTCTCATGACTCTTGAAGAATGGCAAACCCTCCAGGATGCTCCGGATGAGGAATACGAATCCGATGAAGTTGAAATCGGCGAATCTGATTTAGATGTTTTTGATTCAGAAGTTTCTCCATACTAAGCTTCTAGACTCACGCCTGAAATAAGAGATTTTTGCTTTCGTAAAAAATCTCATACTACATGCAAAGATAACACATATTGAAAAGGTGATTTGTTATCTATTCCTTATGCTCAGGCCGTCCAAGTTATTTACCTTCTCTTTTCTTAGACTCATAGCTTTTCCTTATTCTCTCCGGATTCTTTCTGGACAAAAAAGGCTTTTTTGCCAATATGCAAGCTTAGCAAGTGTGGATCGTGAAATGCGCTTGAGAACCATTTTTCGAACACTATCGAAACGACATAAGAACTCTGAGTCCTTATCATGGCACCCTCGGTACAAGAACAATATGAACCTGTAATTGGAATTGAGGTCCATGTTCAACTTTCAACTCAAACAAAGATGTTTTGTGGTTGCAAGCTCTCTTTTGGTGCTCCTCCAAACTCACTGACCTGCCCAGTTTGCCAAGGTCAGCCAGGCGCACTTCCCAGCCCTAATAAAAAAGCTCTTGAATATGGGATTCGGGTTGGGAGTGCCCTCAATTGCAAAGTCAGTCGTACATTACAATTCGATCGTAAAAATTATTTTTACCCAGACCTGCCCAAAGGCTACCAAATCAGCCAATTTGATTACCCTTTAAACTATGATGGCGAAATTGAACTGCCCTTGATTGAAGAGGCAACAGGCTTGCCGAAACGAATCAGAATCGAACGGGCTCACCTTGAAGAAGATGCTGGCAAAAACATCCATATGGATAACTGTTCATTGGTAGACTTCAATCGTGCTGGGACACCTTTGATAGAAATTGTAAGTGCTCCTGATATGCGTAGCCCAGAGGAAGCATATCTTTACCTTACTATTTTAAAACGAAACTTAAGCTACCTCAAGGTCTCCGACTTAAATCTCCATAAAGGCTCTTTGCGTTGCGATCTGAATATTTCTCTCAGGCCGCGCGGCCAAGAAGCACTGCCTCCCTATAAAGTCGAAATTAAAAATCTTAACAGCTTTACGGGTGGACGCAGTGCCCTTGAATATGAAATTAAGCGCCAGTCGGAGATTCTAGCACAAGGAAAGCTTCCTGAAATTGAGACCCGACTTTGGGATGAAGATCGTCTTGAAACCCGCACTATGCGCTCAAAGGAAAAGGCTAATGACTACCGCTTTTTTCCTGACCCTGACCTGCCTGCGCTTCAGCTTGATTTGGCTTGGGTTGACAAACTTCGAAGCGATCTTCCTGAAATGCCGGATCAGCGTTTAGCCCGTTTCATAGAGGAATATAAACTGCCCCCAAAGGATGCTTGCTCGTTAATTGATGGCGGAATTGCTCTTGCTGACTTCTTTGAAGCTTGCGTTCGGTGTTATAACCAGCCGAAGAAAATTGTGCATTGGGTCCAGGGAGAGATTGCCAGAGCCTTAAACTCTCGAGCTCTTGATTTTGAAGATCTTAAGCTTGAGCCTCAAGATTTAGCAGATATCTTATTACTGCTGGAAGATGGTAAGCTTAATAATATTACAGCTAAAGAAGTTTTTGCTGAGCTGCTTGAGAAAGGCGGAAGTCCTCGTGACATAGCAATCAGCCAGGGAAAACTCATCGAAGACAACGACCAGGAAGAAGAAAAGATAATTGAAGCAGTACTTGAAGAGTTTCAAAAAGCTGTTCAAGAATATCAGGCTGGAAAAGAACAAGCCATTGGTTTTCTTGTTGGTCAGTGTATGCGAAAACTTAAAGGGCGAGCAAACCCGAAAGCACTACCCGCAAAGATCCAGGCAAAGATCAAAGAACAAATGGGGAAAAGTTAGCTTGTTATCATCCTTAATTTTAAGAGATCCTGAAGGAAAAAACACAATTTCATAGTCTTTATGCCTGTCAGAATTTAAACTACTTAAGGAACACGGTCATTTTCACCATGCTCTTAAAAAAGATAAAGGTTTAAAATTCCATGGAAGCTGAAAGCAACGACCTTCCCCACGATATCGCCACAATTGCCAAGCGTTCAGAAGAAGCCCGAGACTCTGAACGTAAGCTGACTTTCTGGGAGCGGCTCTCAATTCCTGAGATTATTAAAGGGCTTCTTGAAACTGCTCGGCACGTTTTTCGTAAGCCTTTTACCATTAAATATATTGGTCCAAAAACTGAAGCCAGGGATCGCCATAGTGTCGTTGATGGTTATCGCGGTGAGCATTACCTTAAACGCGATGAAAAAGGCATGGAAAAGTGTGTTTCCTGCTATATGTGTTCAACGGCTTGCCCTGCTGAATGCATTGAGATCGATGCAGAAGAAGCCCCAGCTGATGGTTTTGGTTATCAGCGCTTCAAGCGTCCAAGTGTTTTCAATATCGATATGCTTAAATGCATCTACTGTGGGATGTGTGTTGAGGCTTGTCCAAAAGATGCCATTGGCATGACAACAACGTATAATCAAGTTGGCACAAGCCGTGCAGATTTCATCTTTGATAAAGCTCGGCTGCTCAAAAACAATGATGAGTATATGGAAAAAATGGAGCTCACCGCCTCTGGTCGTGCACAAGATGGTTCTTACCCTTTAAGTCCAGATGGCTGTGGCCCGGATGTTACCCATGGCATGACAAATTTCCGAGTTGCTCAGCGCCTTCATGAAATGGGCCAAGAGCTCATAAAGCGCGGCAATTAATACCTGCCCTTGCTTCTTTAAAAATCTTTACTGGCATGCTTTATCCAAAAAGCTCAACAAGCATAATGTTCAAGGCAATTCACGGGCTAAATGTGTTAAGCGCTTAGCCAATGCCCAACGCGCGGCTTGCCGCTCTTGGTTTGTAGCTTCTCCTAAATTCTTACGCTCTTTTTCAAGATCAAGTCTGCGCCGTTGACTTAAGCAATCAAGAATCCTTTGTTCAAGCTGCTGGTCGTGCTGACCTGCTTCAAAACTTCCAAGCACAAGTGCTAAATGTTCAAGGGGTATCTGAGCAAGCATACGCTGCAGATCTTTATCCTCTCGTTCATAGATGAGTGCTTCTAAAGAAAGTGGTTGAGACAAAGCTTTTGCATCCATGGGCTCTTTTTCAAGCCTGCCTTGCTCATTTCTTATTGCTCTTTTTTTTAAGGCTTGCTTTTTCTTCTTGTTGAACTGAGAAATCTTTAATTCATGCTGGTTGTGCTCCTTCAAAGGTTCCAATTTTCCCTGAGCTTCCAGTATTTCTCGTCGCAATTCTTCTTGAGTTTTATTTTTCCGATGAATTGGGCGAGTAAGAGCTTCGATGCACTCCTGACGTAGAGCATGATTTTGAAGCCCAGATAAAAGTAAAGCAGCACTTTGAATTGGTGCATGAATGAAGAGTTGAACTAAACTTTCAGGTTTCAGGAACTTTCCCAGCTGAAAGATCTCCTGATGCTTCAAACCTTGAAATAGAGAAAAGCTTTCCCCAACCTGATCTTTTGGAGCTTCAAGCTCGATCACCTCACTCAAAAGACCAAGTTCATCTTGAAGCTGCTTAAATTCGCCTTGAAGATCCTTTATTTGAACTTGCAGTTTCAGCATTTCACGAAGAATCGCAAGCATCGTTTCTTCTGGTAACCCAAGAAGGATACTTAATGCTTTTCGGCGATTCATGAAGAGCATTATACGAGCACATTTCCGCACTCCATGCTCCTGCAGAAGCAATCGACGAATGACTTCAGGTACTGCCCTATAGACCTGTGCCATTATAAAAACCTGAAAACAAAAAACTGAGCGAAGGAACAAAAAAGAAAGAGCACCCATGCCGCATAAAACACAAGCTTTTATGCCTTAGCTTTATAATGGTATTCAATGCAGGTAGTAATACCACCATGGGCATGAAAGTCCCCTACCATGTGAAGCTCCCGAGGCTTCAAGGTTGCGATCAGATCATCGGCAATCCGGTTCGTCACTTCTTCGTGAAAAATTCCCACGTGACGCCAGGCATGAATATAAAGTTTGTAACTTTTAAGCTCTATACAATCGGCTTCGGGAATATACGACAATCGCATGGTTGCAAAATCAGGATGCCCTGTCTTAGGGCAAATACACGTAAACTCAGGAGCCTCAATCACAATCCTATAGTCACGTCCAGGACGTGGATTAGGAAATGTTTCAAGTATGGATGAAGCAACAGGCGTCTGATCGCTCATACATTCTCTTTTCTCTTTCAAAAATGCCTTTATTATAGTGCTCTAAGATATTGGTCTGCAGGCAAGAGGTTATGAGGAGCTCTTGGTATTCCTCAAACTTTCCTGCTCTGCTCGCTCTTGAGCGTAGCGCTCTAAAGTTTCTTCCCTCAATTGAGGATCAAGCTTCATTTCTCCATCCTCAAGCCGCTTCTCAACTTTTTTAAGAGAGAGAGCATTCTTGCATTCAGGATAAGCTGTACAACCAAGAAAAGGTTTACCACGCCCAATTCGAACTCCCATCGGACTCTTACACTTATCACAAAGCAGTCCCGCAAAGCGCTCTTCTGCGGCCCGTTGTTCTGGGCTCTTACTGGCCTCCAAAGCTTTTGTACCCCGACATTTTGGAAACTCTGAACAGCCAAGAAAAGGCCCCCGCTTCCCAATACGCACAACCATTGATGAGCCGCAAGACGGGCATTCAATATCTTCCTTTTTAAGGGCTATTGGGTTACCATCCTCACCTATGGGCAGTGTCCCTTTACACTCAGGATAATCTGAACAACCGAAAAATTTTCCATTTCTGGACCAACGCACAACCATAGGGGTAGTACAAAGAGGACAATCAACAGCCTTGCCCTGGTTATCAAGGGCAGGCGTGCCCTTGATACTTTCAATTTTCTTCTCAGCTTCAGCAAGTTCATCTTTAAACAGTTCATAGAAGTTCTTCATAACTTCTATCCAATCCAGCTTTCCTTCCTCAACCTTATCAAGCTGGTTTTCCATTTTTGCTGTGAACTCACTATCAACGATACGTGAAAAATTACCAATCAGAAGGTCAGTTACAATTTTTCCAAGCTCTGTGGCATAAAAACGCCGCTTATCAAGCATCACATAACCACGATCAACAATCGTGGAAATAATGGCAGCATAGGTAGAAGGTCGCCCAATTCCCAGCTTCTCAAGAGTTCTGACAAGACTTGCTTCTGTATACCGAGGAGGAGGCTGGGTAAAATGCTGATCTCCCTTAAGCTTCTCGCAATGGAGCTTTTCACCTTCCTGAAGCTCTGGCAAAAGCTGATCTCCTTTTTCAAGCTTAAGCCCTGAAAGCCTCGTATGCCCGTCAAACTGAAGACGCTTGCCCGAAACCCTGAACAAACCTTGTCCTGCTTCAATATCAACATTTGTTACAAGGTAGACCGCCGGCTTCATTTGACAAGCGATGAAGCGCTCCCATATTAAGTTATAAAGCTTATACTGCTCTGGACTGAGATAAGATTTGATAGAACTTGGCGTCCTCAGGGCAGATGTTGGACGAATAGCTTCGTGGGCTGCTTGAGCCCTGCCAGAACTTTTATACAGCACGCGTTTTTCTGGTAAATATTTATCCCCAAAGCTCTTGTTAATAAGCTCTCGAGCCTCATCCATGGCAAAGTCCGAAAGGTGGACGCTGTCCGTACGCATATAGGTAATAAGCCCCGTAGCTCCCTCTTTACCAAGGTCTATCCCTTCATAAAGAGATTGAGCAACCCGCATGGTACGACGAGCGGTAAACCCAATCTTATTGGAAGCTGTTTGTTGCAGCGTCGAAGTAATAAACGGCGGTTTTGGACGATCTTTACGCTCTTTTGTTTCTATTTTCTGAACGTTGAAATCAACCCCTTCAAGAGCTTGAAGAATCGTGTCAGCTTCTTGTTTTGAGGTAACTTTAGGCGTTGCTCCCTGCCATTTCTTAAGCTCTGCCTTAAAAAGGTATTCGGGCAAGTGAACCTTCTTCTTCGCAGGCTTATCGTCCTCTTCCTCTTCCTCTTTTTGAGAAGGTGCATCAAGAGCCACAAGTTTCACCTTTAAGGCCTCTCGATCCCGTGGCGAAAGAGCATCGGCAACCTCTTGCTTCATAAGGTAGCTCCAGATACTCCAATATTCTTCAGGTTTAAACTTTTCTATCTCCTCTTCGCGCTCGCAGATCAAACGCTGGGCAACAGATTGCACTCTGCCCGCACTTAAGCCCTTCGTAATTTTCTTCCACAGGATAGGAGAAATAGAATAGCCTACTAAACGATCAAGAATACGACGAGCCTGCTGAGCATTCACAAGCTCCATTTCAATGTCTCGAGGTTGCTCAAAAGCCTTTTCAATCGCAGCCTTCGTAATTTCGTTAAAGGTTACCCGTCCGGCTTTTTCAGGTACTAACCCTAAAGCTTCAAAAAGATGCCAGGCTATGGCTTCTCCCTCACGGTCAGGGTCAGTTGCGAGGTAAACGTGGCTGGCAGCCTGTGCGTTTCGCTTAAGCTCATTGATCACATCTTTTTTGCCACGAATAGTAATATAGTGTGGAGAAAAGTCTTTCTCAACATCAACGCCAAGTCTTGAACGGGGCAAATCTCGAACGTGCCCAACAGAAGCTTGAACTAAGAACTTGTTACCAAGATAACGGTTAATCGTTTTAGCCTTAGCAGGAGACTCAACGATTACAAGATTTTTGCCGTGGGCAGGGCTTCGCTTGCCTGCTTTCTTTTTACGGCCGGCAGTCTTCTTCTTGCTTGATTTTTTCTTAGAAGTTTTTTTGGAAGCTTTTTTACTGCTCGCAGCTTTCTTAGTACTTTTCTTAGAAGCTTTTTTCGTTGCCTTCTTTTTCGTTGTTGTTTTTTTCTTCGACACTTTCTTGGCAGCCTTCTTAGTCAAAGCAGGCGTTTTTCCTCCCTCTTCAGCAGCAGATTCAGCAGCAGAAGCTTCTGCCCCGGAGTCATCAGCACCAGAAGAAGAGCTCGCATCACTCTGATAATCAAAGTATTCCATACGTTCTAAGCCTTTTTGAGTTTTTGCTCCTTAGGTTCTTGCTTCATTAGAAAAAGCTGGGCTTTCTCTCCTTGGTAGAATCGTAAAAACAAAAACAAATACTTCAAATATCTACAACTCATAAGAAAGTATGTAGAGAATAAGCTTACGTCAATACTTTTTTTCTTCCTTAGTATATGCACAAGTACCTGCCCAACTCCCGAGCCGCAACCCATGCCATTCAGATTTTTTACAACAATTGAGGTCATGAACTCCCTGAATACGTGCTATGCGGGGCTATCAAAATTATCAAAACGCACTCTTGCTCCAATATTTTACAAAGTGCTTTTTATAAAATGACTAGAGTTAAAAATACTCTCAAACAAATGCATTTTTTACTTTTTGTGCTTTCCTTCTTCAGAATATATAAGCTTCAGGACAAAGAATTTTTACAGGGCTTTTAATATGCAGTGATTTCAGCCTCTTGATTATCCTTTGAAAGCGAAGTAAACTTTTCTCGCTTTAAGCTCGGGTTGATAAAAGAAAAACAAAGAGAATAAACATAAAAAAGAGGGAAAGGTTTTGCCTTGCTTCTCGAAGTTTAAAGCCTAACCTAAGCTCTCTGAAGCTTTATCTCAAACAAAGAAAGCAGTCAAGAAGGAGAAAGTTTTTGCCACAAAAAACATCATCATGCTCTTGTGCTATTGCGCTTCAAAAATGCTCCGTCAACGTAGCATTTTCAGTTTTTTTTATTTTTCTCCTTATTTTGTGGGCTTTGCCCGCACTCGCTCAAGATACTGAGAAACCTGGCCTGCCTGAAACCCTTCCCCTTGAAGAAGTTGTCCCAGAAGAAGTTGCTCCAGAAGAAAGTGCTGCCTCAAAGCAAAGACCGCCAGCTTCTGCTTCAAATGACAGTATTGAGAATAAAGCCTTTTTCACCCCCAACAATCCCGCTCCTTCAAGCCAGACAAATGAAGCTGATCAATCTTCTTCAAGTTTTGATGATAGCAGCTTTGATCCCTTGCCAAGTCTTGGGAACCTGCTCCTTGGGCTGCTGATTTTTGTTGCAATAGTTGGAGGCATCATCTGGTTCTTCCGCCGAAACCCAAGTATGAAGCGCTATTTCGGTGGTGGTCCAATCAAGGTTATCAGTCGAGCCTATATTGCACCTCGTTTTGGGCTTTTTCTCGTAAAAATTGGTGATCGAGTACTCTTACTTGGACAATCCCCGGAATCCATTCAAAACCTGCTTGAGATTCATAATCCGACAGAAGTCTCAAAATTGCTTTCGGAAGCCGCTGAAACGAATCCAGAAAGTGTCAGCAATAATTTTCGTGAAATGCTTCGCTCGATTACAAGCTCCAAAACCCAGAACAAACCACAAAAAAAACAAGAGGTTCAAAACCAAGACCTAAGCTCTTTAGTAACAAAATCCAGGGCACAAGAGGGTCAAGTCTCTCCAAAGAAAAAAGACTTGCAAGCAGGTCAATCAGAAGAAATTGGTTACGAATCTCGTATGAAGCTGAGTGCAATCCGCGAAGAACTTGAAAAAGCAAAGGCTCGACTTAAATGAACGCACGTAAAGCGACATTTTCATTTCATGGGTTGAGCCCCTTAAGCAGAAGCCTTCGCCCTGCTATGCCCTTTGTTCATGGCATGCCAACTCCCCTCAAGATCTGGAGCCTTCTGGGAATTTCTCCTCTTCATATTCCCGGTATATCATTGGAAAAAATAAACCTTAAGGGCCCCAAGCTCATGTGGGGGCAAAGCTATTACTGTCTTTCTCAAGCTCATCAAAAACAAAATTCAAAGCTCAAGCAATTAGGACGCTTTTTTCTCGGTAATTCTTTTGGTCTAAGCCTTTTTGCTTTTCTTATAACTTTTGCTTTCTTAAGTCTTCCACTGGTTGCCCAGGGTTTCCCAAGCATTAAACCAACCATTATTGAACGAGCTGAAAGCCCAGAAGATGTAACAAGTACGATCGAGCTGCTTTTATTACTCACCGTACTTTCTCTTGCTCCAAGCATCTTGATCATGACCACGGCCTTTACCAGAATTATTATTGTTCTCGGTTTCTTGCGTATGGCACTCAGCACTCAGCAGCTCCCTCCAACCCAGATTTTAACTGGTCTAGCACTGATCCTTACATTTTTGATCATGCGCCCGACAATTGTTGATATTAAGGATCAGGCAATTATCCCCTACCTTGATGCAGAAATCACTCAAGCAGAAGCTTTTGATAATTCCGTACGAAGCTTACGCTCATTTATGTTTGCCCAAGTTTCCCGCGAAGACTTACTTCTCTTTGGAGATATAAGTGCAAGTAAAGCTGAGGAAAAACCAGAGAATTGGAAAACCTACGGCGACATTGATACCCTGACGCTCATTCCAGCCTTTGTTCTTACTGAGTTGAAACGTGGATTTTTCATGGGCTTCATGCTCTATCTGCCTTTTCTGATCATTGATTTAATCGTTGCAACGGTGCTGATCAGTATGGGTATGCTTGTTCTTCCTCCGGTGTTAATTTCGTTGCCGTTTAAGCTTTTACTCTTTGTACTTGTTGATGGTTGGGGATTGGTTGTGAAATCACTGATTTCAAGCTTTAACCCTGAAACACTGCCCCCGGGAGGTTAGCTGGGCTTAGAACAAAACCACCAAAAACCAGAGCACTCTTTTTTATAAGCTTTTTGAAGCATCAGAACAATGATCAGCCACCAATACACTATGATACTCTTTTTAACTCCTGCTCTTTAAGGGTTTTATATGCTTTCACTTCCTCTGCTTGCCTTTGACCCGACTCAACAAGCTATTGATGTTATTAATCAGGCTTTAATGATAACCGTCGTTCTCGCCACGCCAATTCTGATTGCGGGACTTTTTGTTGGTTTAATCTTTGCTGTCTTTCAAACAGCAACCAGCATTCAAGAACAGACCCTGGCTTTTATTCCAAAGATGTTTGCTGTTGCTCTTCTGCTGATTCTGCTTTTCCCATGGATGGCACGCAGCATGATTGAATATACTGAAGATCTTTGGGGACAAAAGATGCCCGTTTTCCTAACCCAAAGCTTTCGAGATACCCAAGTTCCAAATAACAATCCTTAGTCTTAAGGTTCTTTTATAAACTATTGGCCATGAATATTGCCCTGAACACTCAGCTTTATGGATGCGTTTTCTCTTAATCCTCTTGCAACCAGCTTGGCTTACAGTCAAGCCTTTCTCTTGGTGTTCTTTAGGATGGCAGGCATCTTTGAGCGCATGCCGGTCATTGGAGGAGCTACGGTTCCTCGCCAAATCAAGGTTTGGCTTGCTTTTCTAACCTCTGGACTGATTTTTCCGATCATACTTGATACTCAGGCCATTCCCCTTCTGCCTCAATCTCTTGGGCACTTTCTCTTAGCAGTGGCTATGGAACTTTCCCTTGGACTTCTGATTGGCTTTATTGGCTCACTGATGCTGGCAGGGCTTCAACTTGGAGGAAGACTGGTGGATGACCAAATGGGGTTTTCGCTTGCCAACGTTGTTGATCCTCTTTCCAATGAGTCTGTTTCTATTACAAGCCAACTCGTTTTCTTTGCAGCTTCTGTACTTTTTATTGTCATGGGTGGTCTCAAGCTTATGATCTGGTTGCTGGCTGAAAGTTTTCAAATTGTGAAGCTTATTCATTTTCACCTGAATGACAGCATGCTCAGCTACCTGCTTTTTGAGGTTACGCCTCAGCTCTTTCTACTCGCTGTAATTTTTGCAGCTCCGGCTTTAATCGTTGTTCTTCTCAGCACTGTTGCCCTTGGCTTGATTGGAAAAGTTGTTCCCGAAATGAATATTTTCAGTTTTTCCTTCGGGATTCGTGTTTTTGCAGGCCTCGCGATGCTGACTCTTTCCATGCGTTATATGAAGGATTTGATGGTTCCTGTGGTTGAGGGAGCAGCCCACCACGTCCAGGAAATGCTTCACCTTTCTGCTATGAAGGGAGGTTAAGAGCATGCCTAAAGACGATGGAATGGGTGAAAAAACTGAAAGCGCCACCCCAAAACGCAGAGAAGAAGCCCGTGAGAAAGGTCAGGTCGCAAAATCCCAAGATCTGACAGGTGCTCTTACCATGCTGATCGGATTTTCGGTGCTCAAGATTTTAGGGGGCTATTTTGGGGAACGCATCCTTGCCCTTTTTCGTCAACCTTTCACCCTGATGCATGATTTTCCAAGCGAAAAATTCCAGGACATTTTAGCGTTTGGTGGCCAGTCCTCTCAAAACTTTCTTTACTTAATCCTGCCCTTTCTTTCCCTGCTTTTTCTTTTGGCCCTGGCTATTCCTGCCATGCAAGTTGGGTTGAAGTTTGCACCTAAAGCTTTCGAACTTGATCCTAATAAGCTTAACCCTATTAAAGGAATAGGAAAAATTTTCAGCATTCGTTCCCTGATGAAACTCGTCACAGGAATAGGAAAAATCAGCATTGTTGGAGTAGTACTCTTTATTTTTCTTTCTTCCGAACTGCCTGCTGTAATGAAGTTTATTCGGCTTTTTGATTATAAGTCAAACAACAGTGGTGTGTTGGTTGTTTATCTTGTCGATATGATTTTGTGGCTTGGCATTTATGCTGGAGCAACCCTCACCGTTTTGGGTCTCATTGATTACTTCTATCAGCGCTGGCAGCACGAAGAAGACCTTAAAATGTCAAAGTACGAGGTTAAAGAAGAAATGAAAAATATGGACGGGGATCCACATATGAAGCGACGACGTGCTGAACGAGCTCGTCAAATTGCCCAAGGCAGGATGATCGATTCAGTCCCTGACGCCGATGTTGTTGTTACCAATCCAACCCATTATTCTGTAGCCCTTCGATACAAGGAAAGCGATCCAGGTCCTCGCTTGCTTGCGAAAGGTGTTGACCACCTGGCTTTGCAGATTCGTGAAAAAGCTTCTGAGAATGGTGTTCCTATTGTTGAAAAACCTGAACTTGCAAGAGCTCTTTATCGCTGGGTTGAGATAGATGAGCTCATACCAGATAAGTTCTGGGGCCCTGTTGCTGAAGTGCTTGCTTATGTCTATGAGATCGATAAAGAGCGCAGGGAACGGGCGCTTGGTTAAGCTTCCACTCTCTAAAAGGAAAAGCTTCTGCTCTATACATTCACACTCTTTATCTTGTATTCAGAATCAGATCATAAGCACCCTCACCTGCAGATAAATCATTACTAACAATCAGCATATAACTTCCTGGTGGCAAAAGATAATCCCTGACTTCAGGCTCCAACCCAGCTGGTGGATCGAGGAAAAGCAACTCTTCTCCTGTTTGATCGATCAACTGGAAAGCTGGATCAATATCACCAAAACGAGCAAATAGAATAAGGTCAACAAAACTCTCTGAGCGTAAGCTGAAAACATAGGTATGAATATCATCTTCAAAGAGTAATTCTTGATTAAAAATCTCGGCTCCGTCGCCCCTGCGAAATTCACCAAGGTCCTGGCCAGAACGCCCCCCGATCAAGATATCAAGTTCATAACGCCCATCAGAAAATCCTTGAGGACTTGACCAGGCAAGTATGCTATAGAAACCGGCTGAAAGCTCGCCTACCAGAAGAGCATCACTTCCAACGCCACCGTTATCATCGGCTGTCATAAAGAAACCATCTTCATCATAGATTTCGAGAAAAGGATCAAGGCTTCCAAACCCTTGAAGAGAAATAGTCACGAACGCAGGCTCAAGCAACCGAAAGCTAAAGCCGTCGGCATCATTATACCCCTGGATACCGCCATGGGCATGGGCCTCTTCAAATGCAAAGAAGCTTCCAAGGTGCTCACCACCGGATGGCAGGTGAACTAATCTGCCATTAAAGATGAAATCATGCTTTGCTTCAAACTCTTCTCCAACTTCATCACAAGCACTCAGAGCAAAGAGGCTTAACAGAGCTAATAATAAGAAAGAATGAATCGGACCTTTTTTCTTTATCATCCTTACTCCTCCTGATGTTTTGAACCAGCTTCATAGTTTGAGCTCATAAAACCGTAAATCCTGACAAATGGCTTGCTTTCTATTTTAGTTTGGATTTTTTGTTTCTCAAAGCTTTTGCTCAACTCCTGCCAGAAGTCTGGCGTTTTAGAGCCAAGAGCTAGATACTGAGGTTAACTCCTCTGTATATCAGAGTAGCTCAAGCATTCGTTAGGATCTTTTGAAGGTGATTTTGCACCCCTTTGAAGTGGGAGGTGCAGCCTCCAAGCTGCACCGAAACGGAAACTTTGGAGCGAGAAGGAAGTGCTGGGGGCACTTCCTGAAGTGGAAAAGCCCTTTATTATAGTACTCAAACTGGAACAATTTTGCAACCACACTCGGGGGTTTTTCAAGCGCAAAAACAGAGTTGTAAGTCACTTCAAAACAACAGGTTAGGAATGCAACCAAGAATGTTTTGGTGGTTGCATAATTCGTTAATTATTTGAGGGTTTCATACCCTATAAAACTTTGGAAATCTTTAACTCTAAAGAGGGTGCACAAGAGGCCGGGGTTAATCTTGAAGTCCAAGAACTTCGTCAAGCTCAACGTCTTCAACGTAAAAGCTGGCATGGCAGCTTAAACAATAACTTCGAACTCTGGAAAGACTCTTTCGAAACGCGCTCTCCTCCTGGCTTTGGGCCATAAAGCCAAGCTCTTTTTGAAGGAGCTTTAAAGGCTCTTCCCATTCAAAGCGACTTGCAAGTTCGTTAAGCCCTGCATCCTCATCATCGTAAAGCTTAAAGCTTGCTTCAGTATAAGCTTCAAGCTGCACCAAAGCTTCAGCTGAAAGATTAGAAGCCCCTTTATTCAAAACATCATATGCTCGGCCCGTTCCTTTCATGACAGCTTTCAGGCCCTGAGAAGTCTTTAACTCCTTATTTTTCGCTTGTGCCTGGTTCAAAGCCTGTTTTGAAAAACGCCAAAAGGCTTTCGCTTCAGAAGTCGTGACTTTATCGAGATCACCTAAACTTAAAGGTTGATCATAAAGTTCAGCATCTATTTGATAGGCATCATGGCAAGACAAACAAGCCTGACGCAATTCGTCTCGGGCTTGGGCAAGTTGCGCAGGAGGAGTTGTCCACAAAGCAAGTGTACGCTCGTAGGTCTCCTGGCTCCACTTCTTCCAATCCTTAGAACTCATCAAAACCTTATTTTTCTTTGGAGTATAGAGAAGGTTTTCGGTCTGCCTGGCAAGTACAAGCAAATCAGCAACACTGGCATAAGCCTGAGCAGAATCAACCTCTTCTCCTTTATACCCAAGCTGACGGTTAAGCTTACCAAATTTTGTCATCACTTCCTCTACATCAGGACTATGAAAATAACCTGACTCAGCCTGGTAATCTTCATAGTAGCCCCAGAAAAGCAAACCAAAAAAAGCTAAAAGCAAGCAGGCATAAAGCGGCTTATCAAATCTTGGGGAATAAAGATGACTTAACCAGGGCAAGCCAATCAAACCAAACGTTAAAAGTATCAGACAAAGCCTGCCCACTTCGTTTCCAAGCTCGCCTAAGACCAGGGAAAAAGGCAGGAAATACCACTCCGGACGAGCATGCTGATAGGCTTCACTCCTTTGAGCTGAAGTTCCAATCAAGTCAGTACTATGCCCCGCCCAAGCCGTAACGACAAAAAGAATAAAGGCTGCAAAGAAAACACCATACACAAAGGCATACGATTGAAGCTTGCCTCGCTGCTTCCAAAAGCACCAAAGCAAACCAAGCATAATCCAAGGAAAGAAACCCAAAGCATAAAAAGAAAAACGGTAAAAGCTTAAAGCATCAAGCGTCCGGCTCCCAAAAACTCTTTGAGAAAAAGAGTCCGATACATGAAAGAGCTCTTGAAAAAGTTGGATACGAACAAGGCTTGTATGCCAAGCCTCTTGGTCCATTACAAGTATCCCTTTAAAGAAGCTCCATAAAGAAAGACTGAGAAAAAGGAAAACTAAAAGATACCAACGAGAGGTAACACATCCCCTTTCTCTATAGCCCCTGCGTAAAAAGAGAAGCGAAAGCAGAGCAAAGATACTCACAAGCAAAAGCTGTTCAGCATAGATTCCTGTACGATAAAGATCCGCAAGCCCAGGGTTAAAGGCTTGAGCATAAACCACTGAACTATGGGCCTGTTCAATATCAGGCGCAACGTAAAGAGCAAACACAAAAAAGCTCAATAATGTTATGACACCAGATAAAAGTAAAACCCCGCTGAAGAGGGATTCCAGCAAAGGCAAGCTTGTTTCGGAAAAGGGTTTATAAGCCTTCACGTTTTTTCTCGCTTGATGTTCCCTGGAGTTGCGCAAAATAATCACTCATGCGGACAGAAAGCCCTTCAGCATCGACTTGAAAAGGGATTTCAAAAAGTCCACGTTTAGCAGGACCTTCAAGTACTTCTCCCTGGTGATTAAAAAACCCTTGATGGCAAGGGCAGCGAAAGATCTTTTGCTGAGAATCATATCCTACCTTGCAGCCCACATGAGGACAAAGGTTTGAGAAAAGTTGAAAGTCTTTGAGCCCATTGCCTGTACGAGTAAGATAAAAGCCAAGTTGCTCTTCCTGAACTTTCCAGCCAACCTGCTTTTGATACTCAAGCTCAAGCTTGCGCACGCCCCCTTTTTGCTTGAGAACACCCGTTTGAAGTTCCGCTTTATCAAGCAATACAAAGTGCTGGTCACCCTGCTTCACATCCTGATTTTTTTTGGGATCCCTGCGACCAAACCAGGCCTTGAAAAAAGGCAAAGCACTCAAAGCAGCTGCCACAGACCAAAGAAAACTTCGCCTGCCCTTAAACGCAGCTTGATTCGTTGATTGATGTTGTGCTTGTAATTTCATGAAGAGAGTATAGCAAGCTTACTCTTTTTCAAAAGCATCTTTAGCTTCTGCAAAATTCCTGATCCGACAAAAAACAGAACAAAGATCAGGTTCAAGGATCATTACCATAAGCCTGTTATGATGGTCTTGGAGCAAAGACGGCTTCACCTTTAAACCAACGGGCAACGCTGAAAACGAGAAGAATTAAGACTGCTCGAATGAAAAGACCAAAGAGTATTGAAGCATACATGGCTGGTCCCATGATGTTTTGCATAAGCTCTTTTGCTTCTTCAAGATCCTGTGCTGAAACTTCCTTCCCTTCAGCCTCGAGAGCCTTTTGGAAACCCTCCGTTCCAAGATACTCCCCATACTCCAGCATGACCGGTGTATTGAAGAGATCATTCACACTCAAAATCAAGCAAAGAGCAAGAAAAAACCAGGGAGCAATGCTTCGTCGCTTCAAAAGAAAGATCCCTGAAAAAACACAGCCCACCATCAGCAGAAGAGTCAACGACACGAAAAGCCCGGAGGAAAGTTTCAGGCCAAACATAACCATAGGAACTTGGAACCCTGCAGGCATTGACGATGGTGTTACTGAGGAAAGAAAAAAAGTCGAGAGCGCACCAAAAGCAGTTATACCAGCATATACAATACTAAGCCAGCCAACGACCTGAACACGCACTGGTGCACGATCAAGGTTTTGATTTTTTTGAGCCTGACCATAAGGTTGAGAAACAGGCGCTGGAGAAGCCATTGCTGGCAACGGTGGTGGTAAAGAATCAGCCTCTTGAGGCGTCTGTTTTTCTTCAGGTTGTTCATTCATTGCTTAAGCCTTCCTTGCCCTCTACACCATAAAAAACGGTACTCCCTACAAATTCACGAGCTTGTAAGCTATTTATAATTATGGTTTATTTTCAAATAAAGCGTAAAACGCTTTATTCACGCTCCCTAAAATTTTCCCTCTATCTTATCCTCAATATCGTGTATACTAATAAATATAGAATGAAGATAGGACCAAGTATTCTAAGCCTTTACTCAAAAGCTTTCTTTCTAAGATACGAAAGAGCACGTTTCGTTAGCCGCAAAGGTTCCTTCAATCAGAAAGCTCAAGCTGTGGTACAACTCACTCCCCAAACCGTTTCTGAACCTCAAGCCCTTGCAGATATGGAACGGCATTATCGTGGCTTTACTCATTATAATCAGCAACGACTTCACATTCTACGCCAACTGATTGCAAGGGAGCGCTCGGAGCTCTTTGACTTTATTCCCGTGCTTTTTCATCTTAACCACTACCGCGTACCCGGCTTTGTTCCAGAGCTTGGAGGCAACCTTGGAGTTTATGGTTTAAAAATCAATGATCGCTTACGCTCTTTGCGCAAGAATTTCATCCATCGCCATCAAAGCACTTCCCTTGGGCTGAGTCGCCAGCCTATGATTGAATCCATTGCTTCGATTGGTTCTGTTGGAACATTGGCCCAAACAGATAAATCTGATTGTGATCTTTGGATTGTTTGCCGTGATGATATCTCGAATTATGAGTATAATTTAATCGAGACAAAAGCAGAACTGATCAAAAAATGGCTGATCGAACAAGACCCTGAACTTGACATCAATTTTTACCTTGCCAGTCCTCAACGGGTTCGCAAGCACTCTTTTGGAGAAGTCTCCGACGACTCAGCGGGCAGCGCCCTTGGTAAACTGCTTAAAGAAGAGTTTTACCGAACCTGTGTTATTTGGAGTGGAAAAATCCCACTATGGTGGTGTTTACCAGAGCATCTTCGAGCTCCAGAACTTTACGATCAATGGCGTACCATTCTTTTTAACTCAGCCTCACCCTGGCGGGAAGATATTATGGATATGGGCCCCCTGGAACGGAGCTCTTTGATCCAATTTTTATCAGCCGTTTTATGGCAGACCAATAAATCACTGGCTTCACCCTTCAAGTCACTGCTCAAACTCAGCCTGGTCAGCCGCTATGCTGATGAACCAGAAACAGACTTTCTTGCTGAATATGTCCGAAACCAGGTACAACAAAACCCCACCCATGGACGTTCGACAGATCCTTACCTCTGTCTTTTTGAGTTTTGCTCCCACTATTGGGGGAAACAAAAGGATCGTGAAGCGGTTACACTTATGGGAGAAATGTTTTACCTTAAGATGCTTGGCGATGATGGCTCGTCCACTTCAACTCTGGTTAAGGATGATGAAACCGTTTTTCGTAAACGCCGAGAGGTACGTGATCTTCTCAGCGAGTGGGGTTTGAATCGTGAGCACCTGCGGCACATTGCAAATATCAGTAATTGGGATTTTAGAGAAGGTCTCGGATATCGAATTCGAACTCAGAGTTTTGTTCGAAGAATTTTTGACCGTATTCTTGTGAAGCTTCAATCGCTCGGCGTTGGTTTTGAGGGTGGAAAAGCATTTGCTCTTCAAGAAGAGGTGGATCAGACCGCTCTTAAGCTGCTCAGTCAGTTTTCCAACATTTCCCATAAAGTTGATTGTTTTTACTCGCGAACCCCTCATAAGGTTGATTCTATCCCTCCAGGGTTTCGAAAGATGCTTTATCAGCGGAACTACACCTTTACTTACTCTCCTAAAGCACAACGCTCTCAACGCTGGGTCTTAACTCAAGAAATTCTTTCTGAAGAGGAAATGCAAGAGCTCGAACAATACTCTTCTTCAGAGGCTTCCAAAAAAGACTCGGAAACATCGATTACTCAAGCTTCTGATTCTCCACAAAAAGAAAACCTGCTTGTTCATAATTCAAGCCTGCTTAATTTAATCGCCTGGTTGGCAGCAAATCGTCTCGCAACCAAGCGTTCAGGGTTTCGCATTGTACATGCAGGCAACAAGCGTCCCGTCAGTGAAGCACGCAGGCTGCTTGGCCGACTATCAGAACTCTTTGATCACCCTCTTTACCAGGGAACACTTGAAGAGTCTGTCTTTACACAAGCACCAAAAATTTTCAAAGCCTTTGTCAGCTTTGATTTTGTTTCACACAGCCATTTTCGAAGCCCCAAGGGGACAACGACCTCTCATCCTCGCCTTGAATCTCTCTCTCAGAAAAGCGAAAACACCCTTGAAAAACATCGTATTCACAGTGTTGAGCTTGGAGAACAAAACACATACGGAGTAATAAAAACCCATAGCCTGCCAACTTCTCGCTACTCTCTTAAGCAGCTCTTTTTGCGCTTGCTCAAAAATTTTGCCTGCTATTCAGAACAAGAAGTTCGGAAAAACGTTGTTTTTCACAGCGCGGATTCTCCCTACCAGCAGGAGTTTTCTCAAGACTTCGAAGCGTTATTTTTCCGAGCCATCAGGTGTTTTTCAAAATCGCCAGCGCGAAAAGGGTTTGCGCTTCGCTTCATCAGCCGATTTGAAAAAGGCTATATTGTTATCACTCGAAAAAATATCGATGATTTTCAGATCTTTGAATTTTCAAGCATGAGAGATTTGATCCCCTTTCTTGAAAAAAGCCTTCGCATCCCAACTCAGACAATTGTGGATCCAAGCATTGAAGGCCCTGAACGCTTACGAGAAATGTATCAACGCTGGATCCCAGGAGAAGTTCAGATCTTCTTCCGAAGGGGTTCTGAACACTCCAGTATCCATGTTATCGATGAAGCCGGCTGTCTTTATCATGATCGTCTTGAAAGCAAACAGCTTGAACAGGAGCGAAGTTCATTACTCACTTTTCTTTCCCAACTGCCAACCCGTTCACTGCGTTTTGCCTATAAAAAAACGTCGCAGCTCAAAACGAACATATGGGAAATGGCTGGCCCTTCATCGAAAGAAGATGGTTTTCGCTACTCCTTCTTTCCTGTTAATTTCAAGCAAACTTTGATGTTTATTCAAAAGAATATCTCTTTCCTGCGACTTCAGCTTACAGGCAGCCTCAACTTCAGAGGCGAACACACTCTTTCTCTTGATTCTCAAGCTGGCAATCAAAGCTTCTTATTAGAAGGAGAAGAAGCCCTCGAACAAATGGCAGGCATTGTTCGAAAAACCCTGCAAGAGCAAAGGCTTGAAGACTTTTCCATCACACATTTTGAATATACTCCAAGCTCCCAGGAACAAAACAGCAACTTTTTTCAAAGCTCTCAATACCTGCGTTTGAGGCGAGCAGTAAACCGAAATCTACGACGCTTCATTCAACTTGATTTTGGAGTGCCACTTGAAAAGCTCCCAATGCCTCGAAAATTAGCGATTCCAACGATGCAGCTTAAAAAAAAGAAGCCATAACAAACTTTTGTTTGAAAAAAATTGAGAACGATCTCTGAATAAAGCTTCTTTACTATTACTATTCTCACTACAATTGAGCTTAAAATGTTCTCACGACTCAGCAACCATGGACGTTGATAAAAGTGCTGTAAAGAAAAAATATTAAGGAAACGAAGGCGTTATAGAAAGAGAATATCTATGGGGAAAAAGGATTTGAACCCTCAAAACATAGCCCGAATGGCATTAGGTTGTATCCAGGAAAAAAAAGGCAAAGATACTAAAGTCCTCGATGTTCAAAACGCCACAATTCTTGCTGATTACTTTGTCTTTGTAAGCACCGACAACACTCGACAAACTCAAGCCATTGCCCATGCGATCATCAAAGAGCTTAAGAACCATTCGCTGCTTCCAATCGGCAGAGAAGGCGAGAAAGATGGCTGGTGGATCCTGCTTGATTATGGATCAGTTGTTGTGCACATTTTCCAAAATGAAGCCCGTGATTATTACGAGCTTGATAATTATTGGGGAGACTGCCCTGAAGTATCCCTTGAACCAATTCTACCTGCAGAAGAATCAGCAGCTTAAGACTGGTTTCATTCAACCTTGCGACAAACATTTCAGATAAGAACAGGCTCAGCCTGAAGCTTCTTTATTTCCAGAGACGAGTAGTCTGAAAGCTTGCAGAAGTTTTCTCAAAGCCCGTGTGCTTGAAAGAAAGTCAAAATCTAGAGATTCCCAAAATCCTCTACCAGCTGAGTCCAAAAAGCAGCACCCAGGCTCAAACAATCTTCATCAACATCAAAACGGGGTGAATGTAATGGTTCATGAATTCCCTTTTCCTGGTTACCACTTCCAAGAAAAACAAAAGCTCCAGGTCGATGCTGAAGATAATAAGCAAAATCTTCACCCCAAGCTGCTGCTTCTGTACCAAGATCAACGTTTTCAGTGCCAAAGACTTTGAAAGCAGATTCTCCTGCTCGCTCTACACCACGCTTATGATTAACAATTGAATCATAACCTTGCACATACTTAAATTCACACTTATATCCTTGAGCCTCCAGACCTTGAAGAGAGGCTTGCATCAGCTCAACCAGAAGCTTACGATCCTCAGGCTCAAAGGTCCGAATAGTTCCAGACAGCCTGGCCTGATCAGGGATAATATTAAAAGTCGTTCCAGCATGGAAAGTTGTAACACTCAAGACTGCCGGATGGACTGGGTTTATTCTTCGGGCAACCAGACTCTGCCATTGACTTACCAAATGAGCACCAGCAACCAGTGGATCAAGACCGTCCTGAGGCCGCGCAGCATGACAACCCGTTCCTTGAATCATAAGCTCAAAACGATCAGCCGCGGCTGTTAATGGTCCCTCCTTTGTGCGCAAACACCCAACAGCAGTTCCAGGGTCATTATGAAGGCCATAGACTTCATCCACCCCTTCCAAACAGCCTTCTTGAATCATGCCAAGAGCACCACCAGGAGGAAGTTCTTCGCTCGGCTGAAAGATAAAGCGCAGTCCACAGCCTAATGTCTCTCGTTGTTCTGCGATCATCCTAGCGGCTGTCATGGCAATGGCCATATGGGTGTCATGTCCACACATATGAGCAACACCAGGAGCACATGAAACAAAATCATGCTCGTTTTCTTCCTGAATAGGCAAGGCATCCATATCCGCACGAATAGCAATCCTGCGCAACTCTTTTGGAGCTTCAAGCGGCTCAAGATCTGCAATAAAACCATATTCCCAACAGTCTCGTACCTGATAGCCTAAAGCACTCATTTGCTCTCGACAATACTGAGATGTGGCTTCTTCCTGAAGACTTAACTCTGGATAACGATGAAGCTGGCGGCGATGCCCAGAGGCCCAATCCTTCAGCTCCAATGCCCGTGCCTTTAATTTTGACATGCCGAAGATGTCCTTTATCCAAGGAGGTTTTTCAATAATTAAAGAAACTTATTCAAAAACGTCATGCTTAATACTCAAGAACGTTCTTTAAAGCCTCGAAAATGTCGGAGCTTTGAGGCAAGATTTGATTCTCAAGGGGCTTTGAATAAGGACAAAAGCAATCCTTGGCTGCGACTCGTAAAACTGGAGCATCAAGCTGATCAAACGCTTCTTCCATAATACGTGCAGAAATTTCTGCCCCAAATCCACCAGTTAAAAAGTCTTCGTGGACGACCACACAGCGATTGGTTTTGCGCACAGACTCTAAAATACCCTCTTTATCCCATGGGTTGAGTGTTCGTAAATCAAGAATCTCAACACTTGCCCCAGTTTTATTCTGAAGCTCTTTGGCAGCATCTAAAGACCAAAGCACCGTATTTCCCCAGGTTACAAGAGTAATATCACTTCCCGACTGAACCACACGCAATTTTCCAAAGGGTAAAACATAATCTTCCCCTGGATCCTCAGCTTTTGCTCGAGCCTGACGGTAAAGAAACTTTGGTTCCATGAAAAGTACAGGGTCATGTCCACGAATTGCTGCTTTCAAAAGCCCTTTAGCGTCATCAGCACGTGAAGGAATGGCGATGCGTAAGCCCGGACGGTGGGCATAAATCCCATCGATCGATTGACTATGATAAAGTGCGCCCTGGATATATCCCCCCACTGGAACACGAATGACCACCGAGTTTTCCCAATTGCCATTCGAACGGTAGCGACAGGTTGCAAGCTCATTGATAATCTGCTGGTGAGCAGGAAAAATATAATCACCGAACTGAATTTCAATCACAGGCTTCCACTTTGGATCATGAGCTAAACCGCAAGCTATCCCTGCAATTGTAGCCTCAGCCAAAGGTGAATTAAAGCAACGCTCATCTCCAAAAGCTTCGGTTAAACCTGTTGTCGCGGTAAAGACCCCTCCTTTCCCCTTGGCTACATCCTGACCAAACACCACGATCTTATCATTGCGAGCCATTTCTTCATGCAGGGTTCGGTTAATCAAATCAACCATGACTTCGGGCTCGCCAGACTTTTCTGCCACAGGGATACGGTCAGAAGTAATGCTCTGCTCACCTTCATAATAAAGATGCCCCGTAGCATCGCTGGGAAAAGGAACATCTTCAACTTCTGAAGCAGCCTGGTCAATTCCACTTTTGATTTCAGTCCGCAATAATTCAAGTTCACCCTTAGTTGCATACTTGCGCTTTACAAGCAATGCTTCAAACATCTTAAGAGGATCTTGCTCCGTGATCTTCTTCAAAGCCTGATCATCAAGATACTTTGCAGGGTTATCTGAGCTTGAATGCCCCCAAAGCCTGATGACATCAGCCACAATCAAACTTGGGCCAAGACCTTTGCTTGCTCGTTCATGGGCTTGCTTCAAAACCTGGTAGCTCGCTTCAAAATCCAACCCATCCACGCGAAATTTCTCAAGCCCTTCAAAGCCTGAGGTTTGCTCATAAATAGAAGCTGAAGCCGTGCCCTCTTCCCGAGGTGTAGAAATGGCATAGCCGTTATCTTCTACCAGAAAAACCGTTGAACACTGATGAATGGCTGCAAAGTTCAGGGCTTCGTAAAACTCACCTTCAGCAGTTGTCCCTTCACCCGAAGAACAATAAACAACTTCACCTTTGCCCTCTTGCTTACAGGCAAGCCCTCTACCAGCAGCTTGAAGGTACTGTGTTCCAACACAGGAAGACTTAGAGACAATACGATGCTCCTTATGCCCAAAATGGCTCGGCATTTGACGTGACCCTGATGCTGGATCACCTTCACGGGCCATAAAAGCCAGTAAAATTTCGCGAGGAGTTACTCCTAAACCAAGGTTATAACACTGATCACGATAATGACAGTAGGACCAATCAACACCTGAGCGAAAGACCATACTCGCAGCAGCTAACACGGCTTCGTGTCCAGGCCCACTGATCTGGAATGTTCCACCTTTAGATTGCTTCAAAATAAGGGCACATTTTTCATCCAAAAGACGCGAAGAGAGCATCGTGTTATAAGCTTCCAGAAATTTCTCTGAAGAAAGCCGCTTCGCCTGGCGAAGAGGCTTCTTGTTCGAAGCTTTTTGACCGGCTCCACGAGCACCCTTTTTTGTAGTACGCTGCTTATTTGCAATCGCCATGAAACAACCTCCAATTACTTTCGTATGCGCTTATATTTCTTAGCTACTCTATAATATGTTTAGCGAAGAAACATTTCTCCTCACAATATCAACAGGCCCTGAATACTCAAAGCTCTGCCCTGACTGAACAGAGTAATCTCAAGAACTATCAGGTTTCTTTAAAAGCAAAATCTGACTGAACATATGTGTCAGGTAAAACCCACCTAAGAGATACGTATTTGTCTTCAGAGTATCCTGATTTAGGGCATTCAATGCAAGGAGATTCCTTTTTACTCAAAAACCTCAGAATAAACCTTCTGAGAACTCTTGATACTGGAAAGAGATAACTATAATCATAAAAGAGTTCTTGTTTATATATTCATAAATTCAAAGGAATAAAGCCCTTAACCCAAGGAAATGCCTCGTCATGAAATTCCAGGACTATTATAAAATCTTAGGCATTTCTCGTCAGGCCTCCGCGGAAGAGATCAAAAAAGCCTACCGTAAACTTGCCATGAAATGGCACCCTGATCGCCACCAGGGCAAGGAACAAGCAAGTGCAGAAGAAAAGTTTAAAAATATTTCAGAGGCATACGAGGTACTCTCCGATCCTGAAAAACGTAAAAAATATGATCGCTTTGGTGAAAATTGGAAGCATGGCCAAGATTTTTCAACTTCATCCCAGTCCGAAGGCTTTCGCTCTTCAAGCTCTGGCATGTCTCAGGAAGAGTTTGAAAATCTCTTTGGAAATTCTGGATTTTCAGATTTTTTTGCTTCAATGTTTGGTGCTGACACAGCCAGCAGCTTTCAAGGCAGGCCACGTTCCCATAAGCGCTATCAGGAACATGGAGCGGATGTTCACGCAGAACTTCAGCTCCCTCTCAGTCAGGCCCTTTCGGGTGGACGTCAAAGTTTTTCTATCACAACAACCTCCTTATGCCCAACCTGTGGCGGCGTTGGTTTTGTTGGCAAACAGGTTTGTCCTCGTTGCGCTGGAGTAGGTAAAGTGCGCGGACAAAAACAGGTCGAACTGACTATTCCCAAGAAGCTCCAACAAGGCATGAAACTACGTCTTAAAGGTCTAGGCGAAGCTGGAAGCAACCCCGATGCCCCTGGGCACCTTTATTTAACTCTGAACTTACAACCCGACAAAAATTATCGCTTTAAGGATAACGAACTTGAAGCAGACCTCCCTCTAACCCCTTGGGAAGCGCTTTTTGGGACACAGATCGATGTTCAAACCCCCGATGGGATTGTTCATCTTAAAATCCCTGCTCAAACAGCTTCCGGCACTCGTTTGCGCTTACGATCAAAAGGTTTAACCAACGACCAACAAGAGCGGGGTGACTTTTATGTAGTCGTCCGCTATCAGCTTCCTGAAAATCTAAGCCCGAAACAACGAGAACTGCTCAAAGAAGTTGCCGAGAGCGGACCAGCGCAAGTCGAAGGCGGAGTAAGAAGAAACTCATAGAAAAAAACTCGCAAAGGAACAAAACAATGCCAAAAGAAATATATCTGCGGATTTTTGAAGGAGAAAACTTCATAACCTTCGAAGGTATAACAGCTTATTATGAAGTTGAAAAAGACTGGATTGAAGAGTGTCTTAGCCACAACTTGCTCGAAAATCCTCAACATATTAATGGAGAGAAAGTCTTTCCTTTTTCAACTCTTGATCGAGTCGCTCTTATCAAAAGGCTTTGCCTCCAACACGAAGCAGACCTTCGCACCATTGCGCTTTTTCTTGAGATTTTCTGAGTTTCACAAAAGAGTCAGCTTGTCTTATTTTCCTTGTGAAGCTTCTGCACAAGAGCACCCTCCATCATCTCTCTTACATCAGAACAATTTCAAGAACACCTTTCCTTGTTTCTGCGCTGCGGAAGGAGGAAATGCGGCTTACCCCTGTCTTTAACTCCTCAAAAAGAAACAAGCTATTGCTTTAACCTGCGTTTCATAAGCTTTCTCAGAAAAAGAGTGTATTTATAAACTCTTCATAAAATATTTAATGTAAAAATAACCAGCAATCTCTATTTACAACAAATATAAAATCTATAAAATAAACCACTTCTCTTTTAAAACGTTCATTAGTTAGAAATATCCATAATACTAAAATCAAAAAATATAAAGCGAGAGCGACCATTATTGCAAAATACTATTACAAGAATAACACAAGTAACTGACTCGGAAAGGACAGCTTTCCCAACATGTCTACCCCCCGACTTACCACCCCCACTTCCCGCCTTCTGAAATCCCCAGCCCTCTTTATTACGCTTTGGTTAATTGCTGTATTTATTGGTTATAGCACACTTTTAAGCTATCAATCTGAACCTGGAAGAGAAAACCCTGTTCCAGAAAAATGGCCAGAAACAAGCGCAGTCAATCCCTCAAAGAAACCTTTCACTGTTTTAATTTTTCTTCATCCTCATTGCCCCTGCAGCAAGGCCAGCCTGCGGGAGTTAGAAAGGGTGCTTGCTCGCAGACACCGCAATACAAGTGCATATGCCATCTTTTGTACGCTCCCGGAAGCTCCACAAGATTGGGAGCAAGGAGCCCTGTGGCAACAAGCCCATAAAATTGAACACCTCAAAGTTCTGCTTGATAACAACCAACAGGAACAAAGTTCCTTTCATGTGACGACTTCAGGCCAAGTCCTCCTCTATGATTACAAGGGAAAGCTGCGCTACAAAGGAGGTATCACCCCTGCCAGAGGTCATGAGGGGAGTAATCCTGGACTTAGAACCTTGGAGTCCCTTTTGCAAAACCAAATTTCTGATCAAAAATCTATCCAGAAGTTAAGCTACCCTGTCTATGGCTGTGGTCTTTCAACCCCGACCCTATCCTCAAAACCTACTCAAGAGTCCCATCAGGCATGTGAATCATGCACACAGAGTGCTCCTTGATTTTTCTCCAAAGCATACAGGCATGTAAAGGCAAACTCCATTGAAAGAAATTAAAAGAGGCACTCATACTCAAATTCGCCAAGGAAGAGCAATCGACCTTCGGTGCGAAAAATACTTCAATGACTACCAAAACCAAAGCCACCGACGTTTAAATAAGGTATTTGTTTGGCTTTTTCTCTTACAATGGGTTGCTGGAATTGCCACAGCCCTGTGGATTTCCCCTCATACTTGGGAGGGCTTGGAAAAAACAACCCATCCCCATATTTATGTCGCGATTTTCATGGGAGCCTTATGCACTTTCCCCCCAATCTGGCTTCTTTATCGCTATCCCACCCATGCCTTCACTCGCCACACGGTAGCGATTGCTCAAATGCTTTGGTCTGCACTTTTTATTCATCTCAGTGCCGGACGTATTGAGACACATTTTCACATCTTTGGCTCTCTTGCGTTTATAGCGTTTTATCACCATTGGCAGATTCTCCTCACAGCAAGTATCGTGGTAGCCCTGGACCATATTTTACGAGGTTATTTCTATCCGGAATCTGTCTATGGTCTTTCTTCAGGGGTTGAATGGCGGTGGCTTGAACACATAGGCTGGGTAGGGTTTGAGAGTATTTTCCTCTTTTATTTTTGTATTAAACGCACGAAAGAGTTCCAGCTTATTGCTGAAAAACAAGCTGAAGCTAACGTTCTCAAGGAGGACCTTGAAAAGCTTGCTATTGAGCGTACAAACCTGCTGAACGAAACCCAAGAAAATTTGCATTCGGTGCTTGAAAACGTCCCTAGTCTTATCTTACGTATTGATAAAGAAAAACGCATCGAATTTGCTAATCCTCAATGCAAAAAGCTGACTACTCCTGCTTCTACGGGTCTTCATGTAACATCATTGGCCATTGAAGAAGATCGTCCGCTTTTTCGAGCCTGTTTAGAAAGCGCCTCAACCTCTCTCAAAACCCAAAGCTGCGAAATACGAATGGCCACTAAAAAAAATCCGGAGGCTTATTTCGAATGCCATATTGCTCCTTTAAAGCGCGAACAGGAAAACCCGAGCTTTACCCTTATTTGTATCGACATAACCGCTCGTAAAAAAGTTGAGAAATATCAGGAAGAATTAACTGAAGAAATAAAACAAAAGAATGAAAAACTTGACCATGCCCTGACCGAAGCCAAAACTGCGAACCGTCTTAAAAATGAATTTTTAGCCAACATGAGTCACGAAATTCGCACTCCCATGAACGGAATTCTCGGCATGTTGAGTCTTTTGAAAAGCACGCGCTTAAACAGTAAACAGTATCAATTTACCGATGTAGCTCACAACTCAGCAGAAGCACTGCTTACTGTTATCAACGATATTCTTGATATTTCAAAGATTGAAGCTGGAAAAATTACAATTGAAGAAGTTGATTATGATCTTCAATCAAGCATCAACGATATTGCTGATATGCTTGCACCGAAAGCTCGTAGTGCGAATATAGATTTGATTGTTCGCTATTCTCCTCAACTTCCACAAATCATCTTTGGTGATCCTAATAGGATCCGACAGGTTTTGATTAACCTCACGAACAATGCCCTTAAATTCACCAAGGAAGGGCATGTATTTATCAATGCTGAAAAAATAGCGGCTTCCGAAAACTCTCCCGAAAAAATACGCTTTGAAGTAGAAGATACAGGTGTTGGAATTCCTCTTGAAAAACAAGAAAAGGTCTTCGAAAAGTTTGTCCAGATTGACGGCTCAAATACTCGTGAATATGGTGGAGCTGGCCTGGGCCTTGCTATTTCTCGCCAATTGGTCAAGCTCATGAAAGGAGAAATAGGAGTTCAGAGTCGTGAAGAAGGGGGAACTCTATTTTGGTTTGAATTACCCCTTAAACCAGGGAGCCAACAACCAGAAATTCCAACTCAACGTGCAAGCCTTGATGGTGTTAAAATCTTGATCGTTGATGACATTGCCCTGAACCGTCAGATTGTTTACGAGCAGCTTTTATCTTATGATATTCAAAGTAAAAGTGTTGCCTCGGGTAAAGAAGCTTTAGAAGTTTTGAAAACCGCAAAAACCGCTAACGATCCTTACCATATTGTTCTACTTGACTACCAGATGCCAGAGATGGATGGTGAGTCATTAGCTCAAGCAATTAAAGAAGATCCGGATATCAATGAAACAATCCTTGTTTTACTAAGCTCTGTAGACACCCAGGGAAGCACTGCTCGTTTACGACAACTCGGCATCGTTGCCCAGCTTTACAAACCCGTACGCCCCTCTCTCCTGGTTGATACACTCGCAAAAGTTTGGGGGCAGCATGGCTCCTTGAGTGGATTCCCACGCCAAAGCAGAGCACTCACCCACAAGCTCAACGATGAACCGGTAAATTTCTCTCCTGATGCTGAACAATTTGAGTTTCCCGCCCATATCCTGATCGCTGAAGATACTCCAGCAAATCAATTGGTTGCAACAGAGATGCTTAAAAACCTTGGTTGCCACGTTGAAACGGCCGTTAACGGTCTTGAAGCTTTAGAAATGATAAAGCACCAGGATTATGATCTCGTATTTATGGACTGCCAAATGCCTGTAATGGATGGTTATCAGGCTACTGCTCAAATTCGCGAACAAGAAAAAACAACCAAAGGGCGCCGTTTACCTATCATAGCCATGACAGCAAATGCCATGCAGGGGGATCGAGAACGTTGTATCCAAGCGGGAATGGATGATTATATGGCAAAACCCGTAAGAAGAGAAGAGCTCATTACTGTCTTACAATCATGGTATAGCCCTCAACAAAAACCATACCAGAACTTTCATGAAACACAACGCATCCAGGCCGCAAATAAAGCCAAGAAGCTCACACTTCAAACAATTCGTTCCATGAAAATCCTCTACGCAGAAGATAATCCAACAAATCAACTTTTGCTTAAATCAATCCTCGAATCAAGAGGGTACAACGTTACCTGTGTCGAGAATGGCAAAGAAGCCTACAATATTGTTCAACAGGAAAACTTTGATCTCCTTTTAACCGATATCCAAATGCCTGTAATGGATGGCATCACGTGTGCTTCCTTGATACGGAAATGGGAAGAAAGCCAGGACAAGCAACGTTCAATTCCAATTATTGCAGTTTCGGCTTCTGACACACGAGAAGAATATAAACAAAAGCTTGTTAATGCAAAAATCGATAATTTTTTAATCAAGCCTGTACTTGCTCACGAACTTTTAACAGCTGTTGAATTCGCTCTGAGTGCACAGTTTCAAGAAGAAACAAAACAAGAATCCCTTAAAAGGGACCAGGAAAAGAGCCTTTCAATGCCGATAGAATCAGAAAAGAGTGTTTCAATTGATGAAGTTTTAAATATGGCTGAAGCTTTAGCTCGCTGCGATGGAAACCCAAAAATCTTTGATCTGGTTATTTCATCTTTGCAATCTGAGCTTCCATCCATGCTTGAGAAACTAACCGAAGACTTTAAAAAGGATGACTTTCGAGGTCTTGAAAAAATTGCCCATAGATTAAAGGGGAGCCTTGGCATTATTGCAGCTTATAACGCTCAGGATGCAGCGAAGAAATTGATGGGAATTTGTCGTTCGGCCAAACCCAACACCCAAGAACTTGCTTCAGCCCACGAAAAGCTTAAGCTTGAAATTAGAATACTGCTTCAGGCACTTGAGCAAATGGAGCAGAGACAGGAAAACAGCAGTAATACTGAAGGAACCTAAGCTGTAAGCATCTGAAGAAAATAACGATGAAGGGCTTGAGAATGAGTGAGTTCAGGATGAAACGTAGCTGCGAGTAATCTTTTTCCCTGCTGCACCAGTACTGGAGCACCCTGATAAGAAGCTAGCACTTGAATTTCTTCTCCACAGGCAGTGATTTGAGGTGCCCGGATAAAAACACCCTCAAGTTTATCGAATCCTTCAATTTCAATATCTGCCTGAAAGCTTTCTCGTTGACGCCCATAAGCATTACGAGTGACTTCAACATCAAGGAGCTCAAGGGAACCCTGACTTGGGTTTTTAACCTTTCGGGCCATAAGAATCAACCCAGCACAAGTTCCAAAAACACCTCCACCAGTATGATAAAACTTTTGAATCGCTTCAAAAAGCCCCTCTTCCTGTAGGAACTTTAAGATTGTAGTGCTCTCTCCACCAGGCAAAATGAGACCATTGAGGCCTTCAAGTTCACTTGATTTCCTGACCTCAAAACTCTTAAGACCAAGGCTTGTCAAGCATTGAATATGGGCTTCGAAATTTCCCTGTAAACTTAAGACACCAATCCGAGCAGACGATTGTCGCAAAGCGGGATCCATATCTATTTCCCTTAAGCTTATTAAGATTTTGAGGAATAGACTTACTTTAAACGCTGGTACAAAAGCATTGTTTAAGAACGCAGGATAAAAACTAGACCCCACGCTTCTGCAGGAGCTCTTCGGGTGCAAGCGTACTTATCTCAATGCCAGTCATAGGTTCGCCAAGCTCGCTGCTTACTTCAACAAGAATAGCAGGATCCTTGTAGTGGGTTGTTGCTTTCACAATGGCTTGAGCACGTAAAAGAGGATCTTCCGATTTAAAAATTCCTGAGCCAACAAATACAGCTTCAGCCCCAAGCTGCATACAAAGCGCAGCATCTGCCGGAGTCGCAATACCACCAGCAGCAAAATTTGGAACAGGAAGCCTTCCTGTTTGCGCCACTAAACGCACAAGCTCATAAGGAGCACCAAGTTCTCGACTCTCCTGCAAAAGTTCATCTTCCCGCATAGAAGCCAGCTTCTTGAGTTGGGAAGCAATACTGCGTAAGTGTCGAACAGCTTCAACGATATTACCTGTTCCCGCTTCTCCTTTTGTACGGATCAAAGCGGCTCCCTCGGTAATTCTACGTAAAGCTTCACCTAAATTACGCGCTCCACAAACCACCGGAACTTTTAACTGGTGCTTATCAATATGATACTCTTCATCAGCGGGTGTTAACACTTCGCTTTCATCCACGAAATCAACACCCAGCTCTTCTAAGATAGCAGCTTCAACAAAATGGCCAATCCGAGCTTTAGCCATTACAGGAATAGAAACAACCTCCATAATCTCACGTACTTTTTTAAGAGAAGCCATGCGTGCGACTCCTCCTTCAGCACGTATGTCAGCGGGAACACGTTCAAGAGCCATCACAGCAGTTGCTCCTGAATCTTCCGCTATTTTGGCCTGCTCAGCATCTGTCACATCCATGATGACACCGCCTTTGAACATCTCCGCAAACCCTGTTTTAAGGTTATAGCCCTTAACTTCGCTTGTGTTATTGACTTGAGACATGAATAAATTCCTTCACTTTCCTCTTATGTTTATTATCACCGAGGACTTATCCCCCGATTTATAAGGCAGGCTTTTTCTTCGGTTATTTTGTAAGCGCCAACGTACTGCTTTATAACTCCTTTTGCAAGCTTTTGAAAGCTCCCTTAACCCGCTTTTCTTTTTGTATTTGTTATACAAAAGAAATAAGCGAGAAAAACCATATCAAAAAGCTTTACCGATATGACCTAAAATCTGCTTTAAAAATATGAGAGAAAAACTTACCCGCAACATTTAACTAGGAAGCCGTCCGCTTCCTCCTCTTGTCTTGAAGCTATAGTGCAAGGTTTTATTCTGTTGAAGAAGGAAGAGCTGCTGAAGTTTCAAGCTGCTGCAATCGGGAAGAGCTCGAATGCTGAGAGACAAAGTCAGCCAAACGAACATTTGCTAAAACCTTTTCGATTTCGCTGCTTACCATATTAAAAACTGAAAGAATCTTACAGTTCCCATAATGGCTGCAATCTGAACCATCAGAAAAACACTCAAACACTTTTAAAGGACCATCGAGTTGAGCAATGATTTCAAGAACCGTAAGCTCTTGAGCATCACGCTTAAGCGTAAATCCTCCACTTGCACCTTTAAAGCTTTGAACGATGCCAGAGCGCACAAACTGTTGTAAAATCTTAGATAAAAAGGCCTTTGGAATAATAAGCTTTTCAGAAATTTCACTTAATGTAACAAGCTTTCGATCTTGCTCCTCAGCAAGGTAGATTAAAGCACGTAAACCGTAGTCACTTTTACGGGAAAAAATGCCTCACCTCACTTCCGAGCTGCGCCCTTATAAAAATCTAATAGAAAAGTGCTTTTGTTTTTCAATAAAAACAAGCTTGCCCTCGTCCCTCTATCTTAACCTACAAAAAAGATAATAGCAAACAAGAGCTGGTAAATCCTGCCTATTCCTTAGCAAACTCTAAAAGATCAGCTTTTCAATAAAGCAGGCTAAAAATCCTTTACGCTATCGAACGAAAAAGCTTTCGCTACCAACGCAAAATCAGCTAAAATAAACCGAAGGCAACTTGAATTTTCTTTCATTCTCAAAGGCTTTCTCAACTATCAGGTTTATAGAGTTATCAATACAATGACGTACAGCTTCGAAACCCAAAATTATATTGATCGCAACCTCGCACGTTCACTTGAGAACATCTTTCTTTCTCATCTGCGTACACACTTTCAAAAGCTGCATGGTTTCTTCCATCCAATTGAACGATCTTTTTACTCCATAAAACCTAAAAACCATATTTTTCGCGAATGGGATGAACGGGAAGAAGTTAAAAGACAACTTTTAAGGGCAAAACAAAGCAATGAAGCCCACAACATGCCCTTTAATCAAAGTTTTGAGATCATGCTCTCTCATAAAAGTCTTTTTTCTGCACCACAACCACGCCTGAGCTTACTGGCCTCCTGCTACAGCCCACTTGAAATTTTGGCACAACGCCCCGTTGAAACACTTGGAGAAGAAGCTGGTTTTGAAGTTGTAAACACAATACTGAAACGAGCTCTTGTTTTCCAACGAAGAGAAATATATTACACGATTGTGCTTTGCTCTACCTGTGGTTGGAAGTCAGAACTCCTTGAGGCTTTACCCCAAGGTGAGAATTACTCTCTCGCCTTGATTGCTCCTCAACCTCCTGGTTGGAAAATTTATGCTCCAGATCATTGGCAGCCTGATCTTCTTGCAATCTTAGATCCAGAGACTCCGGAAGATAAGGCAAATCGTATTGTTGCATTTACAAGCAATGCAAAAGAGCTCACTCTTCCTGCCGGCTTTTTACTCGTAGAAGAAATCGCCGAACGCTGTGTTACTCCTTATGATTTCACTCATGAAGTTTTACTTGAATGGCTGAACGAAAACTCTGCCTTTAAAATTGAAAAGATTGAGGGCAGCATGGTTTTGCGTCGAAAATAAGAGTTGAAGCTTGAAACCATCCTAAATACAACCAAAACTCTCTCAACGACTCAGGTTCTTTCTCATTTATCAAAAACTTTTCCATACAAAACTCAAAAAACAAAAAAAGCAGCATAAGCTTGTGAGCCTCTTCTCAACGAGTTATGCTTGAAGAGTATGAAGAATCTCTTCTATTTTTTACGAATTATGCACGGACAAAGCAATTGCGGTAAAAATGCTGAAAACGAAATATTATAAAATCAAAATCAAATTTTCAGAATAGCCCAATTTTATGAATCTTTTTCAAAAACTTAAAACGCTTTTTGCCAGCGAACGTCTTCCCCAGGAGGATCGAAAGATCTATGCCCAGGCCAAGAATTTACCCGATCTCCTTGAAAAGCTTCATGAAAATATTCTGCATAACGAGGTGCTCTTACGTCAAACAAAAGGCACCATTTCAAAACTTGAGCTGACTGAACGCGCCACAATTACTTCTCTGAAACGTGGCAATATTCAAGGGCGCTCTGTACGCCTAGCCTTACAAACCGTTCACCGCTACCGAAAGCAGCTCGACCTTCTCATGAATAAAGCTGACATTCTTAACCGCAACCTTAATCTTAATATTAACCTCGTAGGTAAAATCCAGGTAAGCCAGGCCATGGAAATGAAAGGTCTCTCCCCTGAACTTATCGACCAGGTAATTCTTGATTTCAGCGAAAACGTTGAAAAGTACCAGGAAGATGTGGTTGGTTCAGAGAGCAACCTTTCGTTTGGAGAACCCCAGGTTCCAGAAAATGAACGCCAGGAGCTTCAAAAGATCGAAGAAGAAATATTTGGGGAAGCCCAACACTTTAAAAGCCGTTCTCAAAACTATGAAATTGCTCCTTCAGCTGCAAAAAGAGAAGAAGGTGTTGAGCCTCTTCCAAGCAACTTAGAAGACTCTGAGGATATCATGCGCAGATTAAAATCTCTTGAACAGGAACTTGAATGACTTTAAAGCTTATATGCTTTATACTCTACTATTCCAGGATTTAGAAGTTTGCTGAATAATCGTGCTCGCTTTGCCACAAGAAAGAAGGAAACGCATGGGGTTTTTTAAAGAGCTCTTCCAAACAGGTTATAATCTTAAAGCTTTAAAGGTCCAGCTTCGCAGGGTCGAACGAGAACGCCGCAAGTATTTTCTTGAAATGCGCAAGCTTTCCTCTCGTCAAACCCAATTGATTGAAGAAATTAAAAACGCTCGTAAAAACGGCAATCAAATTGAAGTTGACTACCTGTGGGAAGACTTGAAAGATCTTAAACACGAAATCAATTTTACACGCCGCAGTGCCCGCGTCGCAAACCTTGAGGGCATTACGCTGAAACGCTATATTTATGGAATAGAACGTCTTGAGAAAGCCAAGGATAAAAATGGAATTCAGCGTCTTGTCAAGCGTATTCAAGATTCTGGGCTTGACAATAAGCTTGCCATGGCCCAGGTGAATGAAGAAGAGTATCTTGATGAGCTTGGTTCAATCCTTGATGCGGCTGGCCTGGAAGACGAATTCCTTGAACGCGATGCCCAAGACCCTGAAAAACTTAAGTTTCTGTCAAGCATCGATGCTATTAATCAAGCTGAAGAAGGCGGAGAGTTTGAAACTGCACTGAAACGAGAATCAGAGCTCAAAAAAATGCTGGAGAAAGAAAACGAAAGTTAAATGCCTACTCCTACCAAGATAAAGTGTATGAAGAAATGTTCATTGCCTGAAATCCATGAACCACTTTTGCTCAATGAAGTTTTCGAACCACAAATAACTTAAGATTCAAGGAAGGTCAGTTATGCAAAGACCAATGCTCCGTGCTATCTTTCTTGATTTGGATGACACTCTTTATTCCACAACTGAGTTTGCCGAGCAAGCAAGAGAAGCAGCAGTCAAAAATATGATCCGCTTTGGTTTTCGCATGCAACTGGACGATGCGCTTAAAGAACTTGATGAGGTCATTCAGGAGTTCAGTTCAAACTACGAAGCCCACTTTGATAAGCTGCTGGCGCGTGTTCCAGCTTCCTATAAAGCTGAAACCAACGAAGCAATTCTAGTAGCAGCAGCAATTGCTGGTTACCACGAGACAAAAATACGAAATTTACGGGCCCATGAAGATGTCATTGAAGTACTGAAACTCTTACGTCGTTACAGCAAACTCAAAATCGGCATTATTACAAATGGCATTACCATCAAACAGGCAGAAAAAATCGTACGCTTGAATATCTATCAATATCTTGATTCAGATGCGATTTTTATCTCAGACCAGTTGGGAATGAATAAACCGAATACAAAATTCTTTCAAAGAGCTTGTCGAGAAATCGGTGTTCGACCTCCTCAAGCCCTCTATATCGGCGATCATCCCCGTCTTGATGTCGATCCTCCAAATAAAATCGGCATGATTTCTGTACATTCAAAACGAAGTGGAAAATATATTACTCAAAAAGGTGAAACAGAAGCCGATTTTATTATTCATAATTTTTGGGATTTGCTCGACATATTAGAAAGCGAGTTCGATATCAATATCGAAGAACACCGACGTAAAGAATCTTTATCATAAAACGCATAAACTGATGACTATAAGCCCTATCAATATGAAGATCCGAGACTTTCCAACAAGAATTTTGCGACTAGACGAAGCATAGAGCGAGATCAAGACAAGACGAAAGAACCATGCTAGCACTCTTTGAGCGTATTTATCGTTTTATTACTGTCCATAAACTTATTCCAAACGGCGAAAAAGTTCTGGTTGCTTATTCAGCAGGCACTGATAGTACCCTGCTTGTCCGTGCTCTCCTGGAAATTACAAAAGTCCATCATACGGGTTGGTCAATTGAACTTGCTTATTTCAATCATATGATTGATGAAAACGATCAAAAAGAAGAAGCACTTGCTCAAAATTCTGCTGCACGCTGGGGAATTCCTCTTCATCTGCAAAAAGCTCGTAAAGAACTCAAAAAAAGCAGTGATTCTCTACAAATGTGGGCCCGCCGCGAACGCTACCAATTCTTATTGCAAACAGCTCAAGACCAGGCCATTTCTTATGTGGCAACAGCCCACCAGCTTGATGATCAAGCTGAAACCGTATTGATGCGGGCTATTGAAGGAAGTTGGCTGACTGCTCTTTCAGGCATCCCTCTTCGTCGACCTCTAGCAAAAGGTGCTCAGGAAATTCAGGTCATACGCCCTCTTTTAAACACCCGCCATTCTGAGATTTTAGCCGCACTCGAAGAACTGAAAGAGCAATACTTTCAAGATCCTTCGAATAACTCTACAAGCTTTACACGTAATGATGTTCGCAATACTCTAATGCCGTTGATTCTTAAAAACTTCAACACTGGGGCCCGTGAGCACCTTGCTGCCCTTGCACAACAATCAGCAGAACTTGATGTAGAGCTCACCCACCGAGCCCATCGTCTTTTACCAAAAAAAGAGAGCAACGAAGAGCGAATCTGGATTGCTTTTCCTCTTGACATGATTGCTTTTGAGGCTCGTCTTCAACAGCGCTATTTTATTCGAGAAGCCATGCTTGAGCTTGGAGCTTCTCCTCGGGAAGTAACCTACCGACGGGTCGAGCTTGCTCTTGAACTTATTGATGAAGGCCGTAAGGGGGTTATCCTTCAATTGACAGGCACCTTAAGCGCCTGTTTAGAAGAAGAGAATCTCACCATTTTCCAAAACCTTACCCAGGCTGAACAACCAGCCTTTGAGCCTGCAAACTTCCATCTTGCTCCCAAAGGAGGTGGCTGGGTAGCAGAGCTCGTTGGAGCCCAATACCAAAGTATCCGTGCAAAAGTTTTGCCAAACGAAGAACCAGCTTTAGATAAAGTGAAACAACATGCCCACGATAATAGTTTAGAGTTTGTTGATGCCGCCAAGATTCATTTACCCCTGGTTGCTCGACCACGCCAAGCTGGAGACCGTTTTAAACCCCTTGGCATGGACGAAGAAAAAAAACTTCAAGACTACCTTGTCGATCGCAAAATTAAACGTGAAAGCAGAGACACCTTGCCAATTATCTGTGATGCCCTAGGCATTGTCTGGATTGCAGGTCATGATATTGCTGAACGGGTTCGTTGCACAGAAGCAACAACACAAATCCTAAAACTCGAAGCTGTCTTGGAACAAGAGAGTCATTTTCCTTCTCCTTTTGAACTTGAAATTGATTCAATTGGCAACAAAGAAACAAGACAAAGAAATGAGTCAGATAAGACTCGCATCATGCTTCCTCCTGATTCCCATAAAGAAAGTCATTCTTAAAATAGAGAAAAAGAAAAGACTTTTATCTGCCTCAACTTCTTCTTAACTCCTGGTCTTAAGCCTAAATTCTTGTTCCACAACCTCTTCTTTGAGCTATCATTTTGCTATTGGCAAAGTAAACTCATTATCAAAATGAAGGTGTGGTTAGCTCCATAAAATTAGAGGTGAGTGAGAAAGATTCTTGCTCATACATGCGAGAACAAGAGAGCTTCTTATGAAAATTTCTAAAGATCTTTACGCTGAGCTTCTTGAGTTGCAGGCTCCACTTCATTTTATAAGGCTTATTGCTGACTCGAATGGATTACGAGCACTGGAGCTTCAGCCTGATCAAAAAAGCTCTTCGGCACAACTTCCTTCAGCTTCAGGCTCCGCTCGTAAACATATAAAACAAGCCCAAGCCTGCTTGGAAGCATACTGCGTTCATGGCTCTTTTCAGCACCTTCCAACTCTTGAACTCAAGGGAACTTCTTTTCAGCTTAGAGTCTGGGAACAACTCCGCCAAGTGCCTCAAGGTGAAGTTATAAGCTACAAAGAACTTGCTATACGCGTTGGATCCCCCCGAGCAAGCAGGGCTATCGGCCTTGCTATGAGTAAGAATCCCCTCCCGCTCTTTATCCCCTGCCATCGTGTAGTACGTTCAAATGGCAGTCTCGGAGGCTTTGCTGGTGGAATTACTTTGAAAAAGCAACTTCTTCTCCATGAAGGCCGAAGCTTCCAAAAGCATAAAGTCCTCCCCCTTGAGAATAGAGGACAATCACTCTTTTTGGAGCTTCAAGCTTCTTAAAATTCGGATCAAAAAGCTTGGTTGCCCCACTCAGTAAAATCTTCGATTTTCAGAGTATTTCTAAGAACCGAGAGCTCTTGTTATCAAAAAGCCTTGAAGAGAACCAACCTTCCCTGCAGAAGTTTTTAAAGCTTGAGATTGTGTTTTATGAAGATTTTTCTATGGTAGAATTTACAGCTTAATATTTAAAATCTCATATTCTCAAATGGTTCAAAACTTTATGCATGAGTATCAGGAAAGGGCTACGATGACAGAACTTGAGCTTTACCAGAAGATTCAAGCAGCATTTCCTGAAGCAATAGTTGAGCTTAAAGAACCAGCTTTTGCTCCTCCTCCTGAAAAAAAGGATGATACCCCCCAAGTTAAACGCCCAAAGCCTCTGGCCCAAGGGCCTTGTGTTGTCGGTTATATTGAGGTAAAACCCGAAGTTATTCTTGATCTTCTCTCTTTTCTCAAAAACACTCCCGAGCTTGATTTTGACATGCCACATTGCATCTCTGGGGTTGACTATAAATCAGGAGAAGATCTTGGCGTTACCTACTCACTAACAAGCATCAAGTATAAACATTGGGTTAATGTTAAGGTACGAGTTCCAAGAGAAAACCCTGTGCTTAAAAGCTGTGTTGCCATGTATCCAGGCATGGATTGGCACGAACGAGAAGCTTTTGATCTTTTAGGCGTGATTTTTGATGGTCATCCAAACTTACGTCGTATTCTCTGCGCGGACGATTGGGAAGGCTATCCTTTACGTAAAGACTACGAATTCCCTGAATTCTACCACGGAATTCCTACGGACAAGGAAGTGCGCTGGAATTCTTAATCCCATGCCGTGGTCTTCCAACAGCATGTTTAAAAAGATTTTTTGCATATATACTTTTAAAAATACTGACCTTGAATTATCTTCGTTAAAACTTTTAAGTATGCTAAAGTCCGAGGGTTAGGTTTTTTAGCAATCCTTCATATTATGTATTCACGCAAAAAGTATCTAAAAATCTGATATACTTTTTCATCCTGGTGGATTAACGATAAGGACTTTTGAGAACGATGGCAGATCCTGAAATCCAAGCCAGTGAAAAAGTCGTAACTGCTCATATAGGTGAAAAAATTAAACGCCTGAGAAGTTTTCGAGGCATGACCTGCGCGGAGCTTGCTGAAGCCGTTGGCTGCACGCGCCCCTACTTATCCGCTGTTGAGAACGGTCGATATCCAGCAAGTACCCGAATACTTGAAAAACTCCAAAAAGCCCTCGATATTGATCCCAGCTATTTCTATAACTCTGAAGCTTCTGGATTGAATGAAAATAAGGCTTCTTCACCTGTCCTCAGCCCTTATACAAAATCTCCTGCAGAATCATCCCTTGATGCAGGCCCAACTCGTGTTATACCTTTCGTTACCCTCTCTAAAAAGGGTAAGACAAACATAAGCTTCGAAGATTTTCCTTCCAGTAACACCGACACCATTGAATGCCCTGGAGACATTCTTGATACTAATGCTTTTGCTATACGTTTCGATGTTGATTCTATGGCGCCATTAATTCCCAAAGGCTCCATGATGATTATCGCTCCAAACCTCCCCCTTAAAGAAAACCGGCCAGCCTTGGTTAAGCTTAAAAATGAAGAAATTCTCTGTCGACTTTATCAGGCAGAGGGTTCCCAAGTTGTTCTCAGCCCTTTTAACCACAACTACAAGGTTTTAATTAAAGAAGCTCTTGAAGTTGATTGGATCTATCCTGTAGTAAAAGTTTCTTTTGACATCTACAACAGCTCTGAAAAATCACCCAGTGAATAAATCTCTTGGCTGAGCTCCTCTCTCTTGGCTGAGCTCCTCGAGCTCAGAGCATTTTGCGCGCTTTCCTCTATTGTGTTTTGTATACCTTGAATTCGGCAGCGTTCAAAACCCTGCGAAGAGAAGGTCAAGCACTGAAAAATATTTAAAAATAAGGATTACAATAAAAAAAAGGTAAGAGATTTTTATTTTGACTCAATGATCTTGATTGATCAGTTCTTTCATCTTCTTACCAGGTTTAATCGTCACAACTCGTTTAGAGGGAACCTGGACCTGAACGCCTGTTTTGGGGTTTCGGGCTTGCCGAGGCTGACGACTACGAACTTCAAAAACTCCAAAATCTCGTAACTCCAGGCGATTTCCAGCAACCAATTCCTTAATAATTTCATCAATAAAGGACTGCACCGTATCCCGAACAACAGCTTGCTTTAAACCGGATTTTTCTGCAACACGAAGAACCAAATCCTTTTTTGTTATGGTTTGGCCTGCTATTTTCTTTGCCATAATCCTGTCCTGCTATTTTGCTCGATATATATAGAAATCGTCTTTAACGATATTTTTGCCATTCAACGAAGAACCAAGAAAACCAAAAGTATACATTTTTCAGAAAAGGAAGCAATCCTCCCCCGACAAATTCGAACCTAAAATCCCTCTATATCTACTATAATTTCAGAGGAGACTCTGCAATCAGCTTCATATTCCCCTCTCTACTCATTAGAGCTTGGAAGCTTCCCAGGATCTTTCTCAGCATCCACCTTTTCATTTCCCTTTTGAATAGCTTGAGAGGAAATTTCGCTCTCTTTTTGATGGGCTTGAGCAGGAGGCAAAGAAGAATGTTCTAAACGCTTTAAAGCTTTCGGGCTCCCAGGCTTCATCTCGATATAATTAACATAACGGAAAGGAATTTCTATTCCTTCAAGATCAAAAGCTAATTTAACGCGACGTCGATATTCACGTTTTGCAGCCCATTGATCTCCAGAACGGGTTTTTCCAGCAACCTTGAAATCAACTGAGCTTTCACTGAACTCATCCAATCCAAGCACAATTGGGGGCTCAAGGAGTTTCTCTTTCCACTCTGGATCATCATAAAACTCTTGGCCAAGACGATTCAAAATATCTCGAATTTCATCCGGATCTTCATTGTACCCAACTCCAATGATGACCACGAAACGAGACCATAAATGAGTCATATTACTAACCGATGAAATAGAACCATTTGGTATGATATGAACAGTTCCATCCAATGATCGAAGCTTTGTGCTTCGCAGGTTAACAGCTTCAACGCTTCCAGACTTTCCTCCAACCTCGATGACATCACCAACTGTAAATTGATTTTCAAAAAGAATATAAAACCCTGCAACTAGATCTTTTACCAGCCACTGAGCCCCAAAACCAATCGCCAAAGTAACCCCACCTGTTGCGAGTAAAAGAGGTTGGTAATTAATTTCAAATTCTCCCAAAACCATAAAGAAAGCCGTCACCCACACCACGACCCGCAAGCTTCCAACTAATACCCCTGAAAGCGTCTTAAGCCTGTCTTCCTGGTCTGGGTCGTCTCGCTCTTGGCTCTTTGTACTCAGTCGCTTGACAAGACGATTTGCAATGCCTACAGCAAACCGTAAAACAATCCAGGCACTCAGCAAAATAATAAAAACCTTTAATAATGCCCAGCCATAAAACCCTAATGCCTCGCTCTCCCAACGGTCCTGAAGCAACTCTAATCGCTTATCAAGACTATAAATTTGTTTTGCTGACCCAATTAAAAGCGTACGACTCACGTGAAGACGAGCTTCTTCTCGGCGAATCGTATTCACTAATTCAAGTTTGCGCTGATTTTTAGCTCGATACTGTCCACCTAAAAGCGCTAGACGAGCCTGGTTTCCAGGCTTGTTCTTTATATCTTCTGCAACTAAGGCATAGAGCTGATCTTGCCATACACCTAACTCTTGCTCTAGAATACCTTGCCACTCCTTCAGCGTTTTCCCCTCAAGACTTGGTATCCGGGCAGATACAACTTGAATTTGCTCCATTAATTTATGCAAACTGCCTTCGAAGAGCTTAAATTCTAAATCTTTTGTAAAGAGCTCTTCGGCTGAAACTTTTTCTCCAAGCTCTTGAGCTCTTTGAGCATAGCTCTGATAAGCATCTGCAAGGTTTAAAGAAAGACTCTCCCGCTCAGATTCGAAACGCCTCATATCAAGCTTAATTTTTGCAGGTTTACTGAGATCCGCTTGGCTCTCATAACCCTTTTCTTCTTCTCCTGCTTCCTCATCATCAAGTTTTCGCAGACGTTCAAGCTCGAGCTGATCTCTACGAAACTCAAGCTCAACGTGAAGGCGCTCAACAGGGTCAATCAGACGTTGGAGGCGCTCAAGAAAGAAACTATCGAAAAGAATCCGGACTGACCGAATTTCACTCAAATTTCGATCTATCAAGCGCATGGGAAGGTAGGCGCTGGCCTCTGATTTCAAGCCTTCTTGGGTGCTTAAGGGGCTAAAAAACCCTCCGCGCGGCAATATCAAAGCCTGCAATTCCTCGCTGGAATATTGAGAATTTGCTTCACTTTCTAAACTTTCCGGAGAAATATCAAAAGCTTGGAAACGTTGCTCAAGCAGTTGCCAATGCTCGCTAAGTTTTGCAGAACGTGCTTGAAATGCTTCGGGAAAAACATTGTCTGTAGAATCTTCTAAACCTTTCTGAAAAGCTTCATAAGAATCAGCAAAACGTATCAGCTGAGCATGTATAGAACTACTCCCCTTTTCCGGAGATTCATTGCTAACTGCGTCATAAACCGTAATCAGTGTTTGTTTATATCCCTTGAGATAGGCAATTCTCCATTCAAGCTGCTCTTGAGGAGTTAAACTTTCAAAAGAATCACTCACATCCTGAGGATCAGATTTTCGAACCTCATAAGCAACTTCAAATAACTCATAAAGCTCATGGACTGATTTATTCAGCTGCTGCACCTGCTCTTCAAGCTTCTGGAGTTGAAGTTCGAGATTTCCTTCCTGCCCTCCTGTACTCGTTTCCTCTGGAGTAGGATTATTCTGAGCATACAAAGGATAACTCATACCAAAAACAAAGAAAAAAGCTCCCCAAAGGAGGCCTTGAGGAAGAATAAAAAAAAGCAATCTTTTTATTTTTAAGCCCCTTCGAAAAAAAATATTTTTCATACCTCACAAGCCTTTCTCATACCCTCTTCTTCCTGAGAACTTCTTTAATTCTGGCAGTTTTCAGATTTTTAAGTATCTTTGCACTTTCTTTTGCTCATGAAAAGATGAGGTCAGATAGTCCTGAAAATTCTTAAATGCAAAGATTGTCTTTTCCCAACTTTTCCTAAGCTATAGCCGTTTAGGCATGATATAAAAAAGAGGTCTCTAAGAAAGAAATATCTTGCAAGGAAGAATATATGATCCAGGCATTAACCCAAGATTTAGTCAAAAAGCACGATATTAATCCTGATAAACTGAAGGATATTTTTCAGCGAGCAGAAGAAGAAATTGAAAGCATTGACGTTGCTCTGGTCAAAAAGGGCCTCTTGAATGAGGCTCAAATGTTGGAATTTTTCTCAGACTACCTTAAACTTGAATACAAACAAACCCTTGAGCATGTTAAAGTACCTAAAACCTTTGTTGATAAGGTTCCTGTACTTTTTGCCCGAAACTACAACCTTGTGGCCCTTGCAGAAGAAGAGGGCACCATGATTGTTGCCTGCTGCAAGCCTCTGGAAACTCATCCGATTGATGAACTTAGTGATATGGTCGAAATGCCTGTCCGCCCCATACTTGCCCCAAGAGTAGAAATTTCAACACTTCTCAACAAGGCTTATGCTGCAAAAAAAGATATTCTCGATGAAACCGAGCAAGAGCTTGAAGAACAGGGGATGCTTGAGGATCAAATCGAAATCGATGAATCAACAGACCTTTTAAACGTTGCGACGGCTGCTCCAATTATTAAGCTTGTGAATACGATTATAGCCCAGGCCTTACGTCGTCGTGCCTCAGATATTCATATTCAACCCTACGAAAATACTCTGGTTGTTCGCTACCGAGTTGACGGCGTTCTTTATGACTCCATGACTCCGAGCAAGAAGCTGCTTGAGGCAGTCATCGCTCGGATTAAAGTTATGAGCAAAATGGACATTGCAGAGCGACGACTTCCTCAAGACGGACGTGCTACGGTTCGTAATGGAGATCACGAAGTTGATCTTCGGGTTTCCAGTGTTCCAACGGCCTATGGCGAAAGAATTGTCATTCGCCTGCTTGATAAATCTGGAAAGACCTATCATCTTGATGACATCGGATTTTCAGATACACACCTTGAAACCTTTCGTCATTACATTAATTTTTCAAATGGAATTGTACTCTTAACTGGACCAACAGGTTCTGGTAAAACCACGACCCTTTATGCTGGCATTACAGATATTAACAAACCTGACATTAATATCATGACGATTGAAGACCCAATTGAATATCAGATGGGTGGTGTCAGTCAAATTGAAGTAAATGAAAAGAAAGGGTTGACCTTTGCCCGGGGACTGCGCAGCCTTGTGCGACAGGACCCCGATGTTATTATGGTTGGTGAAATTCGTGACCTTGAAACTGGCACTATTGCTATTCAATCTGCTTTGACGGGACACCTGGTTTTTTCAACCTTACACACAAACGATGCCCCTTCAACAGTCACTCGTCTTGTTGATCTTGGCGTTGAACCCTTCCTTGTTGCTTCATCAGTGATATGCGTGGTTGCCCAGCGACTTGTGCGGACAGTCTGTAACAACTGTAAGCAGCCTTACACTCCTGATATAGAAGAACTCCATTCCTTTGATCTTAAATTAGACGACCTTCCCAACGGTCAACTTTGGAAAGGGCAGGGGTGTGAACAGTGTTTTAACACCGGCTACCTTGGTCGAATGGGGATCCACGAACTGATGCCTATTAATGAATACCTCAAGGAACAAATCGTAAGTGGTGCAGCAGCGGGCGAAATGAAGCGCTCTCAAGTCAAGGAGCATGGCATGAGAACCTTGCGTATGGATGGAATTCAAAAAACTTTATCAGGAAAAACAACCTTAGAAGAAATTGCTCGGGTTACTCAGCGCGATACATTTTAATTATTCTTGAACGAACAAACCAGCTCTTTTGCAACAATACTTCTTTATGCACGCAGAGATTCTATGCGTGCTCGAAGGTCTTGACCTTTAAAAACATAGGACCCAGCGACTAAAACGTTTGCTCCTGCTTCTCGGGCTTGGGCGGCTGTTTCAGCATTAATACCACCGTCTATTTCAATATCAAGCTCTGGAGCATGGCTACGCGCGATTCTCACCTTCTCAAGCACCTGCTCAATAAAAGCTTGTCCCCCAAAACCAGGCCAAACACTCATGATAAGCAACATGTCAATCTCAGCCAAATAAGACAAAGCATCTTCTACAGGTGTCCCCGGATTAAGAGCTAACCCAACCCTTTTATTGCACTTGCGAATTTCTGCAAAAGCCTCTTGTAATGGAGATGCGGCTTCCAAATGAATGGTAATAAGATCAGCTCCTGCACGGGCAAAATCTTCAATATAAAGTAAGGGATCTGTAATCATAAGATGACAGTCAAGAGGCAGTTTGGCATAACGCTTCATCCAGGCAACAATTGGCGCTCCAATTGTAAGGTTTGGTACAAAATGCCCATCCATAACATCCACATGATGATAGTCTGCTCCTGCATCTTCCAAACGTTTTAACTCCCGCTCAATATTTGCAAAATCAGAAGCCAATAAACTTGGGGCAATTTTGAGCTCTGGTCTATAATCGGACATAATCTTACCTCAATAAAAATTCCTTAGTGCTTCAGCTAAAATACTGTTTAAAAAATAGCTTTTTCCTGATTTTCAGCGCACAAACAAAGCCCACGCACCACCAATAAAAACCAAAAATAGAAGATAAAAACCAAACCAAGAAAGCTTTCGTTGTTTTACGATATATTGAATCCCCCAGAGACCAAGTAAAGAAAAAACGAGTGATGACATAAACCCAGCAACCCCAAGACTCAAAGGAAATTCTGATATATGTTTAAGCTCTAGCACTCCAGCTCCACTTAAGCTGATGAAACCCATTAAAAAGCTCAAACGCACCGCATCATGGCGCTTCCACCCAAGCAAAAGAGCCATTACAATAGTACTGCCTGAGCGAGAAACCCCTGGAACAATCGCAATCATCTGGACCATTCCAATGAGCCCGGCGAGAAACCATTGCTTTTTGCTTATATTTTCAACCTCAAAAACTTCTTTATGCTCTCGACTTCCTCCCCAAAAGAGAAGCCCAGCGGTGAGACTAAGCCCCCCAAAAGCAACCCACAAGCTTCCAAAAAGTTGGTCTTCAAACGCTGGAAAAGATTTTACAAGTATACCCGCAAGGCCAACGGGAAGAGTAAGGTAAGCAAGCAATCCAAGCTTTTTCCAATTCAATTTTGGATAAAAAAGTGTTATTAAATCTCGTCGAAAAACAATAAAAATGGCTAAGAGTGAAGCTAAATGAAGTAATACAGAAAGAGCCAGTTGATGTTCACTCATCCCCTGAAAATTAAAAAACTCCCGAGCTAAAACAATGTGCCCTGAACTTGAAACCGGCAGGAACTCTGTCAAACCTTGGACGGCCCCAAGAAGTATTATTTTAATGATTTCCACGAAACTTCCTCGAAAAAATTTTATACACTTTCTGGGATATCCAGCTTATTGAACTTTTCCATTAAAAAATAAAAGCTGGCACGAAGCAAAAATTCTCTTGCTAAGCACTTCAGAAAAAATAGAAATAGAGAATAATGCAAGGCCCTTGTATTTGAGTCTTAAAACGATATAAAGGCTTATCAAGAGGGGGTGTAGCTCAATTGGTTAGAGCGCCGGCCTGTCACGCCGGAGGTTGCGGGTTCAAGTCCCGTCACCCTCGCCACCTTCCACTCGATCTTGCTTCTCTGCACTTCTTCATAAAAGCTTAACTTTTGTGTCCTTCATGTACCCTAAACATAAAAATAGGTTTTAAGCTTCCTTAAAATAAGAATGAAACTACTTATTAAAAATAACCTTTTCAATACCAATTTTCATCAAACACTCCAACAAAGCCGATGAAAGAAAACACTCCCGCACTCAAGGCCTTTTCACGGCTTTTCTCTCTTTCTCCTTCTAAAGCTGATGAAATTCTTGGCTCAGGAGGTCATGATTATTACCAAGAATTTTTTAGCGGACAGGTCCCAATCGAGACCTACATTGAAAAAGTTAAACTTATCCTCAACCTTACTGGTGCGCACAATAAAAAGATTCTTGATATCGGCTGTGGACACGGATTCGTCGTTTCTCTATTGGCAGCTTTAGGGGCAAAAAAAGCAAGTGGTGTTGATATTAGTGAAAGTAAGATCAAAGCTTGTCAACGATTAGCTGACTTTTTAGGTGTCACCAATATCGATTTCAACTGTTATCAAGGGAAAGAACTTCCTTTTGATGATGGCAAACATGATTCAGGTTTTGATGCTGTTACTATTTCAGCAGCTTTAAGCCATGTTCAAGATATTGATGCAACGCTGCAAGAAGCTTACCGGATACTTAAACCAGGCGGTATAATTTATGTCTTCGAAGATAATAATGCACTTCACTATCGCTATAAAGAAATCATGGAGCCCGTTTGGCACTTCGCAGAAACAGGAGAAGGGGCAGCAAGTATTCACGGGAAAACAGATCCAAATTGGATCTCTTACCGAGAGCGGCGGTATCATATGATTAAGAACTGGTTCCCAGAACTGGAAGAAAAACAAGCGAAAAAATTTGCACTAGCCACAAAAGGCCTCATACGAGAAGAAATCAAGACTGCTATAGAAGAACATCTTAAGACGAATACAGTAATTAAATGCTCAAAACCCTTTCACTATTACGCCCCAGACACTGGTGAAGCCATGGAGTACCCCTTTACTCCCCCACTCTTAAAAGAATTCATCTCTGCCCATTTTCAAAATGCAAAGATTCATTCTGCTTGGACACCGCCATATAGAGGGCTTAAAGGGGGCCTCAAAAGAATCCTACGCGTTATGGGAAATATTTTTCCTCCACTCATGTATCGAACTCAACCTTGCTATATCGTAACCGCTTCAAAACCAAGAAATATCCCGAATTAGAAGCATTCACTTAGAAATTTTTCCCATACTAAAGGAGCCATTCTTCTATTTGAAGAATGGCTCCTTTGATTAAGCTATTATCAGTTACTTATTTCTTTTGAATATATTTACCACCATTTTGATTCGCAAGATCCTGCATGAATTGCTTTGCTCCACTGCTTCCGCCAATTTGGATGCACACCAGCTCACAGCCATTTGCTCTTAAATGCTCATACCACTGTGGAAAGTGGGAAAGAACCGTAGAAGCGCTACCAGAACCACCAGGGGCTCCACTATCACTGTTTGGTCCGCCATCACAGAGAAAGAAAATCTTGTGCAAATCTGTTCCGTAAAGAGTACAAGCTTTTTTTAAGGCTGTATAAGCAGGAGTTGAACCACTGGCCCTCATCTTTTGGATCTCGTTAATGGCAGCCTGCTTGTTCCCTTCAGTTCCCTTAACACGAGAATCATACCAAGTCCACTCAGGTCCTCCACCAAAGGTTACAACCGCAAACTCATTATCTTCAGTCAATCCACCGATAACACGAATGGCTTCTGCTTTGACAGCTTGAATAAAACTTGGCCGTGAAAGCACGTTTCCGTTCCAATCTTCTATTGGAGTAGAAAGTGTTGAGCTCATTGATCCCGAACGATCAAGCACAAAAACAAAGTTACCCACAACAGGCTCACCAAAAAATGGAGGCGCATCACCTTCAGCCACTACAGGTGGCTCGCGAGGCTCTTCTTCACGAGGTGGTTCCACCGTTTTGTTCTGAACCGGTGGAAAACCTGTGGTGACAGGTGGCGTGTTCACTTTGCTGGGTGAAGATCCCTGCTTCTTTGGCAAAACCAGACGGAAAGGCTTTGCCCCTTTGTCATCGTTTTTACCCTGATCACTTTCACGACGAATTTCTGGATTCTTACTCTGAGTCTGGGCAAAAAGACTTTGAGCACCATAACCACCCAATAAAGCTACGAACGCAATTACAAGAACATAAAAACTTCGACTTTTAAAGCTCATCTTTCCTCCAAAATACTTCTCTCACTAAGATATATTTATAAAAACCTAATATTATTGCATGGGTTACTGAACCCCTGAATCACTTATTATTAAGTAATATAACAAACACTATGCCATAAAATAGGAATCACAGAGAAAAGACATAAACTCTTTCAAGAGTGAATCTTATGAACTAGACCTCTACTGTGACAAACTCTATGCTACCAAACCGTAACAAAGCATCACACCTTCTCTTTTCGCTAAAGGTAACACTTTTTCTCAATATTATTTGCAAGAACTTATCAGGATAAACTGCCCTTGATCTACTGACTTTGTTTCTTTGTTTTCAGGTGTTATTCTTTAGAATGCTCCCATGTCACAGCTCTTTACTCCTATCTACCTGAATCAGCTTAAACTGGAAAACCGGATTGTTTTGCCAGCCATGGTAACTCGCCTAGCCGGTGAAGACGGACGCGTTAACGATAAAATTACAGAACGTTATCTACGCTATGCTCAAGGCGAAGTTGGACTTATGGTGCTTGAAGCCATGGCTGTTCATAACTCAAAATCAGGGCCGCTCCTGCGACTTTCTGATGATACTTATCTTGACGGTCATCGTGAGCTTGTGCGCAAGGTTCATAATGCTTCCCCTTCGAAAGCTATTCCTCAAATCATTCACTTTCTTAAAATTTCACGCTCTGGTTGGCGACAAAAGATCGAAGATCTTAATTTACAAGAAATAAAGACCATTATTCTTAACTACTCCCAGGCTGCCTGTCGCGCTCAAGAAGCGGGCTATGATGGGGTTGAACTTCATATGGCTCATGCCTATACACTCTCAAGTTTTCTAAGTCGTAAAAATCGAAGACGCGATGAATATGGTGGAAGTTTAGAACAACGCCTGCGCTTACCCTCTGAAGTTTTCAAAAGTGTTCGAGCAAGCGTTGGAAAAAATTTCTGTATTGGCATTCGCTTTAATGGGGAAGAGTGCATTAAAGGGGGATATACCATGGTTGAAGCTGGAGAGATTGCTTTACGGTTTGCACAGTTAGGAGCCGACTATATTTCCATCTCTGCAGGCGGAAAATTCGAAGATGCTATTTCCAGACAAAACCAACCACTTTACCCTTATACCGGATATAGCGGTGATCGTTGTATGCCTGGCCGACACTACCCTGATGCCCCAAATAGAACCACCTCTGCTTTTATTAAGTCTTATCTCGTCGAAAAAGGTTTTCATACTCCCTTACTTTGTGCAGGAAAAATAACCACCCCGAAACTTGCTGAAGATATTTTAAAAGAACCAGCAGCAGACCTTATTGGACTGGCTCGTCCCCTTCTTGCAGACCCTGATTGGCCAAAAAAAGTCCGTGAAGGAAAGTGGCATAAAGTTATTCGCTGTTGTTATGCTAATGTTTGTAAAGCTCTTGATGAGAATTTTCAGGAAGTTCGTTGCTTTCTTTGGCCAAAAGGAACACTCCAGGCACCATATTCTCTAGACACCACACCTCCTCAATGGAAAGAAGCTGCTTCAAAGCCTAAAGCTTACTGGAAAGCTGGAAAAATCCTACTTGAATGGAATCATGCTGAAGACAATGAAAAAGTTTATGGCTATGATATTTTTCGTCGCCAGCTTAGTGATCAAAGAGTAAGCTTAGAGGAGAACCAAAGCCTGGACAGCCCCTCCCCCTTAGAACTTGAACGTCTTGGCGCAGTGCCTTATCCTTTGAAAAACTTTGTCGATAACGAAGTCTCTTCTTGCTTTGACTACGAGTACTTTATCCAAGCCTACGATCTTGCTGGCAACCGCAGTAGTTTCTGTCAAGTCTTATGCACGAAAGCCTGAAGCAAGGGGTTTTCCAACTCAACTTTTGGCCAACAAGTTTTTGGGCTCATCCCCTACTTTCCGATACAAAAATGGTTAAAAATATGATCCAGTATATCGCGACTCGATTCTTTCCCTAGCAATTCCCGAAGCCTTGAAAGTGCTTCTCGAATACAATCGCCTGCAATTGGCAAACTCATTTCATCTTGCAAACAGACCAGAGTTTGCTCCAAGGCTTTGAGCGCATCTTGACAAAGTTCCCGAGCCCGAGCTGAAACCGAAGGAAAATCATATGCCTGGTCCCTATTCAAGAATTTTGATAGCTTGTCCTTCAGCTCCAGAATGCCCCGTTCTTCAAAAACAGAAATACTATGACTTGGAAAAGAAGTAAAAAAGGAAGAAAGCTCAACGAGTTTCTTATCCACTTCAACTTTTGTTCTTATAATCATGATGCGCTGGGCTAAACAAGCGTCTTCCTGGAGCCAACTCTTAAGGTTGTTTTCTACTTCTTCAGCTGCTTCAGCTTGAGAATCAATAAGTAAAAGTACAATATCTGCCTTTAAAGCAAGAAACTTCATTTGCTCTAAAGCGGAAGCTTCAAGCTTTGAAGTAGCGGCTTTGAACCCTGCTGTATCAACAATCTCACACTTTACTCCTGAAACTTCTATGCTTTCTCGAATGGCATCTCTGGTTGTCCCTGCTTCGTTGGCGCTCACAACTCGTTCGTTTCCAAAAAGATGATTAAAAAGTGTCGATTTTCCAGCATTTACAGGGCCAACGAAGACAATCTGAGGCAAGAGCTGCCCCAGCTCCCGTCCCGAAATAAGACCCGTAAGAGCTTTACAGGCTTCCTGAATTTTTTCCTCTAAGTCACTCTGGTTAAAACCTTGCAAATCTTCTTCTTCAAAGTCAAAGGTAAGCTCAATTCGTGCAGCCACAGCCTCTAGGTTCTCAAGCATAGATGTTATGTGAGAAGAAAATTTGCCTTCAAGAGTAGCCAGGGCACGCCGAGCACCACGAGCATCAGAGCTTGAAATTAAGGTCATCACAGCTTCAGCCTGGGAAAGATCCATTTTCCCAGCAAGATAGGCCCGTCGAGTAAATTCACCAGGGCCAGCTAAACGACACCCTTTGTCTTGAAAAGCTCTTAATAAAACTTCATAAAGAATCGGAGATCCTGGAAAATGCAATTCAACACTTGGTTGGCCAGTGGCAGATTGATCCTTTGGAAAAGCCCAAAGTTGAGCAGGAAATTCACCAAGTTCAGTCGTAAGCCAACCAGAATAAACCCCTCGATAAAACTCCTGCTTTTCGCTTTTTATGTGCTGATTTTGACTTGGAAAAGCTTGAGAGAAACGAAAGCATGAAGTGCCCAACGACCAGGAATGCGGTCCTGAAAGCCTTAGGATTAAACGCTGACTGGCTTGATCTGGCGTTGCTAAAGCTATGATCGTGTCATCCGAACCTATCATGAAAAAAGTCCTAGATAAAAGCAATCAAGCAGCATTATTAAAAATAATTTAAGAAGTACTCAGGACAACAAAGCTTTTATAAGCCGCTTCCACTTACTGCCACCCCAGGACTCGGATCAATCAAGCCCTTTTTAAGCAAGAAGAACTTAACAAGCCTGCTCTCTACAAGGGTATAAAGTGAGCTTGTTACAAAATAAAGCACAAAACCAGCCGGCATCGAATACCAGAAAAGCCCCATTAACACCATCACAAACTTCATTTGACGCTGCATGTTTGCTTGCTGAGGGTCCGTTGCTTTAGGTTGTTTAGCTTGTTGCACTAATACAAGTGCTACCCAGATCAAAGGAAGAAGATTGAGAGTCAGAAACCCTTGGCTACTAATAAACCATAAGTGAGATTCCAAAGCACCAAAAAGGGCATCTGGACGTGAAAGGTCACGAATCCATAAAAAAGTTTCGTGGCGAAGCAAAAAACTTGTACGCACCGAATCATAAAGCGCAACAAAAATGGGCATTTGGAGCAGCAAAGGCAAGCAGCCACTCAAAGGCAACATGCTTACCTTATGAGCTTTCATAATAGCCCGAGTTTCTTGAAATTGCATCATTCTTGCTTCTTGACCCTTGTTGCCTTCGTATTTTTTACGGACTTCATCAAGCTTCGGTTTAATTTTACCCATTTTAGATGCATGAATTTGCATTGCTCTTTGCCCCCGGATTGAAAGAGGCGACAAACATAAGCGGACTATGAAAGTAAGAAGAATGATGGCTATTCCTGTTGAGCCCACATTTGAACGCAACCAATCAAGAAGCAAGGTAATCGGCAAAGCCAAGGGCTGGATCCACCCCCATCCTGTTTGAGTGAGCTCTTTCCATTCAGGTAGAGCAACTTGATCGTTATCAGGCTGATCGACGAGCAAGGCTTGATTAAGATGCCGACGACTCCGAGGACCTGCATAAAGAGTCACACGACGCTTCACCTTTTTGTCAGGGGCCAATGAAAACTCTGGTAAGTTATATGTCAATGCCGTGTTAATTTCATCGGCATTGAAATCTTCTCCTTGAGGATTGCGATATCGGATAATATCACTACCCACAAGGCCTTGACCTCGATCAGATAAAGAGTCAGCACCAATACCTGCAATAAAATAACCATTTGAAAGGGCATTCATGACAACGTGTTGACCTGCTTCAACCTCATAAAGCTTATGGGCTTGAGCATAATTTTTCGAAGACTTATCACTGCCCTCTTCTTCGTTCAAATCTTCTAGAAAACTATCAATCTCTTGAAAAGTTGTCTGATACTGTTTAAAAACGAGGCCTTTGCCTTGCTCATAAAGTCCCATGACTCCAGCTTGCGCATCGTCAAGCAACTCCTGTCGAATCCCCACAGGCCCATAAAGGTGAGGGAAAACCTCTCTTTCTTGAGCGCCTGTATTATGAAATTCAAGCTCACAGACGATTTTGAACTCTGGATAAACTTTAAAGTGCTTCGTAACCACAAGCCCATTTTTATCTGCTGGCGAAGTGAAACGAATACTACTCATTTCTGGTTTACTTATAACCTCACCTGGCTGCCAGCGGACTTGGTTACGCCAAGCTTCTGGACCCAAAAAAGCAAAAGCAGCAGGCGAACTTTCGTCCCAAAACTTTGTAAAGCGAGGATCTTCCCTGGCAATCTGCTCTGGATAGACATTATCAGCATACTCCTGGTTCGCAGGGATACGTTCTTCTCCAGACCACACCCAGGAAGCTAAAGATCGACGAGGCCCAAGCAAAAGCAAAGGCTTTTCCGGTTTCTCCATCGGATTAATAGGAGTACGTTTAAAATAGCTCTCACCGTCTTTGTCTATAAATCGATAAACTGAAAGCACTGCTCCACGTTCAGAAAAAACAGCGGTATAACGCCCATTTGATAACGTAATAAACTGAGCCTGCTCATAACTAAGCTGTTCAGTTTCAAGAGGTTTCTGGGATTGAGCCTCTTCTCCTTCTTCAAGAGCCGAAGCAGGAGAAAACGGTTTAGCCTCTGCCAAATCTTCTGAGCTGGATTTTTTCTTTGTTGCTTGGAGTTTCTGGCCTGTTTTATTTTCTTCCTGAACCTCTTGCTGCTTTATGCGATGTCCAAAAACTCCTTCACGAATAGCAAAAAACGAGGCTAGAATCGCCACAAGGGTAATCAGCATCATGAGGACATAGGAACGTTTTTGCGAATCTTGAGCTTTCGCCATAAAGCGCGCATCCAATCTTTTATATTCTCTTCTTTATATACTCTCCGTACTTACACTTGAGAGCCTATAATCATATAGAAACATTTCCACAAAACTCTTTAAGCATTCAGCTTTATGGTTCTACCCATTAAAAAGAATGATCTCAACCTAAAAGTTTCGAGCACTCCTTCAAACCGAAGGTTTTGAAAAACCTGCATAAGCTTGAATATTTTTTATATCAAAAAACACCATTTCATAGATGTCTTTGATCGTTTATTTTACAGCCCTAGGACTCTTTGTTTGAAATAAATGGAAAACTGATAAATCAAAACTCCATAAATTCTTTAACTTCAAGCTCAAGTTGTTCTCGCCCCGTCCAATCTGAAATTCTGGGGCGAAATACCAAACGCAAACTCTGCTGTAACGATGATAGTTCCTCCCAACGGTTCCCAAGGCCAAAAGCAATTGCCCTATGGCTTTCTCCTCTTTGAGAGCGAATATAAAAACTAAGATGTCGAGAAGTTTTACCAACAAGTTTTGGTTTTCCAGATAATTGTACATCTTCGAGTACCAATAAAGGCTCTGGATTTTCTTGCCCAAAGGGCTCCAGTTTTAATACATCATGGGCAAGTTGAAGATTGAGATCTTCTGAAGAAACAAGTGCATCTATATGAAGAATGTCACATTCCGGTTCGAAAAAACCATGCTCAGCAGCGCAGGCATTAATTTTACGGCGAAACTCTGGAATATTACTCTCTTCTATGCTTAATCCAATCGCCATGGCATGCCCACCAAATTTTTTAAAAAGCTCTTCGCATGATTTTGCAGCATTATAAAGGTGAAAAGCTGGCGTACTTCTGCCTGAACCACGAGCATTCCCAGATTCGTCAATTGCAAGCATCAATGCTGGCCGCTTCGTATACTCAACCATACGAGAAGCCACAATCCCAACGACTCCTTGAGACCACCCCTGAGCACCCATTACAATAACCTGATCATCTGCATAACTTTTATCTTTACTATAGATCTCTTTGGCTTCTTTTGTAACAGCTCGTTCTGTGCCTTGTCTTTGCTTGTTAAGCTCTTCAAGCCGCTCTCCAATCTCACAAGCTTCGGCAAAACTCTTCGACGTCAGTAAAGCAAGAGCAACAGTCTCCTGATTCATTCGCCCTGCAGCATTAATGCGTGGACCAATTCGAAAGGCAATATCCTGAGAAGTAATCGGAGCCTTTACTCCTGTTAAATCAAGAAGTGCCCGCAACCCTGGGTTACGAGTAGATTCCAGTGCCTTTAATCCATAGTGAACCAAAACACGGTTCTCACCTCGTAAGGGCATGACATCGCAAATGCTGGCAATGGCACTCAAGGCTAAAGCTGTTTCAAGATAAGCCTCGAAGTCTTGGTTCACCCCTGAAGAAACCCCCAATGCTTCAGCCAACCCAAGTGTCAGCTTAAATCCAACAGCACAACCGCAAAGATCAGGAAAAGGGTATTCTTGATCTTCAAGCCTTGGATGAATTAAAGCATAGGCCTCTGGAAGTCCATGATCAAAAGAGTGATGGTCTGTAACAATAACATCGATACCTTTCTTCTGAGCATAAGAGATTTGTTCATGGGCTGTGATACCATTATCAACTGTTATAATCAGACTCACTTCATCTGCCAAAGCTTGATCAATAAGGCGCTTTGAAAGCCCATAACCATCAAGTTTCCTACTTGGAACCCGCGCACTGACCCGCATGCCAAGAAGTTGAAAAAAAAGAAAAAGCAATGATGCTCCGCAGGTGCCATCAACGTCGTAATCGCCCTGAATCCTAATATGTTCTCCTCGGCTCAGTGCTTGACGGATCCGAGCAGTGACTTTCGCCATATCCCGAAACCCTGATGCTGAATGCAAGTGGGAAAGCTTTGGTTCGAGGTAATAATAAGCTTCTGTTGTGCTTCTCACTCCCCTGTTGATAAGAAGACGTGCGAGCAGCTCACTTATATTCAATTTTTGAGAAAATTCTTGAACAAGAGCATGGGGTTGATGGGCGTAGATACACTGATAACCTGCCATTCCAGAAACCTTTTTTGCCCGGCTTTATAACTTCAAAAAGAACTCTTCATTCATAAGTTCGTGATACTTCAAAGGAAATATAGTAAGCGTAAATATATAAAACAATTCAAACGCTAAAGCAAAACCCTTTAGGCTCAAAACAACCTCTTTAAGTTTTCGTTTAATCTTTGTTTTCGCTCTCTTGGTCATACTCAAATTTATAAATACTTCCATCAAAAGCACAGACAAAAAGTTCACCGTCTGAATCTTCTCCAAAGGAGGCAATATTAAGGTCAGTGTGTGCAAGCTCTGCCTGCGCAAGAAGTTCTCCCTTCTCATGACGCAAGCCCCAGAGTCTTCCCGAAATATAATCGGCATAAAGATAAACACCAACTAAACGCTGAAGTCGTTTCCCTCGGTACACATACCCTCCTGTCACTGAACGCCCCAGCTCTTGAGAGTATTCGACCAAAGGATCAATCATCTCAGCTTCCTTATCTCCTTTATAGGCATGAAAACCTTCACGAAGATTCCAGCCATAATTTCCCCCAGGACGAATAAGATCAATTTCCTCCCAAGCGTTTTGTCCTACATCCCCTGCGAGAAGATCACCATTTTCACGATCAAAACTCATACGCCAAACATTGCGCAACCCATAAGCATAAATTTCTGGCCGAGCTCTTTCCTTATCAACAAAAGGATTTTCTGGAGGTATCGCATATTTTTGTTCTCCCTCTGTTTTGCTCACATCAATCCGAAGAATTTTTCCAAGAAGCACTTCCAGATTCTGGGCATTCCCCCAGGGATCACCGGCACTCCCCCCATCACCAATTGAAATGTAGAGATAATCATCATCTTCCCCAAAAAGCAGACAACAGCCGTTATGGTTCCCTGGACGTCTTGCCCCTTGGAGAATAGGTTTTTTAATTTCCAGAATAATATTTTCAGAATCTGGATCTGCTTGGCTTGGGTCTTCTTTTGAGCAAAAATATGAAGCAAGCACACCCCTGCGAGGGTTTTGAGCCGAGTAATAAACAAAAAAGCGCCTGTTTTCTGAATAATCAGGATCAAAAGCTAATGCCAAAAGTCCTTCTTCGTTATGTCCGGTATAAACTTTCTGGCGAATATCAAGAAAGGTCTTTGCTTCTGTTGTTTCTGGATCATTTTGAAAACTTTTAACGACACCATTTTGCTCAACGACAAAAAAAGTTTCTGGGCTGTTCTTAGTATAGGTAAGAGCAAGAGGAAATTGAAAGCGTAGCTTTGGAAAAGCCTTGACCAACTTTAACTTTGGTAGAGCGCCTTTTTTTTCCTCTTGGACTTGCTCTTGAGCCTGGGCTTTTTCTTCTTGTCCTTTACCACACCCCAAGCTTCCTAAAAGGAAAAATAGAGAGCAAGAGATTGCCATTAAAGAACCAAGCAAAAGTACAAAAAAATTTCCAGGCATAAGTCTCTGATTAGAAATCATTTGCGATAGAACAGTTTCACGAAATACCATAGCGCTCCATCTTTTTACGCAGACCAACACGGGAAAGCCCTAATATTTCTGCACTTTGAGACTTGTTCCCCTTTGTTTTGCTTAAGGTTTCAACAATCTTTATTTTCTCTATTTCTTCAACTAATTCCTTGAGAGACCCCTCCGCCTTAGCATGTATTAATTCCTTGTCCTGCTCCGAGAAACTCATTTCTCCACGTAGGGCAGGCGAGAGATGTTCTAAGGTAATCTTTTCACCACCACTTAATGCAACCATGCGCTTAACTTCATTGCGAAGCTCGCGCACATTTCCTGGCCACTTGTATTCACTCAGAATCTTCAAAACACCGCTGTTTGCTTTTACGTTTTCAAATCCAGCTTCTTGAGCTGCAAGTTTTAAATAATGATTCATTAAAAGCGGAATGTCATCTTTTCGCTCTCGCAAAGCAGGAACCCGCAGAGTAATAGCGTTAATACGGTAGTAAAGATCCTGCCGAAAAGTTCCGGCCTGAACCATTTCTTCTAAAGAGCGATTTGTTGCTGTAATTAAGCGAAAATCAACTTTTTTTGTTTCATTGCTACCAACCGGGCGAATTTCGTTTTTTTCAAGGACGCGTAAAAGCTTCGCTTGAAGGAGAGGTGACATCTCTCCAATCTCATCAAGAAAAAGCGTTCCTCCCTTTGCAAGCTCAAAACGCCCTACTTTTTGCTTATCAGCACCAGTAAAAGCTCCTTTTTGATGTCCAAAAAGCTCAGACTCTAAAAGGTTTTCAGGTAAAGCTGCGCAATTTTCGGCAATAAATTTGCCTTTATCAGCACGTGTTGAATTAAAATGGAGCGCCCGTGCAACAAGTTCCTTTCCTGAACCAGACTCGCCAATAATTAAAACAGGTATGGAAAGGTTTGTCACCTTCTCAAGTGTTGCAAGCATTTTTTGCAGCGCCTTTGAATGCCCAAGAATTTCTGGATAGTTCTGCTTGAGCTCAGACTTTTGCAAGTATTCTTTTTCAGGACTGGTCAGACGAGAGATTGCAGCTGTTTCAAGATCGCTATACTCCTGGAGCTCCTCTTCAAGTTCACGACACTTCTCTTCAAGTGACAGGAGCTTTGTTTGTTGAAGCTCATTTTCTACTATAAAACCCTGAAGTTCCAATAGACCAAGGAATCCTTTATGGCCTTTTTTAAGAAATTCATAATCCTGTTCAGAGAATCGTCCTTGTTTCGAAACATGCTCAATAAAAAGCAGAAGCTTCACTTTATTTTCTAGAGTAAAGGCTAAGTAAATTTGCTCTGGTTGTTCTGGAGGCTGAACTTTATAAATTTCACCCAGCTGGAATGCTTTCTTAGCATGAGAAGCAAGATTTTTTGGCAATTCATCTACAGCTGAAGGACTTAAAAAATTTGAAAAAGCAAGAGGAATCCACTTATCTTGCTCTTGCTTGACAACACACACACGTGCCTGGAGCAAAAACCTTGACACCAAGTCCGCAAGAGCTTTCAGTACCCCTTGCGATCCAGGCTTTAAAGAAAGGTTCTGAAAAACACTTAAAAAAGAGAGTGCTTGTTTTGAAGGTTTTTCAAAACGACCCGTTTCTGCAGATTCCTTAAACCTTTCAGAGGTTTCTGGAATGGCAGGCTGAGAGGAAAGAAGAGAATTCGTTCCAAGGGCTGTTGCTTCCTCTTTCTCTAAAGCAAGTTCAGCATTCCCAATGACAAATCCACTCCCATACTCAAATGCTTGCTCTCGAACCCTTAAACCATCAACATAACAGCCATTTAAGCTATTAAGGTCACGCAAATAGTAGCACGTTTCATCAAGTTCAAGCACAGCGTGGTGACGACTTGCTTTTTGGTCGTAAAGGACAGCATCATTATCTGCGGCACGACCAATACTGACAGTATTCCCATCAATAGGAATATGCCGAGTCTCTCCTTCTTCCTTAACGATAAGAAAAGCCATAGACGTAAAAATCTTATGATTGCTTTGCTTTATGCAATTTATGGACAAAGGGGCTTGAAACAAAATGGCGTTCGTCAAGATCTAAACGAACAGCGTGATTTGCCAATGTTGAGCTCTCTTTCCCATATTTCAAGAGCTCTGCAACTTGAGGAAGCTTAAAACCTTCGTAAACAAGGGCAATGGCATAAAGTAGGCGCTTATAATCCTGAGCTGCGGAACTGACCTGTTCTTGCGAACGCTGACGCGCTGTTCGAGCCTCATTAAAAACACGTTTACGATCCTCATTCATAGAAGAAAGCCGCTGGGCTAAAGTCTGAAGTATTTTCTTTCCAACCGCTGGAGAAACATCGATCAAACTCTCAAACTTGTCCCCCGGCACAATCATAAATTCGCTCTCCTCAAGGGCTTTTATGGCTGCACTTCGCGGTTCCCCTAGAATTGCACTCATTTCTCCAAAGTAGCTCATTGGTTCAGAAATTTCAGCAATTTTTTGACCTGCCTTAATAACTACAACCCTGCCTCGAAGCAAGAGATAAAGATCTCGAGTTGTATCTCCTTCTTCAAAAATCATCGTATCAGCTGGAAAAATTTTGGTATTCTTGGCCAGTGCCGCCCGAGAAGAAACTGAGAGCTTAGGGTCTGTCATTTTTTTCTCACAACTTAGAAATTTCAATTTCACTTAAATTGCCAACAGAACGTTTATTTTAGTCTTTCTTAGCATATGATGCCTCAGAAAACCCACGAAACACTCATTGGTATTTTCTCGATATTTCTGGTGAATACAACACCTAATTTCAGATAAAACAAAACTCAACGAAAGAACCAGAGCACTTCTAACAAGTATACTCTTTACATATTCAGCATAAAAAACATACCATAGATGGGTCGATAGGCCCTAAGTTTTCTTCTGCGATCTTGAATGAGCAGCCTCAATCTTAATAAATAAAAATTTATAAACAAAGAAGCCAGATCATAAAAAAGAGCGTAAATAGTTAAAATTTCAGATACAAAGCTTTTTGTAAGAATAGCATGCCCGACAAAATTTCTTTTAAACAAAGCTTATTACGTTCTCCTGATCATCAAGCAAAGTTTGCTGGAGAAACCGTTAAGATTCTTTCTTCTTCCATGCTCCCCTTGCTGAAAGCTGGAGATCATGTCTATTTCGAAAAAAAATCAATTCGAGTGGGAGAGGTTGCTCTTTTCCTTTCACAAGGAAAGTTTCTAGCCCATCGTATCGTTGCTTGCTGGCAAACTCGAGTTGGAACTCTTTATGCCCACAAGGGAGATGCCAGTAAAACTTGCGGTCTATGCAAAGAACACGAAGTCGTTGGGGTCGCCACAAGCCTTGCTCGTGTTTCACCAAAAGCTTTTTTTGCGTTACGCTTATGGTTTATTGGACATTTTATTCGAGCCTATGCTGAGTGGAAAACCCGATTTCCTATACAATTGAAAAATACCTCTCCTTTGATAAAAGCTTTGAAGCGACTCTATATTTTTGCCTCCAGATAAAGTCCGAAAAGCAAAACAACTTACAGGAAACAAATATTTTTCACCTGCTTATGTTCTATGCCTTTTTCAACCAAATGCACAAGTATATAATTTTAAACTCAAAATATTGTTTCGAAAGAATGCTTCATGATTATTGGACTTGGGATTGACATCATTGAAGTTGAACGAGTCAGAAAGGTTTTAGAAAAACACCTTGATGGACTTCGCAGACGAGTTTTTTTAGAAGAGGAGCTTAAAACGTGTTTCAAGCATCTTGACCCGGCTCCACACCTTGCAGCTCGTTTTGCGGCAAAGGAAGCAACCATGAAAGCCTTGGGAACTGGATGGGCTCAAGGTATAGGCTTCCAACACATCGAAATATACAAAAACTCTGAAGGCAAACCTCTCCTCCGTCTCCATGGAGCAGCTCAAAAAAAAGCAACTCAAATGGGCGTCAAGCAGATTTATTTAAGCTATAGTCATACAGATAACTATGCAAACGCCGTTGTAATTTTTGAAACTTCATTTTAGACTGAACAGGGTTCCTTGAGATAAAAACAAAAAGGCCTAGCGCTTGGCTATTATAATAGAGAGACACGGCCCTTATTTACAGAATGTGTTTAATATGAATACTTTTACTGGGCATGTATTGAAGACTTTAGAATCTTGTAAAGCCCCTGCTTGTGTTGGCATCGATCCCCACCTTGACCGTATTCCTTTGAATTTCTTTGAGCAGGCAAAAAAAAAGCATAGTTCTGATTCTGAAATACTCACTCAAGCAGTTGCGACTTTTTGTTCTGAGCTTGTTGAAGTCCTTTATGACAGTGGCATTCGTATTATCAAACCACAGGTCGCGTTCTTTGAACAATTAGGAACGGCTTCCCTGGCGCTTTACGAAAAAATCTGCAAGCAGGCTCAAGCGAAAGACATGCTTGTGATTGCTGATATCAAGCGTGGCGATATTGGCTCAACTTCAAATGCCTATGCTGCTGGTTGGTTGCAAGGGACCTCCTTTGCTCACTATCAAACCACTCCCTTCTCCGTTGATGCTATTACCATTAACCCCTATCTTGGAAGTGATGGCGTTTTGCCTTTTTTAAAGGCCGCACAAAATGCTGGCCGTGGTATTTTCGTCTTATTGAAGACTTCAAACCCAAGCTCCACAGAGCTTCAAGACCAAAAGCTTGCTTCAGGACCCCCTCTTTATCTAAGCCTTGCAAAAAAACTTGCTGACTTGGCTCAAAGTTCGTGCGAAGAAAGTACCGGTTACAGTCCTCTAGGAGTCGTTGTTGGGGCAACTTTTCCCTCTGCAGCTCAACAATTACGCGAAGTACTCCCCCATTCTTTCTTCCTTGTTCCTGGCTTTGGCGCCCAAGGAGCCAAAGCAGACGATTTGTTGCCTTTCTTTCATAAAGATGGTCGAGGAGCAATCATTAACTCCAGTCGTGGAGTCATCCATGCTTATGGTGATAGTTCCTTCTCAGGAGATTGGAAACAGGCCGTCCACCAGGCAGCAAAAAACTTTCAGGACGAAATAGCTTTCATTGTCCAGCAAGCTCAATCATAAAATTTCAATCTCGTTTTAAGAGCAAAGTATTTTGAAGTAATAAGGAATGAAGTACATATTTTGTATATCTATTTGGAAACTTCTCATGCTCAAAAAAAATATGTTTTTCTTCCTTATTGCAAAAACGAGTTTTTTTGCCGGCTGCCTGTTCTTTTTCATGGTTTTTATCTCTGGATGTAGAAAAGCAAAAGAGCTTCCTCTTCCCCAGATTCCCAAAGGTTTTGTCTTTATCCAAGCAGGAGAATACAGCTTTGGAAGCAGCCAGGCAGAGCGGGAAACAGCCCTCAGCCACGCCTTATCAAACGAGCTTCCCGGCCTTCAGAAACGACTCGCTTTTGAACTCTCCCCCTTTAAAGCAAAAATGAACGCCTTCATAGTTGCTCAATACCCTGTTAGCAATGCAGACTATTATGCTTTTACAAAAGCCACTGGGCATCAAACGCCCGATATTTCTTTTCAAGAATGGCAAAAAACCTGCGAAAAAAGCGGGCTTGGTTTAGGTGATCAAAAAAGTTTTTATCGCTATGTTTTGCCTCTTCTTTGGAAAGATAAGAAACCACCCCCAGGTAAAGAGCAGTTTCCCGTTACACTCGTCAGCCAGGAAGATGCTCAAGAGTATTGCGTATGGTTAAGCCAAAAACTCAAGAAAAAAGTGCGCCTTCCTGATGAGCTTGAAAGCTCACTGGCAGGTGGTCAAAGCGCCTATCCCTGGGGTGAAGGCTGGAAACAAGGGGCTTGTCAAGCGAATAGAAAGGCTCAAGGGCCAAGTGCAAAAGGGATGCTCAATCCCACTCATACCCACAACAAAAAAAAGAACAAGGTCTTTTCTCAAGACCTCAACTCTTTTGATGTTTACGATTATGCTGGACAGGTCTATGAGTGGACAATTAGCCCGGATGGAAAATCACGAGAAAGATCTATTTTGCGTGGTGGTGGCAGCTGGCTTGATAGTCCAGCAGAATGCCGAAGAACATGTCGACGCTCTGTCCCAAATTCAACCCGCCACATACTCTTAGGTTTCAGAGTTGTCATCGATCCTTCATAAAAAAGGACTTCCACAAGCCCTCTCCTTGAGTTTTCAGCTTTTGTCAGTAGAATAAAGTTTTGTTTTTCGTATTTTTAACGCTTAGAAAACTAAGAATAAAATAAAAGCATATCCAATTCATATTATTATAAAGGAGCTTCATTTCATGTCATGCAAACTTTTCAAGCCAAAAGCTTTGGTGCAGAAAACCGCCTGGTTTTGTTTCTTAAGCTCATTGTTGCTCTTTTTTTTCCCTCTTCTTGAAGCCGCCTCTATCACCTATTGGAAGCCAAGCGTCAAGAGTAAAGATCGTACGACTACAATCGCTCAAGGAGAAATCGCCCGTTGGAGCTGGCAAGGTGGAATCGAATACAAAGACTGGGAAAGCGGCAATACCCTTACTATTGAGCGAGCTAATATCATCGATGTTCAACGGCAGGAAAATGATCGGTCGCCAGAACTGAACGAAGCACTTTTCAACTCTGACCAAAATTCACTCTTGGAGATTTCTCAAAAGGCTAAAAGCCTGATCGACCGTGAAGAAGCTCTTTACCAACTGGCTGTCCTGAAAACAGCAACTTCTCCAGATAAGCCCTCACTGGGGATCCAAAGCTATAATGCTTATATCACAAGTTATCCTAAGGGAAATTTCCTTGATAAAGCCTATAGTGCATTAGCAAAGCTCCAATTGCAAACAGGACAAAAAACAGAAAGTCTGAAAACTCTTGAAAAGTTAGCAACTCTTGGTTCTTTGCAAGAAGCTCAAGCCACTATCACGATTGGGGAGATCTATCTTTCGGACAACAAGCTAGAAGAATCTTTAGCTGCATTTGAAAAATCAGCAGCAGAAGCAAAAAAAGTCCTGGCCAGCTTTGAACAGACCAAAGCTCTTGGTTGGGGCGGAGAACTTGCATTACGTCTTGGAAAAAAAGAGCTTGCAAAAAATTATTTTGAGCAGACTCTTGAAATTTCCCAATCAGGTTCCTTTGATTATTACGCTAAGGGGTTAGCCTGCAAAGGTTTGGCAGTGCTCGGAGGCAGTAACGAAGAATCCTACACCTTTTATCTTAAAGCTGCTTATTGGCTGGAAGGCGATTCACGTGAAGCAGAATGTATTATTGGTGCTTTACGCATTGCGGATAAAAAAAGTTCTCCTCAGGCAAAAAAATGGACTCAGCGTGCTGAAAAACTCCGCGAGGTAGCTCAACGCTATTTCGCAACAGAACTGAAAGCATACGATGAAGAAAAGTAAATCTGTTAGCGATCTCTAATTGACAAAATTCATTTTTCTCATTTATCAAAACCAGAGGCTCTCATCTTCACACAAAAGGATAAAAACCTATGCTTGAGGCAATTGCTTTTTCTCCTGAAGAGCTTGGCTTTACAAGTCTTGAACAGGCTCAAGCAAGCCTTGAGCAAGCTTCAGCTTCAATTCAAAAAACAAACCGAATTGATTTGCAACAAGGTCTCATATGGCAGTTTCCTTTCATTGAAGAAGGCAGCTATGTCGATGCTCAAGCTCGACTTATTGGCGGCATTTATCTTCATCAAGAAATTTTCATTGCTCCTTTTGCCTGTATCCGTATGGACGAAAAGTACTGCCTTGAACCTTTAGAAATTTTTGAGACAACAAATATCCAGGATCATGTACTGATTCACGCCCAGCCAACACAGATAGGCCCCTCCTGCATTATTGCCCACTCTGCTCTTCTCCATGGCTGTACTCTAGGCCGAGGGGTAACAGTCTATCTTAAAAGTGTTATTGATACTGGTGCCACCATCAGTGATGGCTGTTTCATCGATGCCTGTGCTTATATTGGACGCAACGTTTGTGTTCCTTCTGATCGTTATATTGAGCCCTATGCGTCTGTTCTTACGAACGAAGCAGCCGAAGCCTTACCGCAAGTGACTGATCAACAGCGAGAAATTCAAGCAGAAGTTCTTCAAGCCAATGCATCACACGTAAAAAAATACCATGAGTTAAACCTTGTCCAAAAGCACCAAAAAGAACTCTAAGTTTACTCCGTAAAACCATATAATAGACAAAATACTATAACTCCTGCCCCTAAAATTCACCTTGTTCATAATATTCGACTTCTTCTAAAAACTCTTCGGATTTTGAAGGGTTTTTCATTATCCTCATGCCCTTCTCTATTTTCTTGATTGAGTTGAACAAGAGAAATACAAAACCTCTAAAAACAAGGCAGGAAAGAAATTTCTTAGAGAGTAATGAACAGATTCTTAACTCCATCTTTCTTTGAACGTGATGCTAAAACTGTCGCCCGCGAACTTATTGGTGCTCACCTCAAGCATGAAGAGGTGTTCCTGCGCATTACAGAGACAGAAGCTTATTGCTGGCCTGATGACAGCGCTAACCACTGTTATAAAGGAAAAACCAAACGAAATCAGGCTATGTGGGGACCAGCTGGCCGTGCTTATATTTATATATGCTATGGTTTGCATACTATGCTCAACATCGTAACCAATAAAAAAGGAGAAGGAGCAGCAGTTCTCATTCGTTCTTGTGATATTATTAAAGGCGAAAAATGGGTTCGAGAGCGTCGTTCTCATAAACAAGGACCTGTGCTTTTAACTGGCCCCGGAAAAGTAGGCCAGGCTTTAGCTCTTGATAAAAGCTTCAATCATCACCCTCTTTATCGCTCGGGTGGACTTGAAATCTATCAAGGGGAATCTCTGAAACTTCCTCTACTGATGGGGCCACGAGTTGGGATTGAATATGCTAAAGAAAAGGATCAAAAAGCACCCTGGCGCTTTGCACTAGCCGATAGCCCTTGGGTAAGCCACAGAAATAAACTTCAACCTTTTCAATAAATGAAGCCCTTCTTATCTTTGAACACCTTAAAGAAGAACCTGATGAAGAATAAGGAAAAGTTATGACAAAGCCTGTTCTTTCAAGAGAAGCCAGTCAAGAACTTGATCGTTACACTATTGAAAACCTTGGTATTCCTGGCTTGGTTTTAATGGAATCTGCCGGACGAGCAGCCAGCGCCTGGATTTTACACAACCTTCACTTATTACCAAAAAGCAGTGCATCAGAAAAAACATTGCTTCTTTCTCCACAAAAAAGCCAACCAGACTTCCAATCAAAAAATCAAAACTCCATCCTTATCGTCTGTGGACCAGGGAACAACGGAGGTGATGGTTTTGTGATTGCTCGAACTTTAATAAACTTTGGTTTCAATCCACAAGTTTACTATCTCGGAAAAGCTTCAAACCTTGAACAGGTCAACGATGCAAATCATAACTATCAACTCTTAAAAAGGCTTAATGCTCAGGTTCATATCATCGAAGAAAGTCAAGAGCTCCAAAAATTGGAACAAAAATTCAACGAAACAACCTTGATTGTTGATGGCATTTTTGGAACAGGTTTGATTCGACCTTTGGAAGGCTTTTATCGAAATGCTGTTCAAAAACTGGCCGCAAGCAACATTCCTTGTCTTGCGCTGGATATTCCATCCGGTCTTGATACTAATACGGGCCAAGTATTGGGTGCGGCTTTACCAGCACAAACCACTATTACCTTTGCAGCGGCGAAAAAAGGGATGTTCCAAAACCAAGGTCCTGATTACTGTGGCATTGTTCAAGTTGCTGAAATTGGTATCCCTCAAAAATATATTCAAGAATATGCCCAAGAACATGCCTAGAGAAAAATAAATAAGAATCAAAACTTCTCGATACTTATTAAAAGCCTTAGAGCTATTGAAATACAAAAGACGCTCCATTTGAGAGCGCCTCTTGTATAAAAATAAATGATCTAAAGATTAGAAAAGCTTTAACGGACCAAAGATGAAGCTCGCTGCAACATACCATCACTGCTTTGAATAGCATTCGCATTGAATTCATAGGCACGCTGAGCTTTTATAAGCTCAACCATGGAACGAACAACATCAACATTAGAAGACTCAATGAAACGACCAATCGTCATACCAAAACCAGCTGAGGCTGGATTGCCAGTCTGAACTGGACCAGTTGCTTCTGGGTTAGCGATATAAAGGTTATCGCCAATAGCCTCTAATCCTTGAGGGTTCGGAATAACTGCAAGGGTAATTTGATCCTCCCCGACGAGAACTCCAAGATCATCAAAACTTCTCAGTACGCCATCACGACTAAGTTCACTTCGCACAGCATTAGGAGGCAAGGTTATATTAGGTTCAAGTTTAAAGCCTTCAATCGTAACTATATTTCCTTCAGAATCCCGCTTGAAACTACCATCACGGGTATAGGCTATTTGCCCCTGCTGGATTTCAACCTGAAAGAATCCTTCGCCTTGAATTGCCCAATCAAATTGATTTCCAGTTTGAACCAGAGAACCTTGTTCAAATTCTTTGCTGACACCAGCAGTTTTCACACCTGAACCAATTTGAATCCCCGTTGGAGTTCGTCCCTGACTGGGGGTCAAAATACCAGGTTTTCTCATACTTTGATAAAGCAGGTCTTGGAATTCCGCTCGATCGCGCTTGAACCCATTGGTTGAAACGTTAGCAAGGTTGTTGGAAATCACATCAACTTTTGTCTGCATTGCTTTCATACCAGAAGCAGCGGTTGTTAACGCACGAACGGCCATACTTTTCTCCTCATGTTTGATTCTTTGATATAAACCCAGCTTTCACAAAGCTTTTTGCACCAGAGTCTTTTCTATAAGAATCTCTTCAAATTTTGTTTCTTTAATTTTTTATTTCTCTATGATTTATCTTTAAAAATTTAATGCCCTTTAAGTTCTCAAAAATTCAAACTCTTCTCAAATTACTTAAGAACGTGCAACCCCACTAATCAACTGCTCCAAGGTTCCATTTTGCAGCATCATCATGTTCATATTACGCTCAAAAGAACGGTTAATTTCGACCATTTCTTTCATAAGCAGAAGTGGATCAGCGTCGGAAACTTCGAGATATCCTTGGCGTATATATGTCTTGTATTGATTGCGTTGTTCCTGAGAAAGATCTTGCAATCCAATGGAACGATCTCTCGTTGCCTGATCAGGAGCTCCAAAAAGAGTAGCTCCGATCTTTTCAAGCTTTTGGGCATCCTGGTCATCAAAAATAGTAATGCCAAGACGAGCACCTGAAGCAATAGTGCTTCCATCACCCATAACTATTTCGATCTGCCCTTCTGGAGCAACCGTAAAATCAACTCCACCGTTTGATTGAAGAATACCACCAAGGTTAATTTTCTCGCCTTTATCATCGAGCACAAAGTGGCTGCCATCAACACTCACAAGCTCGCCTTGATCGTTAAGCTTAAAATTACCTGCTCGTGTATAATAGGGAAGCTGAGTCTGTGGCTCGAGCATGGTAAAGAATCCTTTACCACTAAGAGCAAAATCTAGAGAATTGCCTGTATGCTCATGGGCGCCAACATCGTGAGCACGATAGGTTTGGTTAAGCCAAACCCCACCACCAAGAGGATCAAGAAGCTCGTCTTGGTAAAAAAGACGCTCTGCTTGCCCAGGCGTTAGCACCGTATTTGACTCTGTTGGGCGCTGCATTAAAGTCAAAATGTCTTGCTTGAAGCCAGCAGTATCAATATTTGCAAGGTTATTGGAAAGATTTTCCATACGGGCTCGGTCAATTTGTCCGCCAGTACCTGAAAGCCCTATTCCGTAAAGCATCGTTCCACCTTTGTTTTGCTCACAAATTCAAAATAAAAAAGCCTTCCATGAGAGAACTTTCCAAGACCTCATGAAGTGCATATTTTCACTTGGCATATTGCTAAGCACATTACGTGCCAAGACCTATAATATGCTTAGGCCTTATTTTCACAAAAACATATAAATTCTTTTCAAGCAATCATTTACGAACATATACTCGAGCCTACAAAGCTATGCAACCCAGGAAGTGGCCCCTTCTTATAAAGGGAAAATTTTACCCTTATTCCAGGGTTTGAAGACTATCGTGCTTCGTATGATCATATCGATAAAATAAAGGGAATTCTGGAATAGAACCCAAAACTTTCCAGCGTGTTAAGAACTAGTGTTTAAACTCCAAGAATCTATGAAAAAAGTCTGGCAAAAAAGCCCTTGGGCTTGTGCTCTTCTTTAGAAAGGTACTCTTTCAAGCGAATGAGTCCTTTACTTGTGGGTTGCAATTTTTCTGCCCGCATTAAGGCTTCTTTACCTTGGGTCTCCTGACCAGATTCAAAATAAGCTGCTGCAAGATTACACCAAATAACATGGTTTTCTTCACCCAAATGTTCTTGAGCCTTAAGAGAAGCCTTTAACGCTTTATGAGGTTTTCTCTGCTCTCCATAAAGAGCTCCCAGCTCAAGCCAAGCATTGGGGTAATCAAAAAATTCAAGCACTTTTTCAAAGCATCGAATTGCCAGCTTATTTTTTCCTAAGCGTCGATAGCAGGTTCCAAGAAAATACCAAGCTTCCCAAAAATCAGGATACGTTTTCACAAGATCTTCGAGTTTTTTTAAAGATTCTTCAGCTGGCCGTTGAAAAATTCCAGCTGTCAAAGAACGATAGGCCTTTTCCTCCTCTGGGTGTTGTCTTTGAAAAAGTAATCTCCAAGCTTGCCAGTACAGGTTTGAACCTTTATCAAGCTGTCCCTGAGCTCGTGTCAGCCAAACTTCAGCTTCCTCATCATCCTGATCTTCAAGCAACCACTCTGCCATCCAAAGACAGATTTCGGGATCATCTTTCGCCCCCTGAGCTTCCTGAGTAACCGTTTGCAAAAGCATGCGTAAAGCTGTGCGATCATGCTCCGTTCGAAAGAATTCAAGCGCTCCTTTAATACTTTCAATATCGACGTGTTGATGACTACTAGCAATTCTATAAAACGCTGCCCGAGCTTTTTCCAAATCACCAATACGCCAGGCAGCTTTTCCAAGCAAAAGGTCACGCTGAAACTCATACCCCTTCTCTTCGGGAATATTTTCAAGTAATTGTAACGCTTGAGGATAAAGGGCTCGTTCAAGGTAACGTTTTGCTAAAAAAGCGAGTAAAAACGGGTCATGGGCTTTCAAACTCAAAGCTTTTGCGGCCAGCATTTCAGCTTGTTCTCCCTGAGATTGCCGACCATATTGCTTGATCAGCTTTACAAGAGTTTGAAAAGCCCCACCAGAATCTTTCCAGGCATAGCGTTCAACTTCTTGCCATAAGCTCGTACGCTTTTGTTCTAAAGCTTCCTCGTCTTTCAAAGAAAGTGCTTTGCTAAAAGAAGCATTTAAAGCGTCTTGAACAAGCCTTGAAAAAATATTTTCATCAAAAACTTCTTGAACCATTTTGAAAACTAACCTTTTATTTTAAGCTTCTTTTGAGCTGTGTTAATACGGAAGAAATCTGTTTGCTTTGATAACCCTCGCAATTGCCTGCTTTCAGCAAATATATCAAACCCAGCCTCCCAAAGCGCTTCTTGCACTCCTGGTGCTTGATAAATCCTGTCCGTCAAACTTAGTTCGGAAGCTTCAGCCGTAGCTTGAACACGAGCAGCTTCATTAACCGTAGTACCAAAGTAATCAAGCCGATCATTTGCCTGCATTGCAATGCAAGCCCCCTGATGAATCCCGATCTTGAGAGCCAAACGAAGATCAGAGTATTCAAGCTGAACCTCTTCTATACGTTGATGCATTTCAAGTGCTGCTCTTAAAGCGTCAAGAGGCTCCCGAAAGACGGCCATAACAGCATCACCTATCGTTTTAACTAATGCTCCTCGATGTTTTACATAAATTTCACGCAATAAATCAAAATGCTTACGCACGAGTGCAAAAGCTTTAGCATCTCCAACATCTTCATACATCGAAGTAGAACCAACTAAATCACTAAAAAGGAAAACCATTGTGCGAATTGAAAATTCGGCACCAGGTGCCAAAACCTCTGACCCAAAAAGGTCTCGAAATTCCTGTAGTGCTGTAATATCGGCTGCACTTACGGTATGATCTGCCCAGGCTGTACGTACAAGATAAACTCGCAACTCTCTTCCAGATTGATTAAAAAGCTTAAACCTAAAACTTTCTTTCTGCTCTGAGCCCAAAGTAAGTATCTCTGGCAAACCGGTAATTACACCTTCTTCAAACCTGAGTTCAATAGCTTCCGCACTTCCAAGACTCCTCCTTACCGAAATGCTTGAATTTTGTTTGGAAGTTTTAGCACGAACCACTTCAAAAAAAGTTCCCGCTTCAAAATCTGGAGAGACAAATTGATACTTTCCTGCTCCCAGTGTGATAGAAAACTCTTCACTTTCGTTATCATCAAGAACAAGGCTGACGAGACGATGTGGTGTATTCTTTGGAGCAGCATGACAGTATTGATTTGCTTCTTTTCCCAGACCTAAGGGAGCAGGGGAAAAAACAGCCTCAATTGAACGATCGAAATCAACTCCATAATGAATATTACAGGCATCGCAATGGCCTCCTTTAGGGACTTCAAGCAAAGTACTGAAAGAATTCTTTGCTTGACGACAGGAAGGGCAAAGCAAACGCCAACTAAGGTCAAGGATACCAGCTTGAGTCGCATACAAGAAAAATTTTAAAACGTGATCCCGACTTACTCTCCAACGGTCAGCTAGAACATACGGTCGCAAGGCTGCGAGCTCGCTTTCTGGCTGACTCAGAAGGTAATGCTGCAAGTTCTGCCCTACCTTCTCAAAGCCATGTTCTTCCACCAAGGAAACCAAGTTTTTTTCTAACAGCCGTTCTTGGTCCTTTGAAATTTTTGGCTTTTCACTCCCAAGCGCTTTGGTAAATCCTTTTTTCTGCCAATTTTCAGCCTGAGAAAGTGCCCGCTCAAAGCCCTTCTTCATTTCAAAAGAAAAGGCGTAGCGAGTAAGCAATGCCCCTACCATATGGCGTGGAATAACTTTCGTGCGAACCTTGACAAGCGTCCCCTCAGGAAGCGCTTCAAGCTCTGTCTTCATTTCGAGGAAACGGAAAGGCCCCTTATGAAAGACTCGATGTAATATCAGATACTCAGGTTCCACCCATTCAGCCGGAAGCTCAACCCAGGCAAATTTCATACCCCGAAAATGAGCCTCTCCCTGCACCTGGCTTTCTCCCTTTTCAGGAGCATCGTAATTGTAATGAACCTTATATATTCCAGCCAGGCGATTAAGACGGTCTGTATCAGAAACAAAATCCCAAGCTTCTTGTTGGGAGAGGGGGAGAAAAAATTGCCATGAATAATTTTGCTCTCTGGGCATAATTTTCAGACCCTTTTTTGTATATTTTATCTTATTGAAAAAAGTAAACTCTGCACAGAGGTTGTGATTCCTTATTAGCCTCAGGACTTCACATCGAAAAATCAAGGGTTTTTAAACTTCAACTGCGTGCCATTATAGCGTAGAGATGCAGTCTGGTGAAGGGTCTAAGTAAAGTTGCTCTTGAAAGTTAAAAATACCCTCAATCAACAAGCAAAATTGTATTTGAATATATAATGATTTCGACTCCTTCTGTTTTTAACCCCAAAGAAAATACAAAACTTTGTTTTCAAAGTATATAAGCACGAAAAGTGTGTTATGTTATTTTTGTGCATATTCTCCAAAATCTGTTTGGTTTTTTTTAAAGTTCTTCTTAAGATGCTAAGAACTACTTAATATTACTCATATATTTTTGAGGAGAAGGGTTATGATTCGATTAGCTTTTACTGGGGTATTTTGCTTGTTATTAGGCTTACTCTCCCAAGTAAATACACTTTATGCTCAATATTGCACCCCAACCTGGACTGCTCCTACCGGCAATACTCGTTATTGTGATAGTTTTCGTTTCGGAGTCAGTAATAACTGGTCCATTGAAACCATAAATAATGGAGGAAGCTCTGGAAACTATGTTGATAATACATTTCTATCAACTTTTACAGGTTCTGCAGCTCCTGGAGGGACTTTCCAGATTTTACTTGAAAATGATCCCAACCTAAGCTCTGAAGTTGATATCTGGATTGACTTCAACCAAGATGATGACTTTGATGACCCTGATGAACACATTGGAAACTCAGGAGGAATGGCTCCAAGTACTCTTCGCCTGATGAATTGTCCTATTCCAGCAACGGCCCAACCAGGTAAAGTTCGCATGCGCGTTATAACCCACGAACCTGGGGTCCAGGCAACTCCTTGTGGAAGCTATACTGATGGAGAATGTGAAGACTACGCCCTTGATATTATTGCAGCCACACCTGTTACTATTTCTCCCGCAACACTGCCTTCAGTATCAGCAGGAGGTTCTGGTCTTGGCTATTCCTTCGGAGCAACGGGTGGCTTTACGGCAAGCCCTGGGGAGTATACTTGGGAAAAGGCTGATCCTTCGCAGCAAGCCTGGCATTGGATGGACCTCAACGGATATTTTTCAAATATTAATCCTCCAGTTGGAACACCTCCTGGCAACTATGACTTTACTCTGCGAGCCACTGACCTTCTTGGCTCTAGTGATACAAAAACCTTTACTATCACGATTAACGGGACCCCAGCAACCTCTCTTTCACTGATCACGCAATACGTACCAGTTGCGGAAGAGGGTGTTGTTTACGAATTTTCCGGTGGCACGCCGATTCAACTATGGGCTGAGGGAGGTTCTGCTCCCTATGCTTGGCAAGTAACCTGGGGAAGTTTACTCGGAACAGGACTTTCCGTAGAACCCGATGGTCGCATCATTGGAACGCCAGTCGTTGGGTCAGCAGGCTTTTATAACATACAGGTTGAAGTTGAAGACCAATTAGGAGCGACTGCGAACCGTTCAATTACTATTATTATCGAAAAGGCGAAGCCTGGTGTACCTGTTTCTGCTCCTACGATCACAACAACAAGTTTACCTGATGGAGCAGAACAAACAACCTACCTTCATATTACAGGCAACCCCATTACCCTCGAACTGATCGGTGGAGCATCCCCCTACAGCTGGAGCATTATCAATGGAACCCCCCCACCCGGTTTAAGTCTTGATCAAAGTACTGGTGAAATAAGTGGCACACCTGCAGCGGGCTCTGCAAACACCTATAACTTCCGAGTTAAAGTCACAGATCAAGGAGGCTTAAGTGGCGAAGAGGATCTCAGTATCACGATTACTCAAAAATCTGCTGTTCACATTACAACAACGAGCCTCATCGGTCCACTTGAAGGTATCTTCTACGATGAACCACTCAGTGCTATTGGAGGAACATCCCCCTACACTTGGAGTCTCGTCAGTGGGACTCTTCCTCCAGGATTAAGCCTTGATCCAAACAGTGGAAGAATAAGTGGTACCCCTGCAGTAGGTTCCGCGAATATCTATAACTTCAAAGTTCAAGTCACAGATCAAGGTAGCATCAGTCACGAACGCGACTTCAGTATTGATGTGCTTCAAATCCCCCCGATTCAGATTACAACAGCAAGCTTGCCGAACCTCACTGAGGGGGCGAGCTATAGTGAAACCGTTAGTGCTACTGGTGGTTTAAACCTCTATGATTGGGATATGCAGGGAGCACCAAGTTGGCTTACCATTGACGTCTCAAGTGGCGTGATTTCTGGAACACCCCCAGCAGGCAGCGCTGGAGCTTCCTTCAGTATTAGTATTACGGTCACAGATTTCACCCCAAATCCTGCCCTAACGGATACAAAGAACTTTACCATCAGTGTCTTACAAGTAGGCGCTAGCCCCATCACCATCACCACAACAAGTCTTCAGCAGGGCACGGAAGAAATCAGCTACCCAAGCTTTCAACTGGCGGCAACTGGCGGTCAAGGGGCTTACACTTGGAGTATTGTCAGTGGGACTCTTCCTACTGGCCTTTCATTGAATTCATCTGGAATCATAAGTGGTACTCCTGCCCCGAACTCTGCTGGCTCCTACGACATTCGCTTCAAAGTAAGCGATAGTGCCAGCCAAAATAGTGAAGTTCTTCTTAACCTTGTGATTGCGCCGACAAGCAGTAGCAGCTCCTCTGGTGGCAATGGTTCAACTGGAGGTGCTGGAGCACTCCTTAGTGGCAGCGGTGGTGGAGGCGGCGGATGCAGCTTACTCTTCAGCTCAACTGGGACTGATTCCTTGTACCAGGCTATTATGCTTCTGGGACTCCTTGTGCTTTCAAGCATGGTTCTTGTCAAAAGAAATAAAGCATAAGCAAAAGCTTTAAACTCTTCTTTCAACAAAGGCTGGTTTGAGGAAACTCTCCTCTCACCAGCCTTTTTATTTGCTTTTGTTTTAGAGCGCTTCTTTTTTACTCTGATTACGCTTTCATTTCGCTACCAGGGCAATTATGAATGTTATCAGCCTTCTATCAAAAAGCCTTAAAACTCTTTATTCCTTTTCATCTATCGCAGAGTTTTTAATTCTTTAATGACTGAGCAGCAGCTTTAAGAGGGCCCAGAAGTTCTCCAGGTACATGAAACCCTCCACCAGGACCGTGTCCCAGGGTTACTTCTGGTTTTACGACGCCACCTCCATGAAAATCAGAGCCACCTGTAACAAGCAACCCCAACTTTTTTGCAAGAGCTCGATATTTAAGTTGCAATTCAGAAGGATGATCAGAATAGACGACTTCAAGCCCTTTAAGCCCATAATCCTTGAGCTCAAGGATATAGGCTTCAAATTCAGCATCATCAGGTTTTTGGAGCCAAAAAGGATGGGCTAATACTGGAACGCCTCCAGCTGAAAGAACAAGTTCAATGGCGCTTTTTGGACTAAAATCATCTTTTTCAAAATGACATGGTTTTCCTTCACCCAGCCAACGGTCAAAAGCTTCACGAAAACTTTGAACATAGCCCTTGCGAATCATAATATGGGCCATATGAGGTCGCCCAACAACAGCCTCACCAGCTTCGTCAAGCAGTTCCTGCTCGCTGATTTCCATGCCATGCCTGCCCAAGGCTGCCACTATTTTTCGATTACGTTCAAAACGATTTTGAACGGTACTCTCCATAACCTGATTAAAGTTTCGGTCATGATGATTTATATAATAACCAAGCAAGTGGAAGGTTCCGCCAGAATAGGAAACTGAAATTTCTGTAGCTGGAATGACTTCGACCCCCTGCCTTTCCCCTTCTTTTTGAGCTCGGTCGACCCCCTTCGTAGTATCATGGTCCGTCAATGCAATAGCCTTAAGCCCAAGGGAAGCAGCCCAACGCACTAATTCCTCAGGCTCTAAAGCGCCATCACTGCAAGTGGAATGCATGTGTAAATCGATGCATCCTTTAAGATCAGGGTATGCTGGCCCTGCATGCTGACTTGGGGAGGGAAAAACCATCGGCAAATAAACTCCGTTAATTTTACAACTCTATAACAGAATGTTTATATCACAAAGAAACTCTAAAAAGAGACTGCAAATATTTTCAATGCTTGAAATGTCGAATGCCCGTATGAACAAGCGCAATGTTGGCTTGATCGCAAGCAGCAACAACCTGCTGGTCTCGAACACTCCCCCCTGGCTGAATAATTGCTTGAATTCCAGCTTCAGAAGCACGTTCTATAGAATCTGGAAAGGGAAAAAAAGCATCAGATGCTAAAACCGCACCATGGGCTCTATCGCCAGCTTTTTGAATTGCCATTGTAACGGCATCAACTCGACTCGTCTGTCCCGCACCAATCCCGAGCAGCTGCTTGTTTGAAGTGATACAAATAGCATTTGATTTTAAGTGCTTTACAATCTTCCAGGCAAAAAGTAATTCTTCTACTAAGTCGTCAGCTACTTGAGCTTTACTCATATTTTGGAGTTCGTGGCTTTGGAGTTTATAGCTATCCTGCTCTTGAACGAGTAAACCACCAAGGACACTACGAGATTCAAAAACTTTTGAGCTATTCGTTTCTTGAGGTGATTCAAGGCTTAAAAGTCTGACCGATGATCGCCATTTACGAGGATTTTCTTCAGTAATAAGCCTTAAAGCTTCGGGTGAAAAAGCCGGGGCAATAATGGCTTCAAGAAACGTATCCTGGTCTAGAATAGCTTGAGCAAGGGCTTGATCGCAGGTTCTATTAAGAGCGAGAATACCACCAAAAGCAGAAAGTGGATCACCAGCTTGGGCTTTTTTATAGGCTTCTTCCAAAGAGGATGCTTCTGCACAACCACAAGCATTCGTATGCTTAATCACAACCGCAGCAGGGGATTCGAACTCTAGAACCAAACGCAAGCCTGCATCAACATCAAGCAAGTTGTTATAAGAAAGCTCTTTTCCACTTACTTGTTGAGCTCCCACAAGAGATGGCCCCTGATAAGCTGGGTCCGCGTAAAGAGCTCCACTCTGATGAGGGTTTTCGCCATATCGTAAAATACTTTTGCGCTGAAACCTTTTTGTCAGCTCTTCCTCGAAAAGCGGTTCTGATTTCTGCCCACTCTCTCTTTTATCCTCATTATCAGGATCATGCTCCATGAGCCATTGAGCAATCGCTTTATCATAAGAAGCTGTGCGCTGAAAAACCTTACGCGCCAGCTTTGTACGAGTTTCAAGACTCAAAGACCCTTCTTGCTCGTGAAGCTCATTGATAATAGCTGGATAGTCCTTTTGATCACAAACAACCGCCACAAAAGCATGGTTCTTAGCAGCACTTCGCAGCATGGTTGGACCACCGATATCAATCTGCTCGATGGCTTCCTGCCAGGTAATTGCCGCTGCTTGTGTCTTCTCTTCAAAGGGATAAAGGTTTACAACAACAAGGTCAATCATTTCGATGCCATGCTCCTGGGCGGCACTCTGATGCTCACTATCATCTCGTAATGCTAATAATCCCCCATGGACTTTAGGATGCAGGGTCTTAAGTCTGCCCGCCATCATTTCAGGAAAGCCCGTATAATCACTGATATCCTTAACCTGAATTCCAGCTTCTCGCAGCAAATGGGCACTTCCACCCGTTGAGAGCAGTTCTACACCATACCTCTCCAGCTCTTGACAGAACTCAACGATACCATCCTTATTGGAAACTGAGATCAGTGCTCTACGGATAGCTATAGGAGACATCCCCTGCCCCTTCTATTCTTCAATAAGATATTGCAAGGTGCTAGCCTTTTGCAGCCTTGATCGCTTCGGTGAGCTTCGGCAAAATTTCAAAAGCATCACCAACGATCCCATAGTCTGCGACTTTAAAAATAGGCGCATTAGCATCTTTATTAATAGCAACAATACACTTCGAACTTGACATGCCTGCTAAGTGCTGAATGGCTCCAGAAATACCAACAGCAATATAAAGCTTGGGACTGACTGTTTTCCCAGTTTGTCCAACCTGTTCAGCATGGGGCCTCCAGCCTGCGTCAACCACTGCTCGCGAAGCTCCTGTAGCAGCCCCCAAAGCTTGTGCAAGCTCTTCAAGCAACCCCCAATTTTCAGGCCCTTTCAAACCACGTCCACCGGATACAATCATATCCGCTTCTGAAACATCAAGCTTGCCCTGCCCTGAAGCAATTATCTTTGTGACAAAGGCCTTAAGGTTTTCAGATGAAAGATCATTCGTTATTTTTGAAACTTCACCAGCAGCTCCAAATTCCTGCATCGCAAAAACATTCGGCCTGAGCGAAACAACCATATTACCTGAAGCTTCTAAATTTAGAATGGCTTTGCCAGCATAGGTTGGACGCTTAAGGTTTACTTTTTGAGACTCTATGGAAATTTCAATAACATCAGCAGCATAACCACAATTTAATAAACCCGCTAAACGGGGAGCAAAATCCTTCCCCTGAGCAGTTGCTGCCACAAGAACCACAACACCACCCTCTGCTGCTTGTCCTATCACTTCCTGAACCGCTTGGGCATATCCATCAGGACTATAAGCATTTGCCAAGGCCTGGTTTTCAATATGATATACTTTGTCTGCACCATATTTTCCAAGCAGGCTCAGGTCCTCAACCTCTCCAAGGACAATTGCAGAAAGGCTGCCACCAGAACCTTCAGCAATTCGTTTTCCTTCGCTTACAACTTCAAGACTAGCCTTATTGATCGCCCCCGAACGAACTTCAATAAAAGCGTAAACTTCTGCCATCTTTCCCAGCTCCCTTATCTTTAAGACACACAACAATAAGCTTTGAACTCAGCTATCCTGTATCTACACCCTATATGTTCTTTTTTCTAACTTTCATTGATTGCTCAAAGCATCAATATTTTGGCTTTATGAGTTAAATCACCTTTGCTTCATTGCTCAAAGCATCAACTAAAGCTGGAATAGCCTCCACTCCTTCACCAAGAATTCTTCCTTCTGGCCGCGCTTGAGGTAACTCCAGTTTTGTTACCGAAACTAAAGGAGCTCCAAGCTCAATCGGAACTTCTTCAATCTTCTTTTTCTTTGCCATCATGATGCCCTTCATACTGGCGTATCGAGGCGTATTCAAACCTTTCTGACAGCTTACAACTGCTGGAAGCTGAAGACTGACTTCCTCACGTCCTCCTTCAATTTCTCGCTCAAGTTGGAGTTTGTTGTCATCAAGCACTTCAAGCTTAACGACAACAGTAGCAGAAGGTAAATTCAGCTTTTCAGCCAGGTAAGGAGCCAGCGCTGCATTATCATCATCCACAGCCTGCTTCCCAAGTAAAATTAAATCCGGCCCAAGCTCTTGAAGTTTTCCAGCTAAACCTGTTGCAAGGCTTGCAACATCAGCAAAAGGAACTTCTGTTTCAAACAGAATTCCAGAATCAGCCCCCATAGCTAAAGCCGTTCGAATTTCCTTGCTGGCATCCTTATTACCAACAGAAACAATAATAACCTCGCCCCCGTGTTTTTCCTTCAGCAATAAAGCCTCTTCTATCGCAAATTCATCGTAAGGATTCAGGATGAAGTTAACCCCTGTTGTATCCAATGATTTCTGATCTTCTTTAAACTTTACTTTTGTTTCAGTGTCAGGAACCCGTTTGATTAATACCACTATTTTCATGCTTATTCCTTTCAACTTTGAACACGGTTAGAGGCTTTACTTCAGATTTCACGTGACCATAAACAGTCTGTTATAGAATTTTAATGCATCGTTATGCTGCATGGGAAATGTGGAGTATGAATCTCATGTCGAAGATTTGTGTGGTGTCATCTCTAATATGATATCTTCTGTTACAATAACAGAGGAGGCTAAGATTTGAAGATCTTTCAGGAAAGATTTTTACTGAAAATTTTTGCTTCATTTATTTATGTCCCTCATTTACGTCCCTCCAACTTTGAAGACAAAAACGCAAACGCAACGTTAACGTTGTATGGAAAGAAAAGTGCCAGAAGTCTCATCTATTCAAAAAATAAAGTCAGTTTTGCTCTTGGAAAGCACGTCTTCCTAAAGCTTGAAGTTGAGAGAGTTTTAAATGCAAAGGTGCTTTCTTCTCACGACTTAAAAGTACCATGCCCCTGGCGGGTAAAAGAGCGATTCGAACACCTCCTGCTGCCGAGTGAGCAACAAACTGCTCAATTCGGCCAAAGCTTAGATCACCAGGACCAAAGTCTCTGAGCTCCTGAATAAGGCTCTCTCTCTCTCTTGTCCCTGAAGCTTGCCTTGGAGGGGTATAGGCATGGAGCTCAGGCGCCTGAAAATACGAGCTTGCTTGAAGATAAGTTCCTTTTCCCTTCTTATTCCAAAAGCTTCTTGCCCCTGTCGGTGAGTCTAAGCTTCGAAATTCAAGACCTGAAGCTTGCTTCGAGTCATTTCCAACTGAAATCCATTCATAGCGATAAAGTTCTTGCTTATCAGCAACAAGCAAAATTCCCGGGGTCGAAAAGCGAGAGAGCAATGCCCCTCCTGGTTCGTTTAAAGCATGTAAGTTACTGCCAACCGAAGCGAAAGAAAAGCTGGAAGAAATATCTGGCCTTTCAGTCTCCTGATAAAAACCTGCTAAACGATGAGAATTGAGAAAGATTCTGGCTTGGGTCGCAGCATCCGGGCCTTGAGAAACATTATAAGCTGAAGCAGAAAATTCTGGAATAAAGCGTGCGAGTGCTAGCCCCTGGCTGTTAAGGCCCACAAGAGGAATACTTGTTCCTAAAAGTGAAAGCATAAAAGTCGCTTCTACACCATCACGTGAAGATTCTTTTTGAAGTTTTGAGCGATCATGATGGATCACCAGAGGAACAAGTAATGAGGCCGCATCCACAAGCTTTGATTGATATGAGCAGAGTATCACAGGGCCAAGCTCAAGGTCATAAAAAGCGACTCCTTCTCCTTCAAATAGACCTTCAAGATTACTTGCAAGCACCAGGCGCTGTAAAGCAGCAATATTCTGAGCCGAGAAAGCCTTTCCTAATCCCTGAGTCTCTTCAATAAGGTCCCGAGGATAATAGGAAACTCCGGAAATGTTTTGATCCATAACATTTTCAAAGAGTGACTCTATGAAACGCTTTTGTTCCTCTGATAAATCTTTATAAAGCGCTTGCTTAAGGCGAGTAAAATCATGCTGAAAGTCTGGACTTAGAAGTTTTGATATTTCCTGACCACGCAAAAACCCCTGCTGAGGGCCACCCTCTTCATAAGGAATACGAAAATGATAAAGCTCAAAATCGTGTTTCTGGCTCTTTGCAGCATAGCGTTTGCTGCTCAACTTCCAGTCTGAAGCTTGAGGCATTTCTTGATCATGCTGAAAGCGCTGGTAACCCCCAAAACCTTTATTTTCCTGAAAAATCTTATCTTTATAGATAAACCAAAAGCCAAGAAAACTGAGCGCTATAAGGATAAGAATAACAAATGACTTCAAAGAAGTTTGCGCTCTCTTCCTATTCCCCTCTTCTTCGCTCACCCCTACCTCCATGACTCCACTATTCAAAGAGTACTTTCTCTATCAAAAAGAACTTCAGCCACTCAGCCATAATAGAAGCCTTTACCGCCCAGACCATGGCAAAACAGAGTTCTAAGAAACAACTTTTTATATACCTGCAGCTGCAAACTCATAAAAAATCCTGCAAATATTTCACTTTTATTCTCACCATATATTGGGCTTTTTAAATGAACAATACCTACCTGCTGCATGGGTCATCCTCTTCAATCATTCATAAGAAAATACAACGACAAGGTTTTAGGCTTGGTCTTTGACGAGCCTATTTTTGGGTGATAGGATACCCCCCTTTCTCAATGAATAAATATAAAGTAAAACCACGAAAGAGAAACCCGCCCTGAGGCTTTTGCGCATTTTTCTCAATATGCCTCGTGATCGGAAAACTTTTTTTGTTTCAACAAGACATGTCATAAATTGGGGACCACAAGCACATAAAAATTTGAAACAACCAACGTATGGAAATTCGTAACCCAAAACAAGATCATAAAAATAACGATGGAGATGGACGGAGATAAATAAAAAGTAACACAATGAAGGACGCATCCAGGTCCTTAAACACCACTTTGTAACAACAATATTTATTCTATTGTTTTATTCCTACTATTTTGGTATTGGGTAGCTACTTTCGAGAGCTTTCAGCCTACTTCTACATGTTGTTCATGTTTCGCCTGAGGAGATTTTGTGACGCACGCGGCTCTTAAACAAGATTGGAAAAAAGTTCAAGAAGTCCTCGCAAAACAGGTGGGAGATGAAAACTACCGGATGTTCCTTAAAAACACTCTGGTCATCCAGCTGAACTCTCGTTTAGCTGAAATAGGTGTTCCGAATCTCATTGTCGCAGATTTTCTAGAAGAAAAATTCAGCTCAACCATTCTTCGTTCTATAAAAACAGAGCTTGGCTTTCAGCCACAAAAGATAAAGTTCAGTGTTAATGGGCATCTCTTCCGGAAGCTCAGGGAAAATCAACAACAAAAAGCCGGAGTAAGTACAGGATCTTCAGACCAGGAAGAAGCACCTTCTCAAAAGAAAAAGCACAGCCCTTCAAAATCTCTTTCAACTCCCCCAGCTAGAAGAACACCTTATTCTTCCCAGGTTTTTCACATCAATGAACGCTTTCACCTTGGAAATTTCATTGTCGGCTCAAACAATAAGCTTGCTTTTAACTGTGCGGTCGAAGTAGCTCGTAAACCAGGAAAGACGTACAATCCCCTGTTTATTTTCGGGGGTTGCGGACAAGGGAAAACTCACCTTCTTCAAGGGGTTGCTCATGAGCTCAATACGCAACACAAAGACCTTGCCATGCTCTACGTTTCTGCAGAGTACTTCGTGAATCAATACATCATAGCTTTGCGGGAAAAAAAGCTTCAAAACTTTCGTAAGACTTTTCGTTCTCTTGATGTTCTGATTGTTGACGACATTGACTTCTTTGCCTCAAAGCAAAAGTCTCAAGAAGAATTTCTTCACACCTTAAAAGCTATTGAAGCAAGAAACGGCCAGGTTTTACTGGCAACTACAACTCATCCAAAAGAGCTTCAAAATATTCAGCAGGGGCTTCTCTCACGCTTTGTTCAGGGTATGGTTGTAGAGCTTAAAACGCCTTCATATCAAATGAGGCTTTCGCTCATCAAATCAAAACTGGGCTCTGTTCGTAAACAGTTTCAAGAAAGTACCATCACCTTTTTAGCTTCAAAGCTTGAGTGCAGTATCCGAGAACTTGAAGGCTATCTTACACAGCTGGTTGCCCTGGCAAGCATGAGCGAAGATACGATTACGCTGCCTTTCGTACAAGCAGCACTCAAAGATTTTTTATGTGGGGCAAAGCGAAGAGTTGTTGAGCTTTCGGATATTGAGAATGAGATCGTCGGTTATTTTGGCGTTTCCTCAAAAGCGCTTCGAGGCCGCTCAAGAGAGCGGAAAATTGCCCGTGCTCGCCAGGTTTGCATGTACCTTGCCCGTGAGCTCACCCACCACTCTCTCAAAGAAATTGGCGCTTTCTTTGGGAACAAGAATCACACAACGGTTATTTTTGCGAGCCAGAGAATCACAAAAGAGATTGACTCAAACACAAGCCTTCAGGCCACTCTTGAGCACCTCAAGAACAGGCTTACTCAAAGAACATCCTAGATAAAAGAAATCTTTGAGAGCGCAGGATAGAGCACAGCACCTGTCCTCAAAATCCCTGCTTAAACAGCCTGCTCTTTTTTGTTTATCACAAAATAAGGCCCAACCCTTCATAAACAGGATTGGACCTTATTAAAACGAAAGAAAGCTTTTTATTTTAACGGCTACAAGTCTGATCTGAGCTTAAGCAGACTTGCGCAGTGGGTTCTTCGCATCCAAACCTTGGAGACGTTGAACCTCTTTTACCATCATAAAAGTGACATCATCAAGCTTCTCGTTTTCCGTAGAAGCAATGACATCAGCAAAGACTTCGGTATATCCATAACGGGCTTGAAGATTCAGAAAAGCCGTATGAAAAATGGCGTTTGCCTGCTGGACTAATAAACGCCCAAGCATGGATTGCTCTGAAACTTTATTTTCCTTAAGCGCTGTATAAGGAGCAATGAAAGAAAACACCTCGTCAATTCGAACTTTCGCTTGTTCGCTTGTAGCTGAAAATGTCTCCACGCTTTCTTCAGAAAACCTGCGATCCGCGATAATATTTGGTCCATAGCTCTGGGCAAGATTGCTCTTCAACGCACCTTCATTTTCATTCGTGGTCGAAAGGTTCTCACGCTCCTTGGTATTTTCCCAAAGAATTTCTAAGAAACGTGTTGACTCTTCTGAACCTGTTTTTTGGTCTTGAACCTTTCCCATTTTTTCTCCTTTATATACTGCCTTTTTTATTATGGAACGTGAAGAAATATGTACATCATACCCATCTTCCTTTCCTATCGACCCTTTCCAAAAATACTTTAAATATAATGGAGAAGTATTCTCAGAAATCCTTATGTGCTACCCCGCCTTATTTTCAGCTCTTCTTCGCGCCTGGTAGTGCTTCCAGAATCAAGCTTGGAGTTCAGTAGAATTTTCCTGCCACTTTTTATGGGGACAAAAATAGATAAGGACAATATTTTTTGAGAAAAACAAAGACACCAACATGACTTAAAAGCCCTCAGGATCAGGGTTTTTAAGTCGTATTCAAAAATTCGTATGGGTTGAGTATTGGGAGAACTCGAGCAAGGTTAAGCTTCTTTTGCTTCTTCTTCCGAAAGGACAACTTCTGTAATCCGGACAGCTTTACGATTTCTTTTCTCAAAAACTCCAGGAGTCCCTCGGAATTTGACCTTATTATCAATGACAACATGTACAGGATCGTGGATACTATGAGGAAGTGGGATCACATCTCCAACAGATAAATGCAAAAGGTCCCGAGCCTTAATAAACGTTTCATTCATAACAACCTGAGCTTTTACTGGAGCATCCGTAAGCTTTGAACGAATATAGTTACTGGCCTGTTCCGTGCCATGCAAGTTACGTCCAAACCATAAGGTTGACATGCGATTGAGAACGGGCTCAATCACATTGTGGGGCAAACAGAGTGTCATGTTGCCGCTTTCTTCACCACCAATCGCAATTTCAAACGTGATCAAAACAACAGGTTCGTTGGGAGCAATTGTTTGGGCCAACTGAGGGTTCGTTTCATGTGATGTATACTTAAAATGAATTTCTGCAACGCCTTCCCAAGCGGCTCGCAACTGATCGCGCAAACGGTTCAGCACCCCCTCCATCACTTTCCACTCAATGTCGGTCATTTCTCGCTCAGGAGTTAAGCTTCGAGAAGTACTGCCACCAATCAGCTTATCAAACATCACAAACACAACCCTTGGGTTAATTTCCAGAATCACTTCTCCCTCAAGGGGTTCAGCAGAAAGGAAACTGAGACAGGTTGTTTTTGGTGCAGCAAGGGTAAACTCCTGGTAAGTCGCTTGTTCGATTTCTTCAAGGGAACACTCAACCACTGCCCGCAAGAAGCTTGAAAGCGAAGCCGAAACGTTGCGAGCAAAAACTTCATGTAAACGTTCTAAAGCACGTAGCTGGTCTTTTCCAACTCGCTCAGGCCGCTTGAAATCATAGACATGAACTGACTGATCAACTTCTGTTGGAGTAGTGCTTTGAGAAAGCGTATCAATATCTCCGCTGTCAACAGCTCGCAAGAGTGCATCAACCTGATCTTGATCAAGAATATTTCCGCCCATGTCTGCCCCTGATAAAATCTTCAAAAACTTCTATTGCCCAGACTTTAAAGCTTATAAGAGATTCAAGCGCTCTTTAAAGCTCTTCGCCATCATTATTGATTATAACTTATTGAAAACCTTTTTACAGCCTCTGAGCTTAGTATTTTAAATTCAAGCTTGCGAAGATTTTTAGGACTTTTTCCTGCTCCAGATCTTTTTCTTCTTCATGATCATAAACAGCTCCTTTGGCTTTTTGAATTCGATTTTCTGCCACTCCTATCATCAACAGTATTTTTCTTTTGCGTTTAAAGCACAATGCTATTATCGCTTAACATATTACCAAGGTATGAGATAGCGGCTGAGATCTTATAAAATCTTTATAAAAGGAAAATAAATGAAAAAGAGCATGCTTGGTTGGGGCATTATTGGATTGTTGGCGACAAGTTCGTTGACAGGTTGTAAATGCAAACCAAAGGACCTTCAAACCTATGAACCCCTTGGCTCTGACATAGAATCTGCATGGCAAGCAATGGGAAGTGTTGGTGAAGAACACGAAGCACTGAAAGCACTCGTTGGAGAGTGGAGTGCAACGACAAAACACTTCATGGCCCCGGGCGAGGATCCGTTCATTTCATCGGGCACTACAAAACGAACCTGGGAATTCGGAGGGCGCGTGATCATTGATCATACAGCCAACGAACCTATGGCTGAAGGCATGCCCCCCTATGAGGGCAAAGGCTGGTGGGGTTATAACAACCTCAAAAAGACTTATTGGCTTAACTGGCTGGATAGCATGAGCACGGCCTCCATAAGTGGCGAGGGCAATTATGACCCAACAACTCAAAGCTTTACCTTTATGTACACTATGGATGATCCTCTGACTGGGAAACCTCTTACCATGCGACATACGGTTACTATAGTCAACAACGATGAACACGTGATGAAGATGTACGATCTTAAAGGCGGTGTTGAAAATATGGTGATGGAAATCACTTTTAAACGTCAGAAATAGATCCCATCAAACAAACGCAGATCTTGTTGTGAAATAAAAGCCTTTCTTCCGAAGCCTAGCAGGTGCTTAGAAGGAAGGCTTTTCACGTCAACAAAACCAACGAAATAATTATGACATTATGCAACCCTTCGAAGCGAGAAGAGAGTGCCAACCCTGGCACTCTCTGAAACGAAGACTTTGGAGCGAGAAGTTCGATCCAGTGAATCGAGCTGAAGCGGAAAAGCTGTTCTGAAACGAAGAAGTCGACTTTCTCTCGAGGTCGTCACACAAAAAATAATTAACGAATTTTGCAACCGGCCAACCATTTTTGGATGCGTTTGTAAACCATTATTTACAAACAGGTTACGACTCTAAAACAGCGGCTGAAAAACACCGCACTGTGGTTGCAAAATAGCCTTGAAAGAGACCAACGAACACTTGAAGCTTTTCCATTTCGGCGCAGCTTGGAGGCTGCTCCTCTCACTCCAAAGGGTTGCAAAATTGATCACAATTTTACAGTTAATTAAAGGCTAAAAACTAGCTCAGAAAGCTCTCAAGTTCAACGTAGGGTATGTCTTCAAAGGTATTCGCAACCGCTTCATAGACGCATTTTCCAGCAATTACGTTGAGCCCGCTCGATATCATGCGGTGCTTTCGAGCAGCCTCTTTCCAGCCAAGATTCGCGATCTGCAAAGCCCAAGGCGTTGTAACATTCGTAAGCGCAAAGGTTGAAGTTCGCCCAACGGCTCCAGGCATATTCGCAACACAGTAGTGCACCACTCCATCAACGATATAGACTGGGTTTGAATGGGTTGTCGGGCGGGTTGTCTCAACACACCCTCCCTGATCAACAGCCACATCCACTAAAACAGCCCCTTGTGGCATAAGGCTCAAGTCCTTTTGCTCTATCAAATTCGGTGCTTTCGCTCCAGGTAGCAAAACCGCTCCAATTAAGAGATCCGCACTTTCCAGGGCCGAACGAATATTATAAGCATTGGAATAAAGGGTTGTAACGTTCGGAGGCAACACATCATCAAGGTAACGAAGGCGTTCAAGATTAACATCAAGAAGCAAAACATTTGCTCCCATGCCAGCAGCAATCTTAGCTGCAGCCGTTCCAACAACTCCCCCACCAATAATCACAACATCTCCAGGATGAACCCCAGGAACACCACCGAGTAAAATACCACGCCCTTCCATCGGTCGCTCAAGATATTTTGCTCCCTCTTGAACAGCCATACGCCCTGCAACTTCGCTCATAGGTGTCAAACAAGGAAGCTGCCTGCCATCCGGACTCATGGTTTCATAAGCAATATTAATAGAACCTGTTTCCAGCATAGCATTCGTAAGTTCTTCACTTGCTGCGAAGTGAAAATAGGTATACACAATTTGATCCTTACGAATAAGAGCATACTCTTGAGGCAAGGGTTCCTTCACTTTAACAATCATGTCGGCTTCAGAATAAACGTCTTCTGCAACAGCAACAAGCTTTGCTCCTGCCTCCTCATAATCCTCATCTCGAATCCCTGATCCAAGACCGGCTCCAGCTTCAATCAAAACCTGATGACCATGAGCGACCAGACTTTCAACCCCTGCTGGTACCAGCCCAACGCGATACTCATCATCCTTTACTTCCCGTGGAACCCCGATAATCATGCACGTATTCCTTGCTCACATTTATAATTAGAAAGAAAAGCCCTTACACCCACGCGCCAAAGGCACTCTTAACAGGATAAGAAGACTAACAAGGATCCAAAAATTTAGGAAGTTTAAAATAAAAAAGCTGAACTTGACCAAGATAAAGAATCATAGACAGCCGACAAAAATAGACTGGAAAGAAGCCTGAATATCACACCCTTTATTTTTTGTTTCTCTTTAAAATAGCTCAGGTCTTGCGCCAGGAACTCGCAGGATTATAAGTGTAGAATGCATCGAGCTTTTTGATATTCCGCGAAAGCTCTTATGAATAGAAAAGTAGTCTGCTTCCCTTAGAGAACCTCATGCTGAAACTTCAATCTCATCAGCGCGTGATCGTCCAGCTCCCAAATGCTTTTGGGGACAGCATCATGGCTACGCCTTTTTTAGATCGGCTATCAAAGCGTATTCCACCTCAAAATCTTACACTGCTTGGGAAAGCATCAAATTTAGAATTGCTTTCAGCAAATCCCTGGTCAAACCAAAGCATCATCTACTCCCCTACCCAAAAACACCGTGGTTTTCGAGGAATGCTGAAACTTGCCGGGGAAATAAGACAAAAGCATTTCGATGCCGCTTTTCTCCTTCCGAACAGCATGCGTTCAGCGCTTTGTTTCTGGCTTGCCCGTGTGCCAATACGAGTTGGCTACTGGAAAGAAGCTCGCCGTCTATTGCTCACCCACGGACGCCCTCGTCAGCAGGATACCCAAGGTAAGTTTTTACCACAGTACACAGGGAAGTACTTTGATGAGCTGCTTGATCTTACAGACTTAGAGAATGTCCCCGTAAAACCCCAGCTTTTTACGGATAAGCAAGGAGAAGAAGAATATCAAAAATGGCTTGAAAGCTCTGGACGAGACCTGAATAAACCTTTGCTGATTCTTGTTCCTGGCGCAAGTTTCGGGCCAAGTAAAATTTGGCTGACTGAACGCTATGCTCACGTTGCAGATACCCTTACGAAAGAACGAAACGCCCAGGTTTTTATCAGCTATGGCCCTGGTGAAGAAAAAATTGTAAGAGATGTCAAAGAAGCCATGAAAACTCCTTGTTTGACCGATATCCGAGTAGGCTTGCGGGGTTTAAAGGTTATCTTTCAGCAAGCAAGCTTCGTTCTTACCAATGACACCGGGCCACGACACTTGGCAGAAGCTTTTGGTATTCCCCATCTCACCATCATGGGACCAAACGACCCACGCTATACAGAACTTGATTCAGAACGAGGCGAAGTCATAAGAGAAGACGTAGCCTGCTCTCCTTGCCAACTTAAGGTTTGTCCCCTCGAAGAACAAATTTGCATGACCAGGCTCAATGCAAAGCGAGTTCTAGAGCGCTGTCTAGCCCTTTGGCCTCAAGTTTAAAATTCCCTTTTTCGCTCGCCCTAATCCTCATTATATACTTGCGAAAAATAAACTCTACCATAGAATAGGCCCACGCTTAAGGCCGGAGTGGCGGAATTGGCAGACGCAGGGGATTCAAAATCCCCCGCCCGCAAGGGTGTGTGGGTTCAAGTCCCACCTCCGGCACCAGCTCTAGATCCTGGTTTTCATCGATTCCATCAGTGTTTACAAAGAATGAGGAGCTCTCATAATAAGCAGCTTCGTTTGTCTC
>CAZJPQ010000007.1:0-90677 GCA_964548115.1 uncultured Planctomycetaceae bacterium
CCACTTCAGGAAGTGCCCCCAGCACTTCCTTCTCGCTCCAAAGTTTCCGTTTCGGAACACTTCGTAGTGGGACTTTGGAGCGGGCCTTCTTTAGGGGGTTTGGTCAAGACCAAAGAGTCGTTCCAGGGCTTCCAGGCGCTTTTCAAGTTGCTCCTGTTTGCCCTTTTCTTCCTCCTGGCTCTTCTTGAAATCTTCCTTGAGTTCTGAGTAGGCTTCTGAAAGCTTAGATAGCTCTTCCTGAACACTTGTCTTATCGCTTTCAAGTCCTAGAACCTGATCCTGAAGGCCTTCTAGCCGGGTTCGGAATTTTTCAATAATAGTATCTTGATTTCGATTTTCACTTTCAAGTTCAGCCATATGATCGCCGTGTTCTTTCAAGAGCTTATCATGCTCAAGGTCTTTTGATTCCCCTGTGCTGAGACGCTTGTCTTGTTCTTGATCCTTGAGCTCCCCTAAAATCAAGCGATTTCTATGGTCTTCTAATTGTTTGTCTTGTTCCTGATTCTTTTCTTGATCGTCACCCCCAAAGTAGCGGTTATAAAGAATCCCAGCCCCAGCCAGGCTTCCAAGAATAATGGCTACAAGAATTCCTCCTTTAATGATAAAGCTGTTTGCCATAACTTTCTCCTTTGGGATAGTCCGTGAGGCCTTGAAAGTCTGATTGTAAAGAAGCTGCTTTTTCATTGCCCATAATATCAGATCAGGTGATCTTTGGGAATAGGCCTAGCCGATCTTTTAAGCTTTGCCGAAAAAACAAGGGTTCTAGCAGGTCCAGAGCTTTGAGAAAAAAGAGTCATACTCTTATTTTATCCGACTCAAGGCTATCTGGTTTGCTTCTTGAAATGATGCACTCATTCAAGCAGATCAGCCAGCAGCTCCCGCAGCTTCTCTCGCCCTCGATGAATGCGTGAACGCACCGTCCCAATCTTGATATCAAGAAGATCAGCTATCTCTTTATAATCGTAACCTTCTATTTCCCTTAAGATAATAACTTCGCGCTGTTCCTGCTCAAGATTGCTGATGGCCTTGCGAATACGTTGTTCAAGCTCTTTATTCTCGGCGATACTTTCTGGCCGAGTATCCTGCTCTTTATGAAGTCTTTGGTTCTCATGGATCGTTTCATCGCCGAAACTCTGCAATGAGTGTTTTGTCTTGTTGCCTCCACGCTTGTCGGCATTGATGCGGCGGTAGTGAGAAATAAGGGTATTCAGTGTTATACGATGCAGCCAGGTCGAAAACTTCGCCCGATCATCGTAGCTGTCCAAATGCTTGTAAACCTGGATAAAGACTTCCTGAGTTAAGTCTTCTGCACTTTCATGACTGTAAAGATGAAGGTAGAGAGTGTTGTAGACGTGTTTCTGATGGACCAGCAAGAGCTTTTCAAAAGCTCTCCGATCACCGCCTTTGGCTTGATGAAGGATCAGCTCTTCATCGTCTTTGCTCATGCTGAAGGAAACTCATTTCGTATTATGAACATTGTCAATAGAGGGGTTCTTCTTTCATTGAATAGAGAAGCAGCAGCTCTATTGAAACGGTTCTTGTATGCGAACGTTGTGAAATTCTTGTTTTAAGCTTGAATAAAAATCTATTTACAAGAAAGGTTCGTGCTGAATCCTTTACTTTTGCTCTGCTTCAAGTTCTTGGAGCTGTTCAAGAATTTCCTTTCGAACGTCACGTAAATCTCCAGCTGACTCCCGCCGCAAGGCTTCAGAGAGCTGATCTTGAAGCTCATAAAAATTCTCCTTTTCAAGTTCTTGAGCGGCAGCTTCCACTTTTGCCAAACTATTCAATCTTTGAAGCTTAACCTCCGGATAGAATTCTTGCAGCATTATACCACGGCTTTTGCTGGACTCAGAAGCCCAATCCGTTTGTTGTTTCAATAACGTACTTCGGTCATAGCGCAGGGAATCAATGCCAACTCGAGCACTTCCTCCGTAAAGTTCTTTGACTTTCATAACCAAAGGCAGGTTGTGTGTTATTCCTCCTTCTTTCAGAGAAACTTCCTGTTCAAGTTCCATAAACGAAAGAACGCGCCACTTCGTATCCAGAAAAATGCAATAACCGAACTGGCTTTGAGCTGGTTTCCAACACTCTACCCAACCGACATGCTCCAGTGCTGCTCCAGCTTTTGGAAAAGCGGAAATCATTAATAATTCAGACTTTGAGAAACCAGCGGGCTCAGGTTTATGCGTTTTTTCCTGCCAGAAAGAAGAGTGAAGAATTTCGTTTGCACGCTCAAGAGATGTCGCTGTCTCGATCCGAGGAGCAGAGCTAATATCTTCAAGACTTGGCTTTTGACAGGCAAAGCAGCACAAGCTTAAAAAAAATAGCAGAGGAAGATTGAATAAAAGCGCTTTCATCATCCGGTTCACTTTTAACCTTAAGCGTATTGTTGAATTGCAAGTCTTGGGCAGCAGGTATGGCTTGAGCTTTGAAGCAGCAGATAACCCCCGTGAACACTTTCCTGTACTATGGATAGAGGAGCTGAGCTGACTCTTTCTTTTCTTAACTGTAACTTCTATAAAAAAGCAACCGATCGTATTTTAAGCAAAAGATCAAAGCTTAAGAGCCTGCAATACGTTCAGGTCCTGCAGGTGAAGTATTCTTAAAGGTGATTGAAAGTTCTTTGTCTGGCCCAAGCTGTTCCTTACGTTCGATGTTAATCTGGGTGCAGGCATCAAGTGCCAGTGTTACAAACCCCCAGGGAGCCGTTTTGCCTGGGTGCAGAGCGGATGATTCTTGAGTATTCTCATCCATGGCAATTTCAACCTTCTTTGCCGTTGGAACCCTGGCCAGTTGAGAGCGAAAGCTTTCTGTCAACCGATTAAAAACATCGCGGTAATGGGGGTGGTCAGGATGCTGACGATCTTGCATTAAAGTTGGTAGATCACCAGCAGGAATAGCGTTTGCCCCTGCGCCCTGATTGTTGCCAAACTTTGTGCCGATCTCATAAATCATCTTGTTGTTACGCCAAAAAAGTCGCAACGTTAACTGTTCGACTTTTTCAGCTTCATCCTGCGAAGGCCCCGAATCTGCAGGCAAGTTGGCTGCCTGACGCCGTTCTATTTGCTTAATTTTCATGACCACCATGAAAAAGATCAAAAGCTGAAAGGTGACATCAATCAAGGGTGTCAGGTCAAAATCAACCTCTTTTGCTTTCTGTTTTCCTCGTTTGGACATGAATTTTTCCTTGTTCTGATTCTTATAAAAAAGGGTCGCTAGAGGGATGAACGAAAGTAAACACGTTTATAATACTTTTTAAGATATCATACGCACAGCGGCATATATATTAACGTTAGCTTTGGGGTGGTGGTTTAATTGAAACCTGAACTTTATAAATTTTAGCTTCGACACAGGCTCCAAGGATAACGCTGAAAAAATGGCTTGGCGCTCGCATATCACCACGAACCAGCACGGCCATTTCGCTGTGGCCTTGAGCATTCACTTCTGCTTGAGCTGCTTTTTCAACAAGAGCACCAGCAAGCTCTTGAGGAGTCCTGAACTCTTTATCGGTATTCGGTACCGTAATATGCCAGCCTTCAAGGGGAGGCATCGCATGTGGGTTACTATTGTCTTGGGCTTTATTGTAAATATGAAGCATCAAGATTTCTTCTTTCGGGTCTTCTTCAACTGCTGTAAGAGCCGTTGGAAGTTGAACTGCCCGGATGTCTTGAGTCGATATGGTCATGGTTAGAATAAAGAAAATAATGAGCTGGAACACCACATCAATCAGTGGCGTTAGGTCTTGTTTGACTTCTTCTTCACTACGACTTTCTTTTTTCCGTGCCATGAATTCCCTATTTCATACGTATCAAGTCAGTATTCCCATTGAATAAGAATGCTGTAATAAGGTGCTTTTCAATGCATTTAAACTTAAAAGTTTCGTGGTTTTCTTGAAAAGAAAAGCTGATTACAGGTTGGCATCACCTGCTACTGTTGGACATAACCATGAAGGGTGTCCATCATTTCATCAGTAACAAGCCCAACATCATCCATGATTTGAGTCACGCGGTTATTAAAGAACCAGAAAAAGAACATCCCTGGGATAGCAACCACAAGTCCCATTACCGTTGACATCAATGCTAAGCCGATATCTCCAGCCACTGCTGCAGGACTCATATCTTCTCCAGCCGTTGACATCTGGTCAAAAGCACCAACCATACCTGAAACCGTTCCAAAAAGACCCATCATAGGACCAATGGCTGCAATCAGCGAAAGAGGACTGATATGAGCATTCAGTTTGCTGTTTTCTACAGAGAACTGGTTGTCAGCGGCCTGTTGCATAGCATCCCAGCCACTGTGCATGCGCGAAAGGGGGGCACCGATGATACGGGTCATGATATTTGGTGATGATTCACAAAACTGAAGGGCGCCCTCAAGATCGCCTTCATCGATATACCCCTGAAGGGCACTAATGACTTCTGGTGGAACCTTTTTATCGCGACGGACGTTCACAAAGCATTCGATGGCCCAGCCCAGCATAAAGATCGAGAGCAGGATAATCGTAACCTGGATCATAATACCCATTGGGCCAGAGTTTAAACCCAGAACTTTTTCAGCTAAGCTTGGTGCTGCTTGAGCAAAAAGAGTTTGGCCCGCCATAAGAGCTGCAAAACCGAAAACGGCCCATAGCAGGCCCCGTGATTGAAAAAATCTCATAAAAATTGCTCCCTCAAAACCTGTGTGCTTGAAATCGTTTGTTATTGAATTCGTTTGTTTGTCTCTTTAGGGTCTGTTTAAAATTTGGATCTGTTTAAAAAGTGATAAAGATCGTGGCTTCTATTCATATGTTGATATTAAAAATATGCAACACCTTTGATTGTTTTATTTCTTCGCTTAACGCTCTCTTTTATATTTATATATGATTCTATATTCATACGTGAAAATACAAATAAAGCTTTTATTTTACAAATAGCTTTTATTTTGTTTTCACTCTCCTTGCTTTTGTTCTGCGCCTCCGATCTCTTTTCCATAAACACTGAACTGATATAGAAGTCAAAACTCAAGAATAGAGAAAAAGTGTGTTCTTCTCTTTATCCTGTCTCGCCTGCCTGCTCACATCACCCCTATAGCTGGTTTTGTTGAACAAGGGCGAATAAGAAAGTCGTTTAGTCTTCTCTAAAAATTATTGCCAGAGCATAAGTTATTATTAAAGCATAATATTAGCATAAAATAATTATCTCAAAGAAGAAATACCGCTGGGTCATCAATCGGTCATAAATTTGGCTGCTTTTTGAAGCTTGAATAAGCTTGGAGATAGCTTTTATTCAATATAAATGGCTGATTCAAACATAATCTTTTGTCTGATGAAAATAGATATCCCGTGCAGACACAGAAGCTTTGAAAAAGTCTTAAACTTGGGGCGTGGAGTGAGATGAATAGAGTTTTGTCTTTCATAATTGATTTTTGATTTGCTCTCTATTTCTCTTTTTGGAGAGCTCTCTAAGCTGCGAAGATAAAGGATAAAAGGTGAAAAGCACTGCGGTTGAAGAATTCTCTGGCTATGATTCTGAGTACTTTTTATTGCAGCTTAAACCATAAAGAGCTAGGATAAGAGCCGCGTAGACTTTGTGAATTCTGTCACTTTTCATGAAGAGGGATCAAAGGTCTTATGCACTCTGGGGGGAACTGACAACATTAACATCTTCCATCATTTCATGGATGAAGGATCCTTATGGCTGATTATCCTGCTCACAACGCTTATTTGAATACTCAGGTTAAGACTGCTTCGAAAGAGCAGCTTTTGCTTTTGCTTTTTGATGGTGCGCTTAAATTTGCGCATCAGACCAAGGTTGCCATCGAGGCTCGAAATATCGAAGCTATTTCTACGAATTCGATTAAGGTTCAAAGCATTGTGAGTGAGCTGATGAGTTCACTTGATGATGACCTTATCTCTGAAGAGCTTTACAAAAACTTGATTAATCTCTATGCCTTTGTGCACAAGCGGATGGTCAGCGCAAATCTTCAGCGCAAAACCAGTTTTGTGGATGAGGCGATTCAAATTATTGAGCGTTTGCGAGGTATCTGGAGTGAGGCTGTCGAGCAATCTCTTGAGGAAAATGGTGGTAGCTTAGAAAGTCTTCGCCAGCAGGTTGAACAGAGTAGGCAGGCTCAAGAACCTCTTCCTTTTGAAAAACCTTCTGCTCAAGAAGAGGTATCCCAACCGAAACCTCCTCAGCCTGCAGCAGCGCAAACAAAACCAAAGCCAGTTGAAGCAAAAACGGAGCCTGCAGCTGGAGCTCAAGGCAATAAGCCCTTTAAACGACCAAAAATTAACCTTAGCCGATCTTCCTGAGAGCTATAGCATTGTTTGAAAAGGGCCAGACTTTGAAGAAGAGCTTATTTTCCAAGCTTGCGGTTAATGCATGAGCGAAGGTCTTCCACCTTTTTATTGCCCATCTCTTCTTTAGCCTGTTCTGTGATATCTTCAATGGTATAGCTTTGTTTTTCTTCATCTTTGCCGTTGTAGTAAAGCACCATGGATTGGTCAAGCATCCGAGAAAAAGCGTTCTCGGCTAAACCTTGGGTTTCAGAAAATTGAGCCTCATTTTGAATTTTCAGATCGATACGCTTAAGAACGATGTCATAGTTCCCCCGTTTGGCAATACTTTCAATCACACAAAGCGTCGCGGCCAAAATTTCGGCTTCGTACTTTACCTGTAATTGTGTCGCATAGGTTTCTTCCATCTTAACCATGGCCTCAATTTTCGTTTTGAGGGTTTCAATATCTCTTTGGGTTGCTTGAATCGTTGGGGGGGGCAGCGTGTTCCCGCCTTCTTCGAGAAATTGTTCTTTTTTGCGGAGCTCTTCTCTTAACTCATTAATTTTCTCTTTAGAATCATGTTCGAGAAAATCGTTAAATTCTCTTATGAACTCTCTGTATATCTCAGAATCACGGTAAACTTCATAGGGGTTGACAACCGCAACCCGTAAGGGTTTGACGCCGCTTTGGTTCTGAGGTTGAGAGGTCTGCGCTTGGCTTTTCCCGACCACAAGACCAAAAACCGTTGCCATTCCGCATAGACCTGCAACAACAACCATGATAAAAAGATTCTTCGACATATTTTCTTCTTTCTTATGAAGTCCATAAACTTATAGCGACAAAAGCAAAATAAAGCGTATGTTCTTTATTATATTAAACTGCCAACCATAGCAAACATCACTGAGAGAGGGAAGTCTGAAAAAGAGCTTCGTTGATTTCAATCTGTGAAAGGTGGATTATCACCATGTGAAGACTTTTCATAAAGTCTCGTTTGGCATTACTTATAGCTCTAGTATGAGAGCAATAAAGCTTAGACTAAAGTGAGCTTTGAATCTTGGACAAAAAACTGGCAGTGGTTTTGAGGCTGAACGCTTTTAAAATAGAGAGAAATAATAGATATGGAAAAGCCTTCTTTTCTTTCTCGCTCAAAACTTTCCATAGTCTCTGGTTCGGAGCTTCAGGGCAAAACAATTGTAATGACGCGTCCTGAGCAAGAAGTCTGCGAGCTTACCCTTGAACTTGAAAAAAGAGGGGCTCAAGTTTTCTCCTGGCCAACATTTCGTTTGGTTGCAAAGAGGGATAAAAGTATCTCGACCTTTTTTAAGCATGAATTTTTTGAATATGACTGGATTGTGCTGACGAGTAAAAATGCTCTCAGCTTTTTCCTTGAGGCCCTTCAAGCACACCAGATTGATCGTAAAGAGCTTGCAACGTTTGAGATCGCATCAATTGGGACAGCAACCACCAAAGCCCTTAAAGAATCAGGCTTAAAAGTGGACCTTGAAGCCCAAGATTCTAAAACAGAAGGATTGATTGAGATTTTGAGAACCCAGGATCTTAAAGGAAAGAAGTTACTGCTTCCGCGTTCAGCTCACGGTAATATGGAGCTTGTGAAAGCTCTTCGTGCTTTAGGAGCGGAAGTTAAGGACTTAGCGCTTTATCAACCCGAAAGCATCAAACCAGAACAAGAGTCTGAAATTCAAGCTCTTCGAGAAGGCATTGATCAAGGACGTTTTGCTGCCATAACTTTCATGAGTGGCTCAGCTTTGCGAGGAGCTTGTGAGGCTCTAGGCCCAGAAGCTCAAGAGCTTCTAGCAAAGTGTCCTCTTGTGAGTATTGGTCCACGAACAAGTGCAGTTTTTAAAGAGTTTGGGTTAGAAGTGGCTGCTGAAGCTGAAAACCATAGCATATCGGGCCTTGTGCAAGCCTTGATTGTTTTGCTCAAGCCTTGATCATTTTTTATTGTGTCTAGACGTTTATGTTTCAATCTTTGCTCTCCTTAGGAGTATCGCAAAATAACAGGAAAAGAGTAAGACGTGCAGAAAAATGTTCAAAGCAATCTTTATATTTTTTTACTTCTGGGAGTTGTAAGTCTGTGCTCTTTTTTTTTTCACGTACTCAAAGCATCTCCGTTGCTCCGTTTTGAAGAAACAAGCCGACAAGCAGAAACTCCCCAGAATCAGCTTCATGTTTTCAGGCCTCGACCTTTAGCCCTGACTACAAACCATGTTTTGCGACTTGGAGTGCTTGACCCTCAGCCGTTAAGTGCGGATTATCAAGGAGCGAAAGGGTTTTCCATCGATACGAATTTTGAATACGCTTCGAGTTTTCTTACCGGTAGAACGCTCGGGACTCCCGCTCGAGTTGAGATTGATTCTGAATTCGTTCGTTTTGATCTTATGCTTGAAACCAGACTTTCAAAACGTTTGAGCACAGGGGCAAAGCTTTCACTTTTTCATTTTTTTGCAGGTTTTCTTGATGATGAGCTTACGGCTTACCATGATTTTTTTGGGGTCCCAAACGCTGGCAGAGAAACCGTTGCTTCGGATCGCTTTCGTCATGTGATTATTGATACCCAAGGAGAGCAGGTTTGGAAAGGCTCGTCTGGAGATGTCAAGGCAAATGATCCTTCACTCTGGCTGCGCTATGCTTTTTTATCTTTGAGCTTTGATCAAAAGCATGTTCTTGATTTTGCCGGGCGATTTTCCTTGAAGTTGCCTTTGGGCTCAGAAGGGGCTGGAATCTCTTCTGGAAAGAGTGATCTTGCTTTCGGCTTTTTGAGTTCCTGGCATTATGCTCAAAACGTTGCGGTACACTTTAATTTTGATGCTATTTTTCCAGGGGACTATGATTTTGCAGCAAAGGGTGATTTTGAGCTTCGGGATTATTATAAAACGATGCTTGCTTTTCAGCTTCAACTTCAGGATGGCTTTTGGCTGCTCAGTCAGTTTGCTTGGAACACGTCTCTTTTTGAAGCCCCGGAAGGCTTTCAGGCATTAAGTGACCAGGTTATTCTGGGGAGCTTTGGAGTCCTCTTCACGTTTGATCGCTTTCAATTTCACCTTGGGCTGAATGAAGACATCACAGCTGAAGCCGAAGCAGATTTCTCCACCTTCTTTGGGGTATCCACAACGTGGTGATCGAGTGAGCGTTTTTAGTTGCGAGTTGAGCCTGAAGAACGTCTTGGTTGACTTCCTCTTCGAGCGTGTCCTTGACCAGGTTTTCTGTGGGAAACTCTTTTCTTTTCTGATTTTTTCTTATGCTCAAAACGATGTTTGCTTTTCCGTTGTCCGGTACTCTTACCGCTATCGCTTGCGCGGTGTCCCTTTTCTTTAACGGTAAAAGCCGGTGTTCGATCAGCGGCCTTTTTGATGGATTCTGCTGTTACAAGCCTGCCTTTGTTAATATGAAACTTTCCACTTTCAACGTCTTTACAATAATCACGAAGGATCGCTATTTCTTCGGGGTTAAGTTTTTTTGCACGTCCTTGCGCAAGGCTTCCTAATTCAATTGTTCCCACTCGCACCCGTGTAATCTTGCTGATAGCATGACCAAAACGATTACAAATATCTCTAAAAGCTGGAGAGAGTCCTTCGTAAACGGTAAGGCGAAGACCACTTGATTTTGGAGTTCGCTTTAAAATTTTAATACGTTCAAAAGAGCCGCCACGAATAGCATAAAAAAGCGCTCGTTCAATTTGAGCAACCTCTTCAAATTTAACATGCCCTTGAACAATAATTTTATAGACCTTTGGAATCTTGTATTTTGGATGGGTCAGAATATTTGCTATCGCCCCATCGTTTGTGGCCAGCATGAGACCTTCACAGAGTTTATCAAGCCTGCCTACAGTGAAGAGCCTTGGCTGATCCGGTGGTAAGAGATCAAGGATTTTCTTATCTGGAACATCATCAGAGCAATACCAACCCTTTGGTTTATGGATGATATAATAAATAGGTTGAGGCAGTTTGACTCGTTCACCATCAACACTAACGACGTCATAATGAGCATCAGCTTTGCAGCCAAGCTGTGTTTGTCTTTCTCCGTTAATGGCGACTCTACCGGCAAGAATCAGTTCTTCACATTTGCGCCGGGAACCAAAGCCTGCGCGAGCCAGGATTTTTTGAACACGTTCTTGACCAAGACTAAAAGCTCCTGCTTTTTTGGGCTGGGCTTTTTTTTGCACTGTCGGGGAACTCTGAGCAGGTTGAGCTTTTGTGTTCTTTTCAGCGAAAGGAGAGTGCGAGCTGTTCTCATCCTGGTCAGAACCATGTAAATGACTGCTCAGCGCTTGTGAAGACGGCATGCCTGCTTCATCAAAGCGTGCTTTTTTCTGCGGAGAAGTTCTTGCAGAGGCCTTTTTCGCAAGAGAATCTTTGTTTTGATTTCCAGCTGGATTCTTTTCAGGCTGGCTTTTACTCGGATCTGAGTTCATGGGACTTCCTTTCATTTCAACATCTCGTCGAAATAGCTCTTGGAGTCTAAGAGCTTATTCTTTCTTCCTACACTACAAAGAGAAAAATCGCAACCAAAGCTTTAAGCTTTTATGCCGAAAGTTGTTCTCGTTCTTACTCCCATTCAAGGTTTTCAACCCTAAGCTCTTCTTCAAGCTTTTTTATGAGAGGGATTTCTTTATGCTGAGTTTCTTGGGCAGGGTTGGCTTGGAGCTTTCTAGTGCTTTGTTTTTGCTTGAGTTCTGGGCGCAGCTTCTGAGCTAATAGGAGATCTCTTTTTGCTTTTTCTTTTTTCCCAAAACGCCTGTAGAGCAAAGAACGATTATAATAGCTATTTGCATGCCTAGGATCATGTTCGATAGCCATGTTGAGATCTCTCAACGCTTGGGCGTCGTTTCCCATGCGGGAGCGCACCAGAGCTCGATGGTAGAAAATATTTGCAATATCCGGTGCCGCTAAAATTGCCTGGGTTAGAAAAGCATCAGCGTATTGAAGCTGGTTTTGTTTTTTGAGCACCAACCCCTTGCCAAAGTGGCCTTCAAATCGTTCCGGATTCAGTTCAAGCAGCAAACCATAAGCCGCCTCTGCTTCCTGATAGGCTTCCTGATAAAAGTCCTGGTTTGCTTTTCTTAAAATTTCATCAAAAATTCTTTCTCTGAGAGGCTTTGTAAAAGCCTTTTGGGGATCTGAAAGCTTATGAGTTCTAAGCTCTTTCCATAAACGTAAAGCGTGCTCAGGGTTTCGAACATCAAGCGCTTCCTTGATGTTTTCAATCAGAGCTTGCAGTGTTGGTGAAAGTTCTGGTTGGTTCCCTTCTGCTTGCAAGGCTGAAGATTTCTTAACTTGTTTTGACTGACTTGAAACTTGATCAGGAGCTTCAAGTTCAAGGATAAGCTCGACGTGTTCAGCTAAACCAAGTGCAAGCAAAAGATCATAGCTTGAAAGGTTCTGAGCGATTAAAGCAAACTTGATGTTACGGGCATCGCAAAGGTTAAAGAGGTCAATTACGAGGCGTAAATCTGGAGAATAAAGAATTGTATCTTGATGAAAAACGAAACTGAATTCTTTTGGATTCCAGTTTAGGTGTTCAATGAAATCAAAAAGGTAATGGGTTTCAAAAGCTTGCAAAGGCTTACCTTGCTGAAATTCAATGCGAATTTTTGTGCCATACTCTTGAAAGTGCACTTTGAAGTACTTGCGATAGAGAAACGACTGCTGCTGATGCTCAGACCTTGATTGTGCACATTCAAAGAGTGTTTGCTTTTTCTTGTGCGAGAAAGCATCTGATTGCAGCTCAATTAATTCAGAAGACATGGTGTCTTGATGCCCCAGTTTCCATTGGAGTTGATCAGAAGGGAGGAGTTGTGCAAGAGGTTTCAGCTCCTGCTTTTTTGAAAAATGCTGTGCTTGAAGAACAAGAGCTTCCTGAAATTGTTCTTCAAGTTTTTTCCCTCCAATAAGTACTGGAGGAGCAAGATTCATCTCTTGTTGAGAGACTGGAGTTACAGGCAAACTTTGTCGTTCAAAGAGCCGCAGCTCTTCCAGAATATCACTTACCTTTTGATAACGATCTTCTGCTCGCTTTTCAAGCATACGAAGAATAATGCGACTGAGTGTTAATGGGAGTTCTTGATTCAGTATGCTTGGGCAAAGCGGTGCTTGATAATGGTGGCGAGCAAGTATTTCCAGATTCCTGGTCTGAGAACTGGCATAAAAAGGCGGGCTTCCTGTGAGAACATGATAAGCAAGAACGCCAAGAGAATAAATATCTGCTCGATGATCAACAGGGCGAGCATAATCACTTTGCTCAGGGGCCAGATAAGCACAGGATGAAAGCTGGTTGGCAAGAGACAAGGGGAGCATAAGCTGCACTTCAAATGGAGTGGTTGCAACGTTTAAAAGTTTTGCAGAGATTCTTTCAAAGTTTGAAAGAGAGTGTGGTGTTGTGTTCTGAAGATCTTTTGCCGCTAAACTTTTTTCACTGATAAGGACATCTGAAGGTTTAAGGTTTCCGAAAACGATACCTTGTTGATGGAGGGCCTTGAGGGCGTGAGCAACTTCTTCAATGATAGTGAGAGCCTGGGGGATTTTTAAACGTCCATGGGTTGTGAGAAAATGAGCAAGTTTCTCTCCTTTTGGAAGTTGGCTTGCAATAAAGCAATAATGGGTTTCAGAACGGAGATCATAAACTGGAGCTATAAACTGATCTTCAAGCCTGGAAGCTCGTTTTGCATGGCCAAGGAAATCCGCCACGTCTTCTGCCTGCTTGTTCCAGGGAGCTTGTAGAAAACTTAACTTTACTTCTCTTTTAAGGGCAAGGTGGGTGGCTTGCCAATTTGAAAAAAACGTTCCTTGTTCCAAAGGTTTTTGGAGCTGATAGCCAGCCAACTCCTGGCCAGACTTGAGAAGAGAGGTCCGATCCTCTGAAAAGGAAGAAGTGGAAGTCATAGACTTTTCCTTCAAGGAGTAGAAGAGTACTTCAAAACAGGGGAAAACGTTTTAGTGGTAGTCGGGAAAATAAACCATAAAGCTTGTTGTTTGAAGTTTTCCTATTGTAAAGCATCGGGGCAGGGAGTGCTTTATTCTATCGTTTTAATTTTCAGGATTCAATATGAATAGGGGTCATACGAAGACAAAGAGTCCTGCTCCCTGATCTCATAATGTTCTTTCTATCTGTCTTTATGCATAAATGTTTTGAAAGAACTGAATTCCTTTGTGCAGGAGTTTGATTGTTTTGTCTAGGAGAATATAGGCTGCAGGTACCACGAGTAGAATAATAAAAGTAGAAAACATCACTCCGAAGGAAAGAGAGATTGCCATGGGAATTAAAAATTGTGCTTGTACACTTGTTTCAAAAAGTAAGGGTGTTAGACCTGCAAAAGTTGTTAGTGATGTCAGTAGAATAGCTCGGAAACGCCGTGGACCTGCTTCTTTTACAGCTTCCAGAATAGGGATGCCAGCTCGCCGCTGCCGGTTTACAAAATCAATAAGAATCATACTGTCGTTTACGACCACTCCGGACATGGCAAGAATTCCAATGGCCGAAAGAATCGTTATATCATGCCCCAGCCACCAGTGCCCCAGGATAGCGCCTACCATGCCAAAAGGGATAGCAAGCATGACTACAAAGGGCTGAAGGTACGAGCGAAAAGCGAGTGCAAGAAAAATATAAATAAGTGCAAGGGCGATCAGGGTGCCTCGAAACAGGCCCCCAAGACTTTCTTGTTGATCCTGTTGTTCTCCATCAAAATCAAAGCTCATACCAGGATAATGCGCAACCAGCTCAGGTAAAATCTGGTTTTTAAGTTCAAGGTTGATTTGATTGGCATCTGCTTTTGTCCGGTCCACATCCGCAATGATATTAATGCTTCGACTGCCATCAGAACGGTTGATTTCTGCCAATCCCTCTCCCATCCTCACTTCAGCGACATGTGTAAAGGGGACCTTTTGGCCTTGAGGACTTTGAATCATCATATCTTTAATATCTTGTAACGAACGGCGTGCTTCTCGAGGGTAGCGCACCATGACTTTAATCTCATCTTTACCACGTTGAATACGTTGAGATTCTTCACCGTAAAATGCCTGGCGTACCTGGCGAGTAAGTTCAGCTTGGGTAAGGCCCAAACTTTCAGCTTCAGGTTTAAGCAGAAGTTCGAGCTCTTCTTTGCCTTTCAGCATATTGTCATGAATATCGAATACCCCTTCAAAGCCTCTTAGTTTACTTTGAAGCTGGTCTGCGGCTGCTCGTAAATCTTGGACACGAGAGCTTCGCAGCTTTACATTGACGGGTGTATTACGACCCGTAATAGCGGCATCGTATCGAATTTCCTTAACGCCGGGTAAATCACCGACCTTATTTCGCAGCTCGCTCAGCAAATCTTCTGCAGGTAAATCCCCTCGAACATCCGGTGGTTGAAGCTCAATGAAAATTTCTCCCAGGTTTGAAGAAGCAGGTACGCTTGCGCCTCGGTCCCAATTTTGTTCAGCGGTTTGAGGGTGGCTTCCGATCGAGAGCTGCATATGCTTGAAAACACTATCAGGTTTATTTTTCTCATATTTGTGTTTAAGCTCAAGAGCTGCCTGGCGAATTTCTTCAACTTTAGAAGCGGTTTCTTCCACAGGAGTGCCTAAGGGCATGGTAAGAGAGACAACCATTTGATCGCCAGCCACCGGTGGAAAGAAATTGAAACGTACATACCCACCAGCAAAAAGCCCATAGGCAAAGATGACTAAAGCAACGCCTGCAGAAAGTGTCAGGAGCGACCATCGCAGTGCAAAGTTGAGTGAGGGGCGATAAACTCGGTGAATCCACCAATCAAGGCCTTTTGAAAAGCTGTTATGAAAGTGTTGCAAGGCTCCAAGGGGGCCGCGAAGTTTGCGTTTATTTGCATTGAGTCCATGGGAGAGGTGGTAGGGTAGAATCAGCAATGATTCAATCAAAGAAAAAATCAAGGTTGCAACCACTACAATGGGAATAACTCGGGCAAATTGTCCTGTTACCCCAGGCATTGTAAGCATCGGCATGAAAGCTGCAATTGTTGTCATAACAGCTAGAAGCACAGGCAGCATAACTTCGTAAGTGCCCTTGCGGGAGGCTTCAATTCCTTTCTCTCCAGCTTGGGCGTGGTGGTAAATATTTTCACTGACGACAATAGCGTCGTCCACCATGATCCCTAATACGACGATGAAGCCGAAGAGTGACATCATATTAATACTGGTGCCAAAGAATGGCAAAAGCCAGATGGCTCCAAGAAAAGCTGTAGGAATACCCAGGGCTACCCACCATGCCAGACGAAACTTCAGGAAAAGTGCCAGCACCAAAAAGACAAGAATTAAGCCCATATAGCCATTGCGAAGCATCAAATCAAGGCGTTGGTCAAGCAGGTCTGCCCAGCTTTTCCATAACGTAAGTTTTATGCCCTGGGGTAGTGAAGCTTTCTTCTTTTCCAGATAGTCTTCGACTTTTTCAGCAATCTCAGGGGCTCCTTGATCACCGAGGCGGAAGACTGTCAGTGTCAAGGCTGGTTCGCCATTGAATTCAGACCATTCGAGATCATCTTCAAAGCCATCAACAACAGCAGCAACATCTTTTAAAAAGACTTCGCCACCATCTTTGCTCCGTCGCACAACGATTTTTTCGAAGTCCCGTTTAACGTAAGCCTGGGTGTTTGTGCGAATCAAGATCTCATTAACGCTGGTTTTAAGAGAGCCTGCGGATAGGTTAAGAGCACTGCCTCGAAGAGCTTGTGCGACTTCATCAAAGCTTAAGCGGTAGCGGCGAAGCTCTTCTTCAGAAACTTCAATTGCGATCTCATACTGACGACCATTGGTGATCTCAACCCGACTAATACCAGAAAGACTTGCAATTTCATCTCGGACTCCTTGAGCAATCGTTCGCAGGGTTTTTTCATCGGTTTGGCCAGAGACAACAATGCTGACAACAGCTTGAGGGGCAACCACATCAATAATAACAGGCTCTTCGCTTCCTTCAGGCAACGTAGAAACACTGTCAATTCGAGATTTAATATCATCAAGGACTTCCTGCTTATCGGCATCGTCATAAAGATGAGCGGAAACCAAACCGCCATTTTCAGAGGCAATCGAAGATATCTCCTTAATACCCTCAAGCCCGGTGATAGCTTCTTCAAGCTTGATGCAAACTCCTTCTTCAACCTCCTCAGGAGTTGAGCCTGGATAAGCGACGCTGATGTTAATCAAGGATGGTGATATTTCCGGAAAGACTTCAAGTTTCGAAGAAATCAAGGTTAAAAACCCTAATATAATAATCATGGCCATCAGCAGATTTGCTGCGACCTTGCTTGTCAAAAACCAATCAATCAGATGTCTCATGGTTTCTTATTTCCCCGGGAAGGTTTTTGATCTTCATTGTTAGGAGCTTGAATGCGAACCTTTGTACCACTTGTCAGGGTTTCAAGTTGAGTAAGACAAATTTTGTCGCCTGGCTTGAGCCCTTGACCAATTATAATTTTTTCCGCTTCTTCATAGAGGATTTCTATTTCACGCAGCTGAAAACGATGTTCATGATCAACAACCATGAGTTTGCCAGAAGAATCAAGCGCTTTATAGGGCAATACAAAAACGTTTTGCAATTTCTGACCGTGAATTTTGGCTTCAACGAAGCTTCCTTTAAGCAGGACCTTCTCCTTTGATAAATCACTATCTGGTTCTGAGAGATAAGGGTCTTTAACTTCAGCGACAAGATGTAAAACCCGCGCTTTATCTTCGATCGCTGATTCTGAGCGTATGATTTTTCCAGGCCAGGTTTGTTTCTTTCCGGCAAAATGGCTGCTGATCTCAACAAAAATGTCTTTGGTCAGATGTTGGCTTTGGGGCTGTTGTTTGCGACCTTTCTTTAAGGCCTGTGCTGCTTGTTGGTGAAGCTGGAGGGGAAGATAGCTGAGCTTGTGATTTGGAACGGGTAAACGTGCTTCAACGCTCTGGATGCTATAGATAAAACCAAGGGGCATACCTTTCTGCACATACCCTTCAAGACTTATTTCTTTTGAAAGAACACGCCCTGGATAGGGGGCTTTGATTTCTGTTCGCTCTAAGTTTAATTCTGCTTGGGCAAGTTCTGCTTGGGCAGCGGCGAGTAGAGCTTCTGCTTCGGCAATCTGTGGTTCCCGCAAAGCTAATGAGGAGGGAGTAATATCGCTGTCTTTAAAGTCTTGTTGGGCGATTTCAGCAAGTGCAAACTCCTGGCTTAAACGGGCTTCGGCTCCTGCAAGGTTCGCCTCGGCTCGTTTTTTAGCGAGCTGATAATCACGCTTGTCAATTTTGACCAAAACATCGTCTTGTTGAAAGAACCCCCCTTTTGAAAAATGTGGGGCAATGTAAGTGATACGCCCACTTACTTCGGCAACGAGGTTGGTTTCAAGCTTTGGCTCAATAAAGCCGTAGGCTTTGATTATTACGTTATAATCACTTTGTTGAGCTTCCAGCACCTGGACAAGAGGAGCAAGGACTTGATTCTCCCGTTTTTCAGGCTCAGGAGCTCTTTGGATCATGAACATCGCAATGGCAAAAGCGATGCCTAAAACTCCAAGAGGCAAAAAGACTCGTAACAATTGAATTCCTATTGGAGGGGTAGACACTTTGCTTCCTTCTTTCTCAAGCTTTCCCAAAACCTTGCTTTTTGCCTATCTTTTATACATTCAACTCAAAATATTACATATGGATTTCAACCATAACGCTTTATTGTTTTTTCTAGGGTATACGATTATGCCTTCAAGAGCTATAGGTTGCCAAGATGATTCAGGTTTGCTTTATTCTCTTGGTTAAAGGGCGTGAACGAAGCCAAAGCCCTGAAAAGAGAGTGATGATGAAGAGACTGAGCCACAAGAGGGTAAGTGAAAATATTTTGTCTGGAGCTGACTTTTGAGCAGAGATGTGATTGGAGAGTTGAATCTGAGGGAGCTTTTGTCCTTTCTGAAGGAGCCCTTCATAGACTGTAGTATTTTGGGGCTCTGATAAAAAGAAGCGCTGAAGTTTTTGAAAACTTTGTGGTTCGGGAAAAAATTCGGCTTGTGGGGGGAGACTTAAATGAAGAATTTGAGGCTGGGGATTTCCATGCTCTCGATTCTTATTCTCAAGTATCAGGGTTGCACTTCCTGCTTTAAAATTTTCAGGTAAGGGAGCTTGCCAGCTGAATGGTCCTGATTGGGTAAAAAAAAGCGTTTCTTCAAAACCTTGAGGGTAGTGCAAGAGTTTTGCCTCAAAATCTGCAAGCACGGCTTTATCATCATCAAAATTATGGGAAGATAGCTGAATAAAAAAGTCACCGTTTGAAATCTTATTTGGAGAAGCTTCTAAAATTTCGAGCTGGAAGGGAGGGGCTGGAGCCTGTGCTGTAGCCCATATGATTTGATTGTAAACAACCTCTTGAAGTCGAGAATCTTGTGCCAGGCTTGAAGCTTGGTTATCGCAGGCAAAGCTGATACCGCAACAACGTCCCTGCAAATACTTCCAGCGAGCGATCAAGGGAAAGAATGGCGGCTCTATGGCTTCAAGAAGAGCTTCAGCTCCTGAGTGTGTTTTAAGGGCACTCTCAACCCAACGTTGTATCTCAAATGGTTCTTGTGCCTGAGGCTCTTCGGGAAGAGTCTGTGGCTCGGGTTTCAAATGAGCAACCAGGGGTTGATCATGCAGCAGAGCCATTTTTTCTTCTTTCAATTCTGCTTCAAGCCGCGGCAAAAGCAGATCAAAATCTGGAATCTGTAGAATCGAAAATTGATCAGGGGTTGCTCCTGCCGATGCTGCTTCTAATTGCTGAGAGTAGCTGGATAGCCACTCCGGTTGCTGTTCTCCCAGTAAAAGCACCTTAATAGTGGTACCACGTTTTTGGGTAAGCTTTACCAGGCGCTTGATATCTTCCGGGGCGATTTTGCCCTGGGCATCGCTGATTAAAAGAATCTCTTCTTTTATGGCTTCTTGAGCTTGTTTTGGAGTGGAAATTTTTTGCTCAAAGCTGTCAAAAGCCTGAAAGAAAGCTGGTGTAATGAAGGTTTTGCCTTGTGGTTGAAGGAGCTTGAGTTGTTGAAAGAGTTCTCGTCGCGTTTCTTGGTCTTCCCAGGTATGAAAATTGGTTTCCCAAAGAGGCGAGGCGTTAAAAGGCACCAAAGCAACATGATCTTGCTTGCTACTCTTTTGCAGGATTTTTTCAAGGGCCTTTTGAAGTAGAATAAAGCGAGTCGTATCTCTGTGGGGCTGTCCCATCGATGCAGAAATATCCAGCAGAATAATCTGATATTTCTCTTGTTCTAAATCAGGTTCCGAATCAAGAGGGGTCACACGCTCAAGAGGGCTTGCAGCATAACCGCCTGGTCCCCAGGCATATTCTGCCCCAGCTACAATCAGCCCTAACCCCAGTTCTGAAACAGCTTGATAAAGAATTTCTCCCTCTTCCGGTAAATCCTTAAGGGGAAGATCGTTCAACAGAATACCGCTATATGAGGTGAGCAAAAACGGATCATTTTTAAGCTGATGAGGGTGCTTTGTTTCGAAAGCAAGATTTGCTTTGATCAAAAGCTGACGTAAAGGATCATGTTCTGGGTTGAGCTCTTTTCCACTCAGGTAAAGCAGGGGCTTTTCTTTACCAACTTTCACGATTTGAGTTCTTTGATTATTTTCTGGAAGCTGGTCTTGCTGGTCCGTAAGCAATTTTGCTTCTATTTCAAGAAGCCCTTCTGTTTGAAACCAAGTTTTTGGTAAGTTGAGACTGAGGGTCGAAGGGCCTGCTTGGGTTGTACGAAACGCTTGCTCAAATTTTTCTCCTTTTCGTGAATGGAGCAGTTGAATGCGAGCTTGAAGACTTTTTGAAGTGACGATGGTCAGTTGAGCCTGAGGACTTGTGCCGACTTCAAGTTCTGATGGCAGTTCGAAGTGCTCCAGACGAAGAGGGTCTATGACAGCACCTGAATTAAGAAGCATCACAGGAGTTTGCCCAAGGCTTCGCTGGAATCTTTTATGATCAAAAGCACCATCACTCAAAAGAATCATTCTAGCGGGGAGTTCTTCTAACTTTTGGGCATCATGGGAGTATCTTTTGGATACAAAGTCTTTGAAAAGCCAGGGGTAAGAAGCTGAGGGATTGCTTGAAGGTGGTAGTGTTTCTGGGAGCTCAAGAATCTGATCAGCCTCTGCATAGGTTTCTGTGTGGATGACCCGGTCAAAAAAGAATACTCGAGAAGGCAGCGGTGATACCTGAGAAGCATGGAGTTCTCTGAGCTGAGCACGTAAGCTAGGCCAGTGTTGTTCAAGAAAAGGTCGAAAGCTTCCAGAAGTATCAATCAAGAAAAGATTTATTTTTTTGTGAGTAGAGGTCGTAAGGTTAACGTTAGCACTCAACAAGCTTAGAAAGCAGAAACTACTGAGCAAAGCGACTAAAGGCAGTGATCGTTTGCGGTAGACTATTGCAATATATACAATAAGGCATAAAGCCAGAGCTCCTGGAATGAGCCAGAGAGAAGAATCTAGAGTGAAAAAGGCAGATAAGAAGGGCAGGCCCATAATTTTAGAAAGTTTTCGAAAGCAGCGCAGAAGCCTGTTAAAAAGATAAATTTCATACAAAAACACAGTGGGTAAGGTCGTTGTTGAAACTATTTTACGTGTTGCAAACTAGCGAGTCCATAGTCGCCTGAAAAAGATACCCAAAAGAGCGTGGTTTATAGCAAGCTTGAGAACGAAGGCGTCGATTTAAAACGTGTGTAAAGCGAATGCTTTGTAGAAGGCATTCTCCCACAAAATTATGCAAAGAATTGAGCAGGAAAGCAAATAAGCCTTTGGGATCTTTCTTGCAAGCCCTTGTAATCATGAATGTTATAAATACGGAGATTATAAAAGAGCATGAAAAAAAACTATAAACTTGTCTGGCTTTTATCTCTTTGCTTTTTTCTGATTGGCATTTCCTGTCACCATACACCCGGCTGGAAGGAAGGCCCTCTTAGTCAAGAGCAAAGAAAAACTAATGCTGTTTCTTACCTCATAAGTTTATCTCCAGAGCTTAAGGAAGATCTTAAGAGTTGTCCGTCTATTCGAGTTTTGCTCAAAGAATTTTCAGAACAAACCGAGCTTGATTTTATACTTTCTCAAGACGCTTTTATCACGGCTCACGGTGAAAAGCGTTTTTTCCCTGGTGGGATAAGTGGGACGTATTTCTTTGATCCTCGAACGAATAAAATTGGTCTCAAAAATCTTCCCGGAACGAAGCAAGCTCAGACGAAGGAGCCAGTTGGTGAATATTCAAAGGTTGTGATTGAGCCTCATTCACAAAGTGAACCCATGGTGCTGAATGGTAATCTTTATCGAGGAAGGCTCGAGATTTTCTCGAACTTCAAGGCTTCAAAAATTCGCTGGCAGATTGTCAATGAACTCTCACTAGAAGATTATGTGGCAGGCTCTGTGGGCTGGGAAATGATTCCCAGTTGGGAGCTTGAGGCTCTTAAAGCTCAAGCTGTTGCGATTCGCAGCTATGCTCTTTTTGTCCTTTTGCAAGCTCGCAAGATGAAAAACAAACGCACCTGGGATTGTGATGATACAACAAGTTATCTCCGTTATGGCGGGATTGGTTCGCATGCTACTCCAGAAAAACAACGTGAAAATGTGGGGGTTCGTGAAGCAGCCTATACAACTCGAGGTGAAATTTTAAGCTATCAGGAAAAACTCTTGAAGGCTTTCTTTCACAGCAATTCAGGTGGGCATACCAGCAGCAGCTTAACAGCCTTCGGAACTCAAGGCCCTGTGCCTTTATCTGGTGCTTCCCTTGGAGAATATGGCTCTATTTCACCGCTTTATCGCTGGCAGCGGAATTATTCGCTGGAAGAGCTCCAAAGCATACTTTCTCAAGATTTAAACACATCAGGGGGCTTTGGTGCTTTAGAACACATATCTCCTTTGGAAAGAGATTCATCAGGCCACATCAGGACGCTTAAAGTTCAAACTTCTAAGGATGCTTTTACGTTAAGTGGCAATCGTTTCCGCAAATTGTTAGGTCGTTCAAAAACAGCCTTGCCTTCGACTGCCTTTGAGGTGAGCCAAACAGAAAATGGCTTTCTTTTCGAAGGAAAGGGGTGGGGGCATGGAGTAGGCCTTGACCAGTGGGCTGCCCAAGATATGGCACAAAAGGATAAATCTTATCGTGAAATCCTTCAGCTGATGTATCCGGAAACTTCATTACGCCAGCTCTGGCAATAAAAGAGACCTCAAAAGCTTCAAGTTAAAGCCCCAAAGGGGGTGGAATAAGTCCATTGCGGAAAAGCTTTAAAGATCGTATCATTTGCCTTCTTTTATAGAGTGAAGGCTGAATATATCCTTCTTACATAATCTTAAGGAGAAAAGAATGGCAATAAGCCAGGAACTGTTAGCAATTCTGGTGGATCCACTCACGAAAGATCCGCTTGAGTTGGTTCATGATGAAAAAATGGGAGAGCGTCTTCATTGTCCCCAAAATGGCCTTTATTACCGCATTGATGAGCCGGATATTCCTGTGCTTTTGCTTGATGAAGCTCAACTTGAAGATGGAAGCTCTGCACACGAAAAAGTGCAGGCTTTGAAGGCTCAACTTGAAAAAAGCGAAGCTTCTCTATAATTTATTCTGATTTTTATAAAAGAGTGTTAGCTGTAAAAGAGAGACGTGCAAAAGAGAGGCCGCAAAAGAATGCCTGATAAAGCTGAACTTAATCTTAAGGATACGATTCTTACTCCCCGTACAGATTTTCCCATGAAGGCAAATCTTACTCAGCGGGAGAAAGAAAGTTTGGAGCGTTGGTATCAATCCCAGCCCGATGGTAGTGATAGTCTTTATCAGGCAATTCGCAATCATTGTAAAGGGCGTCCTCACTTTATTTTACACGATGGTCCTCCCTATGCTAACGGTGATGCCCATACCGGAACGGGGATGAATAAAATCCTTAAGGATTTTGTGGTACGTTATAAGACTATGCAGGGCTTTGATGTGCCTTATATTCCTGGTTGGGATTGCCACGGTCTGCCCATCGAGCATAAAGTGATTGAAAAACTTGGAGGCCAAAAGCCTGAAGATATGAGTGCGCTGGAAGTTCGTAAGCGTTGTCGTGAGTTTGCAGAAGAGTATATAGATCGCCAGCGGGAACAATTTAAGCGAACGCTTACTTTGGGACGCTGGGAAAAACCATATCTTACCCTTGATCCAATTTATGAGGGTGGAGTGCTTGATTGTTATAGCTCCTTGATGGAAAAGGGCTATGTTGTGCGGAACCGTAAGCCAGTACACTGGAGTTGGGCTGCTCGCTCAGCACTGGCGGAAGCTGAGCTTGAATACGAAGAGCGCACAGATCCAAGTATTTATGTGAAGTTTCAAGCTGATCATTCTTTTGAGCAATCTCGGCTTGAAGTTATTCCTGAAGCGGCACCGCTTCTTGAATTGCTGGCTCAAAACCAATCTCAGAGCTCAAATCTTCATTTTGTGATTTGGACCACAACGCCCTGGACCTTGCCTGCAAACCTTGCGATTGCCTGCAAACCAGATGCCCTTTATGGTTTTTATCAGGTTGAAGATCAAATTTGGGTTTTGGCTGAAGCTCTTGCAGAGCGTTTCTTTGGGCTCCTGCAGCCAGATCAGGAAGCATCTGAACAAGCTCTTCAACTGCCACATAAAATCTGCAGTTTGCAGGGCAAGGAACTTGTCGGTACTTTCACTTACAGTCATGTGTTATGGGGAACGTCTGGAAAGCCTCTTTTGAGTGCTGATTATGTAACACTTGAAGATGGTACAGGTCTTGTTCATACTGCACCAGGCCATGGGGCCGAGGATTTTGAAACCGGCAAAAAGCAGGGGCTTCCCATCATTTGTCCTGTTGATGAGCGAGGCTGTTATTATGAAGCCGAACGCTTACGAGAAGAGCTTTGCCTTTCAGATACGACTCTTAACCCGCAGGGCCAAGCCTGGTTTGACCGGCTTCAGGGGCAGCATATCTTGAAAGCCAACAAGCTGATTATTCAAGAGCTTGTCAACTCCGGGGAAATGATTCACTGGCATGAATTTAAGCACAGTTATCCTCACTGCTGGAGAACGCATAAACCTGTTATCTTCCGAGCTACTGAACAGTGGTTTGTGCAAATTGATCATGAAGAAGAGAACGAAGCCTCTTCGCAAAAAAGTTCATTGCGCTCAAAGCTGCTTGAGCAGGTTAACAATGTTGATTGGTATCCGGCATGGGGCGAAAAGCGGATTCGTGCTATGATTGAAAATCGCCCTGACTGGTGTATTTCGCGGCAACGCTATTGGGGTATTCCTATTCCAGCTTTTAGAGATCAGGAAAATGGCAAGCTTTGTATTGATCAGAAGGTTGTTAATAGGATTGCTGATCTTGTCCGAGAGCACGGTTCTGATATCTGGTTTGATGATGAAAATTGGCCGGTGGAAAAACTCTTGCCTGATCAATTCCGAGCGCCGGAATTTCGAGGGCGCCCTTTGAGCAAAATGATGGACATCTTTGATGTATGGTTCGAATCAGGGGCTTCTCATCGGGGGGTTGTGCTTGCTGAAGATGAGTTACGCTTTCCCGCTGATCTTTACCTTGAAGGTGATGATCAGCATCGAGGCTGGTTTCAGGTCAGCATGATTCTTGCTACTGCAACCCAAAATACAACCCCTTTCAAAGAGTGTTTGACAAGCGCTTTTGTCGTGGATGAGAAGGGACAGAAAGGTTCGAAATCAAAGGGTAATATTTTTGCTATTGATTGGGGATGTGAGCAAGTAGGGGCAGATCTCTTGCGGCTTTATTTTGCAAGCGTTGATACCAGTTCTCCGATTCCAGTTACCCTTGAACTTGTGCGTGAAAAAACAGCAGGCCTTTACCGCACACTGCGCAATACTTTGCGGGTGATGCTTGGAAACTTAAACGATTTTGATCCGGAAAAAGACCTGCTTGAAATGGATCAGCTTAGCGAACTTGATGGCTGGGTGCTTTCACGCTTGCACTCCTGTATCCAAGAGGTTTCCGAGGCTATGGAAAGGTATCATTTTCACGTGGCAAGTCGCAGGTTCATTGATTTTTGCAATCGTGAGCTCTCAGCATTTTATATTGACGTTACGAAAGATGCTCTTTATTGCGAATCCCAGGATAGTAAAACAAGACGCTCTATCCAAAGTGCGCTTTATTATCTGAGTGAGGCAATTATAAAGCTTCTGGCGCCTTTTTGTCCGCACACTGCTGACGAAGCCTGGGCTCTTTTCCCTCAACGCAAAGGCCGTAACCTGTGGAGTGTCCAGTTGGAAAGTTACCCTCGTGCTGAAGCCTATATCCGAAAGCCTGAGCTTGAAGCTGGCTACGAGGAGTTTTTTAAAGCGAAAGCCGAAATTGATCGAGTGCTTGATCGCATGCGTAAGGAAAAAATTCTTTCTAATTCTACTGCGGCTCGAATTGAGCTTGCTTTTCCACAAGCACAGGATTCTTTACTTCAGAATTTTCTGAACCAACGGACAGCTGAATATATCGCTACCCTGCTTTCAGCCAGTCTTTTTGAGTTGAAACCTGAGCTTGAAGGAGAAGATGTCGTGAAAAGTGATGCTGGTTTTATGATTCGTATCACTCCATCTCCCTTTGCAAAGTGCGAGCGCTGCTGGAACCATTGGGAATCCGTTGAGGTTCGCGAAGAGTATGACCAGAAAAAGCTTTGTGAGCGCTGCTTCCAGGTTTTGGAACACGATTATAATTGAGTTTTTTTACAAAGCTCTTTTCAATCCCTGGGGTATCTTTAAAAGATGTCGTGAGGAAAGTTATGAATGTTTTAACGCATGCTCTGAAATTTTTCCTGTTCTTTATCATTGCAGGTCTTCTTGCTTGTGGTTCCAAGGAAGTAAAACCTGATCCAGAAGACCAGGGAACGAATGCGACAAAAGAGGAAATTCTCAAGGAAGAGAACGCAAGTGAGAAGCAAAGCCAGAATAATGCTGTCCCCCAAACAACAGACTCCCATGATTTAGATCATAAGAGTAAAAAAGATGTTTCTACGAAGAATAATCCAGAGGTGACAGCAGAAGAAGAAAGCCAGACAAAAAAAGAGCAAGCTACAACAAATGCTCAAAACACCGATCCAAAAGAAAGTTCAGGCTCGAAAGAATCTGAGCAGGCTGAAGAGATCGAAAGCTCAAACCATACAACTGATTCGGAAGCTTCTTCTTTGTCTCACAAAACGAATGAAAGCGTTGAGTCTGAAACTTCTCAAGATAAATCTTTGCCAGACTATCAAACCTGGATCAAAACCCTTGAAGCTATTGCTCTTGAATCTGACGAACTTGAGCCCAAAAAACTTCTCATTAATGCTTACCTGGAATTTGGGACAAAGGCATATCTTGCTGCAGCTGATCAACTTTTAACAGAGCTGAAAGCCCTTGAGGGGGTAGATCATGCCTGGGTTCGCCTTCGCCAGGCTGAACTCGCGTATAAAATTGGTGAGTATAAAGAGGCGTCGGATCTTCTGCGTGAATCATACAAGGATTCCATTAAGCATGTGCCACTGGAAGTTACTCGGGTTTATTTTGCTCTTCCCAAGCAGGATGATGATGAGGGGTTTGCTAAACCTCGCCTTGTTCCTGGAGAAGGAGAGAAGGCTGATCATATGTATCAGCCTGGGGAAGATATGTGGGTGGCATTTATTTTCAAGTACCTTGGCGCTTCTTATGATCCGATTACCGAAAAGTATCATTACCATCTGCTTGTTCAGGCAGAGCTGATAGATGAGGAAAGCGGCGAGCGGGTGGAAGAGTTTCAACCGGAAGCATTGAACAGTAATTTTCCATCAAAGTACCCACCAGAGGAACTTGAGACGGGGAAGTGGCCTTTGCGCTTGCCTCGAGACCTTAAGTCGGAACGAGACTACATCCTCAGGCTGACTTTTACAGACCTTGGAAAACAACCTTCGCTCAGTGTTGAGCGGGAAATTAAGGTTAAAGTGCGGCGTTAAGAGGTCACAGGAAGAAGGCACTTCGGCCAAGAAGTTTTATTTATCTTAGCCTTCCTGGTCTTCTGCTCCATTTTGCTGGGCCTCGAGTACCCGTTTTTCAATGGCCTTTTTTGTTTCTTTAAAGGTTTCCTGTTGGATGACGTTTGAACGGATAAGAACATCAAGCAATGCTTCAAAGTTAATTGTATTGTTAAATACAATCCGTTCCATTTGGTTAAAAAGGTCTTGGTTATTTTCGCTCATACTCTTCCTGTCTGTACTAGAGTTTTATCCAAAGAAAAAAATATTTCTTGATAAAGCATAAGCAAGGATCATAGGGCTCTTGAAACTTATCTTAAAGCTTTTTTTTGCTGAACTGAGATCCTTTTGATTGAAAACTCTTTGAGTTTTTGTCAGCAGTAAAATTGAAACACTTCTTGCTTGTTCTTCTTGTTTGCTGATTTTCTACCAGTAGCTCTCTGGTATCCACAATAGCTTGACGAGCCAGCTCACTCCCAATATTAAAAAGAAGAGTATAAGCATAAAACGCCTGAACCATGGTGCAAAAAGCAGCTTTTTTTTGAGTATAAGGGAAAGTGAGAGAGAAAGGAGAAAGAGCCAGGCCGAAATTATTATGATAAAAGTAGCAGTATTGTACAAGAAGGCATCAAGAAATTTTCCCTGGGCTATAGCAATAAAAGCCCGAGTGCTTCCGCTGGTAGGACTTGGAATTTTAAACGTTTGATCAAACCATTTTTCCAGAGGAATGCTTTGAAGCGCTTCCATGCTGCTCCAGTGAGCGAAGTACAGTGATGCTCCAAAACACATAAGAAAAATGATGCTTAAGCTTGCTTCTTGCCACGAAAGCCCAGAGCGATCTTTGATCTCAAAGAATCTTTTGCTTGTCCACATAATCTATAAGATCAATAGAGCAATGTTCTATGAAAAGAGTTTCTATGTAATGACCAGCCTCTATAAGTCTTAGTATGTTGGAGTACTATGCGTCATAAAGGGAATAGCATAAATAGCACAACTTACCAGTAAATTAAGTGCTGAAATAATAATGCCTGCAAGTGCCAGGCCTTTGCCTTGCTGGCGCTTTTTAGCTTCACCCATACCAATGGCACTTAAAATCAATCCCACCAAAGGACAGAAAAAGGCCAGGATAAATCCTGCAATTACAAGCCCAGGAATACCAGCCTGTTGCACTTGCTGTGGATTTGATCCATAAGGTTGGGCTGTTCCAGGAGCTTGAGGATAACTGTTTCCCTGGTAGGTACGCCCTTCTCCTGGGGGGCTTGGAGGAGAAAGAAAGGGTTGTTCTTGAGAGGATTGTTGTGCTTCGTCTGAACTTTGAGTATCAAAGGAACGAGGAGGTTTATTGCCTGCACTTGGAGCAGGCCCTTGGGAAGGGACAAAAGCAGGGTTCTGCTTCTGAAGTATATGTGAAAATTCTGGAACACTCGCAAGAGTATTCCAGGCTGACATGCCTTTTTTCCAGACAAGGCTCTCTGGCTTTAAACGATCAGCACGTATTAAACTGCTCATTTGGCCAATGCTGAAAGGCCCAGACTCTTTACCATCGAGGGCTGCAAACCATTGTACGTCATCCATAATTTTGGATCCTCCCATTTTAGGCTGAATAAGTTCATATTTTCCCTGGTCTAGGGGCCTATCCTAGCGTTTAACTCACAAAAAGAAAGAGAATAACGACAAGGTCTAGTAAGAATAAAATTCTTATTTTTTCTCTGTATTCAGAATTATTGATAGATATTATGGTTTTATGTAGTTCATAGTTCCGATGGGTCGATTCTTTTGAGAAGAAGATAATGTTATGCTTGATAGTATAGATCTTCAAATCCTCTCTACTTTACAAAAAAGCGCTCGTACAAGTAACGCTGAAATTGCCCGTAATCTTGGAATGGCGCCCTCAGCGATCCTTGAACGAATACGTAAACTTGAGTCAAAGGGAGTGATAGAGGGCTATAATGCAAAACTGAATCCAGATTTACTTGGGAAAAAGCTTTTAGCTTTTGTTTTTCTACAAGTCGATGATCGAGTCGGCGATCAGGGCATGGCAGCAAAACTTTCTAGTTTTCAAGAAGTCCAGGAAGTTCATGATGTCACAGGTGAAGACCGTTATTTGCTCAAGGTTCGGGTGGAGGATACCCACGCTTTATGGCGTTTGATTCGGGAAAAAATTGGAGCCTTGGCTTCGGTGCGTCAGAGCCGAACAACAATTGTTTTAAAAACAGAAAAAGAAAGTTCGGGCCTCGCTTTAGAATAAAGAGCGCTTGAAAACGTCCATGCTCCCGAAACTTGGGATATACAAAAAAGGAAAACTCGTTTTATCGGAGTGAGAGTTCAGGAAAGTAAAAAGTGGAATATGCAAAAAGAGACTACGCTATTCAATAACGTACTGAAAATAGAAGATATTCTTCAAGCTGCTGAAACAATTAAGCCCTATCTTGCCCCGACGCCTTTTCATCACTATCCCTTGCTTTCCCGGGAGCTTGGAATGGAATCCTGGGTAAAGCTTGAGAACACGCAGCCGATCGGGTCTTTCAAGGTTCGAGGGGGGATTCATTTTTTTTCAAGCCTTGATCAGGAAAGTCGTGCACGTGGCGTTGTATCTGCAACTCGAGGCAACCATGGGCAATCTTTAGCCTTTGCTGCCAGGATGTATGCTTCTCCTTGTACTGTTATTGTTCCAGAAGGAAACAATCCTGATAAGAACAAGGCAATGCAGGCTTTTGGTGCAGAGGTCATTCAAGCTGGAAAAGATTTTGATGAGGCCTGTTTGATTGCTGAAAACTATGCTCAGGAAAATGGGCGTTTTCTGGTTCATCCTGCTCATCCGAAACTGATTGCAGGGGTTGGCACTATTGGTAAAGAGTTGAGCGAGCAGAGCAGGCATGCGCTTGATGCCGTTTTTGTGCCGGCAGGGGTGGGAAGCTGTCTTACTGGAATTGCTCTGGCAATGAAACACTTGAGTCCTGGAACAAAAGTTATTGGTGTTCAGGCCGAGCGTATTCCTTCACTTTATGAATCTTTTCAACGACGTACTTCCTATACGGCTCCTTCAAGTACAACGCTTGCAGATGGTATTGCATGCCGGGTTCCTGCGGCTCATATCCTTGATCTCATGTGGAGTTATGTCGACGATATGATAAGTGTCAGTGAGGAAGAGATCCGGCTGAGTCTCAAAATCTACCTTGAAACAACCCATCAGCTGCCGGAAGGAGCTGCTGCTGCTGCCCTTGCTGGGGCTCGAAAATTTCGGGAGAAATTTGCTGGTAAACGAGTAGGGCTGATTTTTACAGGTGGCAATATTGATGGAGCAACGCTTGCAAGCATCCTTCAAAATAAAGAATAGAAAACTTGTAACAAAAATAAAAGTATTCAAAGCATCCTAAAGTGCTTCAAGCAAAACCTTTTTAACTGGATTGAGCTCAGGGGCGCAGGAGGCAAGTTTTTCTTGCCGCTTGGACATCTGCTTGTCCTCTTCGGCGGTCTCAACGACCTTCTTTTGAAAAGATACTCCCAGCTGTTGGAGCGCTTTCTATGCCGTTCCAACACTTAGCAGAAGCTGTGAGTGAATTTCTTTAGGCCTTGGATCAGGCCTCTGTCATCACAAGGAGGGATGAGGCGTTCACGAAGATCGATTGAGAAAGTCATGAGAGAAGAGAGGTACTCTCATACGCGTGGGACAGGTCACATTTTTTGAACCAAATCCACTGCAAAATATCTATGAAAACGATCTAGAAACAGTCACAGCTGAGTTTTCTCGGTTTCTTTAAAAGCCCTCCATAATTTTGATAAGGGCCTTTTTTAAAAAGCTTTACCTTATGGCTTTACCTTATGGCTTTATCTTATGTCGAAACTAATAGGATGAGGTTTCTTCTTGTTCAAGCAGGTTGGCAAGATCAATGCCTTCTCCTCCAGCATCAAGAAAGCCTTCTAATTTTCGAGAACGCACGGGGTGCTGAAGTTTTCGAATGGCTTTTGCTTCAATCTGCCTCACCCGTTCGCGAGTAACCTTGAAAATTCGTCCCACCTCTTCCAGTGTAAAGGTGTAACCATCTCCAATGCCATAGCGTAAACGTACAATTTCGCGCTCACGGTAGGTTAAGGTGTTGAGGATAGAGCCAATACGCTCTTTCAACATCTCCTGGCTTGCAATGTTTGAAGGGTTGTCGGTATCCTGATCTTCAATGAAATCCCCGAAGTATGAGTCATCAGAATCGCCGATTGGACGATCAAGGCTGATGGGGTGTTTCATGATTTTCATAACACGTTTTGCTTCGTCGTGGGAGATGCCAGCTCTAGTTGCAAGTTCGTCAATAGTTGGCTCGCGGCCATCTTCTTGCATCAGTTGCTTTTGAACGTTACGTAATTTCGTCATGGTTTCTGTCATGTGGACAGGAACCCGAATAATGCGGGCTTGATCAGCGATTGAACGAGTTATTGCCTGGCGAATCCACCAGGTCGCATAGGTGGAGAATTTATAACCACGACGATATTCATATTTTTCAACCGCTTTCATCAGACCCGTATTGCCTTCTTGAATCACGTCAAGAAAGCCTAAACCACGGTTACGATATTTCTTTGCGATTGAAACAACCAGACGCAGGTTACCACTAAAGAGTTTACGCTTTGCTTCTTCATAGGCCACAAAACGCTTTTTAGCATCTTCAACCCGTTGCGCCAGGGCGGCAGGAGATTCCATGGCAATTCTGATCAGTTTATGAAGTTCTTCCTGCAGCTGGAGCAAACGTTTCGAAGCTCCAGTAACAGTATAAAGGCGCCGGATTTCTTTACGCAGCCATTGAATTTTCCGTGTCATTTGCTCAAGGCGATCAAGTAAAGGACGGACTTTTTTGGTTTGGATATTGAGCTCTTCAAGGAGGATCACTCCTTTTCTCTGGCGTTGACGAATGATATTAATGGCTCGAAGATGTTGCTCAGGAGAAGTCGCTTTTTCGTGCAAAAGCCAGTCGTCCTGATTCGCAATCACAATATGCTTGAGGGTTGTAAGGTTGTCGTGAAGCCGAGCAGTCATCTGCTCTTTATCCATATCAAGTTCGTTATTGAACTTGAGGGTACGATCAAAGGCCAGTTCACCTCTTTCCACTTCGCTCAAGATACGGATGGATTCGACGAGAGCCACCTGACTTTCAAGCACCCGCTTGCGAAAACGCTTACGAGAAATTTCAATCTTTTTAGCAAGACCAATTTCTTCATCTCGTGTCAAAAGAGGAATTTCACCCATTTGTTGCAAATAGGTACGAACAGGATCGTCAATGCGATCAAGGGCCTCTTTTGTACGGCGCACATTGCGTCTGCCGTCATCGTCTTCAAAACGAACCTCGGGGGCGTGTCCCTGCGCAGTGTGTTGAGTTTCATCCTCAATTACATCTATACCCAAAGCATCAAAACGCATAAGAATGCGGTCAAGCTGTTCAGGGCTGACGACGTCGCCAGGCAAAGCCTCGTTGACTTCGTCGTAGGTTAAAACTCCAGTTGCAATGCCCTGCTGGTAGAGCTTGCGAGTCGCAAGTTCGACTTCGTTGGAGCTCATGCTGCGGGTTGTCGGTAAAAGTGCTGCCGTATCAGTGCTCAGCATGTTTTGCAAATTTTGCTGAACGATTTCCTTCTGAGCTTTCTTCTTGATGCGCTCAGTAGGTTTGCGCTGAGTAATCTGAGCCGCTGTTAAGGTCGGAAGCTCTCGCTTTAAGAGGGTTGTGTCAGACGAACCTGCTTTACGGGAGGCTTTTTTTGTTTCAGCAGATTTATCTGCTTGAGTCTTTACTTTGCGGGTTGTCTTGCTTTTTGCTTGCTTCTTTTTGCTTGTTTTTTGTCGGGTTGGCGCTGTTTTTTTTGCCGTAGCTTTTGCTCGTGTAGTTTTCTTTACAGCTTTTTTGACTTGTTTTTTCGCCCTGACTTTTTTGGAAGCAGCCTTTTTTGCACGTGTTGAGGATTTTTTGCTGCTAGACGTTTGGCTGGATTGTGAAGAACGAGAAGCAGTCTTCTTGCTTCCTCTTTTCTTTTTTGCTTTTTTTGTCTGTGCTGCACGTGGAGGCATAATTGCTTTTCCCGTAAGGTATTCAAACCAAGGTAATCTTATGTCGATTGAAGAAATAACGTTCTTTATACAAAGTGGTTCTGTTGTTTCTACCAGGAACGATCTATCTTTTTTACCTTTACCTTTTCTTTTTATCTATAGCTATATAGGAAACTTTTATCCCAGAGTATTAAACTTTAATCATGTCTCATAAAAATCATGGAGGTTCGATAGAAGGTGGAGAAGGGGCGAAACGCCAGTTGTTTGTTGTAGTTCCCCTTGCATGAGAGCAACGTTTTCAAGGCCTCTAACTCAAACTCTTCATCTTTGGTCTTGTCCCCAGCCTATAAAACGAAAGGAAGATGACTATAGCTTTTTAAAATTCCTTCTGGTAATAAAATCGGCATTTTAATACTGACTCCTTAGGTGGTTGTATGAAAAAAGAATTTTTAGAAGACCTTTTTCCTCGGGCTGTGTTTGTAAAGTTTAAAAAATCTGGGTGATAAGAACCCTAAGTCTTCTCAATTATTTAGGTAGGCCGTTTTAAGGTCTTCTTCTTCGATGCTTGTTTGCGCATGCGAAGTTCACTTAATTTCTGTTGTGCATTGTCAAAATCAAGCTTTCCCGGGGGGGCACTTTTTGTTTGCTTGCTTCGGCGTTTCTTTTGCCAGTTTCGGATTTCTTCCACAGATTTCATAAGATCAAATGCTTCTGGTTCAAGATTTTGAAAGGCGGGAGGGGTTGCTTTTGTTTTCGTGTTGGACTTTTTTTCTGGAGTTTTAAGGGTGTATGAGGCGAGTGAGATTTCTCCTTCTAAGATTTCTACACAGAGTTTTCGTGCTTCTGGTTGATCTTCCGGGACAAAGTCAAGAATGTGTGTTACTTCAAAATGACCATGGGAGTCATAAGCATTTAAAATTGCCCGATAAACCTCTTGAGCCGTTGACGAAGAAAAATCCTGGAGTTCAACAAAGGAACTTACCGGCTGAATTAAACTTTGGTGGGCTAAAAGTCGAACAAGCAGAATTTTTTCTGCTAACTCGACTTTGACAGGGGCTGCTTGCAATGAAGCCTGAGCTTGAGTTTGAGCCAGAGGTGCTTTTCTGCGCAGGAACGTTTTGTGGATGCTTTCCAGGGGCAGTCGAAAAAAATCGCTGACTTGGCGAAGCAGCAGGTCACGCAAAATTTGGTTTTGGGCTTCAGCAACAATCTGAAGGACTTCTTCGATTGCACGGCTTTTGAGAGCTGGGCGTTCCAGATCGTAACGTTGTGCCAGGGCTTGGAGTTTAAAATGAAAAAGATCTCGGCTTTTTTCAAGTGCTTCAAGAAACGCTTCAGTCGAGTGCTCTTTTAAAAAAGTATCGGGGTCATGGCCAGTGGGTAAAACAGCAGCACTGACGTTGAGTCCCTGGGAGAGAACCTCAGGTAAAATGCGCTCCATGGCACTCTGGCCGGCACTATCGCCATCCATCACCAGGATCAGTCGATCTCCAAAGCGGCTTAGCGTACGAAGCTGTTCAGAAGTCAAAGACGTTCCGCAAGGCGCGACGGCACAATCAATCCCGGCTTCGTGGCAAGCAATCACATCAAGATAGCCTTCGACGACGACCACAAGTTTTTTGCCTTGTGGGCGGGCTCTATTGAAGCTTGAACGTGCTAAAAGATGAATGCCATAAAGAACTCGTGATTTATCATAAATCGGGGTCATTGGAGAGTTGATATACTTGCCGCCGCCCTGTTCTTCCCGTAGTTTTCGGCCTCCAAAAGCCACAGTTCGCCCTTGGATATCATGGATGGGAAACATAATCCGGCCTCGAAAGAAGCTATAGGTCTGTCCATGTTCGTTTGAGCGAACCAGGCCAGCTTCTTCTAAAAGGCGACCATCTCGAAAACGCTTGGATGCACTTGTAAAGAAAGCCTGGAACTCCTCAGGGCTGTAGCCGATGCCCCATTTTTGAAGTTGAGTCTGATTTAAGCCGCGTTTTGAAAGGTAGTCTTGAGCAATTTTGCTGGCGTTAGCTTGAGATAAGTTATGGGAAAATTCCTTTTGAGCCCAGGTCATGACTTCATAAAGCTGAGTTTTACGGTCTTTTCGGCGTTGCAGCTCTGCCAGGTTGCCGTCTTCCTGGTGCTCAATTTGGATATTTGCCCGCTCCGCAAGGCGTCCCAGGGCTTCAATAAAAAGAAGCTTTTCGTATTCCATCACAAAGTCAATGACGCTGCCTCCAACCCCGCAACCAAAGCATTTAAACGTTTGTCGTTGCTGGGAAACTGTAAAACTTGGAGTTTTTTCCTGATGGAAAGGACAAAGGCCTTTAAAGCCAGAGCCTGAGCGTTGCAGATTGACATGAGCTCCAACCACATCAACGATATCGTTGGCTTCTCGAATTTTTCGAATCGTATCTGCGGAAACCCTTGGCAAGCTTTTCCTCTTTGTAGTCTCAATACCGCATGTTTATCAAAAATACAGGATAATAACGGGCTGAAGTGCTTCAAGTATAGAAAAAGAAAGCTTTGCAAACAAAGCTTGGTAACTCTAAAAAATAAAGCTTTTAAACCAGGGCTTTTCTATATTATGAAGTCAAGAATTATGAAGCTGCCAGCGTTTTTATTTTAACTTGTTTTATTATTATCTATCACTTTTCTTTTCTTGCCTTAGTTTTATAGAGAAGACAAGCGCTTTTGGAATTTTTGAGATCAGTAATTTCTGAACGTGTTCATCCTCGTCTTAGAATGTCAAAAAACGTAAAAATGAAAGAACTTTAAAAAATAAAAATCTCTAAAAAGATTTTTTTGAGGTCAATTTTCTTGTTTTTTAAAAGGTGCCCAAAACAAAAATATTAGTTCGTAACTATTTTATTTTAGGTAGTTTATGTTTTTTCTTTCGGGCTTGTCTGCTTCGCAGAAAAGAGGCTCTCGGCAAAATTTCATTTTTTCTGAATATTTTTTTGAATTTTCTTCACCTCCATCCCGATGATTAGGAATAAGGAAGCTTAGCCTTTCCTTTGAGATTCTTGTTACACCGTTGAGCAGGTCTTTTCTTGAAGGCTTGTTTAGCAGGCAAACCCGAGTCGGGAGTTCCGACCTCAAAGCTAGAAGCATCTGGTGCAGTGATCTTTACAGGTCACGACATATAACCAAAGCAGTATAAAAGCTTGGGGAAGGACTCACTCTTTTATGGGCTCTGTCCAGAGTACCTCCTCTTTAAAGCTTATTATGAGTAGTAACATTGCATTGCGTGATAACGCCTTTTTAAGGGTGCTGTCATTGTTCTTCCTGGGAATGCTTGAGAAGGGGTGCTGTTTCGGACTCTTTGTGAAGTATGCCTGGGAGCGGGACCTGTAGCAATGCAAAGGTGGCCCAGATCCTGGGCGCCCACCACTCTGAAAGGTAGATCCTTTCAGGGAAAGAAGAGGAAGGGGCTTGTATAAGCCTGCTATTTCTCTTCTTTGCAACGAGGGGGGGGTGTGCTTTTGTGCATCCAAATAAGAGCAAAAAGCTTCAAGGCAGCCTTTTTGAAGAGATAAAAAGGGCTGAAGAGAAGCACTGAGTGGAAGGTACCACTCAAGCGATGAATGCCATCGCAAATAATCGGTAGTTGCGGGTTTTCTTTAATGCTCAATAAAGAAGCCCGCACTTTCCGGTTTGAGAAGGGTTCGGCTTTTTATAAGTCGAAGGTCTTGCGTTGAGATGACACAAGACTTGAGTCTGTGGAAGACTCAGGGGGAAAACGTGTTTTGGCACTGCTCCTGATGGGGCAAAGGGTTTATGAAACCTTTTGTCTATGAAAAAGGACTGTAAGGAAACCTATGGACCTGCGGATTACCCATAATCTTGCTGCCTCAATTGCTCTTGGAGGAATGCGCTCTGCCAGTGTGGATTTTACACGTGCTGCTGAACGCCTTTCCGTAGGCAAACGCATTCATCGAGCATCCGATGCCCCGGGTACTTTCGTCGGCATTCAAAACCTTCGTTCTCAAATTGTTGGTACGAACGCTGCCCTTCAAAATGTTCTGGTGGCGCGTAATTCTTTAGATATCGCCCAGGATGGCATGGGCAAAATTTATGATCGTCTTGTCAAGCTTCGTTCAACGGCTTTGAAAGCCCTTGGAAGCGATATTGGCATTAGTGATCGTGGCATTTTTCAAGACGAAGCAGACTTTTTACTTGATGATATTGATCGTATTGTTCGTGAAACAAGTCATGGAGGCAGGCGCTTACTCGATGGCAGTGGTGATTTTCAGATTGATCAGAGCGACAAGGCATTTGATGACATCCGAGTAAAACGCCTTACCTTTAACGCTCAAAGTAACGTACGAGACTTTGAAGTAAATGTTACAAGGCTTGCGGAACGGGCTTCAATTGTTACGAATCTTGATTTGGCAAGTCTTGGTTCCATGACAAGTGGTGCAAATTCTATCCTTTCCATTGGTGGAAAGTCTGGTGGCGGCAGCATTACGATAACTGAAGATATGTCTGCTCAGGGGCTTGTTCATGCTGTTAACGCCCAAGCTGAAAGAATTGGGGTTTATGCTTCTTCTTTTATAAGCAATGGAGCTGACAGTGGCTTTGTGAACCTTACCACGGCAGACCTTACCCTTGGCGGTGGGAACCAGTTTACCTTTGATCTTGATGGCCAGGCCATATCTGGAACAGCGACCCAGGACGCAGGTGGTGGTAGTTTTACCATTACCCATGAAGATTTGCAGCGAGCACTCAACAGTGCTGACCAGGGGCATTTTAGTGTGATTGGCGGCGATCAAGGCTTTACGGTCAGGCGGGCTGGCGCAACTGATTTTACGATTGATAATTTCAGAGCTGTTTTTCCGACGCTTATAACGTTGAATCTCTTCAATGCTAGCATTAACGGGGTAGAACCTCCGGCGGCTCGCATGGTTAGTAGCGGTTTAGGTTTTAATGCTACAGGGCAAACCATGAACTTTGATGTTGAAGTTTTCGGAGCAGGTGGGGCATCAACTCAAAGCATTTCGGTAACCAGCACCGATGCAAATTTTGTGAATGGCACAGAGCTTGATACAGCTCTTAATGGCATAGCAGACGTTACCTATATGGGCGTTGATGCTGGTGGTCAGGATATTTATCTTTTTGAAGCCCAGGCAGGGGTGCAGGGCTTTCAGTTTAAGGAAAGCGGTGGAGGCAATGATGCGAGTAACCTTGGACTTCTCAGTGACTCGGGCGGGGGCAAAGGCTTTGCCACCACAGGCATGGCAGTTCTGGCGCTCTACAGTAACGAGTTCGGATCGGATCAGTCGGTCAGCTTGAGAAATGCTGGTAACGCTGATTTACGATTTAATCAACTGAATGAGAGTAATGGCATTCAAAACGGCATTGCTCAAAGTGCTGGAGAGATAAGGGGTTTTGGGATTGATGCCGAAGCAGAAATCAACAATACCCGTCTTCAGGGACATGGCTTTCATTTTAACTATGCTTCTGATTATGCCAGTATAGAGGTCGATCTTTCAGCTCGTTTCGGTGAGGGCAGTCGTACCAATACCATTAATCGCGCTTTAAACCTTAACTATGCTGATCCTACGACACAAAACTTTCTGGCTTTTCGTTCCTTATCCAATTTTTATGAGGGCACTTCCTATCAATTGACAGATTTGAACGATACCGATGGCACACAGTTTCAAGCTGATGGCATTATTGATCGCGTAGAGTTCCAAGTTCAACGTTACCGTGCAGGATCCCAGGTTGAATCAGGCCTTGGGGTGCAGCTTACGGGCAATCAGGGCGGTAAGGAGTATATCGGTATTCGCAGTTTTGATACAGCTCATCTTGGTGGTGGGCTCAGTGCAGAAGGACCGGCAGGAACCATGGGAACCCGCTTGGTTCGCGGTGCTGGTACGATTTCTCAAATAAGGCGAGGCGGCAGCTTCAGCCTTGAGGGCAGCCGCGATGACATTTTGGATGCCCTTGCGGTTATTGATCGAGCTCTTGAGCAGACCTTGGCTTCAAAAACTCAGGTGGGTCTCTATCAGACTTTGACTCTTGACGGTACCAGAGATTTTCTGGCGGGGCTTGAAACTCAGCTGGCTCAAGCCCAGAACGATCTGGAAAGTGTCGATATTGCAAAGGAAGTTACAACGATGAGCCTTGCTCAGTTAAAGGTGCAGGCCGCTACAAACGTGCTGGCACAAGCAAATACGAATCCACAGACCCTCCTCACGTTGCTTCGCTAGAAGATGAAGGAGAACGCATTCCAGTAAGAGGGGACTGCGAACTAGCGAAGGAAGTTCTCCGAACGTCTGGAGGTCATTCAAAGGCGGCTCTTCACTCCGCAGGGGAGAGCCGCCCTTTGTGTTTAGAATAAAGGCTATACCGGAGAAGCCCTAGTGTTTGTCAGCTTCTTTTAGAGCCCTATTATGCAACCCTTTGAAGTGGGAGGCTTTGGAGTGGGACTTCGCAGTGGGAAGAACAGTCTGGGGGACTGTTCTGAAACGAAGAAGCCACCAAGCCGTTCCGAAACGGAGGGGCTCCAAGTACTCGTTAGGGGCTTTTGGAGTCCTATTATGCAACCACAGTGCGGTGTTTCTCAGCCGCTGTTTTAGAGTTGTAACCTATTTGTAAACAATAGCTTACAAACGCAACCAAAAATGGTTGGCCGGTTGCAAAATAGCATAATTATTTCGAAGAAAAGCTTCTGCCTAAAAAGTGACTTTAGTCACTTTTTGCCTCAGGAAGAAGTTAAGCTTCTTGATCTTATCGATAATAAGCTTGGTATCTTCTGGCATGATAACCAACTCATCGGCGCCGCGGTTTTTAAACTCCTGATGTTTTTGGGGGCTGCGTTTTGAGGTGAAGACCAAAAGCTTTGGAAAGGTCGGATGCTGGCAGGAAAGGGCATGACATTTATCAAGGAAGTGCTCGTCTAAAAGAATAACGTCTACCCTAAGCACTTCCAGATAAGAGTGAAGGAAGTGGGTACTTTCGACGACTCGGACGACCATCTTCTCCCTGCGCAAGACTTGGGCAAAAGTGGTTCGAAAGATTTCGTCGAGGTGAAAGCTTCTCCGTTTCAGAGAGCTTGGGGCAAAGAAGCTTTTCCGTTTCAGAACAGCTTAAGGGTAAAGAAGCTTTTCCACTTCAGGAAGTGCCCCCAGCACTTCCTTCTCGTTTCAAAGTCTTCTCACTACGAAGTGCTCCAAAGTCTCGCTCCGAAGTCTTCGCTTTCACATGTTTTCAGGAAAATCTCTGATTGATAACCCCTAAACCTTGATAATAGCTGAAACTCTTGTATAAAAGAGCAACTATACCTTTTTTTATTATTATTTTCACAGTAGACAGAAAGCTTTGATCATAATGGCTTTAACTCCCTCAACGATGCTTGCTCTTGGAACAAAAGCACCAGACTTTTCCTTACCTGATACGGAGGGGAAGAGTGTTTCTCTCAAGGATTTTGAAGGCTCAAAAGCTTTGGTGGTTATGTTTATTTGTAACCACTGTCCTTTTGTAAAGCACGTTGCCGATGAACTGGCCAAAGTGTGCCGAGACTATCAGGGGCGTGGTGTTGGTTTTGTCGCGATTTCTTCCAACGATGTCACAACCCATCCAGAAGATTCTCCTGAAAAGATGAAACAAGAAAAAGCTCAACGGGGCTATGATTTTCCCTATCTCTATGATGAAGCCCAAAGTGTAGCCAAAGCTTATCGGGCTGCTTGTACTCCGGACTTTTATATTTTTGATGGGGAGCAGAAGCTTGTCTATCGAGGTCAGCTAGATGATAGTCGTCCGGGCAATGATATTCCAGTCAGTGGCAGGGACTTGCGAGCAGCCCTTGATGTGCTGCTTGAAGATAAAGAATTGAACCAAGAGCAAAAGCCCTCTATTGGTTGCAATATCAAATGGAAGGCCGGCCAAGAGCCTGATTATTTTAAATAAAAAGTTTTGTTCTCAACAGGTTTGTATTGAGAAAGTATTGCCAGCTCTTAAATAATATTTTCTTGGAATAATTGAAGTGGCTTGAAAGTTATTAAGAGAGAGTAAGGCCCATAGTTTTTTATGACATGAGAATCGGTTTCTCCTAAAAATTGGTTCTGTCTTTCTGTAGTGGAGTTCAAAAGAGTGAAGCGTTTCTTTTCCATAGTTTTCGTGCTTCTCATCATTTTCCAAGTAGCTTTTGGAAGTGTGTTCTTTCATCTTCATGGGGACGAAGGCATTCATTCTACCCTGACAGGTTGCGTGGAGTCTGTTGAAGTTTCTGGAGAAAGCATATCCTCAGCGCAGACAGAAAATAGTGTTGAGCACCGTTGTTGTCAGGCAAACCACCATCATGATTTGAAAGCAAATGCTTTTCAAGCTGAAGAGGAAGATAAGCCAGCGTTAACTCAGGCTGCTCACACATGCTCCCACTTGAACTGCATCAAGATTCTTCAAAATCTCTACGATCATGTTCAAGTCTTAGAGCTCAAAGAGCTTGATACTCCGAAATCATTGCCTGAAAGCTTTACGCTTTTCAATGATCTTCGAGAAAGTAAGACCTCTTGCCACTTTGCTTTGAACATGAGTGCTTGCGACTCTCCGCCATCGCTTGGTAATTCTTCCCTTGCGATTCTATATCAGCACTTTCGACTCTAAATCTTTTCTCAGGGTTTTTCTTGAAGGACGAGCGCTTTGATTTGAAGCGTTCCCTTTGAAGCTTCTTGCATAAGAGAACCTCACCTCTTTGCTCAGGAAAAGCCTAACTTTGTTTGAAAACCATCTTCACTTCAAAAGCTTTGAGCAGTCGTAAGGATCTCAAGCTTCAAGATTGAAATGGTGCCTCAAGTTCAAGCATTTTAATCAACCATAACACGTTTTGTTGGAGAGTATATGTTAAGGCTCAAACCTTTTGCTGGCTTGCTTTTTTGCCTGGTATTTGCTTTTGGTTTTCTTGCGTGTCAGAGCTATCAGCCTCAAGCCCTTGATCTTAAAGCGTATCAAGATCAGTGGCAGCAACGAAGACCTGATTCACCGACTCTTCAGGATTATGCCAAAAGGCTTTTTAAGGAACTTGATTATCCGCAGGAATATAAACTTGAAGATGGTATCAACCTTCCAGAAGCTGAAGCCATAGGGCTTTTCTTTCATCCTGAATTAAGAGCTCTTCGTATTCAGGCAAACCTTCCGTTGATAGCAGCAGAGAGTATGACCGTTTGGAAAGACCCTGAGATTTCACTCGATGGTTTGAAGATTTTGGAAAGTGTAAGCAAGCCCTGGATTCTTGGTGGAGCCCTTGGGTTTACGCTTCCTTTATCAGGGCGCTTTGGGACACAAAAAGCCCTTGCCCTTGCTGAGTACGATCAGGCGCTTATGGAGGTGAGTTCCGCAGAATGGCAGCACATCCAAACTTTGCGCTTGTTGTGGTTAGACTATTCTTACTTGAGAGAAGAGCAGGCTTTGATCGAAATTTTCCTCGAGGATTTAAATAATCTTGAGGAGATTACTCGCAAGCTCTATGAAGTCGGAGAAATTTCAGGTGCTGAGCTACGTCTTTTTCACTTAGAGCTTGTAGAATTACTGGCTCGAAAACAGGAATTGGCTTTTCAGCTTCAAGATCTTCAGGCAAAAATATACGGGTTGCTCGGTTTAGAGCCTGGAGCAGAGCTTGAGTTTGTGCCTGGTTTTACCCCTGGTGTTTTGCCTGAAAAACAAGCAGCTCTTGAGATGCTTGCAATTCGTAATTCAGAACTTTCAGTTAAGCGGATGGAGTATCAGGTTGCCGAGCATGCTTTAGAAAAAGAAATTGCAGAGCAGTACCCAGACCTTGAATTAGGATCTCTTTTCGGGAGTGAAGAGGGAGAAGTGCGTATGGGCCTTGGCCTGAATTTTACTCTTCCCCTATGGGATCGCAACAGCTCTGGGATTGCTCAAGCTGAGAACAAGCGCAAAGCAGCCGCAGCCCATTTCTATGCTGCTTATGAAGCAAGTATCCAAGAGTTTTTACGCTTTTGGAATAAGCGTCAAGCCTTACAAGCTCAAACTCAATATTTTAAAGATCAGCTTATTCCCTTGGTTGATGAGCAGCTTCAGGAAGTTCAAACGCTTGCAGAGCTTGGGGAATTTGATGCATTGCTCTTGCTTGATGCTTTAAAGCGCCGCTATCAAGGGAAGAGAGAGCTGTTGAAATTCATGCGTGATGATAAAGAAGTTGTAAACCACTTAAAAGCATTGATTGGACCGGGATGGGGGCCAGGTTCCTTAGTGCAGGAAGTAGAAAGCACGGGAAAGTCAGAGCAGTCATAAAAGAGATGAAGAATAACTCAAAGTATTGGATCAGGGAGATCAATAATGAAAAATCAAGACTTCAAAGTATGGATAAGTTCTTTGTGTATCGCTTTTTTATGCTTTGCTTGCTTTGAGGGAAGCTCGAAAAAATCGGCTCAAAATAAAAGCAAGGAGAAGCATCAGGAGCATGAGCCAGAGATGAGTAACCGGATCGATTTACCAGCAAATTCTCGTAAGAACCTGGGGATTCGTTTTGCTCAGGTTGAACGCCGTCAGATCACAGATGTTCTCCGTCTTCCAGGGTATTTTGAGTTGCGCCCCGATGCCCGCCGCGCTTATCTTGCGCCACTTGAAGGAGAAGTGAAATTTATCGCTGAAGAGTATCAGGACGTTGAAGTTGGAGATTTGCTTTTTGAAGTAAGTTCTCCGCAGTGGTTTATCTTAAGGCAAGAGCTGTTGCAGGCTCAGGCTGAAATTCAAGAGCAAAACCTGGAACGCTTAGAGGTAAAGGCTGAACAAGAGGAAAATGCTCTGCTGGCTGATGCATTGCAAGAAAAGCGCCAGGGACTGAAAGAGCGTTTAAGCTTTCATGCAGAACATGTGGAAGCGCTGGGAAAGGAAGAGGGGCTTTGGCTCGAGCGAGTTCAAGAGCTTGAAAAACTTCAAAAAGCCGGTGGGGGGCGCGCATCAGAACTCAGTCAGGCTAAGATTGCTTTAGCTCAAACTCGTTCTGCTCTTGTTGAGAGCGAAGAAAAGGCTTCAGAGCTAAGACTTCAAAAGGTTGAGCTTCAAGCTCAACTTAAAATTTTTGAATCAAAGGATACGAGCAACCAGAAGAGGCTTCAGGAACTTGAAGAAATCCTTACAACGAAAAGAGATGCTTTCAATGCATTACAAGTTGCTCTTGCTTTAAAACTTGGAGTTGAAGTAGAAGAGGTGCAAAAGGATTTACTAGAGGTTGAGCAAGAGGATCGTCGTAACTCAAAAAGTTTAAAAGTTTATGCTCAGGAAAAAGGCCGGGTGCTTGCCTGGAAAGTTGAGCCGGGGGCTTGGGTCAACTCTCAACAGGAGGTGTTGGAAACCCTTGATGAAAGCAAACTGCGTTTTCGAGCCACGGCTTTTCAGGGAGACCTTGGGAAGCTTCGGAAAGGCTTGCCCGCTGAAATTCTTGCGCCTCAAGGGATTGAGAGAGAAGAAGACGGTCAGCCAAATATGCAGGGCGAAATTGCTTTTGGTTTTGAAGCAGATTCTTTCAAGCGCAATCTTGATATTATTATAGTTCCTGAGAGTCTAAGAGCTTGGGTAAAACCTGGGGTTGCAGCTTACCTTGAGATTTTTCTTGCGAGGCATTCTCGACCTGAGCTTGCAATTCCACTGGATTGCATTATTCAAGACGGACTTGAGCAGGTTTACTTTCTCCGAGATCGAGATGATCCTAACCAGGTTATTCGGGTTGAAGCTGATCTTGGCCTGCGTGATGAACGCTGGGTTGAGATAAGGAGCGGTTTGCGTGAAGGTGACCAGGTCGTGCTTGATGGGGTTTATGAACTCAAAGTTTCAAAATCAGGAAAGGCTCTTGAAGGAGGACATTTCCATGCCGATGGCACCTGGCATGCGGATGATGATCACTAAGAAGGACTTGTGCTAGAGAGTTTATCTCAGGCGATTCTGAAAAAAAAAACAGTATGTTTTAGTGACCTAAGAGAAAGAAGAGTTCTATGCTCAGCAAGTTAATCCGCTTTTCCCTTGAGAATAAAACCCTAGTCGTCTTTGTTTCACTTGCCCTTGTAGCATTTACCTTTTATCAATTGCCGCGGATGCCGGTAGACGTTTTTCCTGAGTTGAATGCGCCTCAGGTTGTGATTATGACAGAGGCTCCCGGGTTTGCTCCAGAAGATGTAGAGCAGTACATTACATTTCCCGTTGAGAGCGTTATGACCGGTCTTCCTGGTGTAAGACGAGTTCGAAGCTCAAGTGCTTTGAGTCTTTCCATGGTGTGGGTTGAGTTTGATTGGGGCCAGGATATTTATCGAGCCCGTCAGCTGGTTTCCGAACGACTGGTGAATCTTGAATCTGAACTTCCAAAGCAGGCCCATCCAGAAGTTTCACCGATGACCTCAATTACGGGTGAAATTATGCTGATCTCACTCTCGCTTCCTGATGGTCAGGGGGATGAGCTTGAGCTTCGGGCTTATGCGGAGTTTGAGCTTCGCAAGCAGCTTCTAGCTATTCCTGGGATTGCTCAAGTCGTAGCGATAGGGGGAGAACTCCCCGAATATCAGGTCAATGTTGACCCTGAGAAGCTCCTACTTCATGATTTAACTTTCGAAGACCTGCGCCTTGCAATTGAAGCTGCTCACAGTACTGAAAGCGGTGGTATGATCTTGAACTATCAGGGGCAGGAATTGCCTATTCGTCAACAGGCTCAAGTAAAGTCGCTTGATGATATCCGTGAAACTCTTGTGCGCAACGATGAACAAGGAAAGTTACAGCTTGGAGAAGTTGCAGATGTTCGTTTTGGTGGAGCTTTAAAACGAGGCAGTGGTTCTGAAGGAGGACATGGAGCAGTTATCATAGGAGTCAAAAAGCTTCCAGGGACGAATACCCTTGAGCTGACAAAAGCAGTAGACCAAGTTCTTGATGAAGCCCAGAGAAGTTTGCCTGAAGGCAGCGCCTTAAACCGTCATGTTATGCGTCAAGCAGAGTTTATTCAGCGTTCAGTTGACAATCTTTTGCTGATTTTACGCGATGCTATTTTAATTGTCGCTTTTATTTTAGCGCTCTTTCTTTTGAATATCAGAACGACCTTTATCACTTTAACCGCAATTCCTCTATCTCTTGGAATAAGCCTATTGGTGTTGTGGCTTTTTGATTTAAGCATTAATGTTATGACTCTTGGTGGCTTGGCGCTTGCAATTGGAGAACTTGTTGATGATGCCATTATTGATGTAGAGAACGTTTTTCGCCGTCTGCGGGAAAATAACAACCTGCCGCTTCCAGAGCAAAAGAGTAGTTTTCGAATAGTCCTTGATGCCAGCAACGAAGTGCGAAGCTCAGTTGTTTTTGCAACCGTGATTATTGTGATTGTGTTTTTGCCGCTTCTTTTTTTAGAAGGTGTAGAAGGGCGATTCTTTCGGCCTTTAGGCATAGCATATATCGTTTCGATTTTGGCTTCTTTATTCGTCGCTTTAACACTTACACCTGTACTTTGTAAACTTCTGTTGTCAAAGAAGTCTAAAGTCCGGAAAAAAGATCAAGCACATATTAAAAAACTTGAGCGTGAAGGCTTTTTTATTCGTCTGTTGCAAAAACTTTATCAACCTCTTTTAAGTTGGGCTTTGAAGCTGCGCTGGTTGCTTTTAGTGTTTACTTTGCTTTTAACGCTGGCAGCGCTTAGCCTGGCCAGTACTTTCGGAACAAGTTTTCTTCCAGAGTTTAATGAGGGGACACTGACCGTTTTCTTAATTGCTCCTCCTGGCACGTCTTTGGCGGAGAGTGATCGGATGGCGAATGCTGTTGAAAAACAGCTTATTGAAATTCCTGGAGTTGCCAGCGTTGTACGTCGTACCGGCCGAGCTGAAAAAGATCAGCACGCTGAGCCTGTGGGCAATTCAGAGGTTGAGGTGAGGCTTGAAGCAGATGCTTCAAAGGTCGAAGTTCGAAGCAGGATTGATGCTGTGCTGCAAGGCATCCCAGGTATTACAACTATGATTGGCCAGCCCATTGAACACCGGCTTTCTCATATCCTTTCAGGGACACCGGCAGCCATTGCTATGAACGTTTATGGTGAAGACCTTGATACCTTACGGAAAATTGCAAAAGAAATTGAAACGGCCTTAAAAAGTACCCCGGGTTTGCGAGATATTAATGCAAACCGAGAAGCCCTTGCTCCTAGTTTACCAGTTACTTACAAACCTCAAGAGCTTGCTCGTTGGGGGTTAAGGCCTGCGGAAGCTGCACAGCAAGTAAAAACGGCTTTTTTGGGCGATGTTATCCATAACGTTAACGATGGGGTACGGCAGTATCAGGTTGTGCTGAGACTTCAACCAGAGGCTCGTAAGAACCCTGAACAACTCAGGAATTTTTTGCTGCGCGGTAAAGAGGGAAACCTTGTTCGTTTACATGAAGTTGCTCGAGTTGGAAAAGAAGAAATTCCAAGCTATATTTTGCGTGAAAATACCAAACGCAAATCAACGATTTCCTGTAACATAGAAGAAGGGTTTAACCTTGGGCATGCTATTCAAGCAGTGCGTGAAAGAGTAACTCCTATTCTTAAGAAGTATGAAGGTTATACCATTTCTTATGGTGGACAATTTGAGGCACAGCAATCTGCTTCACGTATTATTATTGTATTTGGGATAGGAGCTCTTTTGATTATTTTTCTACTGCTCACCAGCGCTTTGAAATCTTTAAAAGCAGCGGCTCTTATTATGATAAACTTGCCTCTTGCGTTGATAGGGGGTATTGCTGCTTTGTTCCTGGCGGCTTCTGAAGATCCTTTCGGTAATTTGTCAAGTTTCTTAGGGTTTTCAACTCAGGAATACATCGCTCCTGTGCTTTCAATCACGGGCATGGTTGGTTTTATCACGCTTTTTGGAATTGCTATTCGTAACGGAATTCTTCTGGTGAGCCGCTATCAAGTTTTAATTCAAGAAGAAAAGAAATCAGTGCGCGAAGCTATTTTTGAGGGTTCGCAGGAAAGATTAGTCCCAATTCTTATGACAGCTTTAACAGCTGTGCTTGGACTTTTACCTCTTGTGCTGGCCGCAGGAAAACCAGGCAGCGAGCTTTTAGCGCCTCTTGCTTTGGTTGTGCTCGGTGGTTTAACAACTTCGACTTTCTTGAACTTGATTGTTGTGCCTGCTGGTTATTCTATTCTTTTCCGTGCAAAACGAGAAAAAAGATTCTTAGATGAACAAGAAACTCTTGTTCATAATGATAGAGAGAAAGATTCATCTTTATAAAGAAAAAGGGAGAAAATAATGAGTGTAAACAAATTTGCATTGAGTGCGGTTTTAGCCTGTTTGCTTCTTGGTTGTAATCAAGATGAAGATCATGATCACGGTGATGGTGAGCATGGCCATCAGCATGAAGACGACGGCCATCAGCATGAGGATGGGCATGAGGACGAGCATGAGCACCATCATCATGATTCAAAGAGTGGAAATATTCTTGGGGTAAAAGAAATTGGTGACTATACAGTTGAAGCTCGTCAGCTTGAGGGGCTTGAAGAAGAGAAGCAAACGGTTTTTGAATTCAGTGTTCAGGGTAACGAGAAACCTATCTTGCGGGCTTGGTTCGGTGATCAAGAGGGGGCTGTACTTGATATGAAATCAAAAAGCCATCTCCACGGAGCAGATGATTATGGTGTGCACCTCAAGGTTTTAAAGGATATGCCAAAAACCACCAAGCTTTGGGTTGAAATTGAAGATAACAATGCACGAACACAGGACTTTTTTGATCTAGACTGGGATATGAAAGAGTAATAACAAAGCTTCTTATCTGGTATAGCTTGTCTTTTGAAAAGTTTTGTCACAACTCAATATAAAAGGGCTTGTCTGGGGAAGGATGCCCGACAAGCTCTTTATGCATTTTTTCTTTGATAGGCGCGTTTTGCTTTGAGTGCAATAGCTTCAGAGGTAAGGCCATATTTTTTCCAAAGCGAAGGATGATCTCCAGATTCTCCAAAGCAATCCTGGGTGCCAACTCTTTCTAGAGGAACAGGGTGGTTTTCTGCCAGGAATTCAGCAAGAGCACTTCCTAAACCACCAATCACATTGTGTTCTTCAGCGCTTACAAAACAACCGCATTCTTCTGCAAGTTCTTTCACTAATTCTTGATCGAGAGGTTTAATTGTGTGCATATCAATCACACAGGCGTCTATGGAGTCTTCTTGGAGGAGTTCTGCAGCTTCAAGAGCCATGCTGACACAAGGACCACAAGCAACCAAAGCCACATCTTTTCCGGATTTCAGGCGCACTCCTTTACCGACTTCAAAGTCAAGGGTTTCTTGTGTGTAGATCTCTGGAACCTTTGCTCGCCCAAGCCGAAGATAAAAAGGGCCTTGAGCTTCTGCCAGAGCAAGCGTTGCCTGGCGTGATGATTCATAGTCAGCTGGGACTACGACTCCAACCCTTGGAATCGTACGCATCAAAGAGATATCTTCCAAAGCTTGGTGGCTGGCGCCGTCTTCTCCCACGGAGAGCCCCGAGTGAGTACAAGCAAGCTTGACGTTAAGGCCAGGGTAGGCAACGGAATTTCGGAAGCTTTCCCAGGCACGACCTGTCCCAAAAATAGCAAAGGTACTGGTGAATGGAACTTTCCCGCAGGTTGCCATACCAGCAGCAATATCAACCATGTTGGCTTCTGCAATACCAATTTGAAAAAAGCGTTTGGGGTCAACATCCTGAATTTTTATGGCTTGGGTTGAACCGCCAAGATCTGCTGTGAGAGCGACTACTTGGGAGTTCTTTTCTGCGGCTTGTTTGAGACCTGCACCATAACCTTCACGAGTTGCCTTCATTCTCTTTTCTCCTTAGCGTTATTCTTTTCAAGCAAAACTTTAAACTCTCTTTATATCAAAATCAAAGTAAAGAGATATTGCTTTGTTGACAGAGTATTAAAATTTATATCGCAAACCTTGCTTTTTCTTGTTTGTCTGGATCTCTCAAGAAAAAATGTTTTTGCTAAGGAGTAAAACGATGGTGTTTGCCTTTTTATTTTTCAATATACTATCAAGAATTATGGGCATCATGATGGGCATGACCATAATTTAAAAAGGCCTAAAGAGTCAGTTTTTTGGCAGCTTGGCTTTCTTCGCTTATCAGTTTCTTTGAAAACCTTCTATGCTGACCTTCTACGACAAGAGCAAAGATGGTAAAAGGATCTTAACTGACACATTCAATTCTTTTTATCGCTCCAGAATTCTTGATTGAGGATAATAGGGTATGGATACTCCAGCTGAAACAGTGATAGAGCTTCAAGATGTGGGTATAACCCTTGGAGGAAAGAAAATTCTGGAAGACCTCTCCTTTTCCATCAAGAAGGGAGAGATCTTCGTAATTGTTGGCTATTCTGGAACAGGGAAGTCGGTAACCCTGAAAACGCTTGTGGGGCTCTTAACTCCAGACGCAGGTTCAATTCGGGTAAGGGGTGAACAGGTTGTTGGAATGGACCACCATGAGCTGCAGGAGCATCGACGTTCTTTTGGTTATCTTTTCCAAGGAGCAGCTTTACTTAATTGGTTAAGTGTTGCTGAGAACGTTGAACTTCCCTTGCGAGAGCATACGAGTTTGCCTGCAAAAAAACGTGCAGAGATTGTACAGCAAAAGCTTGAGCTTGTTTCTCTAGGAGATGATGGGCATAAGTACCCGAATGAAATTTCTGGTGGTATGAAAAAGCGAGCTGCCCTGGCACGTGCGATTGCTCTTGATCCAGAGATTATCCTTTTTGATGAACCAACCTCAGGGCTTGACCCTGTCATGACACGTCAAATTGATGAGCTTATCTTAGACACCCGAAAGCGTCTTGGGATTACCTGTGTTGTTGTGACCCATGATATGAACTCGGCTTATGCAATTGCGGATCATATTGCTTTTTTTCATCAAGGTAAAATGGCCTTTGTTGGAACACCCGAAGAATGCAAGCAAAGCACTTATGCTGAATTGCAATACTTCCTTTCAGGCCAACAAGCTCAAACAAAAAAGGATAAAGCTTTTATAGAAGTGTAAGGTTTGTGTTTTCATACGTAAGAACTCTGAATCTGATGCTTTTAAGTAAGAAGTAAAAACTTTAGAGCCAAAAGAATTGAATGAGGAAAAGAAATGCGAGAGACTATTATTGGAATGCTTTTTATTGCTGCTTTAGCTTTGGTGCTCTACGCTGCTTTCTCACTAGGAGGCGTTGGGAGTTTAGGTGATATTATCAGCGGCGAAGAACGACGAATTCGCATCGACTTTGAAGAAGTTACGGGACTGAGTGTTAAGGATGATGTGCTTGTTTCAGGAGTGCGACAGGGAAGCGTGACAGGATTTGAGCTTCAGCAGGATGGTCGTGTAATTGTTATTGTACACGTGAGCAGCAGGACACCGATTTTTGATGATGCTAAGGCTGAGATGATCAATACATCTGCTTTAGGCGGCAAAGCCATTGCTATTAATCCAGGAAAAGTTTCAGCTGGCAGTCTTCAAAACGAGACTATTCTTAAGGGCGAATATGTGCCTGATTTCATCCAAGCCGCTGGCAAGCTCATGACAAAGGTTGATCAGGGGCTCGATGATGTTCTTGAAATTACATCAAGTATTAACACTATGGTGGAGGGGGTTGAAGCTGGAGAAGGCCCAATAGGCATGTTAGTTCATAACCAGGAAGTGTCCCATAATGTTAGAGAAGTAGTCACCAATTTTCGAGATGCCTCTGCCAGTATTCGTAGTTTTTCTGAAGAGATGGACAGGCTGCTTTTACAGGTTAACTCAGGACGAGGCACACTTTCTGAAATAATTTACAATGAAAGTTTGAGCGAAAATGTCAAAGGGACGTTCCAGAACCTGGAGACTATTTCCGATGATGTCTTAGTGCTTTCAGCTGATTTCAGAAGAATTGTTGCTGAAGTTGAGAATGGGCAGGGAACTTTAGCAGCTTTGCTCAAAGATTCTGAACTGCGGAATAATCTTAAAAATACAATTCTCAGTGCTGATACAACGTTGCATGAAATTCAAGGCACTTTTGCCGAGGGCAGGAAAACGCTTCAAGGAGTCAACGAAGGAAAAGGCTCCGCTGGTAAGTTTTTCACTGACGATACCCTTTATAACGACGTCATACGGACAGTTAACACACTCCAGGCAGGGTTTGAGGATCTACGTGAGCAGGCACCCGTTACAACCTTTGCCAGCGTCGTTTTTCAGGCTTTTCAATAATAGGTGGCTTTCAAGGGGAGCCCCTTGGGGGGGGCAGCAATTCAAGCGATCTTTAAGCTACTTGTCGTTGTTCTTGTTTCATTATTCTTATTGTTTGAATAAAGCAAGTCCGTCTGAGTTCCCTTATTCTTTTGAAACGGCCCAACAAAGTACTTGTGAAAAATACTTGAAGGCTTATAACATAAAGTCTTGCTTACGTATGAGCCCGAGAAGCTGCAAAGGGAAAAACCTTTAAAAGAAAAGTCAAACATTGAAATACTTGAGTTCTTTATTTGTAAGTTTATTCCTGATTTTTGCAGGACCGCTTCTGGCTGAGCATGAATTATTGAAGGGTAAACTTCAGCGCTATGATGTACAAACCTTTCAAAATGATTCAGGGCTTTTCCAGAGGGAAGACTCCCAAAGAGAAAACCTCCGAGTCTTTCGTGGGCATGATCAAGAGCTGCCCTCAGCATTAAGCCCCCAAAGAATTTTTGATCTTGTAAGTGATAAAAAAGAGGTTTCCCGCACTGGTTTTTCACAGCGCTTTCACTCTTCGCGTTTTATTGCAAGAAAAGAAAAAGATGATGATGCAGCTCAAAGAAATAATCAAAGTGCTTTGATCTTAGAATCTTTATTGCCAGACGATAAGGGGCTGCACCCAAGCGAAAGTGAAAAATATGCTTTAACGTTGCCTGGTGATTCCAGTACCACATTTCTCTTTAACTGGGCTCCACGCTATATAAACGTTACCGATATTCGAGGTTTTGATGATAGCTTTACAACCATTTTCATATCGGGCATGCATTTTCTTGCACCTCGTTTTGAGAGTATTTTCAATTACCGCGTGAACCCAGATTGGTCTCTGAGTGCCCGTCCAAGCTTCGGCGCGAGCTATGGGATTTTTGAGTTTTCATCTCACCAGGAGTTCAACCTGCAAACTCTTCCTGAGAAAGTCGAAGTGCCAAGTCATTTTAATGTGCAAGAGTTAGCTCTTGATTTGGGAACCCAAGCGGGCGTCAAATATAAGAGCTATGAACTCTTTATGGATTATCGCTCGCTTTTTGCTTTTCGTTTTCAGCGTGTTCGAGCATCTCGCCGAGAGTATATTTCACCAGGTTCTGGTTTTATCGATAACCTGAGTGCCCAAGTCCAAAATCGGACCCGAAAACTTTTTGTTCATACTTGGGGGCTTGGTTTTGCCTGGCATTTTGGTCGTGAACCATGGAATTATCGTTTGGGTTTAATCTTTCGTCCAGCAAGTGTCTTTTCTTACGGAGATAAGACTGAATCTTTAGATGGTTTTGGAATAGATTTAAGGGCTGGTGAGCTACGTTTAACAGATGATGTTGGATTAGCCCTTGGAATGCGTTGGGATTTTTGGTTGCCAAGTGATCATTTTAACAATGCACATTACTTTGAAATCAGCGTTGGAGTACGCTTTAGTTGAGGTGAGATTGTTATTCTGTATGTATTGAACTCTTCGTTGCAGAGGTTGATTGTTTTGGATTCATATATACGTACAACTTTTTAAGGAAAAGTTTATGTGTGGTATTGTTGGTTATGTTGGTAACGCTAATGCCCAGGCGATTTTGCTGGATTCCCTTTCTCGGCTTGAATACCGTGGTTATGATTCAGCGGGGCTTGCGTTACTTGATGATCAAAACCTGCTTGAGGTTACAAAACACCCAGGAAAACTTGATAATCTTACTCATGCCCTTGAGAAAGTCCCCTTAGAAGGAAAATGTGGTATTGGGCATACCCGTTGGGCTACTCATGGAAAGCCTACTCGAGCAAACGCTCATCCTCATCTTTCTTACGACGGACGTGTCGCTCTTGTTCATAATGGAATTATTGAGAACGACCAGGCCTTGAAAGCCAAATACCTAAAGGGAATAAAGCTTAAAGGGCAGACGGATAGCGAGGTGGTTGCAAATTTAGTAGCCCTCAGGCTTCAAAAGTATGGCGATCTTTATCAGGCTTTAGCTTCGGTTGTCAAGGAGTTGCAGGGGGCTTATGCTTTATGCGCAATGAGTCCAGATTGTCCTGGAGAAATTATTGTTGCTCGTCTGGGTTCCCCTTTAATTCTTGGAATAGGTAAAAAGCAAAACTTTATTGCTTCAGACGTTCCAGCAATTTTGCCCTATACAAAGAGCATTATCTATCTCGACGAAGGAGATTTGGCACGTATTCGGGCGGATAAGGTTGAGGTTTACGCAGCTTCTGGTAAGCGACGAAGAGTCAAGGCTAAGCAAGTAAAGCTTTCTCTTGAAGCTGCTGAAAAGGGAGGCTACCCGCATTTTATGCTCAAGGAGATTCATGAGCAGCCTGAAGCCATTGACCATACCTTGAGGGGACGAATAAAACGAGGAAGAGTAGAGCTTCAAGAGCTCGAAAGCTTTAAAACTCGTTTCAAGAGAGTAAAACAGATTCAAATTATAGCCTGTGGCACAAGTTACCATGCTGGGGTTGTTGGAAGCTATGTTTTACAAGAGTTTACGGGGTTATCTACGACACCGCTTATTGGAAGCGAATATCGCTATTGCTCTCCGGTTGTTGACAAGCATACCCTTGTTATCGTGATTTCTCAATCTGGGGAGACTGCCGATACAAAGTCAGCTTTGAATTATGCCCGTGAGCAAGGTGCGCTTACGCTTGCTATTTGTAACGTTCCTCAAAGCTCTATTCCTCGAATAGCAGATGCGAGTTTATATACTCGAGCAGGAATTGAAATTGGTGTTGCTTCTACAAAGGCCTATACGACTCAGCTTGTAGCTTTGATACTCTTTGCTTTATGGCTTGGGCAGGAGCGCGAGAGCATGAGTCAAGCACGCATAAGGAAGCTGACAAAGGAATTACGTGCGTTGCCTGAAATGATCACATCAATTCTTCAATCAAAGCTGGTAGGGGTAAAGCGCTGTGCTGCACGCTATCAGAATGTGAATAACTTCATGTATATTGGTCGACGTTATAATTATGCTACGGCTTTTGAGGGGGCTCTTAAGCTTAAAGAAATCTCTTATATTCATGCCGAGGGGTATGGGGCAGGAGAAATGAAACATGGTCCTATAGCTCTTGTTGAGGGAACGTTTCCTACTATCGTTATTTGTCCGAAAAGTTTGGTTTATGAAAAAACCCTTGTGAATATTAAGGAGATTCGAGCTCGAGGTGGGGTTATTGTCGCTATTGCAAGTCAGGGTGATGAAGAAATTAAAAAGGTTGCTGATTACTTGATTTATATCCCAGTTTGCAGTGAAGTTCTTTCGCCTATTTTAGCTATCGTACCACTTCAGTTGCTTGCTTATTACACTGCTGTCAAGCGAGATAAGGATCCGGATAAACCTCGGAATCTGGCAAAATCTGTGACGGTTGAATGATTTTTTGCGGCAGAAATTGTTTACGTATAGCGTTGAATATGGGCTAGGCCAAAGGGCAGGTTTGGTTTGAAACATTTAAAAAGAGATGAAAGCAATATCCGTATTCTCGTCGTCGAAGATGGCGTGATGAATCAGCAAGTGATGGGTCTCATTCTGAAGCAGCTAGGCTTGAGTTGTGATTTTGTTTCCAATGGCTTGGAAGCTTTAGATATTCTCGAAACAAAAGCTTATGATTTAGTGTTTATGGATTGTGTTATGCCAGAAATGGATGGCTATGCTGCTACTCAGGAGCTCCGTCGTCGTGAAGAAAAGAGTGAGCAAAAAACTTTAATTGTAGCAATGACTGCAAAGAATCAACCAGAGGATCGAGATAAATGCCTTGCTGCAGGTATGAATGATTATATTTCGAAGCCAATCCAAGTGAAAGAAGTGCAAAGGGTGTTAGAGCAATTTCTTGCTTCTGAGAAAATTGATTTTCAAAAACAAGATTCAGATTCTTCTCAGGAGATAGTTGATTTTGAATGCCTCAAGAGAGTTTCTGGTGGCGATAAAAGCATTGAGTATGAGCTTTTGAGCATGTTTGTAAAAGACACGGCAATGCGGCTGAATACCTTGGAAGAGACCATAGCACAAAGAAATATTGCAGGGCTTAAAAATGAAGCCCACGGAATAAAGGGTGCTGCTGCAAATGTTGGAGCTTTAACCATTCAGGAAATTTCAGAATTTTTAGAATTGGTGGATAGAGATAGTCCATTAGAACAGGTGCAGGATGCTATCCAACGTTTGAAGGTGGAGTTGAGTAAAACAAAAAAAGTGTATGAAAGCTATCTCCGATCCCCATAGCTGGCATAGAGCGCGCGTCTCATGAGAATCATACCAGCTTGCATTACTGGAGGACGTGGATCACTCAAAAGGGCCCAGGAAACCCCTGGAAGATCCTGAGCTGGCAGGGGCTTGCGAAGGTACCTTAAAGCAGCTTCTTCACTGCTTTGCCTTATCTTTCTAATTGCCCACAGATGTTGGCGGTAAAGCGAATACTCAATTCTTTCCTGGAAAAGGCAGGCCTGATGACAGGCGCTGTGAGCAAGGGCAAAGATGAAGTCTTTTTCCTGGATATATCTGCTCAGATAGCATTTTGAATGGGAGCTCTTATCGTAAGCAGGATATGAGCTCGTTGCATTAAGGATGCTTCGTAATTCCAGCCACTCAAAGTTAAGCGCCAAAGTCATGTCAATTTCGTTGCATCCCATGTTAAGAAGGCTTCTGGTTCGAAATTTTTTGTCACGTGTTTGAGACATAAAAAAGTGTTCTCCTGAATACTTAATAGAGGAAGGGGAGAAGGCCACACGTCTTCTCACTAAGTTTTGATTTCTTCGAAGAGAGGTAAAGAAATCAAAACTGTCCCTTCCTCTTTGAGCACACGCTCAAGTCGTCTAGTCGGATTAGAAATATATTGAGAATGATTCTCAATATCAATAAAAAATTCTAAAAAAGAAGTCTCTTTTTAGAATTTCTTTTGTCTGTTAGAGTTTGGTATTGATGGTAAATTGGGTAGAATCCATAAGCACTGCTTGTTATGGGGCGCTTTTTATTTGTGGTATTTTTGTTGAGGTCAAGGCTGAAACTTTGGAAGATTTTTTTGAAGTGTTCCTCAACTTTTATTTTTAAAGCTCTGAAAAATAGGGGGCACATATGTTTTCTCAATCATTAGATAAGTATCACGATGCAGGTCTTTTGCTTCTTCGGGTTGGAATTGGGTTTATGTTTATTATGCATGGTATGCCAAAGTTTGCGGGGGGACCTGAGCTTTGGGAGGCTTTAGGGAAGTCCATGGGTATGTTTGGGATTCATTTTCTCCCTGCGGTTTGGGGTTTTATGGCTGCTTTAGCTGAAAGTCTTGGCGGGCTCTTTCTGATTTTGGGGCTTTATACTCGATCAGCCAGTTTCTTCTTAATGCTTACTATGGTAGTTGCCGCAGCCAAGCATATTCTTGGCGGAGATGGCCTAAGTGGTTCTTCCCATGCGCTTGAGGCTGGGATTGTTTTCTTAAGTCTTATTTTGATTGGTCCTGGTCGCTTAAGTATTGATGCAAAAATGAAGAAATCTTAAGTGAAGAGGAGCTTTGCTTTTTTGAAAGGCTTTGGGAGAGATAGCATAAATTTGGAATAAAATAAGATAGAGAAGCGTTTTTGGAGTACGTGTTTTTATTTGGAAATATTCTATCCGGAATGTTGAGCATCTGAGGATGAAACAAGGAGAAGGAGAAAAATGAAGAATCAAATAATGATCTTTTTTGCGGTGTTTGGTATGGGAATCGTATTTCTTAGCCTTGCAGGGTGTTGTGGACCACGATCTGAAGTGTCAGAAGAATTTAAGGAGGGTACAGAAAATACCGAGATTTCAGTTCCTGCGTCAGCAGAAGATATTTTTCCTCTTAGCGAAGGAGAGCGGGCTCCAAACGCTTCGTTGCTTGGAATAAAGGGAGAGAGTCTTGAGCTTTCCGATCTTTATGCTGAAAAACCAACGGTCCTGATCTTTTATCGTGGGGGTTGGTGTCCTTATTGTAATACGCATTTAGGAGAAGTTGCTGCTGCTGAACCAGAGTTGAACAAGCTTGGTTATCAGATTCTGGCGTTGAGCCCTGATCGACCTGAAAAAACCCAAGAGACGCTTAGTCAGCAAAAGATGAATTATCAACTCTTGTCCGATAGCACAATGGAAGCTGCTAAAGCCTTTGGATTAGCTTTTCGTCTTGATGAAAAAACGCTTAAGATGCTTTCGGAATATGGAATTGATATAGAAGAGGCTTCAGGACAGTCCCATCACATGTTGCCAGTACCAGCAGTTTATATTGTTGATACGAAGGGGATGATTCGTTTTTCTCACTGGAACCCTGACTATAAAGAGCGTTTGAGTAAAGAAGATATTCTTCGTGCTGCCCAGTCAGCAAAAAATAAATAGAATACAGAAGAACTTTGATATCGAACTTAGGTTCATTCTTGCATTTATTTCGAAAAACCCTGGTAGGATCCTTCTTCTATCAGGGTTTTCTTCGTCTCTGGAAAGATCTATAATAAAAGTCGACTTAAAGGTTTTTTGGTCTGGCGGATGAGGCCGTATTTTTAAGTGGTGGGATTGATGCTTTTACGAAAAAAGCGAGGTAAGTGGAAGGCCGGGGCTTTGGTTGATTTACTGGTTGATGCCCGAGAGTTCTATCCTGCTATTGAAAAAGCTCTGGCAGAAGCAAAAAAGCAGGTTTTGCTTGAATGCTATATGTTGTCTTCGGATTCAAGTGGGCAACGAATTCTTAGACTTTTAGTTCAAGCTGCCAGGCGCGGAGTAAAAGTTTGGGTTGTTCTTGATGCCGTTGGCTCCAGGAAACTTGTCCAGAAGGATCGAGAGCTTTTGCGGGCTGCTGGTGTAAAGCTTCAGATCTATCAGGCTTTCGATTTTTTTCATCCCATGCGCTTCTTTTTTCGAACCCACAGACGTTTGCTTTTAATTGATGGTAGGGTTGGATTTATTGGTGGATTTGGATTTTCTGATGACTGGCTTTGTGATGACGACCCTGGCAGGCCTTGGCACGAGTTTGCCTGGAGAATTCGTGGTCTGCCGTTAAAGGAAATCTTCTGGCACTTTGAAAACAATTGGAAAGAGGAAAAGCCGTTGGCTTTACCAGAGGTCTTAAGAAATCAGCCTTTGGTGGAGGAAAATGTAAAATATCAGCTTTTGCAAAAATTGAAGAAACGGCCTTTGCGGCTTCACCGAGTTTTGCGCAAGCTTTGTAATCAAGCTTCGGAACGAGTCTGGGTTGCAAGTGCTTATTTTGTTCCACCTCTGCGGCTTCAGCGCGCTCTTGCTCGAGCAGCTTCACGAGGTATCGATGTGCGTTTAATGCTTGCAGGTCACCGTTCAGATCATCGTTCCGTTTTTTATGCTGGACGTAGAGCTTATGCTGCACTGCTCAAAGGTGGGGTGCACATTTTTGAAACCAGGCAGCGAATGATGCATGCCAAAGCTTTAATCGTAGATGGAGAAATTTCAATTCTTGGTTCTTCAAACCTTGATAGCTGGTCCTTACGAAGAAACCGTGAGTTTGATTTGATGCTCTCTTCTCAAAGCGTCTGTCAACAGCTTGAGAATGCTATGAAAGGTATCCAGGAAGGTTCACAACGACTCAGTTTTGAGGCTTGGAAAAGCAGACCCTTGTGGGATCGTTTTCTTGAATACTTTTTTGGCTTGGGAGAAGATTATCTTTAAATGCCTTTCTTGAGGCAGCTTCTGGCATAAATGTTGCTCATAATATACTATCATGCGCTTCTTAAGTTATAACATTCATAAGGGAATCGGTGGGCTTGATCGTCGTTACGCCTTAAGTCGAATCATAAAGGTCATAGAGGGGTATGATCCTGACGTGCTGGTATTACAGGAGGTTGATTGTGGTGCCCGGCGCTCTCGCTTCCATGATCAGGCAGCCCTGTTGGCAAAGCGGCTTGGGTATGCTCACTTTGCCTATTGTTTAAACCATTCCTTGCGTAAAGGCGGTGGTTATGGCAATGCTACTCTGTCAAAATGGCCTCTTCATCGAGTTGAACATTGGGATATTAGCTTGCCTTTGAAGAAACGACGAGGAGCTCTTTATACTGAAATTGAGACTCCTTCTCTGGGAATAATTCATGTTTGTAACCTTCACCTTGGTTTGGCTGGTTTTGAACGTTCGCGTCAAGTCAAGAAAGTTCTTGATTTGACCCATGAAATTGTGTGTGAAAAAGCGCCACTTGTTCTAGCTGGTGATTTTAATGATTGGCCAGGGCGTCTTTCCGGTAAGCTTGAGCGATGTTATCAGCTGAGAGAGGCAGGAGTTGTTTGTACGGGGCGGCACCAAGCGACATTTCCAGCCTTAAAACCCTTTCTGGCTCTTGATCGTATTTATTTTCGTGGACTTGAGCCTTTGTCAAATCAAGAATCTCGTGACCTCCCAGCTTCTTTTGCCAGTGATCATCGACCTCTGAGTGTCCAGTTCTCAGGGCTTTCGTCGCAGCTCCTTCCCTGAGCTCTATGGTTGTGTGTTCCTTTTTTTATTCAAGACATAAAATCAAGAGCACTTTTCCGCTAGAATCCGTATAAAAAGGCTTTATTTTTTTATATAGTCCTTGGAAGATTATACGGAATGTTAGAAGCTTTTACGGTTGAAATGAGAACAAGACAACTTGAAGAGAGACCTTCTCTTATTCAGGTTTGATGGTGTTGATGAAAGATAGTCATGGGTGAATCGATTATCAAAAAGGAAGAGCTTGATTCTTCTCGTCTGGGGACCTTTAATTTCCAGTCTGTTGAAGCTGCAGCCAAGGAAATTCTTGAGAAGGCCAGAAAAGAAGCTGAGATGCAAATTACAAAGGCTCGCTCAGAAGTTGAGAATTTGCGCACAGAGATTCGAAATCAGGAATTTGAAATTGCTCGTAAAGAGGGCTTTGACAAGGGCTATCAAGAAGGCCTGCAAAAAGGTCGTGAAGAGGGTCAAAAACAAGCCCAAACCCAGCATTTGCAGGGTTTGAAGCAAGAAACAGCAGAACTTTCTTCACAGCTGCAGCAGATTTTAAACCAGCTTCAAGAGCATTATGCGCAGCTTACAAATGAGATTGATCAAGAACTGCTTGCTTTAGTACTTGTTATTGTCAGAAAAATTATTGATCTGAAAGTTCAGTCAGATCAAGGTGTTGTACTTCAAAAGGTTCGTTCTGCTCTTGAGCTTGTTTTAAACCGTTCTGTGTTGCATATTTCTATTGCACCAGATCAGGAAAAAGCTCTTGAAAGTTACCTTCCTGAGCTCAGAAAAGCTTTTCAAGACATGGAGAGTGTAACACTCCATGGAGATCCAGAGCTTGAAGCGGGCTCAGTTGTCGTGCGTTCAGGGCAGGGTGAAGTCTCAATGAAGATTCAGGAACAGATTGAGCTTATTAGTCAGGAAGTTCTAGGCCTTTCTTTCTCTGAAGCTGAAGATATTTTAATGCAAAAAGAAAAAGCGAATAAAGAAGACGATCAGGGAGGCCAAGAGCCTCAAATTGAAATCTCTTCGGAGCAGTCCCAAGATAGAGACGAATAAGCTTGGGATAAAGGGCAGCAAGGGGTCTGAATGTCACTTTTTAAAGAAATCGAAGAGAAGGTCAGCAATGTTTTGCCCGTTTCGATTCGTGGAAAAGTGGCTGATGTGGTTGGACTTACGATTGAATGTGAAGATTTTTCTGCACCAGTAGGGGCACAATGTGAAATAGAGTGCCGCCACAGTGGGCAGCGGATTGAAGCTGAGGTTGTTGGTTTTCGCAAGCATTCTTCTATTCTCATGCCTTACTCAGATATTCGTGGGTTTGCTAAAGGTGATTCTGTTCGTTTGTTACGAACCCGCCAGGTTGTTCCGGTTGGGGATGAGTTGGTGGGACGGATCTTTAATGCGCGAGGCCAGGCTGTTGATGGCAAGCCTCAGCCTTTTTGTCCGAGTTCTGCGGAAGTTTTTGCTGCTGCTCCAGATGCTTTTGAGCGTCCTCGTATTCAAGAGTCAATCACTACAGGAGTGAAAGTGATTGATGGTCTTTTTACCTGTGGTAAGGGACAGCGGATGGGGATTTTTGCTGGCTCAGGGGTTGGAAAATCCACACTCCTTTCAATGATTACCCGCAATACGGATGCTGATATTGTGGTGCTTGGGCTGATTGGAGAACGTGGCCGAGAGCTGCGGGAGTTCCTTGAAAATGATCTTGGAGAAGAGGGGCTTAAGCGTGCTGTCGTTGTTTGTGAAACCAGTGATCGTCCACCACTTTTACGAGTTAAGGCTGCTTTTACGGCAACGGCTATTGCTGAGTATTTTCGCTCTCAGGGCAAAAACGTTATGCTTTTAATGGATAGCTTGACCCGTATGGCAATGGCTCAACGGGAAATAGGGCTCTCTGTTGGTGAGCCACCAACAACCAAAGGTTATCCTCCATCAGTTTTTAATATGATGCCTCGTCTTCTTGAACGCTCAGGAGCAGATCAGCAGGGCTCAATAACTGCTTTTTATACCGTACTTGTTGAGGGAGATGATACCAATGAGCCGATCGCAGATACGGTGCGTGGTATTCTGGATGGGCATATTTGGTTGATGAGGGATTTGGCCCATAAGGGACATTATCCTGCAATTGGTATTGATCATTCTGTCAGTCGATTAATGAATACAGTGGCTGGAGAAGAGCATAAGGAAGCAGCCATGCGTCTTCGTAAGCTTTATACGACCTATCAGGAAGCTGAAGATTTGATTAATATCGGGGCCTACCGTCAAGGCTCGAACCCTCGCATTGATGAATCTATTGGATTGCATGAAAGCATCATGAGCTTTCTGCAACAAAAAGTGGAAGAACGTTATAACCTTGATACAACAATTGAGTTATTAAAAGAGAGTGTTGCTTTAACAGGAGCTCCGGGGAACAAACCTAAAAGGGTGAGTCATGCGGTAAACTCTCACCAGCAACGTCCGTCTGCTGCCATGGCAAAGATTGCTGGTGCGATGGAAGCAAAAGCAGGCGGGGCAGGCGCAGCTCAAGGTGGTGGTGCTGGCCTTAATGAGCGCAATCTTGGGCGCCTTAAAAGTCCTGCAGCAGCTCAGCAGGGAATTACAACTCCTTCTGGGCAGGAGCGCATCTCTTCTCAGCAGCTTCGTGGCAGCCCTGGCCAGCAGCCAGTTCACGCTCCACGAAAACCTGCATAAAATAGAAATGAGCTAAAGCCTCTTGAAACAGTAAGTTGTGGCGACTTATTGTGCTGCCAGCAAAGTGTCTTGAAGCTCTTTGTAGTAAAACAAAGAGTTTCATAGGGCATTATGATTTTGATTCTACTCGAGAGACTGATATTTCAAAACGCTTGCACTTCTTAAACACATAAAAGAGGGGTTAAAACGTAGGCCGAAGTGGCCAGATTATACCAGGGTTTGAATGGGCCATAAGATTCTCCTTTATTCTAGGGAAACGAAACTATACGCAACTAATGAACATATTGCATATATTAGCGCAGGAGGTTGCTGGGTCAAGTATTTTTTGTGTAATTTGTGCAATATATTTGTTTTTTGTGTTGTGAATTTCAAAGAGAGCTCTTTTAGTTCAAGAAAGAGCCAACTTTTGGGAGCTTTTGAGTCGTATAGATAAGGGCTAAAAGACTATTTTAAGCATAAAAAACACTTTTCAATACTGATAGAACATAAGGCTTGCCATGCGAACGCTTCAAATTTTGAGTATTGTTCATTCTATTCTTCTTGTGGTGCTGATTGTTCTTCAATTAAGTTCACCTCCTTGTGAAAAGTCAGAGACTCAGGCTGGCGGGCAAGAGAAAAGTCAAGAAACCTCGGATTTTTCCCAGTTGCAAGAGCTTCCTGAGGATGTTTCTTACGATGATCGAAAATATCGCTGGTTTCAGCTTGGTGAGGATGTATTTGCATTGGTTGGAACAATGGTAAGTGAAGGCAGCGAGTTCCGTGTGCCCTCTGCGGCTCAATTCTTATTTGCGGGGCGCTCAGAGCCTGAAAATATTTATGAAGGAGATCATTTGCCAACGCGCATTTCTATCCAGCTTAAGAAGGTATTCTACGATCGTGTTGTGTTGGGTCTTGATGGAGAAGAAAAAGTAGTGCGGGTATCCCAGCACTCCGTTTCTTCAAAAGATGGGGCTATTCTTCTCCCTGCTGAAAAAAAGACAAACCTGGGTAAGAACTTGGGCAAAGTAGAAAAGAAAGAGAATACAATTTCTCGTTTACCAGCTGATCCACGTTTTGCTCCAGAGGCAGAAACTCCAGAGGAAGAGCTCGAAAATATCCATGAAGAGGTCGTGCCCGAGCAGGATTGGAGTCAGTTTCTTGAAGTTTTTCGAGCTTCGATGCGTGATGAAGTTTTCTTTCTTGATGCTTTAGATTCTCAAGACTTTTATTCTTATGGGGCTGAGATTAAGGCTTTTTCTAAAACTCAAGCGGAGCTTCCCTTGCTTGCATATTATGGTTTAGAAGAAGGCGATGTTATTACGAGCCTTTTTGGTAGAGATGTTGAGTCACGTGCTGATGTTGATGAGCTGCTCAGAGATCCCTTGGAGCTTGAAGAGGTTGAGCTTGAATATATGCGGGGTGAAGAGTTTAAGGTTTTGCGAATTCGCAAGCACAATCAAGAGTAGTTTTCTAAGCTTTCCAGCTTTCATTGAGCGTTTTAAGAGGGATGTGGAATAAAAAGAGAGGCTTCAAGTAAAAGCTTTATTGGACTTACAAGACCTTATATTGCTATGATGAGTCTTTCTTGTTCTTTAAGTTGTTTTTAAGATTTTTCAAGAGTGAGTGGGACGTATTTAAGAGAAGATAAAGAGAGGAAAGATAATGGATCATACCGAGCATTATAAGCCCCTTCAGGGAGGGGAGGCTGCAAGAGCTCCTCAGCATGCCATGATGGGGGCATCTTATCCGGAAGAGATGACCGCTCCTATGCGAGAAGAGCTGACTTCTCATGGCATTGAAGAGCTCATTACCCAGCAGGATGTTGAAACCAAACTCCAAAATTCACAGGGTACGGCTTTAGTTTTAATTAATTCAGTATGTGGTTGTGCTGCTGGTGCAGCGCGACCTGGTTTTATCAAGGCTATTCTTGAGAGTCCTGTTAAGCCAGATAAAGTTTTTACAGCCTTTGCAGGGGTTCATAAAGAAGCTGTTCAAGGTGTCCGGGGTTTGATTCCAGCACCTGCAAGTTCTCCTTCTATTGCGTTCTTTAAGGAAGGAAAAGCTTTGGCTTTAATGCATCGTTCAGATATTGAAGTCCGAGATGGTCAGGGTGTTTCGGATGTCTTGCAATCCATGATGCAGGAGTTTTGTACAGCCTGATGCTATTCTGGAGTGTGCATTCCTTAAAAACCGAGGCTTAAAAAAGCCTCGGTTTTGTTTTTAACCTCTCTCATAAATAAAGAAAAGAGCTATTTTTCAAAGTTTTTAGGCTTGAAAATTCTTAAAGACTCGTCCAAAAACAGCGATAGCTCCCTTGAGTTCTTGCTCGCTGATAGTCAGTGGAGGAGCAAGTCGGATGATATCATCGTGGGTTGGTTTTGTAAGTAAGCCTTCCTGGGCAAGGGCAATACAGATATCCCAGGCCACTAGTTTTTTGCCCTGGAATTCGAAAGGTGGTATCACTACAGCGTTGAGTAAGCCTTTGCCTCGAACTTCCTTGATAAAGGACGAGTTCAGTCCTTTCAGATCTGAGCGCAAAACTTCACCAAGTTTTTCAGCATTATCAGCCAGTTTTTCATCAAGGATAATATCAAGAGCTGTTTGAACCAGTGCACAAGCAAGTGGGTTTCCACCGTAAGTTGAGCCGTGCTCACCAGGTTTGATCGTGAGCATTACATCATCATTTGCGAGTACGCAGCTTACGGGATAAAGTCCTCCGGAAAGAGCTTTACCAAGGATGATCAAATCTGGTTTGACCCCTTCATGTTCAATAGCCAGCAGTTTTCCTGTGCGGGCAAGTCCAGTCTGGATCTCATCAGCAATAAAAAGCACGTTATTGCTTTTGCAAAGGCTTTCGCAGGTTTTGAGGAAACCATCATCAGGTATCACAACGCCTGCTTCTCCCTGGATTGGCTCGGCTAAAAGTGCGCAAACATGGGGATCTTGAAGAGCCTTTTCAAGGGCCTCAGGGTCATTATAGGGGATCTTGATAAAGCCAGGAGTATAGGGACCGAATTGGCTGTAACTCGAAGGGTCCGTTGAGAAGGAAATAATAGAGATGGTGCGGCCATGGAAGTTATCTTCAAAGACAATAATCTTTGCCTGATTTTCTGGAATCCCTTTTCTAACGTAACCCCAGCGGCGAACCAGTTTGAGTGCGGTTTCAACGCCTTCAGCACCAGAGTTCATAAAAAGAGCTTTATCATAACCAAAAAGCTCAGTAACTTTTTTTTCGGTTGGGCCAAGCAGGTTATTATGAAAGGCTCGCGATGTCAGACTAAGCTTTTCTGATTGCGCCTTAAGGGTTGCCAGCAAACGTGGGTGAGAATGGCCCTGGTTTAAAGCTGAGTAGGCCGAGAGAAAGTCATAGTATTCTTTGCCCTCAACATCCCAAACCTTGACTCCAAGTCCTCGTTCAAGAACAACGGGAATGGGATGATAGTTATGGGCGCCGTGTTTGTCTTCGAGTTCTCTGTAGTATTCACTTTTTTGAGGAGTTAAAGCCATTCTGATGTCCTCTTTGCAAAGGCTGCTCTTACCATTTTGAGCTGAAATAGAGTTTGGTATTTTAGGAAAAGCACATAAAAAATCTTATCCATAGGATACGAGTTTGAGGGAGTTTTGAGAAGGATCTTTTTTTGAATAGAGTTGCTTGAGGGGGTAATTAAAGCAGGTACATTAGGATTTTACTTTGCAAAGTAAAAAAGTTTAAAGGGCTGGGTTTTCTCAAGTTTTGGATGCCTATAGGGGATATTGTTATCAAGTATGAAGGTTTTTTCTTCTTGCTTCTATCTTTAATTGGGGCAAAGCACTATGAATTCAAGGCTTGAAGCTGATAACCCGCGCTCTTGCCATCTTCGAGTTTTATATGAGCTAACCAGATACCCCCAAAGACATCATAGAGGTGGAGTTCTAAAGGGATATCTTGAGCTTTTTGTGGAAGCTTAAATTCAGTGCGAAAATGGTGCTTGCCTCGCATTCGCTGGCTTGAAGCGAGCATCAGGTTTGTTTCTTTTTCTTGGGAGCTTTTTGTTTGAAATGCCCAGGCGTCAACGAGTTCAAGGCCCTTTGCTTTGAGCTTTTCCTGGGAAACAGAATTTTTGCCAGCGAGTATGGCATTAAAAGCTAGAAGCTGAACGTGAGCCCCTTTTCTCAAGATTTGAAGTTCGGGTGATGCTCTGTAAGAAGCTTCTTCTCCAGGGGTTTTTTGAGGTTTTTCATCGCTCCTTTGAACAAAGAAGCTGAAGTCAAAGCCAGCGTGAAGCAGTCGTTTGCGAGTAATATGTAAAGAAAAAGGAGAACGGTCTAAGTGCAGAAAATTTCTTTTGAGTTCGGCTGCGGCAAGCGCGGTTGTTCCCGAACCACCAAAAAAATCTGCTACCAGATCTCCAGAGTTAGAAGCCATAGATAGAATTTGTTTCAGAAGTTTCAGGGGTTTTTGGGTAGGATATCCCGAACGCTCATGGGATTGTGGGTTTAAAATTGGAATCTCCCAGACATCGTCAACAGGAGAGCCCTTTGGATGAGGCAGATAGTGTTTCCCTGAAGCTGCCCGAATTCCAGAACGAGCATAACCACTCGTTGGCTTGTAAGGCTTGCGTAGAGCATCGATATTAAACGTGAAACTCTTCGTTTTTGAATACCAGTAAATCAGATCATGTTTATTTGAAAGTCGGGAGCGGCTTCTTCCCCCGCCTGTGTAGTGCCAGATGATTTGGTTCTGGAAGTGTTCTGCTCCGAAAATATCATCAAGCAAGGCTTTAACCAGGGCGCTGGAAGCATCGTTGCAGTGGAGAAAAATAGAGCCTTCTTCACTTAAAAGTTTGTGGGCAAGCTGAAGGCGTTGCCAGAGAAAATAGGAAAAGCTTTCCTGATCTTTTCCCCAACGGTCATCGTAGCCTCTTTGGTCAAAGAGGCTCACGCCACTCTCAAGCAGGATTCTTCCCTGGTGAACTTTCCCGATGTTAAAAGGAGGATCAAGATATATCAGCTTTACTTTGCCAGCAAAAGCTTTAAGAAGAGAAGTTGCAAGCTCGAGGTTCTCTCCTAAAACAAGCGTGTTTCCCCGGTGTGTAAGCTCTTGTGGTTGTTTTTCTTGTCCGTAATGCTCAAAGAGTTCTAGGGCGTGGTTATGATGTGGTGGCGAAAATCTTCGGCGTTGTCCTTGAGAGTCGTACTTCCCTTCCCAAACCGTTTCAAGAATACAATCGTCTTGTCTTGCCATGGGTTTTCAATTTTGATATTGCAGGTGGACTTTATTTTCGCCGAGGAACTTCCCACGCCTAAAGAAAAGAAGGTCTGAAGTATCCCGAAATTACTCTCGTTTATACTTAAGAGCATAGGCTGAAAAATATGAAGTTGTTTTGAGTGTTATAGGAGCTTTTAATTTAGCGACCAAGGTCAGGAGAAAGCTGGCTTGTAACGTTGGTATCACGGGCCTGAATAGCCGCACGCTCTTCTTCTGGTAATAAAGAAAAGAGAGTGACCCGGTTGATATCCTTTTTAATATTTTGAAGAATGTAAATCTGGTGTTCAACGGGTCTGCCCTGGATTCGAAGCGCTAAATTCTCATCAACCTTTTTAGCCTTATCAACTTCTTGGATGACAAGGTTCAAAGCCGTATTTTTCTGAAGATCTTCGAAAGCTTTTTTACGTTCCTCGAAATCTTTTTCCTTCAATGCTTGTTTAGTATTTTGTTCTAAGAGCTGATTTTTGAAATCCTCGAACTCTTGAGGCAATAAGCGAAAACGCTCTCGGCTCATTTCTCTTTCACGTTCACGTTTTTCAAGCAAAGTGTTGGTTTCCCTTACAGCACCTACAAGCAGTCGCTGAAGCTCTTCTGGAGTATCCCACTTCTGGAACTTTTCCTCCATATTTTTATTTACGAGCAGGTTCGTAAACTGTTTTTCAGAATGAATGTCAGCTTCTTCTATCAGCTTGTGAGCCTGTTTAATAACTTCACGATTTTTTGAGTTGAGCATATTGTAATCAACAAAAAACCTTGCATCGTCTTCTCGCCAAAGATAGTAGCCAACCACTCCTGAAGCAAAAACCAGGTTTAAAAGCGTTGAAAGTATTACGAGTGCCTTCATGTCAACTTCACCTCTTGAGCGTTTTTAAGTTTTCTCGTTGTCCGTACTTTTTTATTTTCAGCACATTGATTATAGGAAAGAAAGCGTCCTTTTTGCCACTTCTTTTCAGACTCTCTGACAAGAAGTCATTCTGTCGGAAAACTCATCGGAAAATATGTGCCCTCCACTTTGAATAAGAGAGGCTCTTGGTTGTTAAGATGGTTCAGGCAAAGAGCTCTTAGGGGTTTGTTTTTTGAGCCGAACCTTATCTATTCAAGTGCAATTCCCTTGAAGATGTAACCTTCCCTGGTCCCAAAATAAATCGCGCGGTCTTCGGCTTGACTGGAACCAATGACAAATGGAAAGTGTTCTCCCAGATCCCAGCTTAAAGTTTGTCCAGTTTTGCCTCGTCGTAGAATTTTTCCTGTTTTGGGGTCAAGAACCTGCAAAATTCGTCGAGAATATCGGCGAACCTCTTGATCTTTGACGATCAATCCCTGGCTTTTAAATTTTAAAACTTCTTCCAAAGAGTAGGGGTTAGACCACTCTTCATAGAGCACAAAAAGATATTTCTTTGTCTTGAGCAGCACTTTTTGATTTTGATTTTCAATACTCCAATCAAGTTTTTTGGGCGGTAGAAGTACCTCATTATCATAGATCAAGTTGCCTTCTTCGTCTTGAAGCAAAGGATCAGGACGACCCTTTGAAAGCGAGCTTTTGCCATCAAGTCGAGGAGGGCGAATACGAGAAAAATGCAGGCTTGAAAAGAATGCGGGGGTTTCTGTGACTTCAAAATTTCGTTTTTCTTTAAGCAGTCTACCAGCTGTAAGCGAGCTGTATTGTCCTCCGGTTTTGGCTTGGATATCAAAATCAAGGGTACGAAAGTAAAGAGTATCATCTAAGACATAGATCGGCCCATCAACAAACCCACCAGTATCGAAGCTCCAAAGAATTTCTCCAGAACGATTCAGAGCCAGAATTTCACCGTATGCAGAGCTTGTATAGACAAGGTTGCCTTGTAAAACAGGAGGAGTCCGAACCGGTTGCCCTCGTCCCAGATCCGTTTTAAACCACTCTTCTCCACTTTGGACACTAATGCCGTAGAGGTAGTTATCACTGATAAAGTAGAGTGCTTCCGAATCAGCCACAGGCGGCAGGCTAACGACACCAAAAGAAGCAAGGTTAATGCTCTGCTCTGAATTGGGGTAAAGCCAGTGCTGAGCAGACCCATAAACCGTATCATTCTGGATATCAGGCCAACCTTGAATAGCTTTTGGTTTTATCGTAGGAAAAACCAAATGAGTTTCGTTTGCTACAGGCTGGGTAGAAGGGTTATAGCCACTTCTCCAAAGTCCTTGAGCTTTCAAGGAGCCATCTTGTCGGTTGAGTTGATGGTAACGTCCTTCTTTTGTGAGAAAGAATAAGGAATGATTCGTCATAACAGGGTCCCAATAGCTTCTTTCGCTTAGTCGGGAGACCCAATTTGAAGTAAAATCGTTAGCATTCCAGGATTGAACAGTGCCATCAGAATGAACTAAGAGTAAGGTGTCTTCCTGAGAGCTCCCTTGGTCACGCAAAAGATGAAGCTCTCGCAGGGCAGGGTAGTTCTCAACCTCTGGTGGGCGAGTATCAAGGGCTTTTTGCTGATCAAAGTGAAGAGGCAAGCCCAAAAGATTATTCAGGTAAAAGTCCAGCTCCCTTGCCTGGAAGTCTTCCTGGTGGTAACCAGAGTTTTTTCCCAGATTTTGACCCAGGGAGACTGAAGCCTGGTTTCTCCCTCGTGAGGATAGGGAACAGCTCACAAGGAGAAGAGCAAATGTACTAAGAGGTAATAAAAAGCGCCAAGCGGAGAGCATCGGACCTTCCCTTCATTCTTCAGCCTGTGCATAATCACTGAGATTGACACGCTGCTTTTGTTCATAACCTTGGAGTTTCTCAATTCGGACCAGGTCTTCCTCTATGCGATGGACGAGCTTAAAGATGTAGGGCTTTCCCTTGAGGCGATCCTTAAGGTCCTGCTCCATTTTTTCCCAGGAACCATCGTAGAGCTCATCACGCAAAACAAGCAACATCTTCTCTTCCTGAGAAAGTGATTCGTAATAGCCCTGATGTTGTTCTTCACTCACGTATCTTTAAACCTTTTTGCTCTTCATTTTCCATTCTATAAAATACACTTTATCACACTATGGCACAATCAGGCTTTGAAGACAAGTTCAAATAAGCTTCATGCCCACATCAAGAGCAAAATGCATTGTTGCTTTGGCTGTTGCTTGTAAAGAACAGGAAGATAACCAGGGGCTTTCAGTCATTCATGTTTTTGTTTAAGAATAATCTACTCTTTTACAAAGCCAGTACTTGTTAGGCTATCAAAGCAAGTCTTCGACAATCAGGGGGCTATGGTCTGGACAAGCTTGCGAACTTCTTGATCAGCCCAGCGTCGTTTTAGAGTTGTTCCAGTTGGGATTGTCTGTGCAATGACTTCTTCCTGAAGACGTAAAAAAGGGCGATCATCCCATTCTGTTCCAAGTAATATCCAGGCACGAGCTTGATTTGAATAAACCTCATCCACTACAAATTCAATATGGCTTCCTTCAGGAAGTTTCAGTTGCGGCATAAATACATCACCTCGTTTGACTCCGTCACGAAAGCCCTTGTCGAAGAGGATTGTGTCAACCTCACCGGGTTGTCTTCCCAGGATATTGCGAGCCTCGTAAGCAATTAAGCTGGCTTGAACCCCAGGTTGATCATAGTTTTCTTGAGTTTGTTTGCCGAAGACAGCAGCATCAACCCTTTTGCCAACTTGATTGAAAACCAGAAGGTTTGCAATCAAAAGTAAAATGACAAGTACCACCAAAGCAAGTCCAAACTTATCAAGCTGCTTGGTTTGTTTGGCTTTCAGCTTCGGCTTCGGTCTGGACTTTGCCGGTCTTGACGTACGTGGCTTGCTTGCTTTTGCCCCAGGTTTTGGTGGCTTGGGAAGTTTCTTCTGGGCCATGCTTGGATACCCCTTTTTTTACTCGTGAAACTTTAGGTCAACAAGTGTTTTCTATTGAATGGTGCGTTGGGTCTCTTTTAAATCTTAAGTTTGCTTGTTTTATATGAATTTTCTGATTATCAGCTTTCTGAATGTGGGCTCAGTTCTTGAAATTGAGCTGCTGTGGCACGTACTCGATCGTGAGGGTAGATCTGAGCAATTCCCCGAAATTCTTCGAGTAAGCGACCTACAGCACGATTTCGTTCGATACTTTCAATTTGTATTCGGCCAATAAAATTGCCCTGGCGGTGAATGGAAAAAACCTGGCCAACCTGAACACCTTCTTGTTTGCCAATACTTATCCAGACGACTCCAACCCTTGAGTCTTCGTGGCTTCGAACCACAACTCCGCGTAACCAGGGGTTTCCAATCCGGTTTGAAAGAGCTCGCAAGTCTGGTTCATACGTATCATAAAGAGCTAAGGTTTTAATCGTTTTGGCAAGTTTCTTATTCGTATCATAGTTGTGGTCTTCAAGGTCTATGAGATCGCGTTTGAGGCGTCCACCAGCAAGCCGAACTTTTTCTATTTCCTTCCTTAAAGCACCGTTACTAAGCTCGGCCTCTCGAGTTTCATGGGCAAGGTTAAAGGCTTGCTGAGCAAGGTTTTCAATCGTGTAGCTATAGCTGTCAACTTCCATTGCAAAAACCCGAACAACGTTTTCAATCAAACCAAACTTGTTGGTCTTTTCGCGGCGTTGGTGGTTCCATTCCGCAATGCGCTTTTTAAGCTCTTCAATTCCTGGCTTATCGTCACTTCCATTGCGAAGCTCATTGTTCGCTTTTGTAAGTTCTTCAATTGCAAGATTTGTTTCATGGGCTTCCAGTGCAATCAAGGAGAACTTTACGGGAATCTCTGCTCCAGGGTGCTTCTCTGGCAGCGCTTCGGCAGTATCATCAAACCGATCTCCGCTGGAACTCTTGGCAACTTTGCCTCCCTGATAATCCACAACACGATAAGCAATTGCTCGACGAAGGTTTCTTGTCGCAACGAAGTGATCAATATCACTTGGTTCATTTTTGAAGACCTCTGTCAGCCCAAGTCCAAGAGTTAAGCTTAAAAGAGCTAATAAAAAGAGCAGAGTTGTTCGTGTCCATAGGCCCATAAGTGTTTTTCCTTACAAAAATCGTATGCCTTTTGAATTTCTCATGTGAACTCTTACATCATATTCGGTGGTCAGGTTTTCAAAGTCTTTCGGTGGAGCTTGCGTGTTTAAAGCTACTCACTCAGGGGAAGTAAAAAACGTTGTGGAAGAGCAGTATCTCCAGGCAGTGGTAAAACATCCTGGTCCTTTAAGGGAAGAGCAAGGATCTCGGCTTCTGCGTTATGATCGCTTAAGCCAACTATATTTGCCAGGGCTACAATTCTCCCTTGTCTTTGGATACTGAATTTTTGGTAGAGTTCTAAACCATCATCTCGTCCTTTATCAAGAACAAGGCTCAGCCCAGCCACTGAAAGAACATTACAGGGCAAGAACGCACCGTTGTCTCCAATCTTCTTCTGAAGTCCTGGACGCAGCGAGCGATAACGGTAAAGGATTTCATTGCGACGTTGCAGCTCCTCCTGAAGCAAGTATTGATTGTACTCAAGGACAAGATAGTCCTCGTAATCAACGGCATAGCCAGTGCGCAATTCCATCAATTCCTTACGCAGCTCGATTCCTTGTTCCTGAGCCTGATCTTTGAGGGTTAAACGCCCTTCAACAATCGCCCGGCGATTTTCTACAATATCTTTGTAGCGACCAGCTATTCCACGGGTAGCTTGACTAATGCCTGTTTCTAGCTGGTCATAGGCTTGATCTATTTCTTCTTTCGCTGCTTCGGCCTCTTGGGCCCAATAGCCATAAGATTCAAGTGCTTGTTTAAGTTGTACGTTTTCCATTTGGAGTGGCCCTGAAGCTACGGCTTGGGCTTCCGCAGAACGCTGCAACCAGACATCAAAGGTTTTGTTATAAAGGCTCAGGTCTTCATTTTGGCGCTTCTCTTCCTGGCTCTTTCTATCCTCCCAAAAAACATAACCGCTTTGAACAGTCATAAGTTGAATCGTCAGCAAAAATGCCAAAACAAGAGCAAATGCTAAAAGTATTTTTAAAAGTGCTGTCAAGAGTTTGTCCTCACAACGTAGTCTTAACAAAGATCCTTTTACCCTTTACCTTTATGAAGCAAAGAGGTAAACCTAATATAAAGCCTTAAACAAAGGTGTAGTAACGCCTACTCTTTATTTTACTTCTCTCTTATCACGGCATATCAAACTCTTATGAGCTCTTTTATGCAACAACAAAACACAACAACAAAACAAAAACATATGACAGAGAATTCCATCTAATACTATGTGATCAAGGCGCTTGGTCAAGAGCAAATCAAACACTCTCACCCATAGGAGAAAAAGATTTCCTGCTTATGACAAGTCTATGACGTAGAAGCCGAAGAAGATCTTATGCGTGGGGTTGCAACTTCCTTTCAAAAAGCCTTCAAGCATGCTTTGGGCTTTTTATCATTTTCTTTATTTGAATTCTGATTTGGTTTAAAGCCGAAAGGGGGCTGCTCTATGATATACGGTATTTATAGATGTTCAGTTCTATAAAATATTGGCAAGGCTTAAGATTGTGTGGGCAGATAGACTCTTTTAATAAGGTACGGCGATTCAGGTTTTTATCTCAATTCTTTCTCATGTAAAATAAAATGAAGATATAAAATGGTGTTTTATAAGTGAACTCAGAGAGCTCTAGCCTATGGCTAATATTCAGCAAGAGAGTGCTGCTCAATCAAAGCCGAGCCATAAGGATGATTGTTCTTTTCCTCCCTGTTGCCGGCTTTTGCATGCTCAGGATTTTCGCAGGGTTTTTGCTTTAAAGCAGAGTAGGGCTGATGATTGTCTGGTGCTCTACCTTGCCCCGAACACCTGTAAGCATGCTCGACTAGGCCTTGTTGTCAGCCGTAAGTATGGTCCTGCTCATCGGCGAAACCGCTTCAAGAGGCTTCTCAGGGAAGTCTTTCGTTTGCACCGGCAGCGACTTGGGGAATTTGATTATGTTATTTTGCCGCGCTACACCGCTGAGAAACCTTCTTTTTTAAAGCTGGAAGCAAGCTTGCTTAACCTCTTCAATAGGGTGCAGGCTTCATCCAAGAAAGAGGCTAAGAAGCTGGACAGTACAGGAAAATCTCGTGAATAAGTTTAAAAGATCGCTTGTTAAGCTGTGGCAGGCACGAGTCTGGCTGGTTATCTTTCCGGTAAAGGTTTATCAGAGGTTGATTTCTCCCTTTTTGCCATCGCAGTGCCGTTATACTCCTACTTGTTCTCATTATCTTATAGAGGCTGTTCTCTGTTATGGTTTGGTTCGAGGCTTGATTGCTGGCTGCTGGCGAATCCTGCGTTGTAACCCCTGGGGCGGTTCAGGTGAAGATCCGGTTCGGCGGAGATTTTGGGCAGCCCCCGAAAAAGCACCACAGCATCAGGAAAAGCCTAAACCTTAACTTCTTGCAAGGCCGCTTCAAGGGGCTATTTTGCAACCACACTCGGGTATTTTTTAGAGTAAATTTCAGAAGCATAACTCATTTTATTTCAATGGGTTACGAGTGTATCCAGAAGTATTTTGGCGGTTGCATAATTCGTTAATTATTTGAATATTTCATACTCATAAAACTTTGGAGCTTTTCCGTTTCACAGAGCCCCAGTCTTGTTTTTATTCCTCAAGCTACTGTTTCATTTCTGCTCTGCCAGAAGCTCTGCTCGCCAGTGGTTTGAGATGATCAAAGCACTAAGGGCGCTTGAAAAAACTCTGCCATGAACCTCTTCTTCTTGGCCATAAGCTGCTACGGCGCCTTGATCGGGCCCCTGAGTAATAAAGAAACCAGGAGCAAAAAGGGTTTTATAAAGCTGAGTAAAATAAGCTTGACGCGCTTGTTGATCGGACGCTGAGGGTTTTGAAAGAGCGTTTTCTTCTGCCAGAAAAGCCAGGGAGCTGAAATACCAAGCACTGTGGTTCGTTGCGAAGCTTCTTTTGCCTGGCTCAATAAAACTCTGATTTGAAGGCAGGCGTGTTTGCTGGCTCAGAAAATTGAACTGCTGTGGGGTGATGATATCAAAGCTATCGGCATCAAGCAGAATTTCAGAGCAGTAGTTTGCGCTTGTGGCGCTTAAAACTGCATTATCTCCATGCTGAGCAGTATGGGAAGGTCTGCTGATGATGCCAAGGCCAAGGCCATGATCAGTTTGAGCGTTTGCAAGTAAGTGATTTTGATAACGCTTGAGGACTTGCGGAAGATCAGAGTGATGCCAGCCTGTCTTTTGTGCGCTGAGCAAAGCCTGAAAAACCCAGGCGCTCGTCAAGGGATCAGCCTTGAGTTTTTGCTCGTGCAGCTTTTGATTTTTTAGGGGAATTTGGTAGGCAAAGCCTCCTTGATCAGAGGGTTTGTCAGCATTTTCCTTATTGATTTGGTATTGAAGCAGACGACGGCAAGATTGTGAAAGTGCGAATTTTAAACGCTGCGTTCCTTTGCGTCCATAGGCGTGACTTAATACTAGGGTTCCAAGGGCTTGAATGTCAGGCCAGTAGGATGTCTGGAGCTCTGGGTGAGGAAGAAAACTTTGATAATTTTGATTTTCAAAATTATCAAGTAAAAAGCTCAGGGCTTTATGACGCGCCTGGGCTTGCTCTTGAGCTTGGTTTGGAAGAAGAGGAGTTTCGTAAAGAGCAAGCAGGGCAAGCAGGGTATTGCGAGTTGCTCGAGCTTGTAAAAGAGCAGGAGGGGTCTGGGCTTTGAATGGCATGCTTGTAAGCTTGCCCTCGTAAAGACCAGCTTCCCAAGAGCCATCGGGAAGTTGTGAGCGAATTAAATAATGCGATAGGGATTCCAGGTGCTGCAAAAGCAGGGGCTTTTGTTTTTCTGATGGCGATAGTAGTGATGAAGCTTTTTTCTCAAGCTTCTCTTGAATAGAGATTGCTTCTTGTTCGGTGGGGGCATCAGGAAAAGCGTACCAGCCAGCGTTTGCAGAATGAGGGGGTGGGAATAAAGGTTCTTGAGATTTGAGTTGGTGCTTTGGAAAAGGTGAGGGAGCGTCGTGGGATGAGGGTTGAAGCTGAATCAGTGTTCTGAGTCCTGAAGCTTGTAACTTTTCTTCGTTGGCAGAAGGGGCTTGTTCATTGAGCAGCCTTTGGCTTGAAGCTCCTCTTTCTTGGAGTTTTTGTTGGTTCAAGATGTTTTCTGGAAATAGGTTTTGAGGGAAATCATAGGGCTCTGAGCCATTGTTCTCTCCTAAGGAAAACCCCCTAAGGTCTTTTTCTGTTACAACAACGTGGGCCAATGAAGAAGTGCTTTCAGGTTGTGATTGGCTTTGCTCTACGATTAAAAAACCAATCACGAGAAATATCAGGTGCAAAAATGCAGCGGTAACAAAACCAGGATCACGTATAAGGTGTTTTAATGAATCCCTGTACAAACTTGGTTTTGGTAAAGAAGAGATTTTTCTGGAAGAGATTTTTCTGTTGGCAGAAAGAGTCGAAGAAGAAGATAAATAAGAGGAAGATTTTGTTTCTTTAAGGTGTTCAGAGCTTTGAATTTGAGAAAGGTTTTGGGCTTCTGATGCCAGAGCTTTTTGAATACGGGCACGAAATTGTGAGCTTATTTCAAGGCTGGGCAGGGAAATGCTCTCCTGGAAAGGAAGTTCAGGAAAATCTGTTTTTTCTTCTTTTACTTCTTGTTCAAAGAAGGATGAGCTTCCCAGAGAGCTGATACTGTGGGAGCGAAGAGAAGAAAGCTCCTGACTTCTTTGGGCAAAGAAAGCACGAAGCCGAGCAGTGTAACGGGCTGAAGGTCTCAGCTTAAGTATAGAAAATACATTTATAAGTGCTTCGAGCTCAGTCTTTTTTGTGTCTATTTCAGTATCTGGTTCAGTTATTTGGTTTTGAAGTTTCAGCTTGAAAGCTGGGTCTACCTTGAGATTGGGAAGCGTTCTGAGCAGTTTGAAAAGTTTTTGGTAAGAATGAAGTCGCTCTTGGAGCCTTTGGTCTTGAGCCAGGGCTTTTTGCAATTCATGGGCCTGAGCTGGGCTGAGCTCATGCTTCAAGAAGTCGATTAAAAGGCCATCATCAATGGGTTTCATGGTTCGTCTTCAGTCACTGTCAGGAAACTTTTCAATATCCTTTTATGGCTTGTTGTTATTGCTTATTGCAAAATTTTTCAGGAGTAGTCTTTCTATTCACACCTTTATTTATGCAGGTTCAATCAGCAAGTCTTTCAGAAGTTCCCGCAGTTTTTTAACTGCAATATGCATGCGTGATTTCACTGTCCCGAGGGGGATTTCCATGACATCGCTGATTTCCTGGTACCCCATATGTTCAACTTCAGCGAGCACAAAAACCATGCGTTGCTCATCGGGAAGCTGGTCCAGGGCTTGCATGATCTGTGAATAACGTTCCTGGTATTCAAGGTTTCTTCCAACAGGTTTTAATTCGCTTGGTAGCATGTCGATGTAGTGTCTTCCTTCCTGGTCTGGGTCAGAGTTATAAAGGGAAGTTTTACTTTTACGAGTGTGGGCGCTGCGCAGATGGTCAATCCAGAGGTTTTTTGCAACCCGATAAAGAAAAGTTTTAAATTTCGCTTGCGGTGTCCAATTTTGAGCATGGCGAAAGATCCGTAAAAGGACTTCCTGGGTGAGATCCTCTGCTAAAGCATGATCCCAGGAAAGCCGAAAAAAGAAATTTAAGAGCCCTTGTAAATGTCGTTCATAAAGTTGCGTAAAAGCTTCCTGGTCGCCATGCTGAAAGGCTTCCATCAGCGTGCGATCGCTTGGTTCTTCTCTCTTTTGATACTCCACGAGCCGACTCTTTCTGTGGTTGACGACAACATAACCAGGCCGCTACTCAGAAAGCTTGCTTTCTAAGAATAAAACGGTATAGGATCTTAAAAGGTTCATGGGTTTTATAGAAATATATTTACATCTATAAAGACGAGAAATAAGAAATGCCAGTGGTGGGGAAATTAGAAAACATAATTGTGCTGAGCAAGAGCGTATTTTATTTTCCGTTGGCCAAACTTTGGCCAAACTTTTTCCCATTCTTGTTTTCTTACAAACTTTTCTCAAAAGAATTTTAAAATAGAGAGAGCTCAAAGTGAAAATATGAAAGAAGCACCAGAGAAAACAGGGAATCACTTTTATCAAAGCTTATATTTTTCTTTGAGGGCTTTCAGAGCGAATCGACTTTTTTTCTCAGCCCTGCTCAAAAAACGCAAGCTTTCTCCAAAATTTAAAGATTTGCTGGAGAGTGAACTGAAGCTGTCAGTACGCAGCGTTGAGCAGATGAAAGCTTGTTTAAAGCAAGAAGCAAAGAGTCTTCGCTTTCATCCTTTTGCCTGGTCCTGGTATCTGGCCATGATGCTTTGGGGCAGAGGTTGCCGATTCTGTTCGGAGCGCTTTATTCAAGCAATGTCTCAGCATTTAAGCCATAAAGGAATGCTCTTGCATAAAAGTCTTAAGGAGAGGTCCTTGAAGCTTGAAAAGCCTTGTGCGCAAGAGTTTCAAGAGCTTGAAGATGCTTTTCAGGTATGTCTTCAAGAATTGAAGCGTTTTGAAGAGCAACCCAAATCTCCAGAAGATCAGAGCTTGGAAGCTTAGAGTTTTGTGTTGCCGTAGTAGTCCGCCAAAATTTCAGGCAGTTGAACATCACCGTTTGGTTGTAGACCATTTTCGAGCAAGGCAATAATGATTCGTGGTAAGGCAAGAGCAGAGCCATTTAAGGTATGACAAAACTCGTTGCTTGTGGTTTGTGAATCAGGATCTTCTTCACGATAGCGGATCTTTGATCGCCGTGCCTGGAAGCTTCCAAAGTGCGAGCAGGAGCTTACCTCCAGCCAGCGTTTTACCCCAGCAGCATAAACCTCGAGATCGTAGCATTTTGCAGCAGCAAAACTCATGTCGCCGCTGCAAAGCAGCAAACGGCGGTAGGCCAGCCCTAAATCTTCGAGCAGTTCTTCAGCATGACGGGTGAGTTCTTCATGGGCCGTTTGGGCTTGGTTTGGATGAATGACCTGCATAATTTCAACTTTTGAAAATTGATGGACTCTGATCATGCCTCGAGTGTCAGCTCCAGCAGCTCCAGCTTCTCGTCGCCAGCAGGGAGTATAAGCGCAGTACTTTTTTGGCAGATCATCGAGAGAAAGAATCTCGTTGGCATGAATATTGGTTAAAGGAACTTCAGCGGTTGGAATTAAATAGAGATGATCTTCTCCAGTATAATACTGCTCGCCCTCCATTTTTGGGAAGTAGCCAGTGCCATAGAGAGCTGGCTTGCGAACAAGCAGGGGGGGATTGACTTCAATATAACCATTTTGAGTTGTATGACGATCAAGAAAAAGCTGGATTAAGGCTCGCTCAAGTCGGGCGAGTGGACCAACCAGTAAAGGAAAGCCTGCACCAGATATTTTTGCAGCTCGAGTTTGTTCAAAACCAAAACGTTCCCCGATTTCCCAGTGGGGCAAGGCATTTTGAGTCTCTGGAAGTTCTCCCCAGGTTTTTTCAATCTGGTTGTCATCGGCACTGCTGCCGTTGGGCACGTCTTCAGCTGGTGGATTTGGAATGTGGTCAAGGCTTGTCTGGAGAAGGTTTCCAAGTTCCGTAAGCTTCGTTTCGCTCTGGTGGAGTTCTTCTTTGAGGTTACTGAGCTCAGCCTGAAGAGCCGTGACATCCTGGTTCTGGCTTTTTAATTTTCCAAACTCCTTTGACTTCCTTTTTTGTTCTGCCCGCAGGCTTTCGGAGTGAGTTTTAAGCTCACGAAGATCATGATCAAGCTTTAAAATTTCTTCGATACTTTCCTGGGCAACACCCTTGCGAGCAAGAGCCAGGGTGGTTGTCTCCTTTTTGTTGCGAAGTTCTTTGATATCAATCATGACCTTTGGTGCTTTCTTGCCTTAGTTTTTTTGCCCCCGTTTTTTATTGTCATCAAGGTTAGAGCATAAAAATTCTTTCTGAAAATGCCAAAATGAAAGCAAGTTAAGTGGCTAAAATAGATCCTTCGCAGGGTAATAATCCAAAAGTCAAAATCTCAATTTCATCAGGACTCTTGCTCGAGATAGACTGGTTTACCCGCAACGAATGTCGCTAAACAGCTTGGACGCTCTTCAAATAAAGCTTGGAAGAACCGGTCTCCAGATTCAAGAATTTTTTGAGAGCTTTCTGGCAGGCTTCGAACTTGAAGGTCAGCTAACCCATAAAGCTTTTGGTCTTGAGCTTGATTCCTTCCCCAAAGGGCAAAGCGTCCATTGATGCTTGCTATTCGAAAGAGTTCCAGAGCGGAAATGTTTGGGTTATCAGATTGGGCCTGGCGAAGTTCTCCCAGCATATCAAGATCAGGGGTGCTGCCAAGGGAGTCACTTCCAAGACAAACTCTTATGCCAGCAGCAAGCATGCTTTGAAGTTTGATTTTTGAGTGATTAAAATAGGCTCGGCTTCTTGGGCAGTAAACAATGTGGGCTTGGTGCTTCCCAAGCTCTTGAATTTCGTTTTCCTGAAGATCATAACAATGGACGAGCAGGTGGTGGTTAATACCAGTTTCTAACTCAGGAAAAACTTTTTCCATTAAGGTTTTGAAGGGAGGCTGCGCATTGATAACTCCCTGGCATGGTTCAAAGCCAAGTTTTTCAAAGAGCTCTGTGAATAACCCCTCTCCTTTGATGACATAATCGCGCTCCGCTGCTGATTCAGCAAAGTGGGTTGTTTGTAAGAGTTTAAAGCGCTTCGCGTAGTGTGCCGCTTTTACATAGAGTTCTGGTGGAACAGTATAAGGCGCGTGGGGCGAGAGGCCAAGCCGATGCAGTGGGCGAGCATCTGTAGAAAGCGTTGCTCGGAAGCTGGACGTGTTTTCAGAATAGGTTTCAAAGTCAATGCCTGCTTGATCAAGCAGGCTCAAAAGAACACGTTGCATGACGCCTAAACAAGCTTGAAAGGTCGCTTCAATCGATTGGCCTTGAAAGGGTAAAAGCTCCAGGGTGATGAGGCTTTCAAGACCTGATGCAAACATCTGTGCCGCCAGTTCGTGGCTTGAAGGAGTCGGCGAGAGAATGTCAACAAAAGCAGCCGTACCTTGACTTTTCATTTCTTTGAGACTGAGTGCAAGAGCTTCTTGAATAGTTTTCTGAGGAGCAGAGCGGGCTTGTACTACCGCTTGCAACCATGCTGCAAAATCGTCTCCCTGGAGGGGAACTCCACGTAAATGACTTAAGTCAAGGTGAGTGTGGCAATTGACAAAGGCTGGTAGAATAAGAGCATTATCAAATTCGTAATAACTCTTGGCTTCAGGAGTAGAAGTTTGATCACAAACATGCTCAATCATTCCTGCTCGAATACAGAGAGCTTTGTTTTTCAAGATCGTAAAGCTTTGGGGCTCAAGATAATAGGGAGCCTTAAGAATACAGTCGTACATGGTAGATCTTTCATTGAGAGAGGTTTTGATCACAAAGCTTGAAAAAGTTGTAATGCTTCATCATTAAGGCAAAAGTTTGGGGCGAAGTTTTTTGGTTTTCTCGCCAACGATTCGATCAAAGCGTTTACGAAGTTGGCCCATGGAATGAGTGTAGAAGCAATAGTTTTCAAGTTGAAGTTTTGTTTTTGCTTGCTGAACAATGGGTTGAAGTAAAGCTTGGTAATGCTTGAGCGATGGGCCATGATAAGCCCACCGTCCTTTACCAAAGCGTCTTAGATCACCGTTGAAATCTGGTGAAATGTGAAAAAGCTCATGGATGACGGTTTCCAGTTTTTGAGCCTTTGAAAGATTAAGAAAACGAGGTAAATAAAAGGAAATACAATAGAGTATTTCGTGGCCAGAAATAATTAAAGGAGTCCATTCCCAGGTCTGTTCCCCGAGACGTTTACGAGTTGAGCCGTTTTCAAAGCGCAAGGGCATACAGGTCGCATAAATGCCATGCCGTTTGCGTTTGTGAGCAGGAGTCCATGCAAAAAGCAGCTGTTTTGTATCAATATGGGAGAGCTCCTGGGAGTGCTTAATCAAGTCCTGGCAGAAATTTCGAACGTCCTGTGTAAAGTGATAATTCTCAGGTTCGCTTGATGTTGAAAGTGCTGGTTGAGAAGGCCTGTCCATAAATGTCTATAGTCAACCTGGTAAAATAAGCATAAAGAGTGAATATAACTTACATGCTCAAGAGAATTGAAAAACTGCATTTGGGAGTGCGAAGCTCCTGTTTTGCTTATAACAACTGAAATGAAAATTATTGTAAACGGTGTTTCTATGCTATCAAGGAGCACTATAAATCATAAGTCTTAAGCTGAAAAGCTTTACTCTTGTAATTCAATAGGGCCAGGTCAGCCATTTGAAGTCTTAAGATTTTAAGCTTTCTTAAAATCTTTCTGTAATGCTTTTGTAATGCCCTTTGTTCTTTGTGATAGAACCTTTTAGAATAAAGTTTCGTTTATTATTATGTGATCAGGTAAAAAAGCTTTTTGAGGGTTTTCGTTTTTCAACGCTGTTGCAGGTTGTTGCTTTATCTTTTAGAAGAAAACAAGTCATTCTATTTTGAGAGAGCTTTAGAGTCGCTTAATAAGGCCGTGCTTGGGGAAGAAATATATGAAAAAGTATCATTTCGTTCTTATTCTTTTGTGTTGTGCTCTTTGTTTTGGTTTTGCTCAAGGGCTTTTAAGTGCCCCAAGCTTTGAAGACGAAGAAAATGCTCTGATAGCTATTTTCCTTGCACGACGTTATCAGCTTTATGACGAGGCGAAAGATTTTGCTGAGTCTCAGATTAAGGATGCGGAATTCCAAGAGCTTACTCTTGCCCGCGTTTTCAAAACACAAGCTGAAGCTGAAAGCAATGAGAGCGAAAGGAAAAAGCTGCTTCAAAAAGCCCATGAAATTTTGAAGAAATCTGATTCTCCGCAAACAAAGCTTGAGTCTTATACTCTTTCCCTTGATCTTCTTGATTTTAACAATATCAGAAAAGAAGACCAGGAGACAATAGAAGATACCATCGCCTCGCTCTTAGAGTTTCAGAATAAACTGCGAAATTATGCTTTTGAGCAGGGGTTTGACTGGGCTGTTAAAGAACCCCAAAAATATGAAAGCTTTATCAAGAGCTTTTACCAATTGGGAAGAGCTCTTTATGCCCGTAGTCTGCTTTCGACACAAGGTTCGAAAGAACGTCAGGAATACCTCTCAAGGCTTTCAACTGTTATGCTTGATATGCAATTCGAAATTACCAACGACTTGCCAGTTCCAAGTGTTCTTTTCGACGCTTATATTCTTGAAGGGGATGCCATTCGAAAAAATGGTGAACCAGAGAGTGCTGTTGAAAAATATCTTGAGTTGCCCTCTTATCTTTCAGGAGATCCAAAAAGTAACTATACCGTCGAATACCAGAGCTTGCGGGGTTATCTCAAAGCTATTGAAACACTGGTGACAGACCTTTCCTTAAGCGAAGAGGCAAACAGACAAGCGCTGGAAATTATTGAAAGAGCCCAACGAGAATTTCCTGCAGCCCTTGGGAGTGCCCAGGGCAAAGAGCTTCGACTCTATCAGATTAGTGCAGACTTAAATCTTGGCGGCAAGGTTGAGGAGTCTCTCCAGAAGCTTTTCAAATTAGTGGACGATCCAAGTTCGTATTTTCGAATTAAAGCTGGTCACCAAATCTCTAAGATTGCTCAAACACTTGATTTAAGTTTGGAGCAGCGTTTGCAATGTGCTCGAAAAGTTTTAGCCACAGAAAGCTATGAGCTTGTGTTGGTTGCCATGCAGATTTATCAAGGCATTTTGTTGAACCTTCATTCTGAGCAAACGTTTGAAGCCTATGCGCCTACGTGTTACCTCAGTATTGGTCTGACGTATGAATCTCTTAATCGTTATGTTGATGCTGCTAATATCTTTCAAGAAGGTGCCATGCGCCTTGCGTATCTACGGGAAAAATATGGTTCTGAGGGTTCAGAAGAAAGATTACCAGCTCATTTTTTTGATGCTGACCAAAAAGCATACTGCTTGAAAGCGGGAGTCGATATTAAGCTTGAAAACAAAGGAGATGCTTATGCTTTCCCAAAAGATCTTGCTCAGCGCGCTTTAACAAATGCTCAGTTTTTATTAAGCACACGACTCGGTGGAGATTCCAGCAACCAGGATTTTAAGGATTTTTATCAGGAAATGCAGGAATGGTTTCAACCCTGGGCAGGACTTGAAAAGCGTTATCAGGTCCTTAAATCAGAAGGATATAAGGCGTATAATGAGAAAGCGTATGAAAGAGCAGCCCAATATCTGCTTTCAACCTTGCCATCCGATTCAGGAGTTATTATGGCAAATTATTTTGCTGGAGCAGCGCTGGCTCGGGCCTATGCTGACAAAGGGTTACCTGAAGGGTTTAACTTAAGTCCAGAAGAGCTCTTTCTTGAAGGTTATGATCTTGAACTTGATGATATTGTTGAAGGTGGTGTTGACTTCGATGGGCTTGAAGTTCGTTTGAGGGGTGAATCTCAAGAGCTTTTCCAAAATGATTTCCCCAGCCTGCCTGAAAATCTTTTGCAGGAATTGAAGCAGCATTCCCAAAAACTCCATGGAGACCAAAAGCTTAAAGATGAGCGTGAATACTTGTGGGAAATGGCTCAGTACGCTTTTAAGCGTTGTTTTCTCTTTGCCTTAGAGGATGATTATCAAAAGCTTCGTGATCGTGGTGTTGAACTTGAGAAACTTCGTCTCTGGGAAGCTTTGGCTGCCCATGCGGAGATTGTGAATCAAGATCTTTTAGGTCTTCCTGCAGAAGAGCGTAAGGAAGATCCCACCATGGTGAATCTTGGTAAAGCTGCTTATCAGCTTGCGATGGTATTGCGTCGTCCACAGGTCAGTATTCTTAATCAAGAACGCCGCACAGAACGTGAGGATCAGCTTCGCGATGAACGTTCAGAAGAAGCTTTGGCCTGGCTTGAAATGGCGTGGGATGCCTACGGACCACACTTTGAAATACTGACAAAGAGTGCAAATAAAGCTGAGAAGGCTCAGGCTCAGGAAATTAAGCTTAATCTTGTTTGGAGTCGTTTTAATGTTTTTATCGAGCAGGAAAGGGTTAAGGAGGCCTTTGCGGAGTTCCAGCGTTATGAAAAAGTGCTTGAGGATTTACCTCAAGCTCAAAGCTTAAGTTTGCGTTCAAACCTTATCTGGATGATTCGCAATTTACACAACACCTATGCAACGGTTCAAATGCCGAAAATCTATGCCTTGATTGCTGGGGCAGAAAACCTTGAAACCCAAGGGGTGCGGTTGAGTAACGGAACGATACGACGTATAGCCCTTGCCAAGGTTAAAGAAGAAGCTGGAGAGGAAGAGCAGGCAAAAGTCCAGCAACGTGTAGGAACTTTCATTCGCGAGTATCTTACCCAGAGGATGTATGGAGTCGAAGCGAAGTATGGCTCCCATGAGATTGGTAAGGTCATGCCGGAAGCTTTGCGTCAGGAGTTTGAAGTTTTCTGGAACAATTCACTTGAGGGGTATCAGAAAAGTCAGAGGCTTGGCATTCAAAAGGTGATCGAAGTTGTCCTTCAGGAAGAGGGCATGAAAGAGGAGGTTCGAGTTTTTCTTGGGCAGTTTTTAGCTTCGCTTAATGCTCAAAGCATTGAAAGCTCTATCGAGAAGCTTTATGAGGGGTCGAATGGTTTAATAGAAGCAGGCAAGAGTGTTGAAGGGGGGCAGCTTTTCAATGCTGCTAAGAGAATTGAAAATATTACGAATGAGCTTGCCTGGGGACAGGGAGATGCTTTTCTTTTTGAGCTTCGCAGCTTAATGGAAGAACATGCAAGCCTTCTTCGTGACGAAGCCCAGGCAGCGGTGACAACATTTTTGCATATCGCAGAACGTAATGCTGAGCTTTCAAATAAAGGGCTTTACAGTACGGCTCAAGAGGCTGCTGTTTATGCTAAGCTTTATGGATTATTTGACGAGCAAGCGAAAAATGCTTATCAGGCATGGTCTTTTTATTTTGAGCAAAAGAAGAAGGACTTTTCTGACGAGAGTTATATTCCTGTTGATTCTCGACGGCAGAAAATTGTTAACGATGAAAATAATGCAGATGAAATTGAAGCTCGTTATCAGTTGGGGCAGTTAGCCCTTCGAATTCTTAAGCAGCAGGGCACTTCTCTTTCTGAGGATGAGCGAGAGGAATATTTCGAACAAGCTTTGCATCATTTGCGCCGTTGCTTGAACTTTGTAAATTGGCGTAACGGAGCAGAGTTCTTTGCTCAGAAGGGGCAGCGTGAGTGGAAGAAGAACCTTCAGGAGAGCGAGACAGGCAAAGCAATCGACCTTTATTTTGTTCCCATTATTGATAGCTATACAGAACTTTGTTTTTATTGTGTGGATAATGGGGTTCAGCTTGAATGGAAGAAGAAGTATTACCAGCAGGATGGAGAAGGGCTTGAAAAGCGCGATGGAGTCTTTGTTCAACTGCCTGAGAACATGGTTGCTTTTCTTAAGGAAGCATCATTTTACCAGTCCCAGGTTTGGCGGGGAACCTTTGAGCTTCCGGGCGGTTTTTACAACACAAACTTTCGTGATGGTGTTCAAGCCTGGGTCAAGGTGCGAGAGCTTTATGCAGAGGTTCTTGCTAAGGAAGGGCCAAGTGATGAAGCTCAAGAAGAGATTAATACATCCATGGCCTGGATTATTCGTTCTATGAACGAAATTCTGAAGAAAGATGGGTTTGTTTTTGATCAAAGGAGTAAAGCTTTTCTTGATTGGGCTGATCGTGCTCAGAAAGAAGCTCTTTCGGGGTTGAGCTCTGAGTATCGAGATGAGCATTTCTCGGGAGTTGAGGAATCAGAGGCTGAAGAAAAATAAGGCTTTGCTTCAGTCTACTGATTTTTAAGAAAAGTTTTCGGAGCATACAAATTGAGGCACTTAAACTGAGATGTTTAAACAAGGAACGAGTCGAATGACGAAAAAAAATAGAAGCAGTACAAGGCAGTATGTCTTTTCTTTGGTGTTGGGATTGATCTTTATGGGCTTTGGGGTGCCAGGTCTTCAGGCTGATATTATTGACTTTAAGGACCAGCCTCGGGTTAGCAGCGTTAAGGTTATTTCTGATACTTTGGGGCGAGTGCGTTGGGAAGGGAAAGCTGACAAAACTCAAGGCAATGCTTATGTTTGGGAAGTGAAATACTATCGTTTGAAACGTGGTAAGAAGAATGCCCAGACTTTTGAAGATGCCTGGAATAAGGCCATCAAACGAAGTGTTCAAGGAACCTGGCCAAAGGTGGAGGAAGCTGTTGAGAAAGCTTTAGAGCTTGAAGAGCCTGAAGGATATGGCGAGGTCGATGGGTTTCGTTTGCGTCTTCTTTATGCTGTTATTCGTGCCCATGCAGAGTTGGGGACTGACCCCAGTTCTGCTTTTGACGATTATGTTGCTGAAGCTCGGAGTTATGCTAAGAAGCTTCAGGAGCTTCGCCGTGATGTGATTGGAAAGCAGGTTTCAAAAGGGCCGTTTAAGGGGGTTGATTTTGGGCTTTTACATGCTTCTGTGCTTGATGCTTATTATGCCCTGGGTATTTACTACCAATCACAGGGACAGCTTGAAGAAGCTTATGAGAAGGGGTATTTGCTTGCAAAAGATCTTGCCGAAGAGCTTTATACAGTGACCGGAAAGCAGGAGTACTTGAAAGAGTATGCTATTCCTTTTATCGAGCGGGCAGCTGAAATGTTTACATTGGGAGAGAAAAAGGACTGGGAGAAGGCCGTTGAGGTTTATGAGCTCATTGGGAAGCTGGCATTAAAAGCAAATGAAATTGAACTTTCAGAGAGTGCCAAAATGAAAGCTGCGCGTTCATATATTTATCTTGGTGATACTGGGCGAGCTGAGCGGACGTTCAAGGGAACAATTCGAGATTTTGAAGAGTATGCCGATGAAGCTCCAGCCAAAGATTGGTTAGATCAGGGAAAAGCAAGGTCTTACGCTGCCGCTTATACTGGGTTAGGGTTAGTCTCTTATGAAAAGAAAGAATACTTTAAGGCTTTAAGAACTTTCTCAAAAGCTTTATGTCTTTTTTCCATTGACGATGAAGAACGGGCTGAAGCGCTTCTTTATGCTGGGCTTTGTACTGCGAAGTTGGCAAAAGCGAATAATCAGCAGGCGGCATATTATTATACCAGCGGCAATAGTTATTATATTGAGCTTACAAGGACTTTGGGGCACACGCGAGCAGCAAAACAGGCGTTCCAGCTTCAAGCGGAGCTCGATTCAATTAAGCCTTAATAGAAATAAGCCTTAATAAAAGTAAAGTTACGTGCAAGATAATAAAGCCCCAAAGAATTCTTTGGGGCTTTGTTGTTTATTTGTTTGTTTGTTCACTAAGGTTTTGATTATTTATATGTCATATTGTATAATGGTCGATGCTGCGAAAGTTGTATATAAAATTTGCAAATACTGTTGTTCTTCATTTTTATATAATATATTTGCTTGGGGCATGGCATCCAGCTCTCTTGAGGCAAGGCCAGAAAATAAACGTTTTTGAATGCCTGCACTTTTGAGAAAATGAAGTCTTTTCGTTGAAATAAAGAGTCTCGCTTTTCTCAAAGTAACAAGATTTTATACTTCGTCCATCTCAATGTTTCTTACACCTTTGCACCCTTAGACTGGAGGCGGAAAATGCGAATGCTCTTAGGACCACAAGCACACATTTTTCATAAAACCTTGTTCTTCCTGTGTTCCTTTTTTCTTGGGACATCCCTTTTAGCCCAAAGCATGCAGGTGAGAGAAAAAGATGGTTCTGGTCTTCTTTTAGCCCATAATGATGCAGCAGCCAGTTTGCGGGACTTCGGAGATCAAGGTGTTGATGATGGTGCAACTGGTTGGACTACGATTTATATTCGAAATACTGGTGGTGGTAATCTTACCTTGGGTTTCCCTTTCGTCGCAGTAGGCTTTACAGATAATTTTGAGCTTAATACTTCAAGCTGGTCAGGGTTCCTTTTTCCGTTTGGAGAAACCATTTTTAGAGTTCGTTTTAATCCTTCATCATTAGGAACAAAGAATGGGGCAGTTTCTTTTACCCATGATGATGGAAGTCAAACCTCGCCTTTTACGGTAAACTTTACAGGAAATGGGATTAACCCTGGCACACCTGGCCTTTGGGATGGCAGTGAGAGTGATGATTGGACTGACGGGGG
>CAZJPQ010000008.1:0-89943 GCA_964548115.1 uncultured Planctomycetaceae bacterium
CTTTCCAAAGCTTTTGGTCTTCACTTCAAAACGCAGCACCGAAAAACATCAGGAGCTTAAAGAGCGCGGCGCTGACGAGCTGATCATCATGCCAGAAGACACCAACCTTATTATAGATAAGATTAAGAGGCTTTGTGTGTGATTGAGCTCACCCTTCGGAATGGGAGCAGTGATCCAGTGAATCACTGCGAAATGGAGACTTTGGAGCAAAAAGCTCGATCCAGTGAATCGAGCTGAAACGGAAAAGCTCCAAAGTTTTATGGATATGAAATACTGAAATAATTAACGAATTTTGCAACCCTTCTCCATTTCGGTGCAGCCTTCAAGCTGCACCGAAATGGAGAAGCCTTAATCAAGAGAAGCCGTCCCTTTCTTGAGGCAATTACACAAAAGATAATTATGGGTTTTTGCAACCACCCAAACATTCCTGGTTGCGATCATAACCCATTTTTATTAAATAACTTACAACTTGTAATTGACGGCTGAAAAACACCCGAGTATGGTTGCAAAATAGGCCTTTAAAGAAGGTTCAGCAGAAAGAGTCCAATATCTGCTTTTCCGTTCTGCTGGAAGCTTTCAAAGCTCTCAAAGTCTGTTTCCATAAGCTCTTGGAAGAGCTGGTAAGCCTGATCCCAAGTCTTTTCAACTTCGGGATAAAAGGTTGTGTATTCACCAGGACGCAGGCATTTCGACACTTCAAGCCCTAAGAGGTGCTTGTGCCCATAAAGTAAGGACTGATTCGCTAGCCGAAGCTGATGCTTGAACAATGGCCATTCGCGGTAGGCGTTTTGGAGAGCAAGCAACTGGGACGAGTAGTTTTGGGCCTTAGCTTGGGTTGCAGCTTTATTCTCATCTTCTTGTTGCTTATTTGAAGCGTGCAGCCAGGATTGCAGGCCCTGACTTAAGCTGTACCAGTCTCGAATTCTGCTTAAGAAGTTGAGAAGCTTCTTTTCTTGAGGAATAATAGGCTCTGCCCTTTCCCAAAGCTTAGCCCATACGATTTGGGCATGGCGGGCAAGTTCAGCTCCAAACTCCTCAAAGGCTCGAAGCTTTTGGGGATCAAGCTTTTGAGGCAAGTAGGTTTGAGTCGTGAGGGCTGTAAGTCCTCGTTCAAGTTTTGGAAGTAAGCTATAGGTATCAAAAAAGTCAAGCTTCTGGAGAGCTGATCCTTCAGAACGAAGGTTTTTGCTGCCATCAAGCTCGATCGTGAGATGGTGATTGAGGCTCTCTGGTTCTTGAGCAAGGATAGTATTTGGAGCTTCTTCAAGGTTATTTGAAGCTAATGCCAAAGTTAGCTTGATCCCAAGTTCTTGAGCCTTGTTATAAAGGGTTTTGCGGGTTTGATAGTCTTGCAGGGCGTGGGTAAAAGGAGCGCTCTGGAGATGCTTTCTTTTCGGCGCATTGCCGAGGCGGAGCTCCTGGTATTCCCCCCGAGCGGTCAGGTAGTCGCGATAGAGCTGGTTTGAATGAAGCTCCTGAAGCAAGCTTGTGCACTTTTCTTCAGCAAGGCCAGCTGACAGGCGGGGAACAATAGCAAGGTTTTCCAGCAGGCTTTGATGAGCTTTTGTTTTTGACTTTGAACTGTAATCGACCAATCGGAGAAGGCATAGGGCTGTTATAAAATCGGTTGCTCTCTCAGTATTTTTAATGATGAGCAAAGGTTCGGTCTGAAAATGCTTTTGCTCAAGTTTATACTGGATGCTTTCTAATGTTTTAAGTACGCAAGTCGTTTCGGGCAGCAAGTTATGGGCGTTTGCTGTCGTTGAGAGGGCTTGAGGTTGTTTGAAGAGTTCTTCAAGTTGTATCTGACGATGCTTTTCTTCAAGACTATCAAGTGGAGCTTCGAGCAGACCTGAGCGCATAGCGAGCTCGCTCAAAGCAATAGAGAGGTCCTCAGCCTTAAGGCTGATTTCAATAAAAGGCAGTGAAAACCCGCAGCTGCCAGCCATCATCAGGATCTCGCGGAAAGCCCCAGCACTATGAACGCCGCCTGTTGTTTCAAGGAGCCCTCGATGGAAGTGTTTCAAATCCAGTACAAAAAGTGCAGAACTCTGATAGGAGTGCTGCTCCGACGGCAGGTCTTTACGATTTGACGTTTGAAGGTGTTTTAATCGGCTTGCAGTGTTTTCAAGCTTATGGAGTATCAGAGTAAGAGCCTGTTGGAAAAGATGACCTTGATAGTCTCTATCGACCTTTGTCGCAAGTGCCGGATTCTCCATTGAAAGTCGGGCATAAAGTTTTGTGAGTGATGAACTGAAGCTTGTCGAAGCTTGATCATGGCAAAGCTGCTCACGAAAGGCTTCAAGTTTTTCGGTGTAGAGCTTCAAACTGAGTTCTTGAAAGCGTGTTTCATGGGCTTCTAGATTCTTGAGGTCTTCAAGTTTTTCAATTGTCGTTTCAAATCCCAGGAGACCAAAAGGAACAAAGTTTGCAAAGCGTGGATTGATGCGAACAAGCTTAGCATAAAGATCGTTCAGCTTAACAAGCTTGATCGCAAGCCCTCTTTGATAAGCCGCAAAGAATACGTCTTCTTGTTTTGAACTCTGTCGGTGGGAGATAGAAGGACCTGCTTGCCATAAAAGCCAGATCTCTTGTTGAAGCTGATGGGTCAGTGCATCACGTTCGAATTGATAGGGGGGAGAGAAAGTTCTTATTCGAAGTATCTCAATAATCCGAGCAGCTCTTTGGAGCTCTTTTTTTGAATATTCAAGAACAGGGTTCCCCATAGGGGACAACCATTTTATTTGAGGATAAGGGGGAAAAACTTTTCTTGGCAGTGGGCTTAAACCACTTGTTTTTAAAACTTGAGAGAGGTGCTCAAGTTCGTGGGAAAAGCTTTTATGGGTATTGCTTTCTTTTGAATCCTTCTGAAGAAAAGGAGTAAGACTCAAGCGCGCACTTTTGATCAGCAGGATAAAAAGCTGAAGTGCTTGTTTCAGGGTTATCTGGGTCTGAGCATCAAGCTTCTCGAGTTCTTGCATTGCTTGTCTGAGTTGCAGGGCTTGCTGGCTTGCTTGCCATTTTGAACAATGTTCAAGGGTCGTAATAAAATGCTGGGCAAGCTCTGGAGAAACCTGTTCCCTGAGAACAAGGGTAAAGCTTGCTTGCAGCTCTTTGGAGAGCTCTTGGAAGGATAAGGAATTGATAGAGGTCTCAAGAGGCATATTTAAACCTTTTCGACAAGCATGATTTGACGCGGTGATTCTTCGAGTAGAAAATCAGAACCATCAAAGTTGCCATAGCGTGCAAGCAGACGAAGCCCAGATTGTTCAAACATGCGATCGAATTCAAAGGGTAAAAAAAGCCGAACAGATTCCTTGTAGGAAGTTGTTCTTTGGCCAGGAGAAAGGATCTTAACAGTTTTTTCAACCCGTTGTGTATCCTTATTAATAGTACGCTGATAAGAAAGGTGCTTTCCAGCTTTCTTTTCTTCAGAGAAGGCAACCAGCTTTTTTTCTACAATTACAGGGTTCATATGATCAATCAGAAGTTTACCACCATTCTTCAAAATCCTTGTTGCATCTTGGAGGGCAGCAAGGTTTTCAGAGTCTTGGGCAAAGTAGCCGAAACTTGAAAAGAGATTAAAAATAACATCAAAAGTTTGATCAGCCAAGGGAATATAGAGGATGTCAGCCCGAACCAGAGGAGTCTTAAGACCTGTCTTACGAGCGTGCTTTAAAAGTTCAGAAGAGAGATCAAGCCCAGTCACTTGAAAGCCCTGGGAGTAGAGAATTTTTGTGTGTCGCCCTTGACCACAGCATAAATCAAGGATACGTTCATGAGGCTTCAAATCACAGGCTTGAATACAGAACTCAAGCATGGCTTGGGCATTATCCTGATCACGATGGGCATAAACATCGAGATAGTCCGATTGAAAAGCTTGAACGTACCAGGGCTGAGATTCTTCCATAGGTTACTTTTTATCAATAAAATAAAAGCATACAATAAAAACCCTTTTAAGAGGGTAACACGCTTTTGAGCAGATGTGAGCATAATAAATAGATTTGGGGTAAACAAAGGCAGGTTGTCAAAATAAGAGAGGCCATAGCATTATTTTAAGAAAAATGATGTATTCTATTATTGAAGCGTATTACGATGGCTCTGCTCTTTTTCTTGTACTTTTGTGTCTTTATAAGTTTTCTCGAATCGTTCATGTTGCATGGGTTTCATAATAATCAATTCGAGTGGAATGTGGTGATTAAGAATCGTGATGGGCTGTGAAGATTATAGCACTCAGTAATTTTGAAAGTATATATTCATGACAACAACGCTCCGTAAACCGGCTTGGATGAAACGTAAACTCCCTTCTTCTTTTGGGCAAAAACCTGTTGAGAAGCTCTTGCGTGATTTAAACCTGGTTACGGTTTGTGAAGAAGCTCGCTGTCCCAACCGTTCGGAGTGCTTTTCACACAAAACGGCGACCTTTATGCTTTTGGGAGATACCTGTACCCGAAAATGCCGATTTTGTTCCGTTACAAAGGGAAAGCCACAAGAGCCAGATTCATCTGAACCAGCGCATCTTGCTGAAGCCGTCAAACGTTTAGGCTTGAAGCATGTTGTGCTTACAAGTGTGAATCGAGATGACTTAAAGGATGGGGGCGCTCAGCACTGGGCCCGGTGTATTCAAGCTATTCGTACACAAAACCCTGCAATCAGTATTGAGGTTTTAACCCCAGATTTTCAAGGGCGTCAGTGGCAAATTGATATTGTCAGCGATGCCAAACCTGAAGTATATAACCATAATATTGAAACCGTACCTTCCCATTACTTGCGAGTTCGACCTGGTGCCCGCTATGAACGATCTCTCGCTCTTTTGCGTTCAGTAAAAGAGCGACATCCAAACATTCTGACAAAGTCGGGCATCATGCTGGGGCTTGGAGAGACAAAAGCCGAAGTGTTGCAAGTTTTCCGAGATTTACGCCAGGCGAAGGTTGATATACTTACCGTTGGTCAGTACCTGCAGCCAAATTCCAAAAGCTTGCCTATACAACGTTATATTCCTCCTGAAGAGTTTCAGGAGTATAAGTATAAGGCCATGCTGATGGGGTTTTCTTCGATTGCTTCAGGGACCTATATTCGTTCAAGTTATAATGCGGCCGAAACATTTCTTGATGCTTTAGGTTGACGCAGAGTCTAAAGTCCTAAGCTCCTGTTGCTTTTCCCGAATTCAGAAGATAGGATATTAAAACTTTCCATAAAAGAATGGTATGCTTCGCTAGCTCAACTGGTAGAGCAGCTGACTCTTAATCAGCGGGTTCGGGGTTCAAGTCCCTGGCGAAGCACCACTCTTGCATTTCAAACATATCATTCATAAAGCAGTATAGCACTTATCGAAGCTTTTAAGCTTGTTGGCTACAGATATGTCTTTTTGTTTCCCTAACCCAACCAAATTAAGATCGAAGTATATTTATTATCACTATTTTATGTTTTATGCATTATTTTGCATTTTTTTTGTTAGAGAGGCTTTTTGTATTGACATTTTCTGTGTGGGGGATATTTTGAGCACGCTCTTCAATCGGAGGCTTGTAGCCTTGGAGTTTCGATTTTAGCATTTCTCAAGCGTAGGCAGGATCCAGGTTTTCGCAATCTGGCGTTTTATTTCGAGAAGCTTTAAATAGAGTTCAGTTTTTACTGAACAGAACAGGAAAGCTGAAAGAGTATGGCTCAACTCAGTGATGATGACATGGCCCAGCTACTTCAGGAATTTCTTCTGGAGACAAGAGAAGGCCTTGATGCAATAGAAGGTCAGCTGGTTGAACTCGAGAAGGATCCGTCGAAGCGAGAGATTCTTGAAGCAATCTTCCGAACAATGCACACCATTAAAGGGAGCGGAGGCTTCCTTGCGCTTGATAAGCTTGAGGGCGTTGCTCATATTGCTGAGGACATCCTTACAAGGGCCATGAATGGTCAACTTCTTTTAACGCCCGCATCAGTTACGGTATTACTTAGTGCTGCAGATGCTTTATCGACGATTCTCTCTCACCTTGAAAATGACGGAAGCCAGGGTGATGATGATTATTCTGAGCTCATAAAGAAAATGCGTGCTATCAACGAAGCAGGTGGTCGGCGAACGACGCGAATGACGGCAAAGATTGCTTCAGAAGATTCTCCGCTTTCTGGACTTGGTGAGACTTGGGGACTCTTTGATGATGATGAACCTTCTGAAGCGCCAGGTAGCGAGGAAGATAAGAGTAAAGATCGTCCAACCCAAATCATACGTGCTTCAGATAAGCCCTCTGAAGAAAATAAGTCTTCTGAAGAGAAGAGTGATCCTGATAGGAAACAAAAAGCAGCTCAAAAATCCTTTACCCCTCCAAAGGTAGAATCAACGATTCGTATTGATGTGAACTTGCTTGATAAGCTGATGAACCTTGTTGGCGAGCTTGTGCTTTCCCGTAACCAGCTGCTCCAGTATGGAGAAGGAGTTGATGACTCAACTTTTAATGCGGTTTTGCACCGAACAAGCTTAGTGACTTCAGAGCTTCAAGAAAATGTGATGAAGGCTCGTATGCAGCCTATCGGCACCGTATTCGCCAAGTTTCCTCGGATTGTTCGAGATCTTGCCATGACTTCGGGTAAAGAAATTGAGCTTAAAATCGAGGGTGAAGGTACTGAACTTGATCGAACAATTCATGAGGGTATTAAAGATCCGCTTGTTCACCTGATTCGCAATGCCTGTGACCATGGAATTGAAATGCCAGGAGATCGGGTTAAAGCTGGTAAGTCGTCAAAAGGGACGATTCTGATTGCGGCTTACCACGAGGGTGGTCAGATTAATATTGATATCAGTGATAATGGTGCTGGCATCAATACTGAAAAAGTAAAAGCAAAGGCTTTAGAAAAGGGGATCATTTCTCAAAATGAAGCCGCTACCATGTCGGATAAAGAAGCGCGCGAGCTTATCTTTAAGGCAGGCTTTTCCACCGCAGAACAAATAACCAACATTTCTGGTCGTGGCGTTGGTATGGATGTGGTGAAGACCAACGTTGAGAAAATCGGTGGTTCCATTGAGATTGAGTCAGAAATGGGGAAAGGCTCAACTCTTCGTGTAAAAATACCGCTTACCCTGGCAATTATTCCTGCTCTTGTTGTGCGAGCGGGCAACCAACGCTTTGCAATGCCACAGATCAGCTTACGAGAACTTGTTCGAGTTGAAGAAGGAAGTAATCGTAAGATCGAAGAGGTACGAGGTGCTGAAGTTCTACGTCTTCGCGGAAAACTTTTGCCTCTGATTCGCTTAACGACAGTTCTTGGGCTTGAACCACAGCCTCTTGAGCAAGGGGTGGAAAACGTCGTTGTTGTCCATACTGGAGACAGAGAAATTGGCTTGCTGGTTGATGCTGTTCAAGACGTTGAAGAAATTGTTGTGAAGCCATTAGCGCGACAGCTTAAGGATCTTCCATACTTTGCGGGATCAACAATTATGGGCGATGGGCGAGTTGCCCTGATTCTTGATGTGGTTGGATTAGGAAAGTCTTCTTCCTTTGGCGAAGGAGATCCGGAAGAAGAGGCTGCTCGTTCCGAAGAGAGTGAGCTTGCTCACGTCGCTTCTGAATCTCAATCGATGCTGCTTTTCTCTCTTGGAAAAAACGATCGCTTTGGTTTGCCGCTACGTCTTGTTTCTCGTTTGGAGAAGATCTCACCAGAAGCAATCGAGATTGCAGATGGACACCCTGTTGTTCAATACCGCAATTCAATTCTTCCTTTAGTCTATGCAGCCAAATTTTTTGATGTTGAGCCTGCTTCAAAGGATGAAGGAAGCATGGTGAACGTAATCGTCTTTGATATTGATGGGCAGAGTGTCGGGGTGCGGGTCAATGAGATTATCGATGTGATTGAAACCGAAGCTGTTATCAGCGACTCTAGCGGAGCAAAGCCAGGATACCTTGGAACTGCTATCATTCAAGGCCATGCAACCATGATTATTGATGTGTTTAATCTTCTCAGCTTGGAGAATGCAAAGCTTGTGGCTGGGCCAGAAACAATGGACTTCACTGAAGAAGCCGCTGAAGATGCCAATGTTCTGGTTGTTGATGACAGCCAGTTTTTTCGTGGTCTTATCAGCGAGCATCTTCTGGGAGCGCGTCACTCAGTAACACTGATGTCATCGGCACCAGAAGCGCTTGAGCTTCTTCAAGAAAGAACTTTTGATTTGATTATCAGTGATATCCAAATGCCGGAAATGAATGGTTTTCAGTTTGCCAGACAGGTGCGTAAGAACCCAGAAACTGCTGATTATATCATGGTTGCGTGTTCCTCCTTAACGGATCCGAAGGTTCCGGAAAAAGCTCGCGAAGCTGGGTTTAATTATCACCTTGTCAAGCTTGACCCAGATCAGCTTTTATCGATTGTTAATAAAATTATGAAAAATAAAGCACAGGAGACAACGGCGTGAAGAGCGTAGAAGAAAGGCGTAGCGGACAAGGAGAGAGACGCTCAGGTCCTTCTCAAGAAAAAAAAGCTCCGGGTGGGATGGAACGTCGTAAAGGAGTGTTAGGGGATCGTCGGACAGATCAAAATCTCCATCTGGTTACGTTTTTTATCAACGGTCAGCACTTTGGAATAGAACTTTCAAAGGCTCAAGAAATTGTGTCTTCACAGCCAATGACAGCGATTCCGACAGCAGATGAACATTTTGCTGGATTAATCAACCTTCGTGGCCAGATTGTTACGGCAATTGACCTTCGCTTGCTCTTGGGGTTTGAGCCGCTGGAAAATCGTGATAGCTTGATGAACCTGGTGATTCAGTATAATGGAGATACTTCAAGTCTTCTCTTTGATTCGGTCGGTGATGTGTTGGAAGTCGCACCTCATAACGTTGAAGCGCCTCCGAGGACTTTAGCTTTAAATCTGAGTCAGTACGTGCAAGCTGTTGTCAAGCTTGAAAGTCATCTTCTTATGCTTTTGAACATCGATGCGATCGTTGATAAGCAAAAGGGAAATAAAGAAGGTATAGATTCTGTACGGTAAGCTTCAGGCTTATTGTATGCAAAAAGTGGGGGATCAGCTGGAATGGGTTATGCTCATTTTTTCTTCGAGAGACAAGTTTTTGGGCCACGCCCAAAGGAGTGTTTGAGACATGGGTTCTTCATTTTTTCAATCATCAGGTGTTGGTAAGAAATTAGCCATAATTCCAATCATTTTTATTGTTGCGGTTATTGGGATAATTGCATACACGACCATCACGCTGGATGGACAAAAATCAGATGCTCGAGTTATCAGTGTTGCTGGGCGTCAACGCATGTTGAATCAACGACATATGAAAGAAGTGCTTTTGGGTAAAAGTGAACAATATCAAGCAACCCGGGCTCTTCTTAAAACATCTGTTGAAGTTCTTATAAAGGGTGGTGATCCCAAAGATGGTAATAAAGGTGTGATTCCTGAAGCACCCACTCCTGAGATTCGTAAGCTCTTTGAAGAGCAAAGCAAGAAGTTAAAGCAGATTATTGTATTGACTGATGAGCTGGTAACGCTTGAAGCTGGGTCAGAGGCCTATACTCAGAAGCTGACAAAGACTCTTGAAGAGGTTGGTGCTTATCATAAGCTTGCCTATGGTGCTGTTGCTGAACTTTCTGAGCTTTCGGCTGACAAAGTTACCAGCATGATATGGATTGAAATTATTATCGGTATTGTAGCAATCCTTGTTGGTGTTGTTGTGAGTTGGTTTGTCAGTGGAAGTGTTACGAGACCTTTGGATAAAAGCATTAATACCTTAACGGTATCAACAGCAAAGCTTTCGAACCTTAGTGATCAGTTGCGTGGTACGGCGGATAATTCTTCTGGTCAGGCCCAGAGTGTTTCTGCAGCTTCAGAGGAGGTTGCTGCTAATATGCAGACCGTATCTGCCAGTTCATCGGAAATGACGGCAACAATTCAAGAAATTGCAAAAAATGCTTCACAGGCTTCAGAAGTTGCTACCGAGGCTGTACGTCAAGCAGAAACCGCCAATCAAACAATCGCGAAGCTTGGTGATTCTTCTGATGAAATTGGAGAAGTCATAAAGACGATTACTTCAATTGCTGAACAGACAAATCTTCTGGCTCTTAATGCTACGATTGAGGCCGCACGTGCGGGCGAGGCTGGAAAAGGATTTGCTGTTGTTGCGAATGAGGTTAAAGAGCTTGCCAAGCAAACAGCCGGTGCTACTGAAGAAATTCGTCAAAAAATTGAGACTATTCAAAGTGATACGGGTGAAGCGGTTGAAGCTATTAAGGTTATTGATCAAGTCATTAATCAGGTCAACGAAATTAGTTCTACGATTGCAGGCGCTGTTGAAGAGCAGGCTTCAACGACAAAAGAAATTAACCGTAATGTAACTCAAGCCAGCGAAGGTGCGCAGGCGATTACAGAAAGTATTACAGGAGTTGTGACAGCTTCTAACGAAGCCAGTGAGGGAGCAAGTCAGTTAATGGAATCTACAGAAGAGTTAACAAAAGTAGCAGATCAACTTCGTATTGTGTTGAGTGGGAAATAAAACTTTTTAAACATCTGATAGAAGCTATGGTAATGAGCTTCTTTTATGGATAAAAAAGGTGTTTTTGTACTTCGGACTGTAAGAGAGAATATTCTTTTATTTGAGGAGATTTACTCTTTAAATTTTAAAAAGATAGCTCAATGGCAAGGGCGTTGCATAACAAATAAATAGTAAAACTGAGGGGGGCATAGTATGTCATTACGTAATAAGCTGTTGATGTTGGTAGGAATAGGCACAATCATCCCTGTGCTGATTGTTGGGGTGTATAGTTATCTGAACACTTCGGCTGCGCTTAAAAAGGGGGTTAATGAGAAGCTTCGCGGGGAAGTTACGATTCCTGGAGTTGCGCTCAGGAACAAGCTTCAGAGTACAGTATTTGATGTTAATCACCTTAAGCAGGCTTCTCCTCCGCAGCAGCTCATTGCCATCCGTGATGAAAAAGAGCTTGCTTATCCCGAAGGAAAGACATGGGAAAGTGATCCTGATGCTGTTGCTGCCTATCATAATGCTCGTAATTCAGCCATGCCAGACAAACTGGTTGATTTGCGTATGCAGCAAACCATGATTTCGCAATCCTTGCTTACGAATCGCGAGCAGTATTCGCGAATTGTTTTTACGGATCAGTTTCTTAACCGGTTTGTTGAAGTTGAACGCTTTGACGATGGTACTTTAAATGTTCATGCTGATGTGAATACAGATTCACCTCGACCAGAGGTAGGAAGAATTTCACTGACCCAAGGGGAAGAAGCTTTTCTTCGTGGAATAGCCAAGGCTCCGTTTCCAGGCTCACAGGATGCAGAGCTTGTTGCTGTTTCTGATGTATTCTCGTACAAAGGACATTCCTATATTATTTATGCTTCACCGCTTTACTCCCATGAACTTGCTCCATCCCAAGAGGCTAAGATTAAACGTAAACTATCGACTTCTCCCCGTGGTGTCATGGCTATATGGGTTGATTTAAGTGGACTTGCGAAAGATCAGCTTGATAAGGCAACCCAGCATGGAGAAAGCAAAACCCAATCCCTTGGGCTTTATCATCTCAAGAATGGAAAGTATAAGGCTTTTGTAACGGCAAAGGATGAAGGTGTTTCGGATTCCGTATTTGATGCTCATATAGATATTTTGGAGAAGAGCCCTCTTAAAGAAGAAGACCTTCATACTGCACGAGTTCTTCACGATGATGATCTTGAGGTTGCGCTTATTGGTGTTGCCCCAACTCCAGACTCATCTCTTGAGGAGGCATGGGTGGTTGTTGAAGCCGAAGAAAAATCAGAGGTCTTCGCGCCGATTAAAGAATTTCTATGGATCTTTTTAATGATCGTTTTCGGTTCTGTTGTGATTACAGGAGTTATTGCTGCTTGGGTCATCATAAAGACAGTTACAAAGCCCCTTGAAGTTTCCACAGAAGGAGTTGCAGGAACAGGCGGAGTGGTTGCAAACACCACAGGTATACTTGTGAGTGCAGCTAATGAAACGGCAGAAAAGGCAGACTCTGTTGCGGCTGCGACGACAGAAGTGTCAGCAAGTATGGAATCAGTGTCTGCAAGCTCTAGGGAAATGACTGTTGCGATTCAAGAGGTTGCAAAGAGCGCAGCTCAGGCAGCGCAAGTTGCACGGGATGCCGTTAATGAGGCAAATGCTGCTAATACTACGATTAAGGGCCTGGGCGAGTCCTCAAATGAAATTGGGGAAGTTATTCGGACTATTACTTCGATTGCTGAGCAAACAAATCTTTTGGCTCTTAATGCCACGATTGAAGCGGCTCGTGCTGGAGAGGCTGGTAAGGGCTTTGCTGTTGTTGCCAATGAAGTGAAAGAGCTTGCGAAACAGACGGGAACAGCGACAGAAGAAATTAGCGGTCGGATTGAGGCGATTCAAGGCGATGCTACAAACGCTATTCAGGCCATTGAGCGAATTATGGATGTTATTAATAAGGTTGATGACATCAGTAACTCTATTGCAGCTTCTGTTGAAGAACAAGCGAGTACTGTTAATCAGATATCTCAAAATGTTGGTTCTGCGAACGAGGGAGCTCAGCAGATCTCAAATAACATCAATGATGTTTCAGAAACTGCCAGAGCTACTGCTGCATCAACCCTTGAGATGCAACAGGCTTCTGATGAACTGAATAAAGTCGTAGAAGGACTTAAAGGTTTGCTTAAAGGGAAATCATAAGACCAATCAAGTTCTTAACGATTACGTTTTCATAAGCCCCTGGATTTTGATTCCAGGGGTTTTTTGATTGTTTAAAGCTGCTTTCCAGGGGTTATGAAGAGGGGGTAAAATAATTTATGTTTGTTCGCGAATACGATCGATCAAGAGGAGCATGCCATAGCTCATGGGCCAGGCATAAAGGGCTGCGAAAATATCATCGATCATAATTCCCAGGCCTCCAGAGATTTTTTTTTCAAGCTTTTGGATGGGCCAGGGTTTAAAAATATCGTAGATGCGAAACCAGCAAAAAGCTGCAAGACTGTGCCAATAAAAGGGCAGATGGGCGTAAAAAGGTGTCAGAATACCTAGGATAAGAAGATAGCCAGCAACTTCGTCAAGCACGAACCATCCAGGGTCAGGATCATCGTGAATCGAGGTTTCATGGGCAACCGGAAGGCTGATAAGGAAAACAAGAGCTGCTGCAAGAAGCAGCGACCACCAGGGGAGAGGAAAGAAAGCTTCAAGCAGAAGAACGATAAGAGCTGGTACAGCCGTTCCAATTGTTCCTTTCAGGCGGGGTGCACTTCCGGAGAAAAAGAAGCTGCCTAGAAAATAACGGAACGATGCATTCATGATGAAGAGGCCTTAGGCAAGGCTAAAGTGCGTAGAGAAAACGAACTCAACCCTATGGCGATATGCTTTGAAAGGGAGAAAACTTACGAGCAAGGAGCAGTGCTTAGTGTCCTTTTTTAAGGACTCCCCAAAAAATGAAAAGAAAGAGGATAATGGCTGGAACGTAATAAAGCATAGTACCGAGCAGTGGGGTTCCCATGATTTTTCCTGATCTTAAAATTGTAGAGTTAAAAATAAAAAGCGTCTTCCAAAGGCTTTTACCATAGGAGTCGCGCTTTCGCAAATTTCTTTAGAAAAACCTGTACTGATCGTAAGCTCCCTTGAAAGAGCTTGAGCGATAAAGATGGAGTTGAGGTGAATGGTATTAAGCTGCTTGAGTTTTGTGTTGCCTGGTTTTTTTTGCCATAAAGCTTGCGATTAAGAAGAATATTCCCCCTGCGAATAAAAGAGCAGCGGTGGCTATTCGTGCGAAGAACCAAAGTGTTTGTACTTGAATGGGGTTAGCGTTATCAACGATGTAATAGAAATTTTTGCCTGCTCCAGGGCCACTTGTTGGGGAGACTAATAAATCCTTATCATAAAAAACAATTGGTAAATCCTGGTTGCCAATGGGAGAACCATAGTATTTGGCTTCATCGTCTCCTTCGCTGAAAAGAACACGATTTGTTTTAAGCTGATCGGGAGTAAGTTTCTTGATATAGCGAGCCTGAACGCTATTTATTTCTGTGAAAATCTTGGCCAGAAAAGGCGTGGAAGCTCCGAAGAGAGCTGCTATGAATGCAAGAATTGTCAGCATTTTCAGCATGGTAAAGGTCCTTTTAGAGAGTTTGAAATACTCTCCAGCTTGTTCTCAGAAAGATTTTAAGTAAGAAGGTTTTGAGGTAGAAAATCATGAGTTCCTTATTTTCAGGATCTTAACTTTTATGCTTTCCACGCAAATCAACCCGCACATTCCAGGTATCGCTTACCTTATTTTTTGCTTTGCCATCAAACTTGATATTAAAATCACTGAGAGTAATAGGAAAGTTTGCCTCCACAGCAAGCCAATCTCCATCATTCGGTTTTGAGTTTAAACCTGCTTTGTGGGCTTTTTCTTCGCTGATGCGTTTCAGTTTTGCTTGAAAGCTGATGTCTTTTTTTATGCCCTTCATTGTCCAGCTGCCTTCAGCTTGAAAAGTATCGCCATCGAGATGTGACAATTCTTTGAGCTCAAAGACAATGGCAGGGTGCTTCTCTGCTTCAAGATAATTTCTCATGTGATCATCTCGCGCGCCGATTCCTGTTCGCATGGAAGCAACATCGACCGTAAAGAGGCCTGAACCTTGAAGGGTTTTGCCGTCAAAGGCAAGGTCGCCTTTCAGGTTGCCTTTTTCATTGGCAAGGGTACCATTGATGGTTTCGAATTCGGTTATTGAGACAAAAGAGATGTTCACATCAACAGCTCGTTGGCCTGGAAAAGTGAAGTTGAATTCTTTTTCAGGGAAAGCTAGAGACGGCTTTTGTTGACGATCGGAAGTATCGGCTCTTTGGGTTGTGGTATCTTGATTTGACTCTGAAGATGATTCTGGAATCCCTGTGACAAGGGAAAAACCAAGTAAACCAGCACCAGCAAGAATCAAGGGGATGGAGGCAAACTGCAATGCTTCTTTTGAGGCCATGACTTCTCCTTTTATACTTCGCAAGATCAGTTTTTAAGAGTACGTAAAAGCATGCTTCTTATAAATAACGCATATGTCGGTAGAAAATATTCCAAAGAAATCAAAGAAAAGCTTTTAAAAAATTCATGTGTTGTTTTTGCTGTGGTTGACTTCATGAAGGAACTTCAATTCCACAAAATAAGCCTTCTGCCATCCAATTTTGAAACCACTTTTGAACTTGAGATGCAAAGTCGTGCTCAGAGACATCGCTTTGTTTTTGGGCTGTTTCCAGGGCCTGAGTAAGTGTAGAACCTGCCATTAGATTTCTTAGGACTTCAAAGCGGGCATGGGAAATCCCCAGGCGCCAGGTTCGACCTTGAGAGCGATAAACCTGTACCCAGGAAGCTTCTGGTTTTAAGGGCCAGCTAGGATTTTCATCGTGGTTGTAAGCGCGAAGAAAACGGTTGACAGGATATTTGAAAGCATGGAGCTTAAGGGTCGGTTGAAAGATAAAGCGGGCATGTTCCCAATCTTCAGGTTTCAAATTTTCAAGCGTTTGGGAAGTGATCGGAGCAAGCTCTGGAAGCTCAAAAAGTGAAGCTACGGTACACTGAAGATTAGCAAGTTCCGCCAAGATATCTTTATTGGGTAAATCACTTTGGCTTATAAATGTGGGGAAGTCTCGACCGAAGTAGTGGATGTTTGGGTGTCGGGAGGGATAAGCCCGAATATAGTCAATGGCAACGCTATGCCAGGTCTTATCACCAAGAATCCAGGCAAGAGTTGTATAATCAGAGCGCAAAGTATCGCGCAATCGTAAAAAATAATCTCGACAATAAATTTCTAAACGCTCAGAAGCCGTAAGTCGAGAATTTGGTTTAATAACCTTTTCAATGCGTTGATCACTGAAATCCCAAGCCTCAATAGAAGTCTGTAGCCATTCCAGTTGCTCTTTTAAGTTTTGGTCAGGCACGCTGGACCTCGTTTCCCATTTGAGTAACAAGAGACTTTGCTTTGAGAACTTCGGCATGGAGTATTTCAAAGTCTGGAATGTCGCTATCCCATTCAACCATGACTGCTGCTCCATGGCTTCGTGGATAAGAAGCTTTAAAAATATTCCAGACCTCTTCAATCACATGGTCGCTGTGGGTATCAATAATATGAGTCTTCTTGTTGGTATGACCAGCCAGGTGATATTGGACAACGCGCTCATGGGGAATACGATCAAGGTAATCAAGGGCTTCAAACTCATGGTTATAAGCGCTGACAAAGATGTTATTCACATCAAGCAGGAGCGCACAATCAGCTTCTTCTGCCATATGTCGCAAAAAATCAGCTTCGTGAAAATGACTTGAAGTAAATTCAAGATATGAGGAAGGGTTTTCAATCAAAAGTGGGGCTTCAAGGTAGTCTTGAACCTGTTGAATCTTTTGTACAACGTGTTTTAAAACCTCTTCTGTGTAGGGTAAAGGCAAGAGGTCATGCATATTTTTTCCCGCAACCCCAGTCCAGCAAAGATGATCGCTGACCCAGTGAGCGTTTATTTCGTTCCGGAGTTTCTTAAGACGCTTAAGGTAGGAAAAGTCAAGCGGATCAGGAGAACCAATGGAAAGTGAAACACCGTGCATGACAAAGGGGTAGTGTTCTTTGAGTTCGAAAAGCACATCCCGTGGTCGCCCATAGGAATCCATATAATTTTCAGAGATAATTTCAAACCAGTCAACCGCTGGTCTCTGTTCAAGAATATAATCGTAATGCTGGCCTCGAAGCCCAAGACCAAAACCCAGATTTGGAAGATCGAAGCGTTTTTTTTGCATGGGTAGCCTTTGGCTTGAGTATTTCTTCTATTACAAGACATGACGTGAAGAGCATAACAGGGAGGAACAAAGTTTGCCAATTTGTGTCGCTGGCAGAATGAATTATAGAAACGTTTGTTTTCTTGAAAAGCTTCCATCATTCTTTGGCTTTAGAAGAAAACTCTTTCTTTCGCAAAAGCCGTTTTATAGCACGTTAAGAGCTAGGTTGTTGGCCCAACTTCAACGGACTTCTTCGATGAGGCAGCGCGAAAGACCGCCAGAGCAAGCCCTCCAAAAAGGATAATAGTACCAAAAAGTGCAATTAAAAAAGCCGCAGGATGAGGGAAGAAAAGGTCTGTTTTTTCTGCATAAAGAGCAACCATACTTTTACGGAAGGATTGTGTGGGCTCGAGTTCGCCATAGGTTGCTTTCATATCATTAATAATCAGTTGCACAACTTTTTTTTCAGCCAAGCCTTTTCCATTTTCTTTTCCAAGTCTCTTCAGGAGTTTCTGATCTTTTTTATTTCTGATAGCTTCGGCTACCTGGCCGTCAGGAATGCGAAGCGCAAACCAGCTGATGGCTTTAAGAAAGGTTTCGTGTTCCTTGCCCGAGCTAAGGGGCTCATAAGAGCGAATCATATTAAGATCAGAAGGTTTTGAAAAAGGAACAAAAGGAGTAATCGTATTTTCAATGATAGTCTGGAAGAGCGGTTTTTCTTCGATCTGAACAATACTCCAGATGGCATGGAGTTCAACGATTTGACGGTTCAGTTCACGTGCAACAGTATCTCGGGTTTCAAGAACACTCTCTTTTTGGGATATGGCGGGGATGGTTGCTTTTGCGTCTGAATAGAGATCCTTTATTTGAAGGTTTTTTGAGTTCTTAAATTTTTGGAGGATTGCATGAAGTTTTTCAAGTTTTTCTTTGCGATGGTTCAGGGCTTTGCTGGCAGTAAAAAGTGTTTTAATCGTATTTTTTGCTTGGGGATTTTGTTCTAACTTTTTGGAGAGAGCTGCGAGGTAGTCCGTACGCTTTGCTATAAGTGTGTCAAGCTTTGCCTGCATAGGGGCAAAATTAGCTTCGGCTTTTTCAAGCGTTGCTTTGAGTTTCTCCTGCTCCTGAATCAGTGCTGCTTGTGCTGATTCTTCAAGCTTTGAATGAGCGAGCAACCTTTCTATTCGTATCATTTTTTGTGTCGCCTGAAAGATTCTCTGGTCATTCTTTTGTGCTTCACTGTCTTGAAGCAACGCAGATTTTGCTTCAAGGTAGGAATCAAGTTCTGATGCCGCATTGAATAATTCCTGAGCGTTTGCTTCTGAAACTTGGAGAGCCATGAGTTCTAACTCTTGTTCGTTAAATTGTGCTTTTGTTGGAGCTTTCTCTTCTTTTTGCTGACAGCTGACAAGCGCCAGACAACACAGGCTTAAAGCTAAAAGAAAGAATTGATTATAAGGGCGAAGATTATGGTTCATATTCAAACTCCGGAATGGTTTGGTAACCCTCTTTTTCTGGTTTCTTCTTTGTTAAGAACAAGGCAAGAGTAAATGCCGCAACTAATACTCCAATGCCTACAAGCTGAACCCATAGAGAATAACCACTGTAAGGTTTTGCCTGTTCATCCCATAAAAAGCTAAGGTCAGTAAAGGCCTGATAGCCTAAGAGAAAGATCAGGACTATGGGGGTGAAATAGCGAATACAAAAATCCCAGAAGGGGGTGATTCGTTTTTCAGAAACACGATTAATATGGGTACGGAGTCGTTTTGTCCCATAAATCCAGCCAATAGCAAGACACGGAATAAGCCCAATTAAAAGCAAACCATAATTTGAAAGGTAGTGATCGACAGAGTCAAGCAAAACAAGGCCGGTAGGGGTGCAAAAGATAATGCCAACAAGCCAGCCAAGAACACAGAGACTGACAGTTACGGTTTTGCGTGAAACGCTGAATTTATCGTGGATACCCGCAACCATGGCCTCGGTGAGACTAAAGGCTGAGTCGACGCCAAGCAAAAGTAACGAACCAAAAAAAGCCAGCCCAAAGAGGATCTGTCCATCGGTTCCAATCTGGATGTTTTCGATTGCCGTTGGATAGCTGATTAAAGCAAGAGCAAAGCTTGATTCTCCCACAACATCGCCAACAAACAAACCCTTATTAAGTGCCAGGAAACCCAACACAGAGAAAGTGATAAAACCAGCAAAAAATTCTGTTCCAGAGTTTGCAAAGGCTGTAATGATTGCGTTATTTGCAATATCTGATTTTTTTGGCAAAAAACTGGCATAAGCCATCATAATTCCAAAACCAATGGACAAGCTGAAGAAGATTTGGCCATAAGCTGCAGAAGCAACTTTTAAAATTTCACCAGGACTATCCATCTTAGACCAATCCGGTGAGAGGTAATAACTCATGCCAGCAGAAGCACCGTCTAAGTTAATGGAAGTAAAGAAAAGTACGAAAAGCAAGACATAAGGCAAGAGTACAGTAACCCAAACAACTTTACCAACGGAATGCACTCCCTTGCGAATGGCGAAGTAGATAAACCCCCAGACAAGCCCATTGAAAATGATAGCTTTCCAGTTTATAGGGCTGAAAAGACCGGCTTCATGTCGAATATTTTCGTCTCCAGTTATCACGCTGCTGAAAAGGTAACTTTCAGCTTGCCCTTTTTGCCAGGGTAAACTATCTCCGCCGAGACTTCCCAAAAGCTCAACAATATAAAAGCAAACCCAGGCCATAATAATGGTATAGTAAAACGTGATCAGGAGCCCACCAGCCGCAGCCCACCAGCCAGAGAATTCGAATTTACGGCTGACCCGTGCCATCGCCGCAGGGCTTGCTGCCTGCATTCTATGCCCAAGCCCATACTCCAGCATCAAAAGAGGAATCCCAGCTGTGAGTAAGGCAATGAAGTAGGGGATTAAGAAAGCTCCCCCGCCAGCTCCAAAAGCTACGTGCGGAAAGCGCCAGATATTGCCAAGACCAACAGCGCTCCCAATCGCAGCGAGAATAAAAGCCGTACGAGTTGCCCAACGATCGCGTGGTGGATGCTGCATGCTATTTCCCTGTGAAAATCTTATTGCAAACTTGTGTGTTATAAATTTTTGATAAAGAAAATGATGATTTTCCTTATCTTGTTTTAAACAAAGTGCTTATGCAATAAAAATATAGCATCTCATGGCTCTAAAAACTTCCTGGGAGTGCGCAGCTATTTTAAATATTGTGAGCTGAAGTGTGCGATGTTTTGCTCCTGGATAAAGATGTTGTTATACTTGATGTATCTTAATGCGGTGTTGGTCATAATATATCATAATACAAGGACTATAACTCAAGGTAGAGAACGATGCCAATTGAAGCTACTCGAGGAGTTTCACAGACAGAGTCATCTCAAATTTCTAGTGCTCGTCAGGAAGCGATCTTGAGAGAAAACGCTGCAGAAAAAGCAGAAGCGGATGCGATTGATCGTGCCCGTGAGAGTTCTGCAAGCGAACAAATCATAGATACTCTGGCCTAGAGCATCAAAGCACTTTATGCTTTAGTCTTCTTTTATACCCATGCTGATGAAAGCCTTGCGAGGCAAGGCTTATTCTTTGCTGGAAAACCACGTTTACGTTTGGATTGAGAACGGGAGGCGCTGTCAGGAAAATCTGGCCAGGGTTTTTATGAGCTTTGGTCTCTTTTTTCTTGAGATCGTTGAGTAAGGGATTTTTCAAGAGAGCTGTTTTGAGGTGTCATAACTTTTTGGGAATCGTTTTCGATTAATGAGAGGCTTGAGCTTGAAGGTTTCAGAGAAGCTTTTGAGGATTGTTGCAGCAAACCAGAAGGAAAGATTCCAAGAGCTATAATCGCAAGGCTCGAAGCTCCAAGAACGAATTTGAGGGCCCAGGGGTTCTCATCCTTTCCAAGTGGTGTTTCGGTCTCTTCCGGTGATTTAATATAGGTGAAGACAACAACCCGTAAGTAGTAAAATGCCCCGATCATGCTTGCGAAAACGCCGGATAAAGCCAACCAGTAAAAGCCAGCTTCAATTGTCGTTTGAAAGAGGTAATATTTGCCGATAAAGCCGCCAGTTAATGGAATTCCTGCCGAAGAGAACATGAAAAGTGCTAGAGCCAGAGCTGCTCCTGGGTGCTTGTGGGAAAGCCCTCGTAAGCTCTGGAGTTCTTCTCCTATCATGCCTTTTTCTTCGCAGTAGTTAAGGACTGCAAAGGCCCCAGCTGTTCCAAAAGTATAAACAATCAGATAAAAGACAATAGCGCCAACACCTTGAGATGAGCCAGCACTGGCTACAAATCCCATAAGTAAATACCCCGAGTGAGCAATGCTTGAATAAGCCAGCATGCGTTTGACGTTATCTTGGGTGAGTGCAACCCAGTTGCCCAAAAGCATCGTTGCAAAAGCAATCAGCCACAGGAGTGTGGTGTTGTCACTCAAGAGGCTAGACTGGACATTATCAGGAAAGAAGATGCCAGCAAAGCGCAACAGAACTCCGAAAGCCGCTGTTTTGACAGCAACGGCCATGAAGCCCGTAATCGGCGTTGGAGCACCCGTATAAACATCTGGAACCCACTGGTGAAAGGGAACAGCTCCTACTTTGAAAACCAGGCCAATCATAATAAAACCCAGTGCAAGCAGGAAAAGAGGAAAGATGCTGCCAGCGCCTTCTTGAGTACTGGTTTGAGCTAGAATCCCAAGCTTTTCAATCACAGCAGAAATTTCAATTTCGCCACTGATGCCATACAAAAGGGCTAAACCAAAGAGCAGAAAACCAGAGGCAAAAGCTCCCATGACAAGATATTTCATGGCAGCTTCAATGGATGTCGCGTGTTCGCGCTTTGTGCCTACGAGAACATAAATCGCAAGACTCATGAGCTCAATTGATAAGAAAAGCATGATCAGGTCGTTTGCAAGCACAAGCAGCATCATGCCCGAAGCTGCAACCAGGACCAAGGCTAAATAATCTCCCCAGCCCACATCTCGCTTGTGAATCGTTTCTAAAGAGGTGATAACGCATAAAGCTGTGCCAATGCAGATAATTCCACAAAGTAAAAGGCCAAGACGGTCAACCTTAAGAGCTCCAAACAAAACCGTTTGAGGTAGGTTTGCTTCTCCCCAATAGGAAAGGAGAGAAATTCCAGCCAGAAGAATTCCGCCAAGTGCAACGTAGAAGAGTACCAGAGAATAGCCAGAAAGTGATTTTTTTTCAGAGCTGTTAGGATTAATGCTTTCTGAATTTTTAGAACTCAGTTCAAGAGTGATGCAAACCCCTGCTGCAATAATCAACCAGAGTAGAGGCCAGAACGTTTCATACCCTTCGAAGAGCGAGCCTATAGTTGCAAGTGTTTCAGAAAACATAATAAGCCTTTTAATCTCTGTTTTTTAATCTTTTTGTTTTTTAAATCTTTCTGTATTGAAGCTCTTTTGCATCAGCATCAAGACTCCTGTCTTAAGCTGAGATTCTTAAACTTCAATTTCAGGAACACAGCTTTGCTTAAGCATATTTTCCCAAACAAGGGTATGAAACAAGTTTTTTACTTTTTCGTCTTTTACTTTTTGCTAAGACTTGAGCTTCGCTTATTGTTGAAGGATCCTGTTGGTGTTTTAAAGAAAGCATTCTCATGGAAACATTCCAAATACTCAATGATTATCCAGGTCAGACTCTGCATACACTCTATGACAAAAAATCGGGACTTCGAGCTTTTATTGCTTTTGACGGTATTGAAGCTGGTCGCTCGGTTGGGGGAATTCGTTGTTTGCCCTATGATTCTGAAGAAGCTGCTTTGCGAGAGGCTTGTAAACTTGCCCAGGCCATGGCGCTTAAGGCTAAGCTTGCTGGACTTGCATGTGGTGGGGCCAAAACAGTTATGATCAAGCACCCGAAGTTAAAACGGAAGCAAGCTTTGCGGGCTCTTGGGCGCGCTATTGATGCGCTTGGGGGCTTATACCATAGTGGCAGCGATGTTGGTATTGATGAGCACGACCTTGGTATTATTGCAGAAGAAACAGTGCATGTTTCTCATAAGCTCGATTTTGGAGGATATACGGCCCATGGCGTTTTTGCTGCTCTCCGTTCAGCTCTTTCCTTTCGTTATGGCAGTGATGATTTAAAGGAAATACGGGTTGGGGTTCAGGGACTTGGCAAGGTGGGGATGAGGCTTGTCAGCCTACTTGCTGAGGCGGGAGCAAAGTTGATTGTTGCCGATCACGTAGAGAAGCGCTGTAAAATTGCAGCAAGAGACTTTGGAGCTCAAATTGTTTCAGCCCAGGATATTATAAAGCAAGAGTGTGATGTTCTTGCTCCCTGTGCATTAGGAGGGGTTATTCAACAAGCAGGTGTGCCGCACTTAAAATGTCAGGTGTTAGTTGGAAGTGCTAATAATTTACTTGCAGAGGGGGAAGAGACAGCCCGTGCTCTCAAACGCCATAAGATTATTTATGTTCCGGATTATATCTCCAGTGCCGGTGCTTTAATTGCTGGTGTTACCATGCTTGATCAGCCAAAAAATCAAAAAGAGAAAAGGACTTCAAAGAAGAGTGCTCTTTTGAGAAAGAGAATAGAAGAGCAGATCACTGACAGAATTTATAGTACCACTTTGAACGTTCTTCAGTATGCTCAGGATAAAAGGGTTTCAACATTACGAGCAGCACAATGCTTTGCCGCATCTTGAAATAAGCAAGCTGCCGATCTGTCGAGTACGTATAGATGAGTGATAAAAAAAACCATAAAAAAACAGGTCAGCCAGTGAAAGACAAAGTTTCTTCTGGTCAAGACAGGGGCCAGGAAAAGAAGCTTACACCTGCCATGCGTCAGTACCATCAGGTCAAAGAGAAGCATCCTGATGCGCTTTTGCTTTTTCAGATGGGCGATTTTTACGAAACCTTTTATCAGGATGCCATTGAGCTCGCAAGCACTCTTAATATCACGCTTACAACCCGGGGTAAGGATGGTCCCGAACCTATTCCTTTAGCGGGTTTTCCGATTAAAGCTCTTGATGGTTATCTGCCAAAGCTCGTTTCTTTCGGACATCGAGTGGTGCTTTGCGATCAGACAGAGGACCCAAAGCATGCGAAAGGTGTTGTCAAACGCGAAGTCGTAAGGGTGATAACTCCTGGTACAATTCTAGAAGAATCTTTACTTGATCCCCATCAAGCAAACCATATTGCAGCGATGCTTCCAGGCAAGGATGGTTACGGTTTTGCCTGGGTTGAGCTTACAACGGGAAGTTTTGAACTTGCGAATATTCAAGAAAAAGAGATTCCAATTTTACTCGCGCGGATTGATCCTGCAGAGATTGTTATTCCTGATATTTTTCAGGAAGAGAATGCTCAAAAATTTTCGATTTTAAAACAGCGTTATGATATTCCCTATTCACTTTTTCCTGATTGGACTTTTAGTCAGCGTGAATCAAGAAAAACACTTCAAAAGCATTTTGGCGTTTCAAGCTTGGCAGGCTTTGGCATCTCACAAGAGGAAAGTTTGGAAGTGGCTGCTGCTGGTGCTTTACTTGCTTATTTAAAAGAGCAGCAGAAGAGTGAGCTTACCCATATTTCAAAGCTCAGGGTTTATCAGCTCAGTGAAACGATTGCGCTTGATGCTGCTACCGTGAATGCCCTTGAAATCGTGGAAACAATGCGTTCGAAAGATCGTAAGCATACTCTTTTTGGCGTTCTTAACAAATGCTCAACAAGCATGGGCTCTCGTTTATTACGGAGCTGGCTCTTGGCTCCTTTGAAAGAATATGATCAGATTCTTCTCCGTCAGGAAGCAGTTGCAGAGCTTTATCATGTCAAGAAGCGTCGTGAACTTATGATTGCTGAGCTTGAGAAGTTTGGCGATCTTGAACGTCTTGCCGGGCGTTTAGGCTGTTTACGAGCCATGCCCCGCGACTTGATAGCGTTGATGGAATCCTTGCGCTATGTCCCATTATTAGCCAATGCATTGAGTGGTGTTGAATCCAGGCTTCTCAACCAGATTGCTGAAAGGCTTGATCCCGTTGAGGAGGCCAGCGAGCTTATAGCAAAGGCGTTTGATAGCGAGCCCTCAAATGTGTTGAAAGAAGGAGGCATTATCAGGGATGGCTTTCATCCAGAGCTTGACGAGTTTCGAAGCATGCAAAGGGAAGGCCGCCAGTATATTGCCCGTTTTCAACAGAAAGAAGCTGAAGAGAGTGATATTCCATCTTTAAAGGTTGGGTACAACAGTGTTTTTGGTTATTACCTGGAGATTACGAATGTTCATAAGGATAAAGCCCCTGCCCATTGGATTCGTAAGCAGACGCTTAAAAATGCTGAGCGTTATATTACTCCGGAGTTGAAGGAAATTGAGGCCAAAGTCTTAAACGCTGAAGGTCAGGCAATTGCCTTAGAGCAACGACTCTTTCTTGAAATTCGGGAAGAACTTTCTCGTTATGCTGCTCGTATAAGTGCAACAGCTCATCAGCTTGCTTTGCTTGATGTGCTTGGTAATTTTGCTGAGCTTGCTTCTTCCCGTGGGTATGTTCAGCCAGAATTTGTAGAGAGCAATCAGCTTTTGCTGGAAGAAGGACGCCACCCGGTTTTAGAGCAAACCCTAAGGGACACCCAGGTGGTTCCTAATGCTTGTGCCCTTAACCAGGATAGTACCATGGCTTTGATTACTGGTCCGAATATGGCCGGTAAATCAACGTATATTCGAATGGTGGCACTTTTGACTTTGATGGCACAAGCAGGGAGTTTTGTCCCAGCAGATTCTTTGCGTTTAGGAGTTGTTGATACAATCTTTACGCGTATTGGCTCAGCCGATGAGATTCAAAAGGGTAATTCTACTTTTATGGTAGAGATGATTGAAACAGCCAACATTCTTAATAATGCAACGGAGCAAAGTTTAATTGTGCTTGATGAGGTTGGTCGCGGGACATCAACGTTTGATGGAGTTTCTATTGCCTGGGCCATTACGGAATATCTTGCTCAGAATCTTAAGGCCAGGACGCTTTTTGCGACTCATTATCATGAGCTTACTCACTTAGCGAAACAAATTTCCACTGTTCAAAACCTGAACGTTTCAGTGCGAGAGTGGGGGGATGAGATTATTTTTCTTCACAAGATTGTGGGGGGAGCCGCTGATCGGAGCTATGGTATTCAGGTTGCTCGTCTCGCTGGTTTACCTTTAGATGTCATTCGTCGCTCAAAGCAAATTCTCAAAGGGCTTGAAAAAGAGACCGCTCAATTCCAGGGGGGGGCAGGAGGCCAAGCTTCTCAGGTAAAACGTTCCAAACTGGTTCAGTTAATGCTTTTCAGCCCAACAGAAAATCAGCTTATTCAGGCCCTTGAAAATATTGATCCGGATAATCTGCCCATCGAAGTGCTCAAGGCAGAAATCAGCCGTTTGAAGGCCCTTGCTCAGAGTATGAAGGGTGAATAAAAGAGCGAGGAATTCTGGTAAGTGCTTTATTCCAGAGCACGATAAAGACTTTAACAAAGGCTTAAAGACAAAGTTTTAAGCGCAAAAGCCTAAACAAAGGCCTAAACGCAAAGGCCTAAACACTAAAGCGAAAATGCATGATATCACCATCAACGACGATATAATCTTTTCCTTCGAGCCGTAGTTTTCCAGCTTCCTTAGCCCCGTTTTGACCGTTATGTTCGATATAGTCCTGGTAGCTGATAGTTTCTGCTCGAATGAAACCTCGTTCAAAATCGCTGTGGATGACGCCTGCGGCTTGGGGTGCGCTGGAACCTTTGCGCACCGTCCAGGCGCGAACTTCTTTGGGACCGGCTGTAAAGTAGGTGATAAGACCAAGCAAGCTGTAGCCGGCTTGAATCATGCGATTCAAACTGGGTTCAGTCATGCCAAGCTCGTCAAGAAAGGCTCGTTGCTCTTCCTCTTCAAGTTGAGCAATTTCTGCTTCAAGTTTGCCAGAGATCGTAACGAGTTGAACGTTTTGTTCTTGAGCAATGGCTTTAACAGTATCAAGGTAGGGGTTTTCTTTACCTAAGCCATCTTCTGCCACGTTAGCCACGTACATTAAAGGCTTTGTCGTAAGTAAGCACAAATCCTTAAGAATTTTTATTGCTTCTTCTTCCTCTGGAAGATGGAGGCGTAAGGGCTTGCCTTCGTCTAAAATTTTATGCCATTCCTGGTAAAGAGCCAGGCGCGTGCGAGCTGATTTCTCCCCTGAACGAGCAAGCTTTTCCTCTTTTGCAGAAGCTTTTTCAAGACTATCAAGATCTTTTAAAATAAGCTCGGCTTCAATAGTTTCAATATCTCTTTGAGGATCAACACCACCTTCGACGTGCACCACGTCATCATCATCAAAACAACGGACGACATGGGCAATGGCATCAACTTCTCGGATATTGGATAAGAAGGCGTTTCCAAGTCCTTCGCCCTTAGAGGCTCCTTTCACAAGACCTGCGATATCAACAAAGCGCATCGAAGCAAAGATTGTTTCCTTTGGTTCTACAAGTTCTGCGAGCTTTTGAACCCGTTCATCGTGAACCGCCACTATGCCAACATTGGGCTCAATGGTGCAAAAGGGAAAGTTTGCTGCCTGAGCGTTTTGGGTATGGGTCAAAGCATTAAAGATTGTTGATTTCCCAACGTTTGGAAGCCCGACGATGCCACACTTGAATCCCATATTGTACTCACTCTTCTGTACTTTTAATTTTTTGTCTTACCTTGAGTGTTTGAGAAGACAAAGGTTAAAGCCTTTTGGTTTTTTATAGAAGCTTTTTGTTTATAGTAGTATGAACCCATAAAGGACAATTTTATTTTCAGCACTTCTATGACTGAAAGATTTCGCAGGAGTTTGCTGTTTATAGTAAAGAGTAGTAAGAGTAGAAAATTAAGGGAGCTCTTTTTCTGTTAGAGGCTCTGTCTCAGGCTTCAGAATGAGCCAGCACAGAGTTTTCCGAGGAAGGAGCGGCCTTATGTTTTGATGGTTCTCCTCGCCGAATTTTTTCTTGAATTGTGACTAAAGCATCAATAACAGATTCTGGCCGTGGTGGACAGCCTGGGATATAAACATCTACTGGTAAGAATTGATCAACGCCCTGAATTTGGGGGTAGGTATTGAAAACTCCACCAGAACTGCAGCAGGCACCCATGGTGATCACCCATTTTGGTTCGGGCATCTGACTGTAAATCTGCAGAAGAACAGGCATCATTTTAAGGGAAATACGGCCAGAGACAATTAAAAGGTCACTTTGGCGTGGAGAGAATCGAATAACCTCTGATCCAAAACGAGCAAGGTCGTAACGGCTTGAAAGAGTTGCCATTAATTCAATAGCGCAGCAGGCAGTTCCAAAAGGATAGGGCCATAAACTGTTGCTGCGAGCCCAGCCAATAAGCTCGTTGACTTTGGTGGTAAAAAAACCATCACCACTTAATTGTTCTTCAAGTCCCATAAGTATCCTTAATTTTTACTTCGCCATCAGCCCTTAAAAAGGCTGATATAGCCTAGCAGTTATTTCCAGTCAAGCGCACCTTTTTTCCAGGCGTAGAGCAAAGATTCAACCAACCCAAGGAAGAATACTCCCATAATAATTAAGCCTGAGATGAAGTTTCCTTTGAAATATTCATAGCGTTCCAGCGCAAATTCTCGTTCGATCAAGCTGCCACTTTGCTGGACTTCTTCTTTGTATTGAAGAGCAAGCTGAAGCCAGTCGTGATGCTGAATAACGTAGGGCAATAAGAGGACGGTTTCAATATCAAAGAGAATAAAAACCAGCGCCAGCATAAAGAAGCGTACGTCGAAACGGGAGCGAGTTGCTTGCAGCAAAGGGGAACCACATTCGTAGGGACTGCTTTTCGTAATCCCTTTTTTCTTTGGACCAAAAAGAGTCCCTGCCAGCGCTGCTCCTACAGCAACAACCAGCAAGATGCCTCCATAAATGATCAGGTTGGTAAAACGTGCTTCCATAATGTACTCTGCCCTTTTAGCTTGAGAGCGTTATTTCTGGGATGGGCCAACTTTTAAGTTCATTCAAGATTTTGAGAAGTTCATGAAATTTCTTTTTCCTTCATTTGAGAGTATAAGCCTCTCTTTTCTTAAGGCAAAACTTCTTTGGAAATTATTTCATGCCTCTTTTCCGAGGATAAAAAATCTCAAGCTTTCTTGTTCTTCTTTATACTTCTCGTCTGGACTTCTGAGTATACCTAAGGCATAGTGAGCAATCTTATTTATAGATTATGAGGGCACTTGGGTTTGTTCCCTTCAAACCTCTAGGGCCGGAACTTTCTAAAGTTTTTTTACTTGTTTAATAAATACCCCCAAGGGAAAGATAACGTAAGGAAGCAAGAGTATGAATATCTCTGTAGAAGACAAAGGAAGCTGTCTTAAGAAAATCTCTATTGAGATTCCTTCAAATATGATTCAAACGAAGGTCTCGGAAAACTATCGCCAGTTAAACCGCCAGGTGCAGCTGCCAGGTTTTCGCAAAGGTAAGGCTCCTAAGCAGGTGCTTGAGAAAAAGTATGGCAACTATGTGCTTGAAGATGTTCGCAAGGAGCTTGTCGATGACGCACTCCAGGAAGCGATTCGTGAGCATGATATTGATCTCATTTCTCAACCCGAATTTGAAGGTGAACTTCCAGAGATCGAAAAAGATAAAACGCTGGCTTTCAGCTTAACCGTTGAAGTGCGTCCTGAGTTTGAACTTCCAACGTATAAAGGGCTTGAAATTGAACTTAAGGAACCAAGCGTAAACGAGGAAGAAGTTGATGCTTTTGTGCGCAATGTTCAGTTCTCACAAGGCCAGCTCCACGAATTAAAAGCGGATGAGAAGAGTCAAAAAGGAGATTTACTTTTTGCTCGATTTGTGCTTTTCGTTGACGATGAGGAAGTTGCGAGCAGGGATCAGGCCAATCTTGAAATTGGAACTAAGACCATTCTTGGAATCAGTATCCCAGAAGCTGAAGAAGCATTTCTTGGTTTAGAAGCCCAGGAAAAAAGCGAGAAAAGTTTTGAGGTTACATTGCCAGATGATTTCCCGAAGCAGGCTTATGCTGGAAAGAAGGCTACCCTTAAGATTCATGTTCAAGAAATTCGCAGGCCAGAGTTGCCTGAACTTGACGAAGCACTTTTAAAGAAACTTGATTTTGAATCCCTTGAAGATCTTCGCGAGCATGCCCGGGATGTGATCTTGCAGGAGAAGCACCATCAGCAGGAACAGGATATTGAAAACCAATTGCTGGAGCGTGTGGTTTCTGAAGTGAAACTTGAAATTCCGGAAAAAATGGCTGAACGTCAGCTTTCAACTGTTTTACAGCGTGAGGCTTTTCGTAAGTATCAAGAAGGGCTTGACGATAAAGCAATTGAAGAGTTTATTGAAAAACGTCGCCAAGAGTTGCCTGCTACGATCGAGAGTAAAATTCGTATGGATTTTGTGATTGATGCGATTGCAAAGAAAGAGCGTATCTTTGTTGTTGAAGATGAGCTTTCTCGCCATATCGCGATGCTGGCTCAAATGCGAAATGTGAGTCCAGAAGAACTCTTTACCCAGCTTGAAAAAAATCATATGCTGCCTCAAATACGCTGGGAGCTTAAAGCGAGTAAGACAAAAACGCTCTTGCGTCAAAAGGCAAAGCTTTTAAAGCCTGAAGCAGAGCAGGCAGCAAAGGAAAGTACAGAATCTGAAAAATCCGATACGTGATCAATCATAAAGAGGTTTTAAGGTCTTATGAACTCAAAAAAAGAAGGTAGAAAACCCTATGCCTAATGCCGATTATTACCCCGTCCCCTATGTCATTGAAAAAACAAGCCGGGGAGAGCGTAGTTATGACATTTACTCTCGTTTGCTGGAAGATCGTATTGTCTTTATTCAGGGGACAGTTACAAATCATATGGCCAATGCAGTTATGGCCCAAATGCTCTTTTTGCAAAAAGAGAATAAAAACCAGGACATTCAGGTTTATATTAACTCTCCGGGTGGTGATGTTTATGCTGGTTTGGCTATTTATGATACCATGCAGTTTGTTCAGTGCGATGTCTCTACCTACTGTATTGGCATGGCTGCGAGCATGGGTGCTGTGCTTTTGGCGGCGGGTACTGCCAAGAAGCGTTATGCTTTACCAAACAGCCGGATTATGATTCATCAGCCTTGGGGTGGTGCAGGTGGTACTGCTATAGATATCAGTATTCAAACCAAGGAAACCCTTTATCTCAAGCAGCGTCTCAGTGAAATCCTGGCTCAGCACAGCAACCGAAATCTTAAGCAAGTCATTAAGGATAGTGATCGAGATTATTACCTTTCAAGTCATGAAGCAGTTCAATATGGTTTGATTGATGATGTAATCCTGCCACCGGAGCATAAGCGTGGTGAGTACACGAAGACAGAAGATTCTCGATCATCATCGAAAGCAAAAGCCAAAACTGAAACAAAAAAGAAGAAGTAAGTTCTCAATGATTTCATGCTTTAAGGATTTCGCTTGCTCTTTATGTCTCCGAATTTGCTGGAGAAGTGTTTTTCCTGTTGTCGTGTAATTCCCTAATGACGGATAAGGTCTGATGCCTGCAGAATCTCTTGAAGACGTAGTTTCTTTGTGTAAACGCCGAGGCTTTATTTTCCCAGGCTCAGCGATTTATGGTGGGCTTGCTAATTCGTGGGATTATGGACCTCTTGGGATTGAACTTAAAAATAATCTTAAACGAGCGTGGTGGAGAGATGTCGTTTACCGTCGGGATGATATGGAGGGGCTTGATGCAGCCTTGATCATGAATCCTAAGGTATGGCATTACTCTGGGCACGAGGCAACGTTCAATGATCCTTTGGTTGATAACAGGGTCAGTAAACATCGTTATCGTCTTGACCATCTTTTACGTTCCCAGAGTCTTGAAACTTTGAGGCAGTTGCTTTCAGAGCTGCTGCGTCTTACTTCTTCAAATGATTTTTCCGGCAGCAAAAGTTCAAGCTTTCTTTCATTACTTGCTTTTCTAAAAGGGAGCGACCTTTCTGAACAAGAGCAAGAAGAGGTTTGTGAGCTCGCTTTGAAATTACAAAGCGCAGCTTTACCTGAAGAAGCCGAGTTCAAGGGTGAGCGTTTTGAAGGAATTGTTTCAAGCTTTTGCTGTGATTTTCCAGAGTTTGGAAGCCTGGCTCTTAATCAGGCAAAAATAGTTGATCCAACGACCAATGAACCAGGAGAGTGGACAGAACCGCGTCCCTTTAATCTGATGTTCGAAACCTTTGTTGGTCCAATTAAGAGTGAAGAGCACAAGGCCTATTTACGTCCAGAAACGGCTCAGGGCATATTTGTTAATTTCAAACACATTCTGGATACCATGCGCCATAAACTGCCTTTTGGGATTGCTCAAATTGGCAAAAGCTTTCGTAACGAAGTAACTCCAGGAAACTTCACCTTCCGGACGCGCGAATTTGAACAGATGGAAATTGAGTACTTTGTTAAACCAGGGGAAGATGAAGAAGCCCATCGATCTTGGGTCGATACTCGCTATAACTGGTATCTTGATTATGGTATTGCTGCTGAGCGTTTAAACAAGCGGGAACAAGGGTCAGAAGAGCTTGCACATTATGCTAAAGCGTGTGTCGATCTTGAGTACAAGTTTCCAGGCTCATTGGGATTTTCTGAGCTTGAGGGGATTGCAAATCGTACGGATTTTGATCTTGCTATGCACAGTAAGAGCAGCGAACTTGTCCAGCCAGTTCAAGCCAAACATGGTTTGGAAAAAAATGCTCACTCTCTTGATGAGCTCAGCTATTTTGATCCTGAAAGCAGGGAGCGCTTTATTCCTTATGTGATCGAGCCTTCAGCTGGGGCTGATCGAGCAACTTTAGCTTTTCTTTGTGAAGCTTATAACGTCGAACAGATTAAAGATATTCCAGAAGCTCAAGAGTCTCAAGTATCTGACCAGCTCAAGGCGTTTTCAAAATCTGTTGAAAAAAACAAAGAGTTGGCAGAAGACCTAAAACAAAGGCTTTTCAATAAAGCTGCTGAAATTTTGGATGGTGGTCCAAAAGCTTTTCCAGCTATCGCCTCGCTCTTAAGCCTGAAGGGCGCAGATGCTATTGTTTTAGGCAAAAAGCTGCGCAACCTTTATGAACGTTTGGTTGATCAGTACTATCGTCGGGTATTGAAGCTTGATGCTCGCCTCGCTCCAATCAAAGTTGCAATCTTTCCTTTAAAGCGAAATGCTTCAGAACTTGTTACAAAAGCCCATGAAATTAAGGCTATGTTAAGTAAGCATGATTTCAGAGTCCTTTATGATGATACCGGTGCTATCGGGAAGCTTTATCGCAGACAAGATGAAATCGGAACCCCTTTTTGTGTTACCGTTGATTTTCAGTCGCTTGAAGATGGCAGTGTAACACTACGGGAGCGGGACTCTATGGAGCAAACCCGTATAGCAGTCGATCAGCTTGAAGCACGTATCCGAAGCAGCTTAAATATTTAGCGACTTTAAACGAAATAAAGTTTTCTTGAACTTTGGTAGAGGCTTAAAGCTATGAGTCTAGCATCACGTAAGGCTTTTAAGTGCCCAAGCCATTATTCAGATTTCTTAAGCTCAAAAAGCGATGACCGTTGGGCAGAGATCGCGGTAGATGGCTTTGAGCAAACGCTTTGTGATCATGCTCATTGTGAAAAAAAGGCAAGCTCTCAGGCGCTTGCTTTGATCAACGACTATCCTGATGATGTTTCCTTGGTGTCAGCGCTTTGCGCGTTGGCAAAGGAAGAGCTCTTTCATTTTGAAGAGATCTATCAGCTTCTCCAAAGGCGTGGGCTTAAGCTTGGTTATGATCGTGGGGATCCTTATGTTAAGGCGCTTATGCAGGAAATTCGTCAGCCTGCCCCAGAGCGTAAGCTTGACAGACTCCTTGTTTCAGCCTTAGTTGAGGCTCGCAGTTGTGAGCGTTTTCGATTGCTTAAGCAAGAGTTTCAAAGGCGGGAAAACCCTGAAGAAGCTGAACGCTTTGGTCGCTTTGAGCTTTCTGAAGCGGGGCATGCTAAGCTTTTCTTTGATTTCGCTTTTCAGGAGTTTGGAGAGCAGGCATATGAGCGCTTGATAGTGCTTTCCAAGCGAGAGGCCTTAATTGTTGAAGAGCTTCCGCTCTTGCCTCGCATTCATTAAGCCTCTAAGCATAGCACTAAAACTAGCCCAATTTTGCAACCCTTTGGAGTGAGAGGTGCAGCCCCCAAGCTGCACTGGAACGGAAAAGCCCTAGTGTTTGTCGAGGGTCTTTTAGCCCAATTTTGCAACCACACTCAGGTGTTTTTCAAGCCTCGATTTTAAGCTGTAAGTATTTTTTGTATAATGGGTTATGAACTCAACCAGAAATATCTGGGTGGTTGCAAAACTCTTTAATTATTCTGAAACGGAGAAGCTCTCAAAAAGTAGATAAGAGCTTTAAAACTATAAAGATCATAGAGGGCAGATTCTATTATTTATTTTCATCAAGAATTGGTATGAGAACTTCTTCGCCTGGAGCGAAAGGTCCAACTTCATATGTTTTTGTCTCTTCCTGGCGACCATTAAAATGATCCTCACCAGTCATCAGTGTCTTAACCGTAATTGTATATTTCTGATAGGGGAGAATGACCCATTGTTGATCAGAAATTCCTGCTCCTCGAAGCAGGAATTTTTTATAGCCTATTAGACCATGATTTTGACTTCCTTCTTCTGGGGTAATCCAAGCCTCAAAAAAGCCGTCCTTTTTTTGATCTAAAGAGAGTTTTACTGCGAGTTCCAGGTTTGGAGAAAGAGTCTTTCTTTCACCTCCGAAAAGTAGAATCGTTTCAACTTTTGATAAGCTATCCTTTGAAAGAACCTGGAATCGATACTCTCCTGGAAAGACGGGTATAGAAATTTTTCCATTTTTTATGGTAGCCATACTGGGGGAGGTTTTGATTCTTCTTGTAATCGCATTGTACTCGCTGATATCAGGTTCATCACTCCTTTGGATATAGATCTGTCCGCCACCATCTATGTCAAGAGAGAGTATCGACACATCTTCTGGTTTGAAGTGAATCAGGATGGGCTTGTCTTTCTGCTTTAACCAATCCGTAAGATTAAAGTTTCGATGAGAGCCTGTGAAATCACGGATACTAAGCGTTACCTCAAAGACCCTCTCAAGAATAGTAGCCTCGCTAAGGTCGATCGTTTCTCTGAATCTTCCATTTTCATCACTATAGTTTCCATAATCATAATCGTAGCTATATCCCTCTCCTTCACTGATGCGAACTCCCAGGGTATAAGGAACGTTGCTCCAGGGAGTATCGCCGATTTGGATAGAACCCTGAATATTAAGGCTTTGTCCTGTCAGTTGAAGATCTCCAAGATCATAAAATTCTGAACCATCGAGTGTCACAAAGAAGCTTCCAGAAGCAGAGAAAGGCTGATTTTCTTTTTTCCATAGAGCATCGATTTTAACTTTCAATGCTTTTTCTCGGCGAACATAGAACGAGAACTCCCCATTGTTATTGGCATTGCGGTCTCCCAGCGGTGGGGATGAGGATGAATCCGTAATATAGTTGTGAATTCTAAAACTTGCTCCTGCACACGGTTTCCCGTTTTCATTTATAAAACGACCTGTGATCCAGGGGTTCTGTTTTGTAGCCATTACTTCTATAGTGCAATCGGTGTTTTCATTTGCACGTGTTTGAACTACAACTTGCTGACTTGTGTATACGACTTTCTCGGTGTCAGAAGTTTTGTCCACAGCTTTTACAACAAAGTCTTTATTTGGAGGAACGTTCTTAAAAATAGCGTTTCCATTATGGTCAGTATAGAGACGTTCAATGAGTTCTAACTCTTGAGTTTGGCTTGCTTTCAATTCACGCAAAAGTTCAACCCTGACATTCGGTAAAGGAGTTTCAGTTTCAACAAGAACGTGAACTGTAATCGTAGAAAGAGCAGGTGCTGTTATGCTTTCAGAAGGAGTAGGTTCAGAAGGTTTTTCTTGGAGAGAGGATGGTTTTGTAACCGAGGAGGGTTCTTCAGAAGGTATTTGGTTAGGAACAGTTGTATTCTCCTTCTTTTGATCTTTCACCTGTTTTTGTGGTTGAGGAGAATCAATACCTTTCTTTGCCGCAATCTGTTCAGTGTTTTCTTTCTCTTTATGTATTCCAGAGAAGTCATAATTGAAAACTATGACAATACATAGTAATGCCAGGATTATTGTTGCAGCCAAAGCTATTTTTTTTGCCATAATAAATCCTCCTAAGGCTAATATTGAAGTGGCGCCAATGGCACTATTTACTTGAGTCATGATGTTTTGTGTAAGATTATTCGGTATATTGACAAGAGGCTGAACTCCTTCAGTGCTCAGCAGATCTTTGATTTGAAACCCTTGTGCCAGGCCAGGCAGTCCAAGTGTTGCAAACTTTTGTGCTAGTTGTTCTAGACCTTCTTTTTGTTTGCGGCGAACAGTGCTTGCAGGAATAGAGAGGGTTTGAGAAATCTCTGAGGAGGTCAAACCATGGGCAAAACGCAAGTTAATGACATCACGTATATCACTCGGTAAACTTTTTACGAGTTCCCAGGCTTCGCAAGCCTGGGCATGAAGCGAGGGATTATTCGAATGCTCAAAAGTTTGAAAAGATTGTGCAGCGTATTGTTCTCTCATATGTCTATTTTTTCTTGATTTCAAGGCGTCATAAGCGCGGCGTGTCGCAACATGAAAAGAGAAGGTTTGTAGAGAATCTATTTTTTTACCATGACGAAAAGCTTTGTGCAGATTGAGGAAGGTTTCCTGAACGACATCCTGAGCCATGTCTTTTTCATGAACGATGCTATAAGCGTAGCTGTAAAGAGAAGTGGCAAGAACATCAACAAGTTTCCTGAAGGCTTGCTGATCCCCTTTAAGAAGGTTTGGGAGAAGGTTTTCGAGATTGTTATTCCTTGCCACAGCCTGTTCCTCAGTTTCATGATCTCAAATGACAGTCGTTATCAGATACTCTGATATACCATGCAGTCGCCATGCTGGCGCTTGCTGATCAAAAATTTCAGGATTTTTATAATTTTTATTTATGTATATTTACTTTATATAGATGAGTTGTCATCTTGACGAAATCTTGAATTAGAGATCGTTTGGAAGATGTGAGTAGCTGCGATGAAAGCGATAGTTGGAATTGAAAGTTAAAACTTAAGCACTATAGGACGTTTTATTCTTTTGAGATGGGCAGAGAATCTTGTGCGGATCTTTGAATTCCAGTACTTTGTTCTCTTCCCTTCGAGCCTGTGAAAACCTAAGCTTCTTGTCCTTCATAAACCAGCGTTGCAATGGAGATTGGGTTAGTGATGCCTTTGACGTTGATTTCTCCTTTGCTGCGAAACTTAATGGCAACATCAAAACTTTCAGGGTTTTGAGCATAAAATGCTTTAACCTGTTCAAGAGTTGGCATGCCTGCTAATACTTCTCCACCTGAAGCATTACTGCAAAAGCGAGCTGCCAGGTTAACGTGGTGGCCAAGCACAGTATACTGGCTGCTGCGTTCATCTCCAAAAAGACCAACCAGCATATCGCCAGTGTTAATGCCTACTCCAAGCTTAAGCATATGGGGATATTCATTGAGAAGAGAAGGAGCTAAGAGTTCGCGCTCAATCCAGGACTGACGCACTGAAGACATTGCACTTTGAAGATCAACTGCCATGCGAACGGCCTGGTAAGCATGGCCGGGATGATCAATAGGGGCTGAAAAAATGGCCATCACTTGATCACCCACAAATTTATCAAGGGTGGCTTCGTTGCGCTCGATTGCTTCCATACACAGGTGAAAGAATTCGTTGAAGACCTGTTGAACTTTTTCAGGAGGAGTCAGTTCACAGAATTTTGTGAAGCTTCGCAGGTCCCCAAAAAGAACGGTTAAGCTTCGTTTTTCAACGATAAAAGGATCTTCGCCAGTATCAAGCAGGCGAGTAACGATGCTTGGAGAAACCAAGCGCTCAAAGAATTCCCGTGTTTTTTTGAGCTTTGTAATATCCTCAAGGGTAAGGGTGCCTAGCCCACCGCTCCAAAGAGCTTTAAAATGAAAATGTTCTTCTTCTCCAGTGTTAACATTAATGCGCGAAGCTTCAAATTCAGACGGAACATTATCACCAGCTTCCAGAGCATCTTTGAGAAGTGTCGTAAAAACCTGAGGCGCCCAATCAAGGTAATCATAATCTTCAATTTTAGGCTTCCTGGAAACAATAGATTTATCCGTAGCTAAGAATTCAGCCATCTTCGTATTGAGTTGAGTAATACGATGTTCTTTGTCAACGACAAGATAGGCAATATCAAGGCCTGAGATTGATTTTTGTCCGCTGCCAATGCTTGCAGCCATACTTGTGCGCTGATTTGAAAGATAGCCGGACAGGCTATTCATGGATAGCGTGCCTCCTGGCTGATTGCCAGTTAAAAGGCGGAGCTTGCGCCGCAACTGCTGGTTTTCTTCCTGCAGCAGTTGAAGCTTTTCTTCGAGCTCTTTTTTTTCCTGTTTGCCTGTAAACATAAGGAGCTGATAATAACACGCTTTTGGTTTTGTATAAACTTTCTTGTGCAGCTGGGGAGGTATTTTCTCTGAAAATATATTTTCTTAGAAAAAAAGCCAGAGCTTAGAAAAAGCTGTAATCTCCACGGATAATTGATGGGAGTACGGCGTTTGTGCGAAGTTCATCTCCAAGCATACTCTCAGGACCATGTCCACCATAGATCCATGTTTCTTGAGGAAGCTGAGTTAAGCGTTTCAGTGAAGCATTCATTTTTTGAGGATTTCCACCGGGTAAATCTGTACGTCCAACACTGCCGGCAATGATCATATCACCAACAAAACAATCACCTGTGTCAAAGAGGTAGCAAACTCCACCTTCAGTATGGCCTGGGGTATGAATGACCTCTACGCTTCTTTGTCCAAAGCTGAATTGTTCGTTGTCCTCTACGAAGACTTCAGGTAGTGGTGGGGCTTCTAAATGAGCTGGAATTCCAACCATAGCTCCTTGTTGGGGTAAAGCTTTGAGAAGCTCAAGATCAGAGTGATGCATCCAGATACGAGCCTCAGGCCAACGTTTTTTAAGCGCACTTAACCCCCAGACGTGATCAAGGTGAGCGTGGGTTAGAAAAATTTCATGAAGCTTAAGGGCGTCATCGTCAAGCAGCCCTGCTTCTACGAGCGCTTGATCCACAGCGTCTCCTGGATCAACTAAAGCACTTCGACCGCTTTCCTGATCCCGAAGAAACCAGCTGTTTTCTTGAAAAACGCCGGTTATAAAGCGCTGTATGAAAAGGGGGTGGGTTGCTCGTTGAAAGTCTTGTTCGCGAAGTGACATTTTGCTTTCCCTGGGGAGTTTGTTGGAAAAAAGTAAAAGAGTTTTGAGCAAAGAACATAAGTACGTTGCAATCTATTCGTAGTGAAGGGCCTCAACAGCTTCTTTACTAGAAGCAATCATGGCAGGAACAATACCGCAGAAAAATGACCACATGATTGTTGGAGCAGCAATGTCAAGCGCTAAGCGTAAGAGCTCCAGGCCTTTAACGCTTGGAATGTATGTAAGGTAATAGACATCTGGTGGAAATAATCGAACTCCAAAGGTTGTATCAACCCAATCTTCGATTGGGTTCAGGTTTTGGGAAATAAGTATGCCGAGAAAGGCGCCAAGCAGCGTTCCAAAGAGCCCAATGAAAAGAGCGTTAAACATGAATATACTGCGAATTCCCCAAGGCGAAGCACCAAGGGACTTCAAGATCCCAATATCCTTGACCTTTTCAATTACGGTGAGATAGACCACGATTAAAATCACAATTCCAGCAAGTACGATGATAAGAGTAAGCAGTAATGTAAGGATTGTCTTTTCTCGTTCAACGGCCTTAAGCAATTTTGCCCGCTCAAGCTCCCAAACCGAAACTCGTGAATTATAGGGAGGTGGCAGGCCTTGGGAAAAGAGCGCAGGGTCTAAAGATAAAGTTGTATCTTTCGTCTTTGAGTCTATACGGAACATTTCCTTTGAAGCTTGGAGCAGGGTTTCTTCAAACTCTTTTTTTAAATCATAAGGTTTGCCATCATATTGCGTATGGTCCTTGAGCTTGACACCAAAGACGTAGGTGGCAGTACTTGCCCCAAGCAAGCGGGCATAAGAGTGGTAGTCTGTGTACATGGTGTGAAGGTTATCCTCAAAAATGCCAGAGCGATAAAAAGCATTGATTTGAAATTCTTGTTCTTCGGCTCCAATTCGGGGTTTGCCTTCTTCATCGTGGCTTCTGTGGATGACCATAAGGTTGACCTTATCCCCAAATCGAAGTCTCATGCGAGAAGCTAAAGCGTCTCCTATCAGAAGCCCGGGGAGTGGAGCACGAATAGACCAGTATTCGTTTTTAATGGCATGGTTATAAAGAGGGGAGCAAAAGTCTTCAAAAGCATCACTTTCGTTTTTGAATTGAGTATCGAGAAAGTGATCTATTTTTGTTTGAAGTTGATCAAGCACATCAAAGAGTTGTGCTTGAAGCTCTTCGATCGTTTTTGCCTGTGAGAAAGAAGATTGAATACTTTGGTTTATCTCTGTGCGAAGTTCAGGGAGCAAGTGTTGCTTGTAAGCTTGCAAGAGATTTTGCGTGAATTTTGATTTTTGATCTTTTGGTAATTGTTCAAGACGATTTTTAAGAAAGCTTGTGAGAACGTGACGAACAAAGGTTTTTGCCTGAGTGAACTCTGATATGTGGTGGGCAGGAACCTCGTGTTGAGCCTGAAAAGGAAGACGAAAACGTGCTCGTGTCAAGTATTCGTCCGGAGTTTCGCCCAGCAAAAGGCGAGTGCGTAAGGGTAAGATCGTTTTATAAGCTTGGTAACGCTTTTGAACTTCCTGCCACTCTTGGTCCCAATTTTTGAGCAGCTGGGAGAGCGAAGGCTTCATGAATGCAAAATGCGGTAAAATAAAGTCATCGCTTTCTTGAAGACGCAAGAGTGGATTAAGAAGATTAAGATCCCATTCGTAATCAAGATCATCAAGCGTTTTTCGGTGCTTTTCAAGGTAGGGAAGGAGTATGGTCTTTTGGATAGATTCCAGCTTTTTGCGAAGAGTATTATTGAGGGCTCTTGTTGAGTCCTGCTCTTTAAAAGTCCCTTGAAAAAAGCTTTCAAGTTTGGCCGCAATTTTTTTTGTTACTGTGAGATAGTGCTCAGGAGCTTTTATTTCAAGATTTTCAAGTATCGTAAGGTTGTCTTCGATGATCCTGAAGTAGGAATCTCTAAAGCGGTACAGGATATAGCGTTGCGCCTCAAGAGTTCCATCAATGAAGTAGTCCTTAAGATAAACAAGGGCTGCAGCATCGCCAGGATAGTGCTTGTCTTCTGGTGTTCCTCGCTTTCGAAGTTCTTTTTCAGAGCTGCCAGAAGCTTCAACCCAATCCTGGATGAACTCTAAAAGTTCAGCTTGAGTCTCTTGAAAAAGGGGCTTGAGGTCTTCGCCATGAGAGGTTTTGGTAAGGGCCTTTATTTTTGACTCTAAAAGCTTAAGCAATTTTTTGCCTGGAGAACCAGGGCGAAAACGAATGCGATTCATTTCAGACCAGACAATTTCACTGTTTCTTTCGACGTAGTAACGTTGTTCTAAGAGTCGAAGATGGGGACGCCAATAAACACGGAAATTGTGCTCTCTTTGGGTTTGGTTTGTACCTTCTGTTTGCTTGATCGGTAGAACGGCACTGAGCTCCCTGTTTTCCGGAGCACTTTGAGGATCTTCGAAAACCAGTAGAAAATTTAAAATTGCAATCAGGGGTTTAACGTGTTGGTCTATAATAAAGCGCTGGAGTTCAGAACGAGCTGCGTACTCTCCAATAGAACTTATTTTTAACTCATTTTGGGGGTCAACAGCTAAAATTGAAGTGGATGCTTCAAATTGGTTTGATGATTCAAGGCCGTTGATAGGAGCGAAGTTTTGAATTCGTGGCGAAGCTGCGGCAAAGTTGGGATGCTTGCGAACGGCTCTCCTTAAAAATGTATTATTTGCCTGAAGTCGAGGCAGAAAGAGCGTGTCAGTCACCTCAGAACGAATTCTTTCACGATAGTTTTGCCTTTCTTCCGGATTGGAAATGAAAGAAAGCCAGATGTTTTCAGGAGTTGCTAAGGGCAATGAGCTTTCTGTTGGAAAAATATCTGAGAGTAAGTGACGTTCCTGCCAGCCTTCCGGGCTATCGAGTTGAGCAAGTAAGTCTTCGATTTCGGGTTCTGGGTCAGGCCTTTGTGGAATTTCAGAATCTGGGAAACGTCCTCCAGGCATGGAAGAAGTCTTTTCAGGTCGTTCTCCATCTCTTAATTTATTTTGCACAAGAGAAAGAGCGTGCTGCCAGGAGCTTAAGCTTTTATCACTGTCTTGAATCCGCTTATAATAGTAACGCCAAACTTCTTGTTCCAGGTTCTCAGAGCTTGCATACAGGCTTTCAGGCTGAGAATAAATAAGAACATGACTTAAAGAACCTCGAATCTGTTCGCGGTAGTCCTTAACAAAACCGTTCATGATTGAGTTTACGACGATTAAAACCCCGATGCCGGCAGCAACTCCAATGATGCTGGCTAAAGCCATGGGGCGCTTGCGCAGGTAGCGAAAAGAAATAAAAGCACTTGCTGCGTTCGAGAAAGAATGGAAAAGCACCCGACCAAGATACCAGTCAACAAAGAGAAAAAACTGAAGGGCAATTGCAGCAAAGCTGTACTGAATCCCTTCAGTCCCCCAAAGTATAAAAGTTATTTGAATAGGCAGAAAAAGGTTTAAAATTCCAAGAGCTAAAACACTTTGTAAAAATGGCCACAGACGTTTGAGGCTCGTTCCCTTCCCCATAACGATACGTAAGAGCCCAAGGAGAAGGGCATGAATAGGCCAGGTTATGACTGAAAGTATCTGTTTAAGCCTTGGTCCAAAAAAACGAAAAACAAGGTATTCGATGATGAGTAAGCATAGTGTTGCAAGATAAAGGATGCCCCCTTCAGGACGGTTTGAAAAATTTCCAAGATCTCCAAGCTCGTAGAGTGTCAGGCCTTGCCAGAAAATGAGCCCAAGAGCTAAGAGCACAAAGAGTGCGAGAATACAAAAACGAAAGATTTGCATACTTTTCCAGTCGTTATGATGCTTTGATTTTCCTGATGATTGATAGAGGTTTTATGTCATAATACAAGCTGATAAATTCTTCTAACGCTTTTACGTCTAAAGCCTTTGGAAGAAAAGAGGATTTTCTTTCCTTGGACAAGATAGAAAGGTTCCTTTGTCGAAGGTTTTTTATTTTATTCGCGCAGCTTTGTTGTCTGTACGTTTTTGTATTGCAGGGCATTTAAGAATCTTGGGATGGAATAGGTTTACTTTGTGGAAAACTATAATGAGTTCGTTGTTGGCGAATCTGCTCAATTTTTAAAAGCTTGTCGCCAGGGCGTAATTTTTCAAGCACTGTTTTAAAGATGTCTTGAGAGTATTGTGTTTTACCCGCCAGCAGGGCTTGAGGATCAATTTTTGCTTCTGGTTCTAATACTTTCCCAAAAATTGGATACTTGTTTTGCCATGAAGGGATTTCACCATCCACCAGGTTCAAAAAAGCATGCCCTGGGAGTATGGCATTTTCTTCTGTCAGCATGGCAAGCGTTCCGCGTCGGTGGGGAAGTCCAGGTGTTGGCTCTGAAGCATCATTTAATTTTTTTACAAAGCTATGATTGCTTTGGTCTGGATTCCCAAATTGAGCAAGCTTGAGGTTTTCTCCACCATTCGCTTTACTGAAAGGGCAAACACGATAAAAGATGCAGTCGCGCTCCCAATAGCCTTGTTCGAGCAGGGATAAAAAGGCTGCCACGGCCTGAGGAGCCTGGTCTTCGAGCAGCTCAACGAGAAAATCTCCCTTGGTTGTATGAAAGCGTACTATGGGATTGTGCCCAGGGACAACACGATAATGAAGCTTTTCCTGATGGCTGCGATAGATTTCTTGAAGATCGTCAAGGTTTTGAAAAGAAAGAAGATAGCCGCTGGCATCAAGAAAGACGACTTCGCCTGGTTGCAGACTGATGAAATCTGGAATTGATTTGCTTGCCGCTCGTTTCGAAAGTTTTCCTGTAGCTATTTTATCGCCATCAACAACGACTAAAGCTCCTTTATACCAGAAGGAGAAATGGTCGTTGTGTTTTTTGGGATTAATGCCTAAGACAAGCCACTTGCCAACTTGTTGGTAGTGCTCTGGCTCAAGGGTTTGAGCTAACTTCTCTATTTCTGGTGGTGGAAATTCAAAATTTTCACCATGCTTTCGCACGTGGAGAAAATCACAGAATATTAAGGCTTTTTCACTTCGGATGATCTGAACAAGAGCTTCATCAGGATCAAAACCAGAAGTTTCAGCGATTGTCAGGATCTTCGTGTCTTTTTCGTAAAAAACCTCTCGAATACTTCCGTTTATTTGGCAGCTGCTGAATGTCAGGCAAGCATAAACCAGAACAACAACAAATAGAAAAGCAGGAACGAAGGGTTTTGTCATAGTCTTTAAACTTGGTCTTTAAACTTGAGAGGCTTATTTCAGGGGCTTATTCAAGAAAAGGGATAAGCTGAAAGAAAAACTGAAACCGCATGTTTGTTGATAAGAAGCTCTAAAGTTGCTTCAAAATTTACTCTTACAAAAATTTTCAGGCTTGGCAAAATGAGAAACAAAAGAGCGTCTTTTTTATCGTAAGAATGCTTGAGTCAAAGCTGAGAGAAGTCACTTTTTTGTTGGCGTTTAAGAGTATTTAAGGTCTGGCACACCCGGGAGGATTCGAACCCCCAACCTTCTGATCCGTAGTCAGACGCTCTATCCAGTTGAGCTACGGGTGTACCTTGAAGCTTTCAAGTTTGATAGCAAAGCTGGCTTTACTCTCTTTTTCAATGAAAAAAAGTTTTCCAAAGTAAAAAAATAATACCAACTCCTGAAACGAGAATAATTTTTCCTTTTACAATTCTTCAATTATATACGGCATATACAGCAAAAGAAATTAGCGAGCAGGTTTTAAATCTCCTGGATTTCTCAGCATTTTTTCAACTTCTGAAATATGGGCTTCTTCGGCTAAAATCATAGAACGAGCATATTCTTCAAGCCATACATTTTTGTCTTCAACTTCTTTGAGGAGCTCGTAATAAAGCTTAATGCTTTCCCGTTCATGTTCAAGGGTTTCGGTCAGGATGCTGTCGATGCTGTGCTGCTCCGTTTCAAGCAGTTTTCCTATTTTTAAAGAAGGGTGACCGCCAAGGCTCGTGATATGATCTCCAGCTTGATGGGCATGTACCAATGATTCATCAGCCTGGGTTCGCATCCAGCTGATAATAGGAATTCGGGCGTGACCAAAAATCATTAATGAATAATGAGTATAGCGAACAACTCCTGCAAGTTCCGTTTCAAGAATTGAATTTAAGGCTTCAATAACTTTATCTTTGTCGTAATTCTCTGATTGTTCCATAACTTCCTCCTTCATAATCTTTCATGTGTTGCAGTGGTCTCGTTTCTCGTTTTATAAAGCACTTTTCTTTTGCTGAAAGAATAGTGCAGCTTTATTTTGCGTTATCTTAACTCTAAGACCTGCAAACTACCAGTAGTTTTCTTTGGCTCCCTTGGATTCGTTCAAAGTAATAGCCTTAAAAACAAGAGTTTTGTTTTGTTTTCCGTGTTAAGGTATAACTTTGCTTTCTTCAATAGCATCAATAGCATTATACTTTTTAGAAGTCTGTTACGTTGTCGATTGAGGTAAGAATACTTATTTATAAAGATCTTGCGGAATACTTTTCAAGCTTGTGGTTTTGTTGTGCCGCTCGAGCATAAGGATTATGAAGTTATGGCTTCTTCTATTCCTCGCATTCTTTTTTGCAGTGAGAATTTACAGCTTGGAGGGCTGTGCTTGCTTGAACTAGCGCGTATGCACAGCCGAAAGCAAATCGAGCTTGTAGCTCTCTGGTCAAACCAAACTTTAAGATCATATCCCTTATTATCCGGTTCAGAACGAAAGCGACTTCTTCAGGCTGAAACGATTAAGCTATCCATGGAGCCAGCGGATGAAGGTGTTTCTTTTCAAGGGGTTTATATTCCAGATTATTCAAGCCTGGCTCAAGAGTTAGAGATGCCTTATCATCAGGTTCTTCATTTTAACACGCCATTTGTTGCTCTTGCCATGAAAGAGCTTAAGCTTGATGTTGCTATAAGCTGTGGCCATGCTCAAATTTTCAACCAGGCTTGTCTCAAGGCTCCTCGAATGGGGTGGATTAATTTTCACCCTTCTCTTTTACCCCATTACCGAGGGCCTTTTCCTGCTTTTTGGGAGCTTCGAGCAGGAGTATCTCAAAGTGGTGTTTCCATGCACCTTTTAACGGAAAAAATAGATGCAGGCCCTCTTTTGGCTCAAGAAGCTTTTGAGCTTTATCAAGGCATTTCCTTTCAGGCTATAGTAGAAAAGCAGGCAGAAATCTGTGCTGATTTAAGTCATAAGCACTTAGAGGCTTATATCAAGGGGGAACTTGAAGCTCAGCCCCAGCCACCAGGAGGCAGCTATCAAAGTAAGCCAAGGCCAAAAGATTTTATGATTGATGCTCAGATGAAATGTTCGGCCATTGCTTGTTTTGTCAAAGGATTTGCTGCTTCTGTGCCACTTTTTTTAAAAGCAAATGCTCAGACCTATCGTATTCAAGGTATTTTAGGCTTTCAAGAAGGGGAGAAGCAGCCTCCTGGCACTTTGAATAAGTTAAGGGATCAACGCTATAGCTACGGGTGTATTGATGGTTGTGTGCATTTGCTTTTAAGTCCTTTTGCAGGACAGAGTTAGATTAAAGGACCAAAGGCATGAAAGTTTTTGGCGGTTATAAGGCAGAGCAGGATCGTCTGGTGTTGGCTGATCTGCTTTGGCCCCATGAGGATCTTTCAGACTGCCAGCTTCTGCGTCAGCATGCTCTTTTGATTGATAAACAAGGGTGCTTACAAGAGCATGGGAGAGCAGCAGATCTTTTGAGACAGTATCCAAGCCTTAAGCAAGAGGTGTATCAAGGGGTACTTGCCCCGGCTTTTGCCGATGCTCACCTGCATTGGGTCCAGCACGGTATTATGGGGCGTTATCACTTGCCCTTGCTTGAATGGTTGGAAAAATACGCATTTCCTGCGGAAGCCGTGCTGAAAGATCAAGAACGTTGCCAGCAGGCCGCAAAACTTTTTTGGCATGATTTGATCAAATCTGGAACTTTTGCCGGGCTTATTTATGGCAGCTCATTTCAAGCAAGTGTTGATGAATGCTTGAGACAGGCTGTGGGACTTTATGCTTGTGGCGCGAGTGTTATGACCCAAAATGCACCTCCGATATTGCTTCAAAGTCCAGAGCAGGCTTTTCACGAACTTCAAAGGACCCATGCGTATTGGCAAGAAGCGGTTGCTGTAACGCCTCGTTATGCTTTAAGTCTTGATGCCGAGCTTATGCAAAAGCTGGGGCTTTATGCCCGCGAGCATGGGCTTGTGCTCCAAACTCATTTGGCTGAGAATCAAGAGGAGGTGGGTGCTGTTCTGAGGGCCTACCCAGAAGCAAAGAGTTATACTGAACTCTATGACCGGCTTGGATTGCTTTATGAGCGTACGGTTCTTGCCCATTGCATTTATCTTGATGATTGGGATTTTGAGTGTCTAAGACAGCGGAACTGTTTCGTTGCCCATTGCCCCAGCAGCAACATGGCTCTTGGCTCTGGCAGGATGAAGCTTGAAAAAATAAGAGAACATGGTGTAGATTGGATGCTTGCTTCGGATATTGGGGCAGGGCCGTCTCTATGTATGTTTGATGTGATAAAGGCTTTTCTGAAGCTCCAAAAAAATACGTGTGATGTCAAAGCGGGTGAAGCTTTTGCTCGAGCTACGGTCTTTGCACTTCCACAGCGCTTTCTCCCTGATTCTATGCCAGCATTTTTCAATCTTTTGCCGGAAGCTTTAGAAGGCGAAGCAAGCGAGGAGTATCTCTTAAGGTTGCTGACACAATATCAAAGAGGCAAAGAAGAAGAAACGATTCTGAAGCCAGGAGTGATAGGGCTTGAAGTATAAACTCTTGTTTTTGTTAGAAGGGGTTTGAAAGTCAGCAACCGAATAAAAGCTGGTTTTGTAAAAATCAAAGAGGTCGGTGAAAAAAATAAAAGGGCGCTTCTGTCTCTTAACTTATAAAACAAATCTTCAAACTATCTTGGGGTTTCTTTGGAATCATGAAAGGTGATGAAATATAAGATTGGATTACGTGTTTATCCATGATAAGGGCTTGGCCACTGAGAAAGTCTTGTTGCTGAAGGTCTTGCTTGAGAATTTAAAAAGTAAGTATTTTGGCACTTTATGTTTAAAAGCAGAGAAAGCTCTTTCCTTGAAAAGATTTTCTTCATAGTCTTTGGTCATCATGGTCTTTGGTGATAAACGATATAAGGTTAAGGAAAAGATTGCTTTCTGGTTAGCAAAAAAAAGTTTGATAGCAAGCGGTATAGGTGATGAAGCAATTCTATAAGCATAAGCAATTTCAAAAAGCTGTTCTAACGGGTAAGTTTTACCTCTTAGGGGTTTTCATTCTTTTTGCAGTATTAAGCATAAGCACTCAAGTTTCTTTTTTTTCAGTGGGAACGCCATTTTATGCCCAGAAAAGTGAAGAGAAAGAATTCGACAAAACTCTTTCCCTGGAAGAGGCAGAAGGCATTGCTGTTCATCAGATTCTTTTTCATAAGCTTGTAGAGGGTGAAGAGACACAGGCTCCTCCGGTGGGGGCAAGAGGATCTGAAGTTCAAAATATTTTAAGAACAACCAAAGGGCAGCGACTTCAGAAAAAAGATATTAAAGCAGATCTTCTGGCGCTTAGAGAAACCTATGCTTTTTTTGCTTCGGTTCAGGTGCGCTTTGTTCAAACAGAACAGGGGCTTGTCGATGTGGTCTTTGTCTGTGAAGATCAGAAAATAGCCCAAATTAAGGTGCTTGAGCTTGTTGGGGGGGGGTATCAGAAAGCTTCTCCAGAGTTGAATTTTCAAGTGCAATCAGCCTATCAACAGAATCGTGATCAGGAATTTTCTCTTTCTAATTTGGACAGTATGGTAGAGCGCTTGCACCAAATAGGAAACTACATTGATATTAAGCAGGAATGGAAATACACCCAGAGCGGGGTCGTCTTAACCATTCGTCTTGTAAGGGCTGAAAGCATTGATCGAGTTTTGCTTGCTGGAATTTATGACGGCGAACAGGAAACTCTTGAAAATATGCTTGAGATCAAAGAGCGAGGGTCCTTGCGTCGCGATCTGTTGGCCCAAGCTCGTTTTCAGATTCAAGAGTATTATAAAAACGAAGGTTTTCCTTTTGCTGATTCAAGTGTACACATTCTTGTTTTTCCAGAGGCTGGCAAAGAGAGCTCTCGAAGTGGGTTAGCAGAACGTTTCCCGGAACTTTCAGAAGCTGCACTTGAAAAGCTTGAAGACGAGGCAGAGCCTGGAGAAAAAATTCTTCTCTTTGATATTCATGAAGGGCCTCATGTTCAAATTGCAGAGTTTCATTTTAAAGGACTGGAAAGACTTGTTGACTTGCCGCAAAGCCAGGCCCTTGAGCCTGGAAAATTACCAACGAGCTATTGGCCTTTATGGTATGCCTTGCCCTTTACCGAAAGAGAAGATCGGGTTAAGCGAGCACTTTATAGTGTGATGGAAAATGGAAAAACGCTCTTTACGGCAAAGCCAGATTTTGTGCTTGAGAAAGTATTGCAAGATGCCTTTTTAATTCAAAGTCATTTACGCCAGAATGGTTGGCGGGATGCCGAAGTTTCATTGAAAGATGTTGATTATAACGATGACCGCAGCCGAGTTGAAGTGACTTATGACCTTCGACCTGGGCCGGTTTATCTCTTGAATGCTGTTGCAGTAAGGGTCAAAACCCATCCCTTGCCTGGGAACCCTGAAGGAGACGTGGTAGAGCCAGTTCTTGGTGCCTCAGAAGTTTTTGAAATTTTAAACCTTCAAGGGGGTATCTCTGAACAGGTATTGCAAGATCTTCAGCTCCATTCCGAGAGCCAACAGGGATTTCACGGCTGGCAACTTCAACCAACCATCCCTTATAACAGTGCACTATTCGAAGGGAACCCTCTGGATCCTCTTGACAAGGGTGTCTATCAAGATATTAAAAATGCTTTTGGAGAAAAGGGGTACTCTCGTGCTCAGGTCAATTCTCAGGAAGTTTTTCTTCAGGCAGAGTCTGCTTTGAATCCAACGGAAGAGGAAGGGTGGCAAAAGGATCAGCACTTCATTGGTGTGGCGCTTTTGCTTGATGTCGATCAAGGTCAGCGCTTTCGAATTCGTCGTATTTCAGTACGTGGAAACAAGGAAACAAAAACGAATGTGATTCGTCGCCAGCTGCGAATTTTTCCTGGAGAAGTTTTTAGCATAGAAGAAATGGATAAGGCTGCGAACCGTTTACGACGCTTGCGCTGGTTCGATCAGGGGACCCCTGGGGCTGGTGTCATGATTCACCCGCTTTGGACAGAAGAGGTTGATCCTGATGACAAACATTTTTTGTTCGTAGACCTGCTTGTTGAGGTTCAGGAAGGCAATACGGGCTCTGCAAATTTTTCGGCTGGGTTTTCTCCAGGTGTTGGTGTAACGGTCAGCCTTGCTGTTTCAAAGCAAAACTTTGATATCTTTGATCTGCCCTCTTTTACGGGGGCGGGGCAGTCAATTTCGTTGACGCTGGAGCCACCTGTTGCACAACGACAGCGTTATGCCTTTTCGTTTTCGGAACCTTTTTTGTTTGGCTATCCCCTTGAAGGTCGACTTGAGATTTCCGTACAAGAGCTTGACTTTGGTCCTTTTACACGCGCTGAGGCCGGCGGACGAATTTCTTTTGGCTATAATCTTTTTCGAGATTTGAACCTGCGTGTGAGTTATGAAAATTTTGAAAATGAGGTTAAAGAGGTTGCTCGAGGAGCTTCCTTTGAAATTCGAGAGGAAGAAGGGGAAACTCGTCTTGCTGCAATTGGACTTGAAGCTGTTTATAACACCCTTAATCGACAAGTTTTTCCAACAGAAGGGTATCGTTTTTCACTTGAAGAGCTTCTTGCTTGGGAGAATTTCGGCGGTAATGTAAATCTATGGCGTATTACTGCTCGTGCTAAACAAGCGTTTTTGATCTATGAAATCGATGAAGTAAGAGAGATTGCGCTGTCAATTCAGGCTTTAAGCACAGTGCAGCGCGAGTTCGGTTCAAGTGATCGCGTACCCCTTTCCCAGCGACTTTTCTTGGGAAGTATTTCTCCGACAAACTCACTACGAGGGTTTGAGCGCGCAGGAGTTGGACCCAGTGCAGGTGATGATCCTATTGGTGGAAATTTTCTTGTTAACGCTACAGCAGAGATTTCTGTTGAAGTTGCCCCTGCGTTCTTCTGGCTTGTTTCCTTTATCGATGCTGGACAGCTTGTTCAAAATATCGAAAACTTTGATGCTTCAGGGATTACGGTTTCGGGAGGTTTCGGATTCCGGCTCCAGCTTCCGATTGCACCTTTACCAATAGGAGTCGACTTTGCCTGGCCTCTTTACAATCAACCGGGAAACCAGGAAGAGGTGGTTGCTATTAATCTTGCCTTTGGTTTTTAAAATCTGCACTCAAGGGGTATTCTAGCCTGAAAGCAGTGCTTTTTACTTTTCTGACGTAAAGCAAAAAAGTACGATAATTGCATATTTGTATCAAGATCATTAAAGATGTATGAAAAGAGGGATGTATTGTGCAGTCTAAAAGTACAAAGCTTCTTGAGCCTGGAGAAATTATTGCACGCTCTGTCAGGGACAAACAGGGAAATGTTCTTGTGCACGAAGGGGTTGAGGTTACAAGAACCTTGATTCGAGTTTTGGAACGACGAGGAGTTGAAGAGGTTGCAATCCATGAGCAAAATTCAAGCTTTGATGATGGGCTTCAACAAGAAAATAAGTTGGATGATTCTGTATTAAGACAGCGGATCTCAAATATGGAAGAGCGTCTTGCTCTTGCTTTCCAGGAACGTCTTGAAAACCCTGCTATGGCAGCACTTTATCAGGCGGCATTGGGCTATCTTTCTGGTAAGATCATGAAGACTCAAGAGTAGTTTGCACGGAAGCACAATCTTAAGTTAAGCATTTTGCATGTTCGTTGAGAACCGTTCATTGCTTGAGCTTTCTTCTTTTTTAAATACATGTGTGAAGTTCCTGTTCTATATAAGAATCCAGAGGCGAAATTATGGTTGTTGATGCTGAAAAAGTTGAAGAATTACTTTCGCAGGTTAAAGAACTCCCAAGTCTTCCAACAGTCGTGACCAAGCTTTTAGAGCTGCTCAATAATGAAAATGTTCAAGTGAAGCATGTCGCGGATCTTATTGCAGCAGACCCGGCTTTTTCAGTCAAAGTCCTTCAGCTTGTAAACTCACCATTTTACGGGCTTTCCAAAGAAATTAGCAGTGTTTCTCAAGCTGTTGTGATACTTGGTTTTTCAACTATTCGTTCGCTTATTCTGGGTGCTTCTGTTATTGAAGCTTTTCGTGGCCCAGGAATTCACGAAGGCTACTTTAGTCCAGAGACATTCTGGCCCCATTGTATTGGAACAGCTGCAGGGGCTTTTGCTCTTGCAAAGCTGACAGAGACAGATCGTCCAGAAAATGCTTTTTCTGCGGGTTTGCTTCATGGAGTTGGACTTCTAGTTCTTGATCAGCATTTACCAAGTGTTATGAAGGATATTCAGGAGCGGGTTGAAGTTGATGGGTTAAGCCTTCTGGAAGCTGAAGAAGAAGAAATTGGAGTAAACCACGCCTGGGTCGGAGCAAAGCTGCTGGAATTTTGGAGTCTGCCGGCAGAAATGGTAGCGGCAGTTCGTTTTCATGCAGATGTTGATCAAGCTTCCAGTGATAGTCGAAGGCTTGCAGCTCTTGTTCATTTAGCAGATATTTTTTCTCGTACACTTGGTTATGGTAATGCCGGGGAGCCAGGTGTGCCAAATATGAACGAACACGCTTTAGAAATATTAGGACTGACTCCTTCTTCTTTCAGTATTCTTCTGGAGCCGATTGATGAAGAGATTCAAAAAGCATCAAGCTTCTTGGAGCTTATAAAGTAGCTGGATAAAGTAAGGAATCTTTAACAAACTCAGGTTAATTGAGGGAATTTTCCCATATTCGTTGTAGCTGTAAGGAAGAGTGTACATGTCTGGAGAGTCTCAAGAACAGTTTGAAAAAAATCCAGAACAGAGTGAGCGTAATACTTTTATGCCAGCAAACCCTGAAAAAGAAATACTTTCTTTTAAGGATTTGCTTGATCAGGAAACAAAAGATTATGTTGACCAAGAGCATCAGCTCTTAGCTCGCCTCAAAGAATTGTTTCTTCAAAGTGAAGCCGACCCAAAAAGGGTACAACAGCTTGAAGACCTGATTGTTCATGTTGATGAATTTTTTCTTTTTGTGGTCTTAGGTGAGGTCAAGGCTGGGAAGTCCAGCTTCATTAATGCTCTTGTTGGTCAAAAGGTTTGCAAGGAAGGAGCGATTCCGACTACTGATAAAGTTTGGATTCTTAAATATGCAGAGCAAATCCGAGAGCGTGTGATTGATGATTATCTTATTGAGCAGTACTATCCTTTTGAGAAGTTAAAAAACCTTAGTATTGTTGATACCCCAGGTACAAATTCAATTGTACGCCGTCATCAGGAGATTGCGGAAGATTTCATCCCTCGCTGTGATCTTGTTCTTTTTACAACAAGTGTTGACCGTCCTTTCAGTGAAACAGAGCGGGAATTCCTGGAGCTCATCGTCAAAGGGTGGGCTAAAAAGATAGTCTTTGTTTTAACGAAGACAGATATAAAAGAACCGGATGAGCTTGAAGAAATTCAAAAGTACCTGAAGAACTCGTGCTTGCAATTTTTTGGTTTTGAGCCAACTGTTTTTCCGGTTTCGTCAAAACAAGCCTATCAAGCAAAGGACGAGAACAATCAAAAGCTCTATCAGGATTCTGGGTTTCATGCTCTTGAAGATTATCTTTTTAAAGAACTTCATCAGCGTGAAAAACTAAAATTGAAGCTTTGCTCGCCTTTAGATGCGGCTTTAAAGTTGAAAGAGCAGACTTTAGAACAGTTTGAGAAGCGTTTGGAGCTTTTAAAGGAAGACGCTACAACTGTTGAAACAATCCATGGGCAGTTAGAACAATCACAAAAGGAGTTGAACGAAGGTTCGGAGCGTTTTCTTGAGGAGCTTGAGAAAGTGCTTTATGAGTTTGAAACCCGTGGGCTTCACTGGATTGATGATAACGTCACAATTACGAATATTCGACTTCTTCGTAATCCTGAAGCTTTTCGACATGCCTTTGAGGTTGAGGTGGTTAAGGACTTCAGCCATAAGATTGAAGAAATCTTGCAAGCGTGTCTTGACTGGTTCACAAAGAAGAATCTCAAGGTTTGGCAAGATACCCTCAACTACTTTAATCAAAGAGTTGATGCGGAGAAAGCTGCAGGCAAGGTGATTGGACAAATTTCAACACAATTTGAATATCGACGCGATACCATGTTTGAAGAAGCTCGTTCCAAGGTCCAGGAAGAGCTCAACAACTATGATCGAGAATATCAGATCCGGACTATTTTAAGTCGTATTTCGAATTCTTTACGCCTAACATTTGGAGTCTCTTTACTCGCAGTTGGCGGAGCGATTCTGACGGTTCTTTTAGCATCGGCAACAGCCATTGATGTTACAGGAGTTATAGCAGGCATTACCCTGGTTGGTTTTTCGCTTTTTGTGCTTCCAGCCAAAAGACAAAAGATTAAACGTGACTTTTCAAAACGCTTGGCAGAGTTGCGGACTTCTTTAAAAAAATTAGTGAGAAAACAGCTGGAGCAAGAGGCTGAAGAAGCTGTTGATCGTATCAGTCAAGTTGTAAGGCCCTACACGGATTATTGTGAGCGAGAGCGTAAGAAGCTGATAGGGTTTCAAGCAGAAGTGTTAGAAATTAAAAAGCAAAACCAGGATTTGCGTCATCAGATAGAGCAAAAGCTTAAAGAATAAACTTTTTATCTCATGCAAAAACTACCATAAAAAAAAACTCAATTTTCTTCTTTTTTTTATAAAATATGCTAAATTAAACCCCAGGGTTCTTTTTTAGGCGCAAAAAAAGTAAGATAATAAAAGGAACCGGGGGAACTTTGGCAGGTAGTTTGTCTTCTCGAATTTCAAGAGTTTTGTTCTGTCGTGACTTATTTTTCTTAGAAAAAAGAGAAAAAGTCTTCAGAAAAAAACGAAATCCCCCGAACATATATTATATATCCATCTCTTTTATTGTTATGAGATGGAGTGTGTGCTGAAAAATATGTAATTTGAAACGAGAATATAAGACCATAAAGCCCATGCTCTTTCCCCTCTTTGGTGGGCACTTATGGGTCTGGGCTGCCGAGAGGTAGCCTCTGATATTAAGCGAAGGCCTGCAGCTAAGCAGGCCTTCGCTTTTTTGTTTACTCATAAATAAAAGAAAATTATACGACCCAATAAAGTATTAGATTAAAAAGATTTGACTTTTGGGGTTTTTCAAACTTCGAAATAATGTTTTAAGCTTGAAGCTTCGCGATTAAGAAAATAAGACAGCCTAAACAATAATTTGGCGAAATAGAGAGCAAAAGCAGGAAGGCTATTTTGGAGAGTTCTTTTACAGAAGCAGAACGAGACTTCATACAATTGCAGCTTCGTAGGGTGAGTCGAACCTTTGCTTTAGGTATTGAATTGCTGGAACCTCCTTTACGAGAAGAGGTTGGAATAGCATACCTTTTATGTCGTATTCTTGACACACTTGAAGACAGCACGGATTTATCTGTTACTCAACGTATTGCTTTATTACGTAGTTCTTCAGAACTGCTTGACCCTAAAACTTCAAATCAAATTGCTGCTCAAATTGAGGGCTGTTTTGCTGATGTCTCTCTTAAGGGTTTTGATGTTGAGCTTTGTCAACAAACGAGCAAGGTTCTCGAGCTTTATTTTAAGCTTGAGCAGAAAGCCCAGAAGGCTATTGCTCCCCATGCAAACGAGATGGCAAGTGGTATGGCTTTCTATGCTGAAGCCATTGAGCAAGCGTATCAGTATTTCAAAACAAAGTCTCTGAAAAGAATCCCTGGCGTCTCTCCACTTTTACTTCGTACAAAGGCAGAGCTTGATCGCTATTGCTATTACGTTGCAGGTACGGTAGGGGAGTTGTTGTGTGGCCTTTTCAAGCTTCGCAGGCCAACGATTCCAAAGGAGAATATTCTTTTAATGGAATCTCAGAGTGTGGCTTTTGGCTTGGGGTTGCAGTTGACAAATATTCTTAAAGGTATTCGGCAAGATCTTTCGAGAGGTGTTATTTATCTTCCTGAAGAGCTTTTTGAGCAAGCAGAGCTTACATTTGATCAGCTGCTTCTTGATCCGTTTTCAAGCCAGGCTCGCTATTTTTGCGGTCTTTTTGTCGAGCATGCGCTTAAGCATCTTGATGGAGCTATCGCTTATACCCTTGCAATCCCTGCTTCTGAGCGAGATTTGCGTCTTTTTTGTGCGCTCCCTTTGCTTTTTGCATTCCGAACTCTTGCCACAAGCTTTGCCAGCCAAGCCTTTCTTCAGCAGTCAGGGGAACTCAAAATCAGCCGAGCTGAAGTTCAAAAGCTTCATGAGAAGGCAGAGGCTTGTCTTAGTGATGATGCCGCGCTTAAGAGCTTGATGATAGAAGAAAGAAAAGCTGTTCAGGAGCATTTGAAGGAGCTTGGGATCATGATTTCTCCTTCTTCTTCAATATGAGAATATGAAAACCTTATTTAGAACATGTCTTTATTGCTTAGGCTTTTGAATTATTTTAGACTTTGGGTTAGATGAAACTGCTAAGGGGCTAAGTTCTGAGTCTCCCAGACTTTAAGTGTGTTTTTATGAGGTGTAGATAACGTTTGAGTATAAACCTGAAGAAGGAGCTGGAGCATGGAGAAGAAACCTGTACTTACCTACCCTCGTATTCTTTTAAAAGTCTCTGGAGAGGGGTTTGCAAGATCAAAGGATAGTGGTATTGATGCTGAAGCCATTTTAAAACTTGCGCATAAGATTGAAGCACTCCTGGATTTAGGCGTTGAACTTGCTGTAGTCGTGGGAGGGGGAAATTTTGTACGGGGGGCTCAACTCAAAATTCCTCATATTCAAGCTGCTACAGCTGATTACATGGGAATGCTTGCAACTTTGATGAATGCGCTGGCACTTCAAGACACCTGTGAATCGATAGGCTTAAGTACTCGAGTCCAGTCAAGCATCGAAATTCCTCGAATTTGTGAACCCTGGATTCGTCGCCGGGCTTTACGCCATCTTGAAAAAGGACGAGTTGTTATTCTTGGGGCTGGAACAGGAAACCCTCACTTTTCAACTGATACAGCTGCTGCCCAGCGTGCCATTGAACTTGATTGTAATATTTTAATTAAGGCGACCCAGGTTGATGGTATTTATGATAGCGATCCAAACCTGAACCCAGAAGCTCAAAAATACCAAGAGGTAAGTTATAACGAATGCTTGCGAAAGAATTTGCGAGTCATGGATGCTACAGCTATTGCACTCTGTCGTGAGCATGCATTACCGATTATGGTTCTTAATATAGCTGACACAGAAAATCTTTTGCGAGCTCTGACGGGCAGGGCTGTTGGTACTCTTGTAACAAGTGGCGCCTAGACTTTGGAACACAGGCAAATCATGAAAACTTGAAGCTGATTTGTTGATGTTGAGTTCAAGAAAATTACAGATTTTAGAAGAAGTGATGCTAGAATAGAGAGCAGTTAGAGGTGTCTTCGAATTTCATAAAGTGTATTTTGAAACGAAGACAACACGTATTTTTGCAAGATTTTAGATAGATGGGAAAAGAGGCTCTCGTGGATTATGACAGCATTCTTGGCGAAACAGAAAAGGCTTTTCAAAAAGCTTTAGAACATTTGAAACGCGAATATCGGGGAATCCGTACAGGACGAGCAAGTCCTGGATTAGTTGAGAATATTTCATTTGATTATTATGGCAGTCAGCAGCCAATTAAAAATGCTGCTACAATCTCAGTCCAAGATGCGACAACGTTAACGATTAAACCCTTTGATGCATCTCAGATTGCTTCGATTTCCAAAGCCATTCAAGCAGCTAATTTAGGTTTGAATCCCGTTGAGGACGGCCATATGCTGAGGATCTCACTGCCCCCAATGACTGAAGAGAATCGTAAAAAGATTGCTGGCCAGCTCAAAAATTTTGCTGAAAGTACTAAGGTTTCAATTCGGAATGCTCGTCAGGATGGAAATAAAAAAGCCGATCAATCGCTTAAAGATAAAACCCCGGGCATGACAGAAGATCAGCATCGAGAGCTTAAGGAAGAGATCCAATCTTTGACGAATAAATATAACAAAAAGGTGGAGCAGGCTTTGGAAGAGAAAACCGAAGATGTCATGAAGATCTAATAGTTTTATTCATGTGTTGCCTTTTTTGTTCTATTCGCTTTATTCTATTTGTGGTTTTAATTAAAGAAGAGTTCGTTTGAAATTTTTGTAGGGCTGCTGTATGGGATCATCTTTTCGCAAGCGCCCCGATCGTCGCCGAAAAAGGGGGACTCGTTATCGAAGTTTTGGGATCATTTATGAGGATGATGACCTGCTTGCTGTGACAAAACCCGATGGCATGCTGGTTAATATGGCCGAATCAAATGAGCAAACCTTGCAGGATCAAGTTCGTTTTCACAAACCAAGTCAGCCAGGTTCAAAACAGTTTCCTGCAGCGCTCCATCGTCTTGATCGTTATACTTCAGGCATAGTGCTTTTTGCCCGTCACGAAAAAGCTGCCCAAGCTTTTAGCGAATTACTTCGTTCAGGAGAAGTTGAGAAGTATTATTCAGTTCTTACTTTGGGAATTCCTGAACCTGATCGAGGGATAATAGATCTTCCCCTTGAAGCTTTTATGCTTGGAAAAAAACGTATGCGGGTAGCTGCGCCTGATTGCGAACAGGCACAAGTGGCCCGAACAGAATTTTGGCTTGAAGAAACGTTTTTAGCAAAACCACAAGGGCTTGAGTTTTCGCTTTTAAAAAGTCGTATTTATACTGGGCGAACACACCAGATCCGAGTACATTTCGCTGCCCATGGGCATGCTGTTGCAGGTGATACCATTTATGGTTTAAAAGCACCAAACCGTTATTTGCGTGAGAAAGCTCGCCTTTTACGTCAATTTATTCATGCCCGACGGCTTGTCCTTCAACATCCTTTTACAGGGCAGCAGCTTGAGCTTGTTGCTAAGCTACCAAAGGATTTAGTAAACGTTCTTAAATACCTTAGAAACCTTTCAACCTCTTAGCGACAAGAGTTGTGGGTGAGCCTTGTGTTTTGTAGAGCAAATTTTGATCTCTTAAGCGTTTCTTTTATGATCATCTAATGCCTTGAATTATTAATTTCTTTGTATCTTTACAAAGAAGCCGTTGCCTCTATTGACAGGAAAAGTTTTAATTGATGTTTAAAGTTCGATCTTAGAAATTTGTGAGAATGTTATGGTTGCTGATTCTTGTAGGATTGCCATTATTGGGAACGGTGGTTGGGGGAATGCCGTCGCCTTGCTTTTGGCTGAGAGAGGCCACAAGCTTAAAATATGGGGCCATGACCGGGAATACCTTAAGCGCTGTGAGTCTGAGCGAGAGAACAAGCGTTATTTGCCCGGTATTGTTTTGCCCCAAGAGTTAAGTTTTGAGCCTGAACTTGAAAGGGCTTGTCAAGATGTTGATATTGTTATTTCAGCAGTTCCAAGTTCTTATCTGCGATCGATTTTTTCTCAATTACGGGGAAAGTATCCAAAAGAAATTCCTTTGATTAGCCTGACAAAAGGCATCGAAAACGAAAGCCTATCTTTTCCGAGTGAGATTTTGGTGGAAGAGACAGAGGCTCGGTCAACCTATGTGCTTTCTGGTCCTACGATGGCTGAAGAAGTGGCACGTAAGAAACCTACGAGTGCAGTACTTGCTTCAGAAGTTGGGACTGAGGTTGAAGCGCTTCAAGCACTTTTTCATACCGACTATTTTCGTGTTTATACCAGTGAAGATAAGGTTGGAGTTGAACTTTCAGGAGCGGTTAAAAATGTTATCGCTATTGCTGCTGGTATTTGTGATGGTATGGGGCTTGGAGATAATGCGAAAGCTGCCATGTTGGCAAGGGGACTTGCTGAGCTTTGCAGGTTGGGGGCAGCCCTTGGAGCCCGCGAGCAAACTTTTTTAGGACTTTCTGGCATTGGTGATATGTATACAACCTGTGCTTCGCCTTATGGACGGAATCGAAGCTTTGGAGAAAATTTAGGAAAAGGACTTTCTTTCGAAGAAGCCCAGGAAGCTTGCAGAGGAATGGTTGTTGAAGGAGTTCGTACAGCCCATTCTCTTAAAAATTTAACTCAAAAGCTGGGGGTTGAAATGCCAATTTCTGAAGCTGTTTACCGCGTCCTTTTTGAAGAAGTAAAACCTGAAGAAGCTTTACAGGAGCTTCTTGCTCGTCCTCTTACAAGCAAAGGAGAGGTTTTTCAGCATTAAAATAAAGTATTGTTAGGAAAGATAATGCTATTGATAGATTAAAGCTTTTATTTGAGGGGGCCGCGGGAAGTACGGTAAAGGCAGAAGTATAGGAAGGACTTTTATGAGCCAGCATCTTTTTCATGAACTTGATCGTTTAAGTGATCGTCTGACAGCACTTGCTGAACGAACAGAAAAAGCCATTCGAAATTCTATAGACTCACTTTTTAAGGGAGATATTGAGTCTGCGAAGAAAATTATTAAGGAAGACCGTAAGATCGATCAGGAAGAAGTTGAAATAGAAGAAGAGTGTTTGAAGATTCTAGCATTATATCAGCCCGTTGCTTCTGATTTGCGTTTTATTATTACAATTTTAAAAGTGAATGGTGAGCTTGAACGAGTCGGGGATCATGCTAAAAATATTGCTGAACGGATACTCGATCTTCCAGTTGGAAGCATTGAACAAATACCACAGACTTTAGAAGAAATGAAAGAGCATGCGCTTTCAATGCTTCGCAGAAGTATAGAGAGTTTTACAGAGCTTGATCTTAAAATTGTTCAGCGAATACATCAGGATGATGAATTGGTAGACGGTTTAAATCGTTCTATTTTTGTAAAAATGAAACAGGAAGTTCGTGCTCATTCTGAGAACTTAGAGTTTGGTTTAGTCATTATGTCCGTTGCTCGACATTTGGAAAGAGTTGCAGATCTTGCAACTAATATTGCTGAGGATGTTGAATATCTCATAGAAGGAGAGATCACTCGGCATGCTCATCACACAGGCTCAAAGATTACAAGCCGCATTCTCAAGCAGAACTAAGCTTTTTTTTATGTTAAAACGAGCTTCTTAAAATTACGTTTTAAAAGGCCGAAAATGAGCAAAGTATATGGCTCGTGATCTGATCATTGAAGTTCAGCTTTTCTGTGATAAAGGGCTTCAGCTATAATCAAGTCTTCAAGCGTATCAATGTCAATGCTTCTCCAAGCAGGCATTTCGTAAAGTTTGCTTGTTTCTTTAAGAACTTCCTCTTCAAGGACCAAATCACGGTTCAAAAAATAAATAGCACCATTCAGGCGGTAGGTTGTACGCTGATCCTGGCGACGTTTTTTGAGTTGAGCTTTTTGAAAAGGAAAAACAAGCTTTCCAGTTTCATCTTGTTCCACACTCCAGGCAAGAGGGTGTTCGTGTTGACAAACACTTATAACCGAGGGATACCTTCCTCCTTCCCAGGCTTCGTAAGCTGTCTTGATGTCATAAGCGTTGCGAAGCGGACTGGTAGGCTGAAGTAAAAGAATCCCTTGATAGTTCTCTTGCTTTTTGCCTGGGGCAGCTTCAAGTTCCTGGAGGGCATGAAGTAAAACCGCAGATGTAGGAGTTTCATCCAAAGCCAATTTTTGAGGCCGCAACCATGGCACACTGGCGCCATAATGTTTGCTGACAGCCGCAATTTCAGGGCTGTCGGTGCTTACAATGAGAGTGTCAAGAACTTGAGATTCAAGGGCTGCTTCGATGGTATGTGCAATTAAAGGTTTACCTGCGAAGGGAGCAATATTTTTATGCTTGAGACCTTTTGAACCAGCCCGAGCAGGAATGATGCCAAGAAGTTTCATGCTTCTGTTCCTTTCTGGGGTTTTTGGGTTGAGGATGCTCTTAGAGAGGCCTGACGTTCAGCGATTGTTTGAGCTTGAACTGGCCGAAAATATCGGAGGGCAACAGGTTTTATTTGTCCTGCTTGGGAAAGTCGATTTTGGAAGAGACGTTGAGCTGAAAGGCCAACACTTGAAGGGCTTGGAAAATCAAGCTCAGCTAAGGGATTAAATAAATCAAGTTGAAGGTCTTGCTCATAGCTTTTAATGAAATTTCCTAAAAGCAAGCTTTCTTTTGGTGCGAAGTCAGTGAGTTCTTGTGGAGAAATCAGACGATCTTCTTTTAAACGCTGAATTTCTCCCGCTTGGTATGAAAAGAGAGCACAAACGAATTGTCCATGACGAGCATCAAGGCCTGCTAAGATAGTGCAATCCTGTTTGAATAGCCCTTGTTGTAAGGCCTCTTCGCAAAGGGCATCAAGACAGGGAACGCCAAAAACAGGTGTTTGATAAGCAAAGCCAAGGGCTTGCGCACTTGCAATCCCAACGCGTAAACCTGTATAACTCCCAGGCCCACAGTTCACTGCTATAGCATCAAGTTTTTGGGGATCAAATTGGCTTGCTTGAAAAAGCTGATCAAGAGTTGGGATCAAAAATTGGGCGTGTGCTCGGGCTTCTGGTATCAGGATTTCGTGAAGAATTTTTCCTGCTTGAAAAAGAGCAGCGCCTCCAAAGTTTCCAGAGCTTTCGATTGCAAGTAAAGAGTAATTATTTTTTGATGCCATACAGGAATGAGTTTAAAAAAGTTTTAAGCTTTGCAGGGTATTTCTAGTTTTTGCGTGTGGCAAAAGTGTTTTTACCCTGAAATAGTGAAAGTTTATTTAAAAGCTTTAATTTCAGCTTCGGCAACTTGGGCAAGCTTTTGAGCCAAGTCGTGAACAAGCTCATATTCTGGTCCTTCTATCATAACTCTTAAAAGTGCTTCTGTGCCTGAATAGCGTAAAATAACTCTCCCTTTTTTGTTTAATTTTTTCTCAATACGAACTTTTTCTGCTTGAGTTTCAGGCAATTCTTCAAGCTTTGGTTTCTGAGGTACAGAACAGTTTAAAAGTACTTGAGGTGCTCGCTCAATGATTTGAGCATAATTGGATAACTTCTCTTTCTTTGAGTCGAAGACGTAGAGTAAGAGTGTCAAGGCATTAAAAATAGCGTCTCCTGTTGTCATACCTCGTTCAAAGTGAATAATATGTCCAGATTGTTCCCCTCCGAGTACAAGTCCGCTGCGCAGCATTTCTTCTGTCACAAAGCGATCTCCAACAGCTGTACGCTTGAGTTGGATTCCTTTTGCCTCAAGTGAATGTTCAAGCCCGATATTTGCCATCAGTGTTGTGACGACCTGATTTTGAAGGAGTTTTCCCTCGTCTTGAAGCTTTTGAGCTAAAATAGCGAGAATGAAGTCTCCATCAAGAACCTGGCCTTTTTCATCTGTAAGTATGAGGCGGTCACCATCGCCATCGAAACTAATGCCAGCATTGGCTTGATGTTTTACAATATGCTCACGTAAATTTTCAGGATAAAGGGCACCACAATTTTGGTTGATATTTTTACCATCAGGAGCAGAAGCTAAAGGTATTATTTGAGCACCAAGAGCTTGAAAAAGTTGAGGAGCAATTTCGTAGCTTGAGCCGTGGGCGCAATCAAGTACAAAAGTCAACCCTTGAAAAGGTTTCTCCTGAGAGCTTTCTTCGCGGGCATAATTGAGAAGATAATCCTGGTAATGCTGAACGTGAGTTGAAGCAGCTTGCAGGTTAAAATGCCTTGAATCAGGAGGGGTAAGCTCAGAAAAAATTTCTTCTATTGCCTTTTCTTTTTGGTCAGGGAATTTGAAGCCATCAGGACCAAAGAGCTTGAGGCCATTATCTTCTGCCGGGTTATGGCTTGCTGAAATCATAAGGCCTGAGAGTGCACCAAAGGCACGTACACAGAAAGCCACTCCTGGGGTTGTAATAACTCCAAGATCATAGAGCTCAATAGAAGAGTCAGCAAAGCCTGCAGCCAGGTTTTCCAAAATTTCGGGACATGACCAACGAGTATCACGACCAATAAAAAGACGCTTTGGTGCTTGACCATAGCGGGAAAAAGGTTCTGGGTTATCTAAGACTTTTGCCAGGGAGGCTCCAAGCCGCTTCAACGAATCAGGAGTGAATGGCTCACTGCCATAGCGAGCCCTGATGCCATCTGTTCCAAAAAGTCTGGGGACAATATCTTTCGTCACGGGGAAGGTGTAACCTTTCTTTCACAGAGGTTGCAATGAGCTTATCTCGTGATACTTCCTAAGAAATAGTGGGCAAGGCCTAATCTTAGTCAAACATTTTTTATTTTAATCTCTTTTCATGATTTTTGATCAGGCCAGAGACATAGCTTCAAAGGGTATGGAATTAAGCATAAGAAAGCAAGCTGGTTTTAAAGATCCTTTTTGAACACTTTTTCTATGAATTTTATGGTTTTATGCAAAGAGTAAATGGGGTAATAAAAAACAAATAAGCTCGTGAAAGCCTGACAATATTGACTTATACTCTTGTTTTGTATTATAAGAAGGGGAGGAGTATTTTAGCCTCCTTACTCTAATTATTATCTAAAGTGAAAGTAAACCCTCGTAAACTTTGTAGAAGGCTTGACTCAATGACAAAAGGAAAAACATTGCTTTATCAGTACTTCAGAAATTTCATTGTTCTTAGTTTTATGGCGCTGATTTTGTTTGGTTGTGGGCGACATGAAGCGGAAGTTCAGGCTCCTGAAGGAGCCCAGCCTTTCAAAGTTGATCAGGTGAAGATTGCTGGTAAGGAGTTCAAACTTTATACAGCGACTACTCATATTGAACGACTGCGTGCTGAGCGTTTTGTTGATTTACGCGATGAAAATCAAGCCGCGCTATTTCTCTATGGCAATGAGGGGAATGATAGTAAGGAAGAAAGAGTTCTTGATATTCAACCGGACTTTGCCTTCCCGGCTGACTTACTTTTTCTTAATCGCAAGCAGGAGGTTGTAAAAGTTTACGCTGGTCCTGAGCAAGGATATATGCCATTTGGAATCACCAACCGTGAAAGTGGGTATGAAAATGGCCCTAACTTCTATGGTAGTGATAGGCCTGCTTCTGGAGCTTTATTGCTTCCCTATGGTAGCGCCGAGAAATTAGGAATCCAAGTAGGCTTGAAGCTTAACTTGCCAGAAAAGATTTTTTCAAAAATTACCCAGGCTGATGGTAATAAACTGGTGTTTTATTTCACCGAGCGCGGTTTTGTTGGTGAAAAAGAAGAGCAATCAGGTTTACCTGAACCTCCGAGTCTCCGGGCCAGAGTTGCTACCACTTCAGAAGATCGTTCTCGTAATATTTTAAAAGATGATGATGCTCTTCTGATGCTTTATCGTAAGCAAGATAGCAGTTGGTTCAGAAACGGTTATTGGCTTAAAGGCATTGAAGGCAAGGTTTCTTTTGCTTTTATGCGTCTTATTGATCAGAAAGGTGGTAAGGGGCCACTTTTTGGAAATGTTCTTGATATTATTGAGGGTGTTGAAGATCAATCAGGCCTTCCAGACCTTGAACGTCCTCGCTGGTGGCCTTCATCGGACCATATAACAAGCCGAGATGAAAACCCGCAAAACCGTAGATTTGAACTGTCAGGACCAGTCAATGCTCTTTTAATCGTACGGGGAGACAAACCCTTTACCGATCGTAAAATTAAAGAGGATATGAGCATTATAACAAGCTCTATTACATTAAGTTCTCCAAGCTCCTGGAGTAACAACGGACTGGCAATTGAGAAAGATTCCTTTCTGGGACTTGGTTTGGAAGTTGGGGCAAAGAACTACGGTATTCATTCTATAGTTCAACGCAGAGCTGCTATTAATGCTGCACTTTCTCGAGCAGGGGCCTTACGTCATGATGAAGCTTCCGTTTTAGTGTGGGATTCAATAAAAGATGCTGAAGCTCATAATGCTTCACCACGAGCTGTAAAGCTTGCTTTGCTCGCTCCTTTTGAAGAAAATACTTCAAGTATAAAAAAAATACTTACTCTTGAGCCAGGCAAACGACTCAGTAGTAAGGAGCTCGGTCTTTCTTCACGTTTTGCTCTTCTTTTTAATTCAAGTCAAGAAGGATTGAAGGAAGGAAGCAAGATAAGCATGCCTTGGCAGGTGGTAGCAATGAAACCATCCTTGAGAAGTGGAGCTTTTTATCGGGGAGAAGAGCCAGAAAAGCATTTTACAAGTGTTCCTGATGATAAGTTAGCAATGGTTCAATTAGAGGTCGCTGATACGGATCCGGCCATTATGCAAGGCCTTATGGGGCGAAAATCCTTACCACAAAATCAGGGAATGTTATTTATTTTTAAAGAGCCTAGCTTTCATAAATTTTGGATGAAAAATTGCCTGATGGACATTGATGTAGCTTTTATTACGGAAGATTTCCGAGTTGTTGCTCTTCATGAAATGAAAAAACCAAAACCTGGAACGCCTGACAGTGCCCTTGATACCTACCCTTCAAAGGGGAATGTTAAGTATGCTGTCGAGATGGAAGGAGGATGGTTTAAAGCACATGCTATTAAGAAGGGCGATCGTTTTTGGCTGCCATCACCTTTGATGGATCGTCTAAGCGAATAAGCCCAAACTATTGACATGTCTTACAGGTCTCATAAGTGTGGGCTTCGTGAATAAGGTGTGGTGCCGAGAGAGGGACTTGAACCCTCACCCACGAGTGTGGACTAGGACCTGAACCTAGCGCGTCTACCAATTCCGCCACCTCGGCGATTTTCTCTTAGCCTAAGTCTAGCCTTGATTTTTTTACTTGCAAATGACTAAACCCGAAAAGCGTAATATGATTTTAGCTTTTTGTTTTAAGGATTATTATGGCCAAGCTCGATTTTTATTCCAAAGATTTTTGAATCAACCAGGGTTCAAGGTAAGAACGCTCATGGTCTGTTAGGCCTGAACGAGGACCAAATTCGTCAAGAATTAAAGGCCAATCCTCGTAGTCATATTCATCAGGAGCAGGGGTTGCATGGCACGTACTACAACGACGGTGGTAAAGTATGTCAAGGTCTTCTTCGAGCTCAAGGTTCAATTGTCGAACACTACAGGCTAGTGATAACGAGCCTATCGTAAAGAGTAAGAATAAGAGGAGGGGGATTGATTGAATAGACATGAGTTCAATTTCTTTATTTTTTAGAGTGAAAATAGAAGACCTCTTCCTTTTCTGTTTTCTCAAGTGTTTAAAGAAAGAGGCCCATTTGCAGTGATTTGTGAATGAGCAAAATACTTGATTAGAAATACGTGCTTATGCTCATAACGAAACGGTCTCCAGCGTCCGTTGCCACACCACTTGATTGCGTAAACTTCCATTCAGCCCTGATGACCGTTTTAAAGAAAGGACGGAAAGCAATTCCAGCGGTTAAAGCTTCTCGGTCGTCCCGCGTGGCAGCTCCTAAAATATTGTCATTTAAATTATTTTCTTCCCAGCGTAAAGAAAGCCCAATATAGCCAGAGTTACGAAGCCAGCCATTGAGGCTGCGATCATCCCAGGGGCGAAATCGCAATGTGCTTTGAAGGTAGTAACCATAGAGCCCGTCAATTAAGGTTGGATCATCACGGTCAATTCCAATTCGGAGGTATTCCCCTTCAAAGTGAAGGGCTATACTCTTCGTCTCATTAAAAGCTAGGGAGCCTGACAGATCGAAACCCCAGCCGATTAAAGTATCTTCATTATCATCATCAACCTTTTGCCAGGTAAGACTCGCGCCAGCTTCCAGAGAGGCATTACTATCGGAGAGGTTGGGACGAAAAGAACTTCTTTGCCATAGGGCTTTATTATTATTGTTGTCAGCTCTGAACGATTGCCGACTGTCTCGAGAACCCCCATTATTGCTGAACCCATCATCAAACCCTTGGGTGAGAGCAAGGTCGTAATGAAAAATTCCTGCGCCAAAACTGAAATCACCAGAAGCCCCAATTCCAGCTTGATCAAAAGCTGAAGGCGAGATCCGTCTTGCTACAAAAGGACGATCAAAAAGGTCATGAAGAGGGTCATCGTGAATTAAGTTGTACCGTCCAAATGGGATGAGAATCAGCCCTGCTTTTGGAATGAAACTTTTACTGATATCAAAAGAAAGTTCAGCGAACTCTACTAAAATTTCGTTGCCGCTGAGAAAGCCAACGTCAGCGCCACCACCTTCTATTTCAACTTCGGTATCAAAGTGAACCTTATCGGTGATATCGATGCCAACTTGTGGTACAAAACGGTGTTGATCAAAGTGGTTGGTGCTTCCCTCTTCGTCATGAAATACGATTGAAAAATAACCACCTATACGAACATTGAGGTTTGATGGGCGGGTCAGCTTCCCGCCAACTGTGACCTTCTGAATGACTTCTTCTTGAGGGGCAGTCTGTTCTGCAGTAGGACGTTTCTGAAGTTCTTGCTCAAGGCGTTGAATTCTCTCCTTCAAGTTTTTTAATTCTTGTGCAGAGGAATCATTTTCCTCTTGGGCATAGCAAAAGGGGGATAGAGCAAAGAATCCTAAGGCTAAAAACAAAGTTTTAAAGGTGGCTCGATTCAAGGACATTTTTTCTCCTTAGCGGTAAATACATTCGTCAGAATTTTATAGAAATGAAAAGTTGTACGTTAAGAAATCGTAAATTCAAAGGCTACTTATATCGAGAATGATTCTCAATACAATTTAAAAATTTTAATTTTGAGAATGATTGTCAAAATCAAAAACAACTTTTAGATTATGCTTTTGAGATAGATTAAGCTTCAGCTTTGTATATTTATGATGGTGTGATGTGGGCTAGTCTAGATCACAGAGTGCTTTAGCGCTCTCTTCTAGATTTTTTTTGGCTTCTTGGTTCACTTCAGGAAAAGGGACATCTTCAATGTCATGAGTTGGAATGAGGTGGATATGAGTGTGGGGAACTTCCCAACCCCATACTGCAATTAAAACACGTTTACATTTGAGCTTATCTTCAAGCTTTTTTGCAACCTGGCGAGCACTTTTCCATAGTGCTAAATAGTCTTCTTCGGAAAGTTCGAAAATGGAGGCGATAGGTTTTTTAGGAATTACAAGAGTGTGCCCTTGAGCCCGTGGGTTAATGTCAAGAAAGGCCAAATGTTGGGGGTTTTCCCAAACTTTATAGCAAGGAATTTCGCCAGCAATAATCTTTTCAAAAAGCGTTGGCATTCTTTTACTCTTTCTCAGAATTATAGCATGAAAGCTATAGGTAATTTGTAACCAAAATATTTCTAGAAGATTTCACCACTGATAAAACCCTTGTCCGCTTTTCTTGCCGAGCTTTCCTTCAGCAACCATGGAGCGTAAGAGTTCTGGCGCTCGAAAGCTTTCAGACTGAAGCTCTGTGAAAAGGTAGTCTGCAATTTTGAGACGAACATCAAGCCCTACAAGATCTGTAAGCTTAAGGGGCCCCATGGGATGGCGATAGCCTAGTTCCATGGCAGTATCAATATCTTGGGCTGACGCAACACCTTGTTCAAGCATACGGATGGCTTCAAGGCCTAAAGCAAGTCCCAGACGACTTGAAGCAAAACCAGGAAAATCTTTCACGACAATAGGAGTTTTTCCAATAATCTCTCCAAAGCTTTGGGCTTTTTCAAGAGTTGCTGGACTTGTTCCTTCGTGAACTACAATTTCAAGTAAGCTCATAATATGAACAGGATTGAAGAAGTGCATGCCAATAAACTGCTCAGGATTTTTAAGGCCTTGGGCCAGCTGAGTAATGCTGATAGAACTGGTATTAGAAGCGTAGATACAGGAAGGTGAAGTTAAATTTTCAAGCTGTTGGAAGAGCTCTTTTTTAAGCTCTTTTTTTTCAGGAATAGCCTCGATAATTAAATCGGAGTCCTGAACCGCTTCTGGTAGTTTTGTGATAAGACTAAGGTTCGCAAGGGTTTTTGCTTTGTACTCGGTAGAAATCTTTCCTTTTTCGAGGCCTTTTTTGAGGTTTGCTTTGATGGATGTTAGGGATTTTTCCAGGACATCTTGAGAGAGATCAAAAAGTTTTGTTGTATAGCCAGCGCCAGCAGCGATTTGAGCAATGCCATGCCCCATGGTGCCAGCACCAATAACACTAAGATTTTTTTGTTCCATATTTTCCTGTTCTTTCAAAAGGTCAGCCTTAGGAGTGGACCTTTTTAGCCCTTGATTGTGAAAAGTTATAAAAATAATCGATAAGTCTATAGAATTGTATTCTTTTGTTCAAAGGTTAAAGGGGTAAGAAAAAACCTATAAAGTTTTTGGGTTTTTCTATCAGCATATATTGAGAGTCTAGGGGTGATAATTTTTGGCTAGTAATTGAGCTTTTGCTCTTTTCTTGGTACAATGACTCTCTTTAGGTTAAAGAATGTTGAACGTATGTATAGAGTGCTATAAAGGTGTTTCATGTCTGCTAAAGATCTTCCAGCAATTGTTCAATCAGATTTAAATATTTTACTTGAAGTAGATAGCCCCCTTTATACCGATGCTCGTGATGCTTTGGCTGCTTTTGCTGAACTCGTAAAGTCACCAGAGCATATTCATACCTATTGCATCAGTCCTCTTTCTCTTTGGAATGCAGCAGCAGCAGGGCTTTCTGTTGATGAGGTTTGTTTAGCCCTTGAGCGCTATAGCCGCTATGAGATTCCAGAAAATGTTCTGAGTGAAATCCAGGAGCTGATGGCTCGGTATGGAAAGCTTCAGCTGATTAAGGATGAGAAAAGTGGAGAGCTCAGTCTTCAAAGTGATGATCCAATGCTTTTTCTTGAATTGCTTCACCATAAAGAGATAGCCCCCCTTCTTGGAGTCCAAAAAGGAGATCGTTCTTGTGAAATAGATAAAAGCCAGCGGGGGGTACTCAAGCAGGCTTTAATTCAATTTGGCTATCCAGCGCAAGACTTGGCCGGTTATACAAAAGGTGAACCTTTAGAGGTTCGCATCAACAGCCATACGACGAGCACGAAAGAGAGCTTTCAGTTGAGGGATTATCAGCAGGCAGCAGCGGATGTTTTTTATGCTTCTGGTGGAGTTTATGGTGGTTCTGGAACTATTGTTTTACCTTGTGGAGCAGGCAAGACATTGGTTGGAATTGCCTGCATGGCAAATGTTCAAGCCAATACTTTAATTTTAGTGCCAAATATTGTTGCAGCACGTCAGTGGCGCCGGGAACTTCTTGAGCGTACGAACTTAAGTCCTGAACAAATCGGCGAATATTCTGGTGAAACGAAAGAAATTAAGCCAGTTACTATTGCGACATACCAGGTTTTGATTCATCGAAAATCAAAGAACCAGGCTTATCAGCATTTCCACCTTTTGGATAACCCACGCTGGGGGTTTATTGTTTATGATGAGGTTCACTTACTCCCAGCTCCCGTTTTTCGGGTGACAGCAGAGCTTCAAGCTCGTCGTCGCCTGGGTTTAACTGCGACTCTTGTTCGAGAGGATGGGCTTGAAAGTGATGTTTTTGCTTTAATTGGACCTAAAAAATACGAAGTCCCATGGAAGATTTTAGAAAAAGCAGGTTGGATCGCCCCAGCCCAATGCACCGAAATTCGTACACCTTTGCCTGATAACCTTCGCATGAAGTATGCTGTGGCAAATGATCGAGAAAAATTTCGAATTGCAAGTGAGAATCCTGATAAGGAAAAGCTGATTGAAGCTTTACTGGCATTTCATAAAGACGACCAAGTGCTTATTATCGGACAATATCTCGAACAGCTTGATAGTCTCGCAAAGCGTTTCGATATTCCTTTGATTGTTGGGAAGACTTCTACAAAGGTTCGTGAAAAATTATACCAGAAGTTCAGGCAAGGAGAAATCTCTAAGCTTATTTTAAGTCGTGTTGGAAACTTTGCTGTTGATTTACCGAGTGCAGCTGTCCTGATCCAGGTTAGTGGGGTATTTGGCTCTCGACAAGAAGAAGCTCAGCGACTTGGACGTATTGTTCGGCCTCAGGAAGATAAAGAACTCGCAGCATTTTATTCATTAGTTTCGCGAGACACAAAAGAGCAAAACTTTGCTTCAAACCGCCAGCTTTTTCTTGTTGAACAGGGGTATCGCTATAACATCATGTCCTCCTCTGATGTCTTTGATGGAAGTTTTGAGAAGTTCCATATCGATCCTTAAGGGACTTGATAAACGAAAAGGAGTTTTATGATGATTGAAGAAAGTGTTAAGAGGAAAGTTGTGAAGGGTAAGTAATTATGAAACTTCATAAACATTTAGGTGTTATTCAAGCTCTTGATGAGACTGTTTTAAAAGAAGTGCTTTCTATGAGTGCGTTGCAACACAAGGTGCTTGGCTATTTAGCCCCAAATATTGCGGTCTTGGAGCGAGAGGATGCTGTAGAAGCAACGCGAGTTTTGAAGGAAAGTAACATTCACCCGAGAGTCATTGGTCTTCGTAATAGAAGCTGACTTTGTCCTCTTGTTCAAAACGACCAAGCTGTTTTGAAAGGAGATGAAATCTCAAAACATAAGAGTAGATATTTCTCAAGCCAGTTTAACTTGCTTAAAGATAACGTAAGGGAGAAGAGTTCATAGTGAAGCCCTCTTCCCAAATTCAAAAGATAAAGAAAAAAAAAGGACAAGATATTCTTCCTCAAGGATTTACCTTGAGAGAACTTGATCTGCTCTTTATTCGTATACTTCTTCTTGTTCGTAAACATCCATTAAAGTTGCTTAAAAATGGGAATCTTCCCCGCTCTGCCTTAAAGAAATTCGAATCTTTATTTGGAGAATTTTCTTTCTTAGAGCAAATCACCCATGACCTTTTCAGTCGTTTTGTTATAGAAACATTGTTATCTTTAGGACTTCTCCAAAAACCAAAAGGACAACTTGAGCTTTGCTATCCAGCTTGCCAAGATTTTTTTAACCTTGCTCCAGAGCCACGTTTAAAGTGTTTGCGTAAAAATTGGCTTGAAGCTGGGTTTGACTTCGAGCGTTTTTATTTGCGTACGTACTATTTGAAACAGGTTCCAGAGGCTGAAAAAAGAAGAAGTTCTCAAATCTTTGATATAGTAATGGAGCTATGGAATCCTGGGGTGAATGAAATTGTTGGAGCTCGGAAGCAAGTTCTCAGTGCATTAGAAGAATTAGCTCAAGATGAGGTCCTTTCTTTTGAAGAATTAAAACGCAAACTTTTGAAGCAGAATCCTGATTTTTTTCTTCCTCCAAGAAAGGTTTTTTATGCTCTTCGCAAGAAAGTAGAAAATCTTAGGGGAGTAAAAAACAAGGAAATACCCGACAACGATAGACTTTGTTCTTCTCTTCAAGATAGTTTGCTTTACTCCTATCTCCGCTTGCCACTTTTCTTTTATGCTTTTGTAGAACATGTTTCTGATGCTGAAAAAGAGATTTTTATCAGGCCTCGTCAGGAAAAAGAACCAGAACCTATAGATGCTTCTAGGCCATCATTTATTGTGCAGGCAAACCATGATGTTACCGTTTTTGTTCCAGAAACAACCACAGGAGTTTTATGGCAGCTGGCAACTTTAAGCTCTTTGCAAAGTGCGAATCAAAACATATTCACATTTCGGATTGAAGAAATACGAGCTACTGAAGTTTTTAATAGAGGGTTTTCTTCGCAAAATGTTTTTGACTTCCTTATCGCTCATTCGAAAAATGACTTACCTCAGAACCTGGAGTATTCGATTCAAGAGTGGGCTCAAAATGCTGAGCGCATTATTATTTATACAGACGCAGTGCTTCTTGAGATGGAAGGTGTGGAGAGGCTTGAATCGCTTTTGGCTGAACCAAGTCAAGCTTCTATTCAACCGCTTGGAACAGAAAAGTGGTTCGTTGCTTCTTCGGATATTCCACTTGATAGATTACCTCCACGTACCTGTATTTTTAATTATGCACAGAAGCTGCCTCCTTGTCTGATCCCTCAGGCTGATGGATCACTTATTTATAGTTATGAGGAGCAAAACTTTCGTGCCGATGCAGCGCTTCGAAGGTTTGCGGTTAAGCAATCTCTTGAAAATTGGGAGATGAGTAAGGCGAGTATACAAACGGCCATAGCGCAAGGGGGCTCGCTTCAGAATATTTTTAAAGAACTTGAGGGCTTGTGCAAAAACCCTTTGCCAGCTTTACTTTATGTGCGTTTGCTGATCTGGGGTGAAAGATTTGGCAAGGTTTCTCTCAGCTGTGAACACCTCATAAGCTTTGAAAGGGTTTCTGATGCAGAGCTTTTTCAAGAAATACCAGAACTGAAAAGTTTTTTTTCAAAGCCCTTTAACCTTAGAACATTTTTACTTGATGAGCAGAACAAGAGTGAACTCCATGAGTTTCTTAAAGCCTTAGGGCTTTCTTTTCAAGAAAACCTTTTTCAAGAGGAGTCGCGGGAATCTCTGGAAATTGTCCAACGAAAACGTGCACCTGATTTACCTTCTGCGAATTTTTCTTCTGAATATTTTTCAGCTTTATGGCAACAAGGGAAGAGTGCAGCTTTTGAGTATGCCGTAGAGCATAAAGGGAGCCTTCATCTGCTTGTTCAAGGAGCGGGGGAGCAACGTTTTCAGCGAGTACGATTAGAGGCAGAAAGTTTGCTTCAGTTTCCAGACAAGTCATATCTTGAAGGAAAGTCTCTTGATAGGGGAGGGCTGGTTTTGTTTGCCCTTGAATCAATTATGGAGGCAGATCCTTTATGAAAAATATTCTAGTTGTTGTTTTATTCTACACTATGAGCGGTCTTTATATTGCAGCATGCTCTTTACATCCTTTCTCGAAAGAGTTTAAGAATGATGATAGAGGAGAATATTTACAAGAAAGTTTAGAACAGAACCCTCACGACTTTGAGTATTATCGAAAGCTTAAAGATTTTCTGCTGTGGCAAAACAGAGGAGAAGAAGCCCGTACAATTATGGAGTATGGGCTTGAAATGAATCCGACAAGTTACGAAGTTTTACTTATGAAAGCAGAAGTCGAGCGTTTCTTGCTTCATTTTGAAGCTGCTGAGGAAGCGCTTTTGGAAGCTCGAAAGCAAGCCCCTCAAAATACAGAAGTTTTAGATGCTTTGCTTGTCTTTAGACAGGAAACTCTTGAGAGCCAAGAGGAGTATGAGTTGCTCCAGTATTTATTTAAGCTTGCCCAAGAGGACAAAGAAAAAGAACGCTACGGGTTATGGTTGTTGCAGTATTACTGGAAGGCGAAGCATGATCAAGAGTTGCAAGCATTGATTTCAAACCTTAAGTCATCATCGTTTCCTGGTTGGCTTTATCGTCTGAAATTAAAGCTTCGAGAAGGCAAACTCGATGACATAGAAATTCTTAAGGAAGAGCCTGAAGTCGATAGTGAATTATACTACCAGTTTCTTTTGCGGCTTGTGCCTTTGAGCGGTGAGCCTGTTGTTTTGAATTTTTTGCAAGAGAAGTTCAAAAGTGGCCTTGAGAACTTTGATCAAGAAGAAGTGCGTTTGTTTTGTTTGTGGGGCTTGTGGGAAATTGCCTGGGTAGAAGAAGCATGGCGAGAGCATTGGGGAGTTCCTCCTGAGCACTATACATACTTGAATAGAATAGAAAAAATTCTTGGGAATGGAAATCAACGGTGGTTTGTTCGTGTTGCTATGGTTGCCGATCTTATTTTTGATCAAGAGCGAGCTTCTCAGTATCAGGAATATTTTGAAGCGACTGATTTTTCTTTTCCAAAACCTGATACTATAAAAGACTTAATGACTCTTTGGCGCTTTGAAAGCTTTTTGGAGTTAGACCTTCCTCATCAAGCTCTAGAAATACTTGAGGGTTCTCCGGAGTTGCTTGAAAGTCCAGATTTTTTACTGGTTCGAAAGCAAGTCCTTTTTCAAGCGGGGCTTTTTCAAGAATTAATCAAAGATATTGAGCAAGATCTTGAAAACAATCAAGCATCTGATTTAAGGGCAGATATTTTACTTTTGCGTTGGAATGCCCTTTGTGCTCTTGGAGAATTTGATAAGGTTCTGGGTGAAATTGAGCAAGAGCAGGAATTGGAGGAAGGGTTTCAAAAGCATCATAAAGAAGAGCAGATTTTTCTTCAACAGTTGGCTCGTTATCGACAAAAAAAGTGGGGCAGATAAAAAAATAAAAAGCGTTCGAAGGGATTTGAACTTTTTCAAGAACGGATAAAAGAAGTTTTGCTTTGTCTTAGAATACAATAGGAAAGGCCATAAAATATGCAGGCAGAATCTTCTTTGAAAGCTTTATTTCAAGGCAAGTCTGTTCTTGTAACGGGTGGGACAGGGTCGATCGGAAGTTCTATCGTTAAAGAACTTTTGGCTTTGGAGCCGAAAGTCATTCGGATTCTGAGTCGGGATGAGGGTAAGCACTTCCAAATGCAAGAGTACTATAGAGGTTGTGAAGAACTTCGCTATCTTGTAGGGGATATTCGAGACCTGCGTCGTCTTGATACTGCAATGAAAAACATCGATATTGTTTTTCACGCAGCAGCGCTTAAGCACGTGCCTTTGTGCGAATATAACCCTTTTGAGGCGGTTCAAACAAATGTTGTTGGAACTCAGAATGTAATCCAGACAGCAGTTGATCGCAAAGTGAGTCGACTGGTTATGATCAGCACTGACAAAGCTATGACACCAGTGAATACCATGGGGGCTTCTAAACTTTTAGCCGAGAAACTTGTAGCAGCAGCAGACAGTTGGAACCCTGGTACAGCTATGTGTTGCGTGCGCTTTGGTAATGTCGTTGGAAGCCGTGGTAGCGTTATTCCTACAATGATTCAAAGTATTCTTCGACATCAGGAGGTCTGTATTACAGATCCTGACATGACACGTTTTTTTATGACTATTCAAGATGCCGTTGGGTTGACTCTCCGTGCAGCCGAAGCGGCACAAGGTGGCGAGGTCTTTATTTTTAAGATGCCAGCAATTTTACTTAGAGATCTTGTTCAAGTTGTTATTGATGAAACTTGCAAGCGGGCAAACCTTGCTTCTTCTACAGTTCAGAAGCGTATTATTGGCATTAGACCTGGTGAAAAAATGCATGAGGGGCTTTTTAGCGAGGATGAAGTAGTACGAGCCGTAGAAGGAGATAATATGTTCACGGTTCATTCTCTTGGTCGTTATGCAAAAAAGAGGCAAGAGAACTGGGGGAAGATTGATACTGATCTTTTGTGGAGCGATAAAAGTCAAAAACTTTCCCAAGATCAGATTCGACAGTTGCTTGAACGCGCAAAAGTTTGGGACGAATTTTTCTTTTAAGAGTTTTATTTATCAAGAAGAAGCTTTTGAGCGAAGAAGTTTCTCAAGGCATTGTGATAGTTGTTCGCAGGCAAAGTTGATTTCTTTTTCTGTTGTATAGCGGTTGAGTGCAAGTCGGATGCCTTCTTTTGCTTCTTCGGTATTATACCCCATAGCCATCAAAACTTTTGAAGCCACCATAGCGCCAGATTCGCATGCAGACGTTGAACTGCATTCGATTCCTGCAAGATCAAAAGCTATAAGTTGACGTTCGGCACTGAGACCTGGGATACGGTAGTGCAAAGTATTGGCAAGTCTCTTACTGGGATTCTTTATTGTTAATTGGGCGTGGGAGGCGGCTGATTGAATTGCTTTCCAGAGTTGGTCACTATATGCCTGGAGGGCTGGAAGATTCTCTTGCTCTTTTGCTAACGCAAGGGCCTCGGCAAAACAACTTGCCAGTAAAACTGGTTCTGTACCAGGGCGTAATCCGTATTGTTGTTGGCCTTCTTGGCAACGGTCTGCGAGTAAGCTGTCATTGCGAAAGAGTAAAGCTGCTATTCCAACAGGAGTGTGAATTTTGTGGCCGGAAAGCACAATGACTGAAGGACGTAATTGTTTTATTGTTGAGAAGAAGTCTGATTTTCCAGGAGCTTGGCAGCAATCGAGAAAAAGGGGGACTTTTGCTTTCTCACAAATTTCAGAAATTGAAGCGACAGGTAATAGTAAACCTGTTTCATTATTTGCATACATGAATGAAGCAAGACTTGAATTCTGGAGCTTATGGGTAAGCTCAGAACCATTAATACTTCCATCTTGAGCGATATGGACAGCCTTTGTCTCAGTAAAAAGCTGAGAAGCACTTGTTCGCATGGAAGAGTGCTCGATAGCAGAAGATGTTATAACCCCACAGTCTTTTGAATAATGAGTTAAAACGCAGTGGATTGCTTCGCTGGCAGAGCCAAAAAAAACGACCTTATAATCCTTAAGTTCAAGCGTTTCTAGAACTTTTGCAGTTGCTTGTTCGAAGAGCTTTCGAGCTTTTTGGCCTTTTGTATGTGGTGAGTTTGGGTTCAGGGGAATATCAGCTGAAAGACTATGTATTGTTTTTAAAAGTTCTGGAGCTGTTGGAGTTGTAGCGTTGTTATCGAGATAAACTCGCATAGGAATAAACCTGGGGTCGATTGAGATTGATTGAAAACTTATTCAGAAGAAATTTCTGCTGCAAGACAAACGCGATTTCTTCCTAGTTCTTTTGCTTTGAAAAGAGCTCGATCTGCTTCTTGATGAAGATCTATATGGGTTTCTATTAAAGTTGTTCCAACAGAACTTATTCCCATACTAACGGTGAGGCGCATGGAATCTTTTTGAGCTTCCAGCTGTTGTGAGCGTTGGAGGGAAATAGAAGTATTTGCAATGAGTTCAAGAGTTTGTCTTGCCTTTGCTTCTGCTGCCTGGGTACTTGTTTCTGGCATGATAATCGCAATTTCTTCTCCTCCAATTCGACACACGGTGTCAATTTCTCGAAAGTTGTCTTTTAGAAGTTTGCTGATTTCGATGAGGACAAGGTCTCCTTGAGGATGACCGTGGGTGTCATTGATTGCTTTAAAATGGTCTACATCAAGGATAATAAGGGAAAGTAAGCGTTCATAACGGAGGGCTCGACGAAACTCAGAGGCAAGTTTTTCGTCATAATGTCGACGGTTGTAAAGCCCTGTAAGCTTATCTTGAATCACCTGTTTTTGGATAGCATTCCGAAGCTCAAGATTAGCAATTTGGATACCTATGAAATCTGCAATGGACATAATAACATTTTCCTGAGCTTGGCGAACAGGGTCATCATGCTCGAAAATTCGAGCAAGAGTCTTGCCAATGCCAACTTCAAGAATACCTATAATGCCTTCACGTGCATGGATGGGAACAAGTCTGTTGCCTTGTTCTGTTATGACCATGCTTTCTTTTCCTTCTAAGAGATCTGAAAAAAGTGGATTTGCTTCGTTTATAGAAAGACGCGTTGTCATGCGAAATGGGTTTGCATAGGCAACTTCAAGGTGATCTTCTTTAAGAAGGTAGATTACACAGGTTCCAAATTGTAGCCCTTCATCTTGATTTGTGATGTAGAGGCATGCTTCTTTAATGACTTCTGAAATATGGTCGCGAGAAGAAAGTTTTTTGCTTAGCTCTGGAACAGCTCTGAGGCATTCAACAATTTGGAGTAAACGAGTATTGAATTTTGCGGCTTCTAAAGCGGCCATCTTATCTGAGTCAATATGAGACGTTTCTCTAGAATTTTCAGAAGCCGGATTTTTTATACTTATCTCTGTCTTTTCAGTAATGTCTTCCATTGATCCAACAGAAACAAGTTTTCCCATATGGCGGATAATACGGACCCGAGACTTAACGGTTCTAATGCTTGAATCTTTTCTGACAATTCGAAATTGTCCTGTGTGCTCAGAAAGATTTTCTCCTTTGTTGCGCAAAAGTAAGATTTTGTCGCGGTCGTCGGGATGAACCAAATGCATGGAGCGAAAGGAAGTGCTGAGGAGTTCTTCCTGGGCATATCCTGTCAGTTTGCACATCTCAGGATTAACTTCCAAGAAGATATCTTTTTGCCGGTTAATTAGATAAAGAGCACTGACTGAGTTGTCAACAAGAAGCTGAAGGGTGTCTTGGCGAGTGTTTGTTATTGGTTGGTTCATTGAAGATCCGGTGCTCAGCTCTTACATAAAGTTCGTATGCGAAAGTATTTCAAAAATTTTATATGCAAATCAAGGTTTAAGCTTAAAAAAACTTGAGATGAAATCCAGTCTCAGGTAGATACATATTCTTTCATTTTGAGTCCGCATGCTTATTTTACCTTATTTTCTCTTAGACGAACAATAAGATTGTCAGGAGAGTGGAATAAGAAAAATTCTTTTATAAAAGTTCTGCTCTTTCATGATAGAGAAAGAGTTAAGTGAGGAAAGAGGTTCCAAAGTTTAAGAACAAGACGAAGTATTGATAAACGTGGAGATAGGTTATTTTGAAGCAGGGATGAAGAAATGTCTTCAAGCAGCTTAAGGTAGCGAAGGGTTTCCTGGTAAGACAAAGAAGTCGTCGCTTGTTTTAAGAGTGGTTCAAGGTCTGGATTAAAGAGTAAGAGAGAATCTTTTGTGTTGAATTGGATCGTTAGAAGGTCACGAAACCACGTTTCAGCAATTCGGATGAGATATGAAAGTTGCTTGCGGATAATTTGTTGAGAGTTTCCTGAATGTTGAGAAAGAAGCTGGTCAAGAAGTTTTTCGGCCTTAAGAAAAGGGCCATCTGGATCAGAAGAGGTTAATACTTCCAAAAGCCATTGGCGGAACTCATAGATGTTATATGAAAAAGCTTTAAGAAGCTCTCCGGGTGACCCTTGTGCAATTCTCAACAAAAAAGCTTCTTCAGAATGAAGAGAGCCTGATAAAGGTTGAGCAAGAGAGTAATGAACTCTGTTACTTTTTATATCTTCTATCTGGGCTTTGAAATTTTTGTCTTTATGAAGAAGTTCTTCGAGCTCCTGGGCTTTTAATGGAGAAAAATAAAGAAGTTGAGCTCGGGATAAGATTGTTGGAAGAATTGTTGATGGGTTTTGATCATAAAGCAAAATCCAAGTCATTCCACGAGGTGGTTCTTCCAGCGTTTTGAGAAACACGTTGGCCCCAGCATTGTCAATAGCATCTGCCTCGGCAATGATCCCAACCTTTATATTACCTTCACGAGGTTTTCGAAAGGCCCAATCAATAATATGGTGGCGAATTGTTTCAACACTAAAAATTGACTTATCACGTTGAAATACCTGAATATCAGGATGGACATTACGTTCAATACGCTGACAGTTTGTGCACTGAAGGCACGCTCTCTTGTCAGCTAAGGGATTTTGGCATATGAGTGCTTGGGCAAAAGCAAGCGCAACTTGTCGCTTGCCAACGCCAAAAGGCCCGCTAAAGATATAGGCATGAGAAACTCGGTTTTGTTCAAGGGCTTTAAGAAGATAGCCCTGTTGATCCTGGTGTCCAATGATTCGATTGTTGAGGGAAGCATTCATGGTTCATTATGCCTGATTTTCTGAGTGTATGGCATTAAGAGCTAAGAACTTAATATTTACTTTATAAAGGTTAAGGGCTCGTTAGGGAGTGAAGCATTTCTTTTGCAATAACAATGGATTGGATTTCACTTGCGCCTTCGTAAATCCTTAAGGGACGGATTGCTCTGTACATTTGACTTAAGATGCAGCTATCAAGTGTTCCGATGCCACCAGTAACCTGCAGACAACGATCAATAATGCGTTGAGAGGTCTCAGTTGCAAACCATTTTGCCTCGGCAATTATTCGGTCATGTCGTTCTTCAGGAGCATTGTCAATTGTTTTTGTAGCTCGATAGACAAGAAGTCGAGCAGCATCAAGCTCACTAACACTTTGACTTAAAGCTGATTGGACAAGCTGTTGGTCTGCCAGAGTCTTTCCGAAAGCCTTACGCTTTTTAACGTAGCGAAGAGCCTCTTCCAAGGCTCGACGTGCAAAACCACAAGCAGCAGCTCCAACACTTGGGCGGCAATGGGCAAGGGTTTGAAAAGCAATCTTTGCCCCTTGACCTTCTTTTCCAAGCAGCATTGCAGGTTCAATAAAAACATCTTTAAATTTGAGGCTTCCTAACGGGTGGGGGGTCATTGTTGGTGTTTGGCATAATTCAATGCCAGGAAGACCTGCAGGAAGCAGGAAAACGCTGATTTCCTGGGGATCTAAAGATGTTTGAGCAAAAACACAATAGTGGGTAGCAACACCAACATTTGAAATAAGACGCTTACTGCCGTTGAGAAGATAACCGTTTCCTTGTGGTTTTGCATAACTTTGAAGAGCTTTGACATCTGAGCCAGCCTGAGCTTCAGTTAAAGCAAAAGCGCCAATTGCCTGGCCAGAAATGATATTTTTCAAAAAGGGGGCCTGTTGTTCAGAACTGCCTGCAATTTGAACAGGAAAAGAGCCCAGAACTTGCATGATAAAGGCAAGGTCTGCTATCACTGAATGGTAAGCGAGGATCTCACGAATAAGAGCAAGCGAGGTTGTGTTATGGTGACTCTTATCCTTATCATAAAGGGTATAATCGAGCAGCCCTGCCTGGGCAAGTCCCTCTAAGGCTTGCTTGAGAGCTTCTTGACCATTGTCCAGGCACATCTCAGAATGGAGAGGAAATGAAAAACCTTTACAAAACGAAGAACACAGAAGGCGCAGTTTTCGATCATCGTCGGAGAAAAAAGGCAATTCATAAATATCGTCGAGTATTTCAAGCATGGTTTTGAGAGAGAAAACCTATCTGGAAAAGAAAGTCTGGCCATATAAAAGTTGTAAAGGTGATGATTTATAAAGCAAAATAGCACCTTAAAGAGCAGGTTTTCAAGTTTCTTCTCTTTTTAATATTCGTATTTTAGATGTGACATATTCATGATGATGATAGCTCTTGCGTTGTAAGCTTTAGGAAGAGTTCATAGAATTAAGAACGATAGATCTCAACGTAATGTCTATTTACGAATGAGTACAAATACGAGGAGACTTGGCATTATTATGTGTTAGGATCCCGAAAGGTTCGTGTTTCAAGAAAATAACTCGTTTCTATGAGTTTGAATACGATTTAAAGGTCTTTCTTTTTTTTTCTCACAGGGCCTAAGAGAGAAGGTAGGGCATATGGCAAGAGTGGCATGGGGTATCGAGGCTGGAGCTTCAAGTGTTAAAGCTGTTCAACTTTCGCGAGACAGCAAGGGAGGAGTGAGCCTTCAAGATTTTGTTATCTTGCCCTTGAGTGCTTATCATGTCCCTGGAGCAGACCATACGGCTACGCTTTTAGCAGCTTTTACTACGCTTGTTCAAGAAAAAGGGATTAAGCGTGGGGATAGTGTTTATCTTTCAATTGCCGGCAGGAACGCGTTTTCTCGGGTTGTGACTTTGCCTCCAGTAGGAGAGGATGCCATCCGACAAACAATTATTAATGAGGCTAAAGGGCAAATCCCGATTTCCCTGAATGAAGCTGTTTGGGATTACCAGCACATTACCAGTGAGGACGAAGATGAGCTTCAAGTTAATCTTTATGCTGTAAAGCGTGATGTTGTTGATACCTATATTAATGCTTGTAAAGCAGCGGGTCTTCCTCTTGATGGTATTCAGCTCGCTCCCCTTGGAATTTATAATTTTGTGAAGTTTGAGCTTGATGCAATGGTGAGTCAGGCTTGTGTCTGCATTGATATTGGGGCTGAGAATACAGATCTCTTAATCATTGATGGAGAACGAACATGGCTTCGAGTTATTCCTTCTGCGGGGAATGACATTACAAAAGCTATGCTGATGAAGTTTAAGAAGCTTTCTCCTCTTCAGGCAGAGCAGCTGAAGCGAAAGGCTGCTCGTTCTAAGAACGCAGCTGCGATTTTTGATGCTATAAAACCTCCTTTGAAAGAACTTGTGGGAGAAATTCATCGTTCTGTTGGCTTTTATAAGAGTCAGAATGAGGAAGTTGCTCTGAGCAAGCTTGTGATCATGGGAAATGGATCTAAGCTTTTTAATATTGAAAAGTTTCTTGAGCAACAGCTTCAATATGAAATCGTTTCTATTAAGGAGCTGACGAATATTGAAATAGCTCCTTCTTTAGATCTTGCTGAGGTTCAAAAGAATGTTCAATCACTTTGTGTTCCTATAGGTCTTGCCTTGCAGGCTATTGATGTGCCAGGGCTAACATCGACAAACCTCCTTCCCGCAGATTTGCTTGTAGAGGAATCTCTCCAAAAAGCGCGATCTTATGCTCTTTTGGCCGGCGTTGCAGTCTTTTTGGCGGGACTTGTTAGTCTTCTCATGGGTATTTCAGTGAAAAGCAGTGGGCGTGATTTACTTGCTCAGCTTGGTCAGGAGGAAGAGAGAATTCTTGAACGCGAAAATGATCTCGCTCGGTTTCAGGAAAGGGATCCTCAGCGTTATGCGGAGTTTGTTACTCTGCAAAACATAGACAGGGGGGAAGAGCTTCCATATCTTAGCCATCTTTTTGTCTCCCAGCTTTTGAGCGATTATCAAAAAGAAAACGGAAATGACATTCATTTGCTTTTATGTTCACGTATTCCCAGGGAAGATTTAGAAACCCCACGCTTAGGGGACTATGACCAAGCAGGCTTTATTGTTAAGCTTGAAAAAGATACTTTCGAAAAAATTTCGCCAGCAGCGAGAGAAGACTTTTCGGAAACAGGTGTAGAAGAAGTCTCAAGCTATGGGCGTTTTGTTAAAGTTGTTATGCAACTTAACTTGGCTGTCAATTTAAAGGATCCTGGGCTTCAGGAAGATATGAATAAAGCTTATGAGAAAACTTCTCAGAGATTGAAAGATATGCTAGAAGAAAGGCTGCAGCTGCTTTTTCGAGTGAAAGATCAGTCTGAAGAGTCTCGCCTCAAGGCTTTTAAGGAAGTTTTTGGAAAAGACCAAAACTTTCTTGATGCGATGCTTCGCTTGCAGAAAATTATAGAAGTGGAAAAGTCAGAAGAAGAAGTTTCTGAAATGATCGTTGAAAGCGGAACTCTTAAAGGTCAAAGGCTTGATATGGGAAGTCTCTTTGACATTGCTATTCATCCTGGAAATTTACCGTCAAAGGCGAGTAAAGACTATTTTCATTTTACCTTTACTTTTGCTTTTGAAAGTCGCCCGTGGGTTTTAAGCTCGCAAAAAGAAGAGAACCTGTAAACTTTGGGGCTTTAGCTTAACTTACAAAGAGAGTTGATAAGATAAATGAAAAATAGTGCATGGATTTTGGCTGGCTTAGCGTTTGTTGCTGGAATTGTTTGTTTTTTCTTGAGCAGACCTGGGGAGCTCCTTGATGAACTGAAGCAGAAAAGTGTTCAGCTTGTTATTCCAACAGAGGATACTTTAAAAGAAGTTCAAAAGAACCGTAAGGATCTTGATTTTCTTTTTGATAAGCAGAAGAAGCGTTTCCAAGAAAAAGGAGTTCTGATTCTTGAAGCGTATAGGAATCAAGACAGTGCCTTTAGGCAAGTTCTTTGGCCAAGCTCAAGAAGTAATTTTGAAAAGAGGTTGGCAGAAGGGCAGATCCTTGTTGGTCATTCTCAGCTTTCAGAGGCCATTAAAAAAAGCAACGAAAGAGATCCTCTCAGTAATTTTCATAATCTGGTTGAGCAGGAAAACTCTTTCCTTAAGGGGAGTGATGGAAGTTGGCGTACTGGAAAGATGGCTCTTAGCTGTATTGACGAAGTTATTCGAATGGCCTTTGCTGTCCAAAAAAAGTATCCTCAAAAGATATTCGAATTTGAAGATTTTGATTTTTCAAGCTTCATGAGTGAGAATCAAAAAGAAGGCAAAAGTCAAGATCCCTATTACTATTATCCTTTTTCTTTTACTCTTCACATACACCCTGATATTCAATTTGATCTGGTGGAAATGTTTTCAGATCCAGAAAGTTCTATTTTAAATGTATCTTTTAGTGGCCATATGATAACCAGTTCTCCTTATATCCCTTCTTTACATGAAATATCTCTTCCACCTGAAAGTTGGCTTGAAAGGCGAGGTGAAGATTTTGGGCTTTTAGAAGAAGAGGAGAAATTTGAGTTTGCTCGTAAATGGCTTCAAGAGCAGGGAGTTCCTGAAGAGGATCTTCCCCCAATGGATGATGCGGATTCATATGATACCTGGAAAAAAGAAGCTTCTGGCAACCTTTCTTTGCAAAGTCTTTTGCAAAGCGAAGCTTTAAGGCCGGAAATGCCAGTTAAAATAACAATAAACTGTCGACTCTGGGAAGTGAATTCTGAAAGCCCTGTTTTTGCTGCCCCCTAATTTCTGCCTTCTTATATATTAAGAGAAATCAGCAAGGTCCTTCAGGTGGGGTTTCATAATATCCCAGATCAAGCGATTGTGTGCTGAAGAATCAAAGCTCTTTTTTTGTGTGAGTTCAAGAAGCTGGAAAGCAATGGCTGCATATAAGGACTTAATCCCTCTAAGATCGTCCGAAGTTCCAAGACTTCTAAGGTGTTGTTGAATTGTTTGAGTATCTCCCCTTGCAATTGGTCCCGTAAGAACTTTATCTATCGGATATTTTCCGAGGTTATGCAAAGTTTGCTGGAGGAGTGGCTTCAAGATTTGTTGAGCCTGAGAAGGTTGGATGCCTGATTGTTCTAATAGTTTTGAAGCAGCTTCTGTTAGAGCAACAACTCCGTTGCTTACAAGTACTGCTGCTGTGTGGTAAAAAGCGTGGGTGTTTTCTCCAGAAGAGAGCTCAAAGGGAAAAGCTTCTAAGGCTTCAGCGATGCTTCGAAGTGTTGAGAGTGCTTTTTCTTCCGCATCGATTCTAATGCTTATGCCTTTAAAGAGGTTGTTAGACTTTTCAAACTCTGGAATAATAAAAGTTTGTAGTGGATGAAAAGATGCCAGCGTGGCTCCTTTTGCTTTTAAACAATCAAGCAGGGAATATGAATAGGCTCCTGAGCAATGGACGATTGTTTTTCCAGAAAGAGGTAAAGGCAAAAGCCTTTCTGCCATTTCTTGAAGTATTTTATCTGGATAAGTAAGAAATAGAATTTGAACTTCTTTGATGGCTTCTTCTGGGAAGCGAACAAGATGAGGAGCAGAAGAGAGCAACTTTCCAATTCGCTCTGCTTTTTCAGGTTTGCTGCTTGCTAAAGCTCTTACTGAAAATCCTTTGTTGGACAGTGCACAAGCCAGGTGTGAGCCAAGTTTTCCAAGACCACATACTGCTATTGGCAAAGATTTGATATCTTTAACGTCATCCATGATCGTTCGGCCCAAAAGAGTAAAGTGCTATAAGTTTCCAGAGCCAGTTACTATTTGGTCAAAGACGCTCAGAGACCGTTTTTGCTTGCAGGAATCGATAGAGATGTTCTTTGCTTCCAGCTTTGTCATCGGTTCCAGACATATTGAACCCACCAAAGGGCTGGACGCCAACAAAAGCCCCGGTGCATTTGCGATTAAGATAAAGGTTGCCAACATGAAAGTCCTGGCGAGCTTTTTCAAGGTGCTCGCGCTTATTTGAAAAGAGTGCACCAGTGAGTCCGTATTCTGTCGAGTTTGCAATTTCAAGACCATCTTCAACGCTTTTGCAGGAGAGAACAGAGAGCACGGGACCAAAAATTTCTTCGCAATGGATTGTGTGGTTTGGTTGAACATCTTTAAAGATCGTAGGCTCAATATACCAGCCTTGATAGTTTTCGAGAGCTGCTTTTTGCCCACCAGTTACGAGAGTTGCTTCTTGCTTTCCTTTTTCAATGTATTCCATAATTCTTTCACAGGAAACATCATCGACAACGGCTGCCACCTGTGAAGATTTTTCCCAGGCCGGACCAACAACAAGCTCTTTTGTCCGCTTTACAACACGTTCAAGGAGTTGATCGTGAATCTTATGGTGAGCAATCAGACGAGAACAGGCGGAACACTTTTGTCCTTGAAAACCAAAGGCAGCGGCTACAATTTGATCTGCTGCAAAATCAAGATCATAATTTTCATCAACGATAATGGCATCTTTCCCGCCCATTTCGGCAATTACACGTTTAAGCCACTTTTGTCCTGGAGATACTTTTGCAGCTCGTTCATAAATTCTGCAACCAATCTTCTTTGAGCCTGTAAAGCTCACAATGCGAACAAGAGGGTGTTCAACAAGAAAGTCTCCAATTTCTTCAGGTTCGCCTTGAACTAAATTAAGAACTCCAGGAGGCAGTTCAAGTTCTCGCATAATTTGCATGAAAAAAGCAGCCATAATTGGCGCCTTTGGACTTGGCTTAAGAACTACAGTATTCCCTGTTACAAGTGCTGCAACAGTCATGCCTGTTAAGATTGCCAGCGGAAAGTTCCATGGCGGAATGCTTAGAGTAACTCCCATTGGAGTCCAATAGACATTGTTTTCTTCTCCAGGGTAGGGGACTGTGGGATGGGGGTGGTCTATTTCAATCATGCTGCGTGCGTAAAACTCAAGAAAATCAATGGCTTCTGCAATGTCTCCATCGGCTTCTGGCCAAGTCTTTCCGGATTCAAGCATAATAAGTGCATTCAGTTCAAAGCGCCGCTTTTTATAAATGGCTGCGGCTCGTAACAGGTAACGGCTTCGTTCTGTTGCAGGTGTTTTACTCCAGCTTTTAAAAGCCTTTGCAGCAGCTTCAACAGCTTGACCTGCAAGCTCTTTACCAATCATTGGAACACGCCCGATGAGTTCTTTGGTGTCAGAGGGATTATAGCGTTCTAACCATCTTTCGCTTGTTACTTCTTGGCCATTGATATAGAGAGGCCAATCTTTTCCAAGCAGGTTTGAGCGAACCTTCTCAATGGCTTGCTTCATTTTTGCTTCGGTCGATTGATCAGAAAAGTTTAAAAACGGTGTAGTTGCAAAAGGAGTAAGTCCCATCGTATTTTTTGATCCTTATATAGGTAAGTCGTAAGAAAAATATTGAATGCGTAGCTTGCTGCATTCGTGTACAAAGCTATGAAGTATTCATAAAAAATATCAGCTATCAGTTACTATAGCTTTTCTCTTTTCATTTACCAGAATCTTCGAAGCGATGATTCCTAAAATCCTCTATAATAAGCCAAAATCCAAAATTGAAAAGCGATAGCGAATATTTTACAAAAGAGGGTTGGCTTTATTCGTTTTCATCACCTTATGGAAAAGAGAACATATGAGTAAGGAAAAAGGGTGGCTTGTTAGTATTAACACAGGAGAAGGAGGAGTTCCTAAGAACCCTCGAGTTGGAGAGGTTTTTCTGAATCAGGAAGGACTTGAGGGAGACCAGCAAGGGCATGAAAAACACCGTAAGCTTGAACGAGCACTTTCAGTGCTTTCGATCGAGCTCTTAGATTATTTTCAAAGTCTTGGTTTTCCAGTGGCGCCTGGTCTTATGGCAGAGAACTTAACTGTATTTGGAGTTGACCTTTGTGACCTTGAGCCTGGAGATAGATTAAGTTTTGATAATGGGGTCCTGCTCAGTGTTTCTTCCCAGCGAAAGCCTTGTTTTCAGCTTAATCCTATTAAAGAAGGACTTGAACAGGCAGCGGTTGGAAGAACAGGGGTGATGTGTGAAGTTTTAAAGCCAGGAGTTCTCAAGCAGGGGCTGGCGTTTTCTGTAGAAAGAAAGAATTAAAAAAGAGTTGAGAAAAGAGTGTATTCCTGTCTTAGAGCCTAGTTTTCTTCACCTTCTTTTGCAAGCTGATAGAAGCGGCGAAAAAGATGAAGGCTGTCATGAGGGCCAGGACTTGCTTCGGGGTGGAATTGAATCCCCATTGCAGGGTATTTTTTGGAGCGAATTCCACTAATAACTGAATCATTTAAATTAACATGAGTTACTTTAATGTCCTCTGGCAGAGAGTCCGCATCAAGTGCAAATCCATGGTTTTGACTGCTGATTTCAATTCGGTTTGTCCTAAGATCTTTAACTGGATGGTTTGCGCCATGATGGCCAAATTTTAACTTGTAGGTTTTTGCCCCAAGGGCTAAGCCCAATAATTGATGGCCGAGACAAATTCCAAAGATTGGAACCTGAGTCTGCAGCAAATCACGGATGGTTGAGATTGCATAATCAAGAAGAGCTGGATCTCCAGGGCCATTTGAAAGAAAAACCGCATCAGGTTTTGTTGCAAGTAGATCTTTGGCGCTGACATCAGCAGGAAAGACCTTAACATAAAAACCTGCTTGAACAAGGCAGCGGAAGATATTGGCCTTAGCGCCATAGTCAATAGCAGCGCAGGTTAAACGCTCTTTATTTTCTTTGCGAAGATGGGTCGTATCGGAAAAGCTGCTGGAATAACCACTTGTCCATTCGGCGCTTTCAGTCAGACATACTTCCTTAACGAAGTCTTGCTCAGAGAGCCCAGGGCTTGAGCGGATTTTTTCCAGGGCTTCAGGAATATCAGCTTCAGCAGGTAAAATACCACCCTTAATGGCTCCTACCTGTCGAATAGTACGGGTCAAGGCACGGGTGTCAATGCCCTCGATTGCTGTTACTCCTGATTTCTTGAGCATTTGATCTAAGGAAC
>CAZJPQ010000009.1:0-87266 GCA_964548115.1 uncultured Planctomycetaceae bacterium
CAAAGGCCTTAAGGAAAGGGTCTTTAAAAAGTTCATAGCCATAAAGGGTGAAAAGGTAGCGCTTCGGCATCGCTCAGCCTCCTTAAAAAGGTTTGGCGGATAAGCGAAGCTGCTGGACCTTGCTTAAAGAAGCCTCAAACAAAGAGGCTAAAACGAAAGGGCGCACCAGGCATCGCCTCCGTTACAGGCTGACCAAAGCCTCCCCTAGAAACGAACATCCCAATGCACCCAAAAAGTGCAGGGCTATTCGCAGTCTAGGGGCCAAACGCAAAAGCGCTTGACTTGGTCATTTGTAACGGACCGCGTATACAATTGTCGTCGGGCAACTCTTGCCCGACTTGAAAACGATCTTAAACAAAGAGGCTGGACACTTCTAAATGATTCTTTGGGAGAGTTTAGGATTTTATAGCTTTGAGAAGCCCTCAGAAAAAAGTGATAAAAGTCATGTTGGGGGCAATTCGAATTCCCTAAAGTGACTTTAGTCACTTTAGAAGTAGGTATTGTTTGCACAAGGGCTTTTCCGTTTCGAAACGGCTTAAGGGTAAAGAAGCTTTTCCGTTTCAGGACAGCTTGGTGGCTTCTTCGTTCCAGAACAGCCCCCCGGACTGTTCTTCCCACTGCGAAGTCCCACTGCGAAGTCCCAGCACTCCGCTCTCACTCCAAAGTCTCACACTCAAGAAGGCTCTATTGAAACAAGGCGTGCATCTTCAATGCCCTGATAGCGCTCAGGAATACAGGTCAAAATAATAATCTGAGATTGCCTGCCAGCTTCTGTCAAAACTCTAGCCATGGCCTGCAAGCGCTTTGGGTCAGTATACCCCAATATATCATCTAAAATAAGCGGAGCTCCACCATCCTCTGAAACCGCTATGGCACAAGCTAAACGCGTTATAAGAGCAAGCTGCTCCTGAGCCCCTCCGCTCAAATCATGAAAGAAAACCGTACGCCCATTCAATGAACGGCTTATAATTTGCAAGTCTTCTCCCAATTCAATACTCAAAGAATCATTAAAAACCATGCGACCAAGGTTCTCTATTTTTTCTTTTAAAGGATCATTATAGGCCTGCCTGCTTCTATCCCGCTCCTCCTGCATTGTTTCATAAAGAAGCTTTGCTGCCGAAGCACGCTTCATGAGCGAGTGGTAGCTTTGATTTGCCTGCTCCAATTGGGCTTGCGCCTCCTCAAGCTTCTCGTATAAACCATCTTCCCCTCTCAGCTTGAGTCTTTCCCTGACCTCAATATCCTCTTTTTCAGCCCTTTCATATCCCCTTCTGGCTGCTTCCAAAGAGGCTTGCGCCTCCTCAAGCTCTACCTTCACTCCAACAGGATCTTTCTTTTTCAAGGCGATCTGGGTTGCCTTGAGTTCCTCTTCCAACTCCTTATGCTCTTGCTTTCGAGCAGCAAGAATTTGCTCAAGACTTTGATCGGGCATTTCACTTCGCGCTTGTTTTAAAGCTGCTTCAAGTTCCAAAAGAGCTTTTACCTGCATTTCAATCTGAACCGCGGCTGACTGGGCTTGAGCTCGCAGCTCATCTCTTCTGCTTTGCAGTTCTCCCAAAGCCTCACGAACTTCATTGAAACCACTTTTGACGCGTTCCAACTCTTGTTCAGCTTCTTCCAACTTCCCTTCGGCCACAGCCAAATCAAAAGCAAAGTCATCATCACTCTTTCGATTATCCCGATACTCAGAAATGCTTTGTTCTAGACGAGCAACACCTTCTTCTAATTCCTGATACGTAAGATTTCGCAAGTTATCCTTTTCAATTCTTTCTTGATCATGGATGATTCTTGAAGCTTCAAGGCGCTTTTCACAGGCTTCTTTCGCCTCTCGAAGATTCGAGACACCCCCGCGCTTACAAGCAACATGAAACTTTTCCTGGGCATGCCTGACTTTTAACGCTGAAGCTTCAGCGTTTGAACTGGCGCTGACTTCGATCTCAATCAAATCTGGAATTTTCAAACGCGTTTGTTCCGAGATACTCAAGCTTCTTATTTCATCTTTCTCCAAACTTTCATCTTCATCAGCTATTTGCAAGGTAAGGGCTTTTAAAGCTTTAATCTGAAGATTTGAAACACCGGACTCCAACCCAGCCTGTGCTGCGGCAAGGCTACTCCAAGCATCTTCAATGCTTTGAAGCAGATCCTGAGTCACCTGATTTTGCTTCAGCAGGGCTTGAGCCTGCTTCCCATGATGCCTTGCTTGATCAATCCGAGCCTTGCGTTCCTTTAACTCTTCAAGCTGAGATTCATTCACAGAACAATCTCGATCAGCACGGCGTACCTTCAGAAGCTCTTCAGCTTTCTCAAGCTGCTCTTGTGTATGTTTTTGTGCTTTCTGAGCCTGTTCAAGCTTTTCCGCTGCGACCTTTGCCGCTTCCTGCGATGACGAGTTACTCTCAACAAATTGGACATGATGCTCTTTTTGTTCCTGATATTTGCTCTGCAATTTTAAACGTTCATCACGCCCAGTTTTTGCCAGAGCTTGGGCTTGGGCTGCTGAGTCGCATCGTAATTGAACTTTCTCGATAGACCTTTCAAGCTCTTGGATTTCACTCAACTTCTCTTCATACTCACGAACCTTTTTTGCCAAGCCAGCTTTTTCAGCCTCAAGCCCTTTGAGCTCAGCAGAAAGTTGCTTTGTTCGTTCAGCGTCTTTTTCCAAGTCTTGAAGCTGCTCTTCAAGTTCAATGACTTCTGTTTCAAGATTGTCTTTTCGCCTTCTCGCCTCCTTTAACTCCTGCTTTTCTTGGCTTCTTTTTTCCGTGTAATAACGTGTGTACTCCTTTTGAACCCGTTCAAAAAGATTGCCTGCTCCTGAATCAGCACTCTCTCCTCCAGCAGCTTTATCCAAAGCCATTGAAAGCGAGAATTGATTTGAAAGATCCGCCTGACTCAAAGCAGAGCCCTGCTCGATGCAAAGAGCTTTCCACAACCCCTGATCGATCGTTTCCTTTAAGAGCTCATGAGCCCGTTCATGGGCCTCCCTACCTGTATAATTCTCAGGCTTTGGACTTGTTATGACAAGCTTCGTTTCTGGCTTCTTTAAAAAACGCTTTGAATACGTAAAAGCATATGGGCCACTCAAAGCTTCTATCTCAATTTCTGGGCCAGCATCTTCATGTACCGGCTTAATTGACCTGATTTCCTGGGCTTGACTGCTATCAAAAAAGTGAAAAATTTTATCAATGGCTTCGCGCAAGCTTGTCTTGCCAATCTCATTAGGCCCCTCAATAATTGTAATGCCTTGCGGGTTTAACTGAATATCAGACTCTTTAACACCGCGATAGTTTTTGAGTCGTATGCGAAGAAGTCTCATTGCTCTTCCCTCGCTAACCGACAAAGAAGAGCCAAAGCATCTTGAGCAACACTTGCACGATCATCCGAAGCTTCGGCGTAAGACCGAAGCCTTTGAACAGTTTCAGAGGCAAAGCCTGAAAACCCAAAACTCTCGAAATCAGTATCGCTTGAAAGAACCTCCAAGCCACGCTCTCTTCTTTCAAGAGCTGCGAATACTTCATCGAAATCACCAAGAACTTTTTGTAACCGATCATAAAGGGTCAGCGAAAGCGTTCCAATAAAGCGCAACTTCACCAACGTACGCTCCTTATGCTCCTGCTCTTGAAGCAAAACTTCCAACCCCTTGATATCTTGCTCGTTATTCAAATGAATCTCTTCCTCAATAAACTTCCAGCTGCCCACTGCAACTTCCTGAGTAGAAATATCATCTCCTTCAAGGCTGACCACAAGCCCGTATCCCGGTTTCACTTCGTTGTAGTCTGTAGGTTCCGGAGCACTTGCATACCAGATACGGTTACTCTCTCCAACCCTTGTAAGGGAGTGACGATCTCCCAATGCAAGATAACTGATTTTTCCTGCGGCAAGAGCCGCTTCAACGTGAGTAAGACCTATTACTCCAGCTGCATTTTGATTCGGAGCCAAGGTGCTGACAGCTCCATGGCCAACACAGATACGATGTTTTTCACTAGGCTCAAGATCTTGGATAGCTTTTACAAGAATGTCTTCCGTAGGTTTTTTTGAAGTCCAGGGGACTCCGACAAGCTCAACTCCTTCACAAATTTCAATAAGGCTTGTATCCTCTATCACATGCACATGCTGAGGTTTATTGTGCTGAAATGTGCTGGAGTAATAAACAGATTCTTTGCAGAGATAATCATGGTTTCCCGGCAAAAGGTAAACAGGAACGTTGACACTTTTTAAAGCTTCAAGCGCTCTTACAACGGTTTTGCGGTTGACTTGGTTATGTTCAAAAACATCACCGGCAACCACCATGAATTGACATTCGTACGTCTGACAAACCTCTCCAAGCTTTCGGATAGCATCAAGACGAGCCTGAAAAAACCTGCCTCGGGCATCATCCGAAAGAAAACGGGAAGCCATGCCAAGCTGCCAGTCACTCGTATGCAAAAAGCGTAAGGTCTTCATAAAGGTGGCTCTATTGACTCAAAAGGTTTCATGGATAACAAAGAGAAACACCCTTTGTCCTGATCTCATAACTTCTTTCCAGAATAGTTTACAACTGGCGAAAACCGAAAGTGCTTTTCTGCAAAAATTGTCCCTTTCCCTGAATTTTGGAGAGAGCAAAAGAAAACCATGTTCAGATTGCTTTGAACATATTTGCTTGAAAACCCATAAAGCTTTCTCTTCCAGCTTTTATGATTTCAAGAAAACACGTATGATCTAAAAAGAAATTATTCAAAAGCAAGGCTTGCAAAAGTCAGCTGAGAAGAGTAGCTTTTCAAGCTCAAGAAGTTCTAAGGCAACAAAGCTCTACTCGCAAAGACCTTGAGAAAGGTATTCTTTAATTATGCGGTACTATTTTCATCATACCTTTTCATGGCGAAAGAAAAGTTCAACCGCTTTTTGTTTCCTATGCTTCACTCTCCTTTTGGTTTCCAGTTCTTTGGGTTTTAGTCCTCAGCTCTTGGCCCAGGAAAATTCAAAAATAAAAAAACACGATGTCAAAGTAGGACAGCTCAGCCAGGAAACTCTAGAAGCTTCAAAAAAAAATGTCCAAAATTCCAAACAAGAAGATGGTCGGGAACCTCAAACTCAAGCAGAAGTTGATACGCTTTTTGAAGAAATTATTCGCGGCTATCGCTCAGCATGCTGTACCCATCAAGCTATGGAAAATCCCCAGTGCCCATGCCATATTCATCAGGTCTATATGCTCCGCTTTCTGATTCTTTCTGGGTTTCAGCGCGAAGAGATCGACGAATTCATGGTCCATGGCGGCCCTGAAAATTTGCGAGAAGACTATCGCAACTGGCTGCGCCGGGAAAAGCATATACCTGAAAACCAACTTGATGAATTTATGCTGCGAACCCGCCAAGGCAAGCCCTATCCTCTTAAGAGTGGAAGTGCTGGACCAGGTTGGGATCAAGGCTGGACAGAGCTGATCCACCAAAGCCCCCGCAACCCCTTGCTTTATGTCCTGCTGGCAGGAGGAGCTATCTTTCTGCTAGGAACTTTCATCTTTGGCTTTTATATTCTCATGAAGAAAACGAAGAACACCGATCAAGCTCCTCAAGCCAATAACAAAACATCCGAAGCAGACCAGGAAGGGCTTCGCAAACGCATAGAAGAAGAGCTTCAAGAGGTTGACGAAGATTCTTAACTTCACGAGTCTCAATCACAGATAACTCAAGGAAAAAGGAATGCTATCAGGCTTGCTTCAAAAAGGTTTTATGTTCCTTTCAAGCTTCGAGCAGAAATACCTGAGACCTCCTGCTCAATCAAAGTGGATTATTATAAGTGCAGAAATACTTTTGCTTTTGCTCACAAGCGTCTTTTGCCTGGCAGCTTACCACAAGATTTCACTTTTCTTTCTGGGTGAAGCTGAGCTCGCAAAAAAGATTGACTTTGTACTGGTAGTACAAGGAAAACTTGCAGAATGGGGTATTCCCATTGCTCGCACAGAAGCATTTTTATTACTCTTCATCGTTCTTGCTCTTTTAGCCTTTACGCTTCTTTTTGCACGACGCACTAAAGCCTTAAGTTTATTACTTTCTGCACTTTTCCTGATTCTTTCGCCCACTCTTGTTTTCATCATAGCCCCCGAGGTCGTCAGCGAAGTTCAATGCGGCTGTATTGGCGTTTTATTAGATACTCAAGAGCTTCTTCTTTTGGCTTTACGGAATGCCGTACTTACCATAAACGCTTTATGGCTGGCCTGGTTGTGGATGCCAGCCAAAATCCGTGCCAATTCAAATAAAAAACCGAGATCAAAAGAATAGACTTGTCTGAAGGGTTTTCGGTAAGCTCTTGCTATTGTCTGGAAAGAGATTATACTCTCCTGTCTCTATGAGACCGATGGAGGAGAGATGGCAGAGTGGTCGATTGCACTTCCTTGCTAAGGAAGCGACCTCGCAAGGGGTCCGAGGGTTCGAATCCCTCTCTCTCCGCCACGGCTAAGGTTTTCCAGCCGATCCCTAGAATTCTGAGAAACCAATCAAACCCGATTTCCAATAAGGTTTCTCAAATTATTTTTCGGGCTCGAACCTCGATTCAAGGTATTTTTCCAGATTTTCGAAGCTCACTCTTCTTTCTGTCCCCACCTTTTCGCTTTCGATTATGCCTGTGTAAACAAGGCTGCGCATCGTGTTTAAATTTCTCCCAAATATTTTGACAATTTCGGAAATCATAAACCCGTTTTTCTTGAAATATTGAAGAATATCTTCTTCCATTTTTTTCATCTTAATTTCCCTTTTTTAAGGGGGCCGAAGCCCCTCCATTTTTCTAGTTCTTTTTGGTTAGCACATAAAACTATTTGTGCTCAAAAACGTAACACATAGAACTTAAAGCAAAAGATCTGAAATGAATAAAACTCTCCAGAAAATAGTAGCTATCTTATCTCTTGCTGCAATTATACTGGGAATCCTTGTATGGCTTTTTGGTGGTTATGACTAGAGTAACCATTTTCTGACGAGTGGCTTGGGATGCTCCTCAAACCTGCTTACGAGCCCGTAAGATAAATTTATAGCCAAAACGATTCATAGGCCAGGAAGCATAGGCATCCTTAAGAAAAGGAAGCGAAAAACGATGGCGATAGAAAAGCGTTTTTAATTTCCAGCCAAGATGAAGCTGAAAGGCATAATAGTAACCCGTCATCGTTTCCACTTTAAAATCATTCATACGAAGAAGCTCCTTCACTTCTCCCCAGCGATACACCTTAACATGCGCAGGATCAAGAGCATTCCAGAGCCGACCATAAAGAAACTGATAAAACGTTGCGAACCAGGCTTCTAAAGAATGACGGTTCGGCGTGCTCAGAATGAGATACCCCCCTGGCTTCATGAGTTGAGATAGACGCTGAAAAAAAGCCTGTGGCTCATGAAGATGAGATATCATTTCCAAACAGGTAATAAGATCATAATCCTGCCCCAACTCTTTCTCTGCGTCCTCAAAATTAAGCTGGCGATATTCTACCTGGGGGTGAGAGTTCTCGGCCTTTGCAATCGCTAAACGTTGAGGGTCATGATCAACGGCCAGAACCTGATAACCGTGTTCTGCTAAATGCTTTGCAATCACTCCAGTACCACAACCAAAATCCAATGCACGACGGCCTTCTCCCTCAGGGATTAAACCATAAGTAAGCTCCAAACGCCTCTTATTATAAGCATCAAAAGCATTGTGTTCCGAGTTCTTTATATCTGTCATTTTTAAAGCAGCTCGCGGTCTCAATATTTTATGTCGATTTTTTCTGAAGGGTTAGACCCCGAAAATGTTGAAATTTTTGATCGGCAACCACTTCACACCCATAACTACAGAGCTTTTTCTTCATCCACCAAAACCATGGATAACGAACCATTCTCGTATGAATCTCGGGCAACAAGCCCTGATAACGGGAAAGCATATGTCCATACCAATAAGCAGAAAAAAGAGCCTTGTCAATAATCACAAGCAAAGCTTCTGGCACAAGTATAGATACGAGACGTTTCAAAAAACTGGAGCGCATGCTTCTCGGAAGTAAAGCTAAAATTTCTGAAGCTACGATCAGATCAGGAGCTTGTGGGGGTTGCCAGTCATAAATATTCTCAGAGTAAAGGTGTACATTTGAAATACCTGCTTTTTCAAGCTCCACACTCCCTGCTTCAATACGTGCTGAAGCAATATCAACTCCAAAAGCTTCAAGTCCAAAGGATTTTTGCTGAGCAGCAGAGGCAAGCCGCATCAACCAATTTCCATGGCCACAACCAACATCAAGCACCCTTACGCTGCGCCCAAGCCTTTTTGCCAAATCATGAGAACGTTGAATAACGACGTGATCAAAACATGTTTTAAAAGGCAGCGAGGGCTCCCAATCACAATAGTGTTGAGCATGCTCGCTGTAATAATCCTTGATATAATTGAGAACAGGATTTGTATCAGAAGCTTGTGTATTCATGATCAACGCTCGTCAAGGGGTGTATGTTTAAGAAATTTTTCTTTAATAATTTTTCTTTAATATGAAAGATTCAATGAAAAAAGAAATAACGTTCTGATACTTCTCTTTTAAGGAATAAAAAATTGAATTTCCTTAGTCTTCAAAACCTCGTTTAAAAAAGCGTCCCAGGGCGTGAACCCACGGACCTGGATCACGAAGAGAAAAATCCCCAAAACTACGAGTTTTCATTAAGCCCTTCAACCATAACCGAAAAGCCTGTGAACGACTTTGAACAGGCTGATCCATATAAAGGACAAGGTTAAAAAAATCATCGATGAGTCTCATCCAATAAAAATCACTGCGGGTTTGACGTATAGGAAGCTCTTGTTCTGGGAGCTTTCCATAAACCCAAGCTTGATAGGCAAGCCAAGCAAAATTGATGCCCGCACTTTCCGTTGCCCCTACCCAAGACCAGCTACGAGGGTTTGCTTCAAGAAAATAAAACTCAGAAGTTTCCGGGTGCCGCTTAAACTCATATTCAATAATACCCTTAAGTTTGAGCTTCTTTTGAGCCTTATTACCAGCTTCAAGCAAATCATCCATAGGGCTCGCAAACCCCATAAAACAATCACCATATGCTAAGGGATAGCCGCGAATTTTGCGCCCGGTGAACTCAGCAACGATTGTTCCTTTGGAATCAGTACAAACACAATAAGAATGCATGTGAGAAGCATCTCCAGGAATGCGCTCTTGAACCAAAGCCTGGCCTAAAGACCAATCTATGGGATTTGGAAGCTGTGCTTCCAGTTGCTCCTGGTTTTCTGCATTGATTAAACGTGGTCCAGCCCAGGCATTTTCCTTTGCTTTTATAATTAAAGGAAAGCCCACTTCCTGAAGTGCTGAACGAAGGGAAGCATCTGAAAACACCAACTCGGTTGCGGGGACTTGAACACCTTCAGGCGCAACTTTTTCCATCGTTTGATATTTATCAATCGAAAGCAGAAGCTCCGGAACACTTGAACAAAGTGGCAAAACCCTATCTGGTTGATCTAAAAAATACTTTGCCAAGAGTAACGCATGATGGTCACGAGTTGGAAAAATCAGGGGAGCCTCTTCTGCTTGCTCTAAAAGGGCATCCAAAAATGCACGAGCTTTCTCAAAATCCTTAAAAGGTGGTGAGAGAAGAACCCTTGGGTAGCGAGAATAACGAGCAACACTCTCCACCTGATCAGTAATTAAAAGCGTTGGAACACCTTTTCGGGCAAGCATCCTGACCAATGAAAGGGCGTTAAAATAATGACCAAGAATCCATGCTGGACGCATTGACAAAGCCCTTTGGAAAATTTGCTCCGTGTTCTTAAACTTTTTCAAAAACCTTTATGACGAAGATTTTTGGCGTTTTTGGAAAGCTGCTTCCCGATCAGCCTGGCGTTTTTGAATATGCTCAAGGGAATCCTTTGGCACAGCATCAATTAACTGTTTTGTATAATCTTTTTGCGGAGCCTGATAAATATATTCAGAAGGACCATACTCAAGGAAACGGCCCTGGTGCATAACAGCCATCATATCAGACATAAACTTCACAACACTCAAATCATGACTGATAAAAATGTAGGTTAAACCCCGTTCCTCCTGCAAATTCTTAAGCAAGTTAAGAACTTGAGCCTGAACAGAAACATCAAGAGCCGAAACCGATTCATCACAGATGATAAACTCTGGTTCAAGACTCAGCGCCCGGGCGATACAAATACGCTGGCGCTGGCCTCCTGAAAATTCATGGGGATAACGCTTCAGGTGATCAGCCTGCAAACCAACCTCTTCAAGCAAACGAGCCGCTCGATCACGACGTTCAAGACGACTTTGGCCAAGGCCATGAACTTTCATAGGCTCAGTCAAAGCCGCTTCAACAGTCATACGTGGGTTCAAAGAACTGTAAGGGTCTTGAAAAATGATTTGAATATTCTGGCGAATCCTACGAAGTTCTTCTCCTTTGAGTTCCGTAAGGTTAAGACCTTTAAAGAGCACATTACCGGCAGTCGGCTCAATGAGCTTTAAAATGGCCCGCCCCGTGGTCGTTTTCCCGCAACCCGATTCACCAACGAGCCCAAGAGTCTGCCCTTTATAAACGTGAAAACTGATATCATCAACCGCCCGCACATGATCAACGGTTCGTGAAAGAATCCCCTTTTTAATAGGGAAATGGACCTTGAGGTGCTCGACCTTTAAAAGCGGTTCTTGGTTTTCAGCAACGAAATCAACTCCTGTGAATGATGTGATCTGTTCTTGAGAATACCCTAATTTTAAAAGCTCTGGGCGTGAATGAAGCAAGCGCCCCCGCCCTTGAAGCGCAAGCTTCTGAAGCTTTTCTTCGCTGAGCTCTTTTGAAATGACTTCTACTTCACCCTGCTCATCAATACCTGTCTCCATAAAATCAGAAACCGTAGGCAAACGCTTAAAGGTGGTTTCAAGTCGAGGACGACATGCCAATAATCCCTTGGTATAAGGATGCTTTGAATTTTGAAAGATACTCAAAACACTGCCAATCTCAACAATCTTGCCTCGATACATAACCGCAACATCGTCAGCAATTTCAGCAATCACACCGAGATCATGAGTAATAAAAAGAATGGACATACCGCGCTGATCACGAAGCTTACGCATCAGATCAAGAATTTGTGCTTGAATAGTAACATCAAGAGCCGTGGTTGGTTCATCCGCAATCAAAAGTTTTGGGTTACAGGAAAGTGCCATGGCAATCATAACCCGTTGTTTTTGGCCACCAGACATTTCGTGTGGATAGCTTTTGATTCGACGTTCTGGCTCAGGAATGCCAACTTCTTTGAAAAGCTCAATTGTGCGCTCAAGTGCTTCACGTTTTGAGACCGATTGATGAAGATGAATCGCCTCTGCAACTTGATCGCCAACCGTAAAAACAGGGTTCAAAGAGGTCATAGGCTCCTGAAAAATCATGCTGATCTCTTTGCCACGAATCTTACGCATATCCGACTCTGGCAGCTTGACTAAGTCCTTGCCTACAAAAGCAATAGTGCCAGCTTCAATTTTAGCGCTTAGCTCAGGAAGAAGTCGCAAAACGGTCAGTGAAGTTACCGATTTTCCAGAACCTGACTCACCCACCAGCCCAAGGGTTTTACCTTCATCAATCTTAAAGCTGATGTCATCAACCGCCTTCACAACTCCATCATCCGTATGAAAATATGTTTTCAGTCCACGGATTTCGATCAGACTATTTGCCGTAGTAGCATTTCCCATAGATCTTTTCCTTGAAGGGCTGAAACAGGCTTTCTGAACTTGAAAAGACTGCCAACCCGTTCTCTTGTATTTAAAGTGCGCATTACATTAAAACGATGACTCTTAATCAAAAAGAACAAGAACCATATCCAGTTCTCTCAATTTTAGAACTCCTTTACGATCCTTCACTATAAGGATTATGGTCTCTTTGCGCCACTCTCAAAAAGGGATCATGAAAAGAATATGAATTTCATCAACAAGATGTTTGAAACTCTTCAAAGAATCTTTCAAACAAGCTCTTTACGGTACACAAGCCAGGGGCCAAGAATCAAAATCTCAAGCTCTTGTTCCTCCCAAAGTTCAAGAGCATCCTTGATGGTTTTCATTAAATGCCCCCGCTTGTCTCGCCAACTTCCAGCTAAGAGAGGAACCCTTCCCGCCTGCTTATGATAAGCTTGTAAAAGCTCCCAAAAAGCTTTGTTATTTCGACGGTTAATCGCCTGGACCGGTACACGTTCTCCTTGACGGAGTCCATACCAGGGGTTTGGCGTTCTTGGAGTGAGATAAAATTCACCATCAGGAGCTTCTGGCAAAAGCTCAGCTTCATGAAAAAAGGCTCGTAAATTTTCAGCTTGCCAGAAAATAGCTTGACGAGCCCAAAAATCATCAACATTCATAATCGTTCGTAGTTTTTCCCGTGCGGGCAAATAATCCGCCCGAGCCATCAGGGAACGATTTCCAAACCCTAACAAATTTATATCTTCAGGACCACTGATACGCGCAAGAATGCCTCCAAGCATCAAGAGCTCAGTCGCCCTTGCAGCAAGGTTCTCGGGTTTCTCAACAATGATATCAGGCCGATCTTTGAAGGACTCCAAAGCACTTGAATAGATACTTGAATTATGAGTGTCTCCCCAGTAAGACGAACTTTGTTGTTTAAAAACAAAAGATTTCTCCTTTTCTGAGGCAACAAGAAGGCCTGCGCCAATGGCATTGCCAGCCATACCAGGCAATATACTTTTATTCAGGCTTCTTATCTTCTGCTGAGAACTTAATGCTGGCAGGAGCGATCCAAGCTCAAAAAGACTACCACACACAACCACATCGGAAATTTCCGTTTTTTTCACACAGCGCTCGACCCACTGACCTATAAAATGACATAAGAACCGATACCAACCACCGGCAATATGGTCAAAACGTCGACGACGCAAATGGCCTCGTAAAAAATCCTGACAGCGCGCGGTATCAGGCAAATTACTTGCTCGCCTCCAATTCAATGGCAGCATTTGATCAAACTCAAAAAGCAACTCGAAACGTTTACGAACACTTTCAACCTGAGGTCCTGATGCGTAAGAGCCAAGATCCATCAGTAAGCGCTCATCTCGCTGTGGAACCATCCCCAACAAATAGGTCACATGTTCAAGTAAGTTGCCAAGACTATCCTCTTCCAAAATACTTGCAATCCGTTCAAGCTTGCCTGCCTGAGCAACATGAACACTGGCACTCCGCCGATCACCTCCTCCAACGACAAGAATCAAGGCTGGTCGCTCTAAAGCTGAAAACCCAGAAAGATAGGCCAACATGGCAGCAGCCAGGTGAGAATCAACAAAAAGCGCTTTTTGGGTTGGAATCTTAACACGTAAAAGTTGAGCCATGCGTTCACGCTTACGCAACTCACCTCGAAAAGCACCTGGAAGAACGTAACTGAGCGCTGTTTTTGCAACCCTGCCGATTCGAGGGTTTTCAGAAAACTGCTCCAGATATTCACGTTGTGTACGGGGCGCTTTCATGGTATGTCCAGCAAATGCGACATAATCTACTTGCCCAGGCTGAAGATTGGCATCATTAAGAAGCTGCCGTACGGCACGACGAGGAAACCCTGAATAATTAAGGTTTCTACGATGGCGTGATTCTCGACTAAAAGAGACAAGCTTTCCCGCACGAATCAGGGCTGCTGACGCATCTTGTCCATCATTAATACCTAGAATAATCATTCTCTTCTTGTCTCATAATATAGAATAAAAGCAAATCCGAAGTGCACTCAAAGAAGATATAAACTCCACGATTCCCTTAAATATCTTGTCTAAACTTTGATTTCCTTATTTTTTGACAATATATATGATAAGCCGATTTGCATCAAAGAACCACAAAAGGTTCGAGAAAGACCGGAAAATTGGATCCTCCTCCAATATTTCTTAACCTTTTCAACATAAAGTGACTGATATTCCAGCTATTCCCTATTTGGGAAAGCTACAATATCCTTTATTTTCCAACCAATAGCCTTATTTTACTTTTTAACTCTTAGAACTGGCATCAAGAAGCTTTTCAAGTTTTGAGCAAGCAGAAGCTTTGAATCACAGCAAGAAATATAGTATTGTCCTTTAAGCTCAAAGCCATGGTATACTCATTCAAAAAGACAAAAGATAAGCACAAAATACTGAAGGATAAGCAATGGCATACGAAAAGGTTCTCACCGCAGCAGTTGGTCGTAAGGCAGGTTTTACGCTTGAAGATTACCTCAGCCGAAGCGGTTATGATGGTATTCGTAAGGCCCTCAAAGAGATGCAGCCCGAAGAAGTAACGACCTACGTCAAGGATGCCAATTTACGAGGGCGTGGCGGAGCTGGCTTTCCAGCCGGGATGAAATGGAGTTTTATTCCAAAAACGGACAAGCCAAAATTCATCTGTATTAACGCTGACGAATCTGAGCCCGGAACCTTTAAGGACCGTCAGATCATGGCCTATGATCCTCACCTTCTGCTCGAAGGGATTATGATTGCCGCTTATGCCATCGATTGTCATGATGCTTTCATCTTTATTCGAGGCGAGTTCGTAAGAGAGGCAAAAAGGCTGAACCAGGCCATCCAAGAGCTTGTAGACAAGCAATGGCTGGGCAAAGGGAATAAGCTACTCGGAGAGTTTGATTTTGAACTTGCGATTACGGTAACAGGCGGAGCTGGGGCTTATATTTGCGGAGAAGAAACTGGATTAATCTCGGCCCAGGAAGGTGGGCGAGCTTATCCCAAAATCAAGCCTCCTTTTCCTGCTGTTGAAGGCTATTTTCGCAACCCCACCATTGTCAATAACGTAGAAACTCTTGCAAACCTTGCTCCCATCTTTTTACGAGGCAAAGAATGGTTCCGCTCAATTGGTCCCGAAAACTCCCCCGGGCCAAAACTTTACTGCCTCTCGGGACATATTAACAATCCTGGTTATTACGAAGGCCCCATGGGCATACCTTTGCGAGACCTTATTTATAACGAAGAGTTTGGTGGAGGTGTTACCGGCGGAGATTTAAAAGCAATTATTCCTGGTGGCAGCTCTATGCCAATTTTTACACCCGATAAACTTGATACTCCAATGGACTTTGATTCCGTACGAGAAGCTGGAAGCTTCTTAGGATCAGCAGGCGTCATTGTTATGAACGAACATACATGTATGGTAAACGCTCTTTACAACCTTTCGCGTTTTTATCACCACGAGTCGTGCGGACAATGCACTCCCTGCCGTGAAGGCACAAGTTGGCTTGAGCAAATTTTACATCGGCTTGAATTTGGGCATGGCATGGAAGGAGATCTTGAATTACTTGATAATGTGGCCTGGCAAATGGAACGAAAAACTATTTGCATGCTTGCTGACTCAATTACCATGCCCGTAAAAAGCTACCTTGCAGCCTTTCGAGAAGAATTTGAATTTCATATCAAAGAAAAACGCTGCATGACTGGAACTCCCGCTGGAAAGTTTCCAACGCTTCAAAGTGCCGTGGCCTAGAACTAAGAGAGAACATCACTAGAATAAACTTTTGTCCCAGAGACCATTGATAAGTGACAATAGAAGATTTAGCTATTCAAAACTTTTTATTTGTTTGAAGAGTTATTCTGACTTCAAGGCTGCTTCAAGCTTTTTGAAGGTCAAAAGCCCTGTTGAAGCATGAAGCACTTTGGCGTCTTCATCAATAATGACAAGGGCTGGAACACGATCAAGCTTTGCAAGATCATCATAGGCCACAGCAAAATCACTCTCCACAGAACGGTCAGCTTGAAGCCAAAGGTTTTCTTCAGAAACCCCAGCAGCCTGAAACTCTTGTCTTAAAGCCCGAACATCAGCCAACGATCCATGACAGACAAAAACAATCGTACCCGCAAAAAGGCTTTCCCTACGAGCAATATTCTTTGCTTGTTCTTGACTGACCTGAGACCATGCGGTTAAGAAACAAAAAGCAACCCGCCTGTCACTGAGATCTTTATGATCAAGGGTTACTTCGTTACCATCAAGATCCTTAAGCTTCATGGTGCTTAAAGTTGGACGACTTTTTTCATCCTCATGATTATCTGCCAATGTCTTCTGATAGCTTAAGAAAACAAAACCAAATGCCACAAGAGCAAAGCTTGAAAGAAAAAATAAAGTTCGTTTTTTCATGGGTGCCTTAAATTTATAATGCCGACCATTCGCTACAAAAAATGAAAAAATACAAGGACTTCTATAAAACCGAGGAAGGAGCTTACCATTGAAACCTTCGCTCGTAAATCTTCTTTTAAACCTTCTTCCTTTGTTTCTATCACCTCTCTTAATCTATGGAAAATCTTTGGGCAAAGCCCACTCCCATAAGGTCAAGAAATAAAAAAGCGAAGGATAAATTGAAGCTCTACCCTTCGCTTTTTTAAAAATACTTGATTTCTATTTACGAATTATCATCCCTAAATCAGCGTCATAAGCACCTGATGATACAGGAGATGAACCCGCTAACTGCACTTCTACCGGATCCGCATTTAACTCACTCAAAGCTTCACTTGTATTAAGAGTTTCAAGGAAGGTGAGTCCTCCCAGGCAGAGATCATTCAACTGAAGGAGAGCTGCACTCGAAACAGTAACGTCTACAGTATCTCCAACAGCAAGGCCAACAGCTGTTGCAACCGTAATTTCAATGGTAAACGACAGCTCACCGTTACTCTCGGTTGCACTTCCACTGACTGCTCCCATAATAACGTTATTGGGAAGTGGCAGTTCACAAATCACAAGACCTTCGTCGGCGGTATAAGTGTCAGTATCAAGTGGGATGCCGCCAGCGATCTTAACAGCATTAGGATCTAAGTTAAGCTCATCAACAGCTTCCTGAGCAGTCAAAGGAGTCTCACCAAGTGACCCTTCAAGTATCAAAGGAGTATTTGCCGGCACCGTGACAATAACAGTTCTTGCCCCTCCATTGATATCAACCGTATCAAAAGAAAACTCTATCTCTCCCTGGCTACCCAAACTTGCTTGTGTAAGATCCGTCACAAAGCCAGCAGAACGGTGTTCTGGCAAAGATCCACGGGCAGCGATGAAGAGAAGTTGATCAGCAAGATAATCACTACCACCGTTATAAGGTGTGCTGCCCTCCACTTCAACTCCACAAGGATTCTTGTTCAATTCATCAACAGCATCAGAAACTGAAACGCTTTCAGTTTGTCCATTGCGATCAATTTTAAGGTCTGCACCATTGGGATCTACCTTAACAGTTACAACAGCAGGGGCTCCACCAGAAGTAGGTGGTAGTTCTAGATCAAAAATAATAAATCCAGCCTGATCTTCAACCGCTGTTGAAACAACTCGCCCACCAAGCCCATGAGGCCCGCCACTCATAAAAGTTTCAAAGATCGTCAACTCTTCGTTAGCAAAATAGCTATTACCATTGAGTTGGGCGCTACCTCCAATTGTAATACTGTCAGGGAAAAGGTTCATTTTATCCACAGCTTCTTGAGCTGAAAGCAAAGTTTGATTTCCCTGATTATCAAAAAACTGCATTAAAGCATTATTTGATACCAAAACATCAACAGGATTTGGCAGTGTGGCTCCTGTAAAAGGATCAAAAATCTCCAGACTCAATTCAACCTCGCCTGCTGAACTTAAACTTGCTTGCGTATTCTGTTCAAGAGATCCATGATAGATATGGATTCCAGGAGTAATAGAAAAATCAAAAATCCGCAGCGCAATATCGGCTTCGAAAACAGCACCAGAAAGAGGTTTTGTACCCTTTACTTCGACATTTGGGCGCATAACCGACTGCTGATTAAGACGATCAATGGCTTCTTGAATCGTAAGAGTTTTCGGGGCGCCTGATGTACTAATGAGTTCAAGAGTTGCGTTTTGATCAACCTCAATCTCAACACTGAGCAGCCCTCCTGAAGCCGTATTTCCGAAAACAATTAAGTCAAACTCTATACCACCAGAACTGCTTTGAGTTGCAGTAGTTGACTGATCAACCTCTCCTGAAAGAATATGAGCAGGCTGACTACCAGCATCATGAATCCACAAGGCTCTATCACAAACAAAACTACTTGCGGTAGCAGCATTTTTGCCTTCGGCCTCAACTAAGAAAGGATTCGCGCTAAGAGCACTCAATGCTTCACTTTGACCAACAGAACGCACAAGCCCTGATTCAATTAAGAAAATATCAGCATTTGGTGTAACTGTAACATCAAAGCTACCTGCAGTACCCGGAAGATTAAAGGTATCAAGAACAAATTCAAGATCCTGGCCATTGATACTTGGCGAGGTTGACTGACTGACTGTCCCCTGGATAAATCCTTTACCCCCGCGGGCAGGCTCAAAAACTCTCAGGGCATGATCCGCAACAAAAGTAGTTCCTGATAAAATATTTCCGAGACTTTCCACTTCGATTAAAGGTGGGTTGAGCTCCAGTAGATCAACAGCCTCATCAAGGGTCAATGATTTCGTGTTACCACTATTTTCAATTAAAACCAACTGGGCGTTCGATGTCACTGTAACATCAACCGTCATAATAGTGGATGGGGTCGTTCGATTTGGAATATCAAGCTGAAAATCAACCTCCCCAACAGCGCTCTTGGTGACAGTGCTATTCGGAGTACGAGTTCCAGAAAGAATTTCACCATTTGGATTACTGCCTGTATCAAAAAGAGTAAGCCTTATATCCGCTACGAAACTTGTTCCTGAGAGAGGTTGTGAACCTTCTACATCAACGAGCAAGTTAAGTTGTGGATCGTTAAGAAGAGCTTTGGCAGCGTTAAGTGTTAAGAAAAGAGGAAGCTGATTAAGGCCGTTAACCAGTTCAACATCAGCATTTGAAGTAACTGAGACATCAATGCTTTGTAATCCACCAGCCGCCGCAGAAGGGGTATCAAGTTTAAATTCAAGATTTCCAGCAGCGTTAATGCTTGCGCTTGTAGTCTGATTTGGCTTTCCATTCAGGAGGTTTGTGGTTGGTCCAGCACCTGTAAAACGTTCAAAGATCGTCATAACCCCATCAACAAGGAAATCACCACCAGCCGGGGCAAGGGAACTTTGAAGGTCAATAAACGATGGATCATCGTTTAAGGCATTAACAGCATCATTTACAGTTAACGTTGTAACCATTCCTGTACTGCCATCACGAAGCTCAAGGACAGCCGAAGAATTCACAATAACATCAAGTTCAACCTTTTGTCCACGTGGGTTAATGGTATCAAGTTCAAACTCAATATTTCCAGCACTGTTCACTTGGGCCACAGAGTTACTTGAGATTTCTCCAGAAATAAACACACCACCAGGCAGAGGCCCAGGACCGGTAATGCTTGGAAAGATCCGTAAGCCAAGATCAGCTTGGAAAACCGAGCCACCCTGGTAACTTCCAGAACCCAAGACCTCCACAAAATCTGGATCTGCCTGCAAGGCTGTAATAGCATCATTTTGACTCAGAGTGCTGAAGTTTCCATTGGCATCAATACTTTCAAGACTGGCATTAGCACCAACTTTTACAAGCACATCACGAGGAGTCCCACCAACCCCAAAGAATTCAAGCTCAAACTCAATTTCTCCTTGATTGTTCAAAGCAGGAGTTGGTGTAGCACTGACTTCTCCACCAAGCTGATTCACAGCATTTTGCTGACCACGAGCAGGACCACTTGGATTACCGAAAAGACGAATGACAATATTTGCAGTAAAACGTGCACTTGCAGTACCTGTGGTTGCTGCAGAACGCACACTTGACCGCCTTCTTGCAGGAGAAGTTGCAGAATTAATTGAAGTTGGAGAGGCATCGCCTTCGACTTCAACCTGAAAAGGATCGCTTAAAAGAATTTTTTCTACTTGAGAAAGTGTAATATCGCGCCTGTTGCCGGCATCATCAAAGTGAACCATACGGGCATTTTTATCAAGTTCAACTTCAAGAACTTCTCCGCTGCCATAATCTTCCAGCTCAAAAAGCAGGTTTCCAGAACTTAAAAACTCTGGAGTTGAAGCAGCTAAAAGAGTTCCAGCAACAAAGAAACTTGGTTGAGTTGAAAAAGTTCCGGCAGTAAAGTTGAGAATACGTAAACCTAAGTCTGCCTGAAAGGTTTTTGTGCCTGAAGCAGCTTTAAACCCTTCAACTTCGATTACACTGGTTGCGCTTGATGCATTGTTAAGGGCACTTACAGCAAGTGCTGGGGTTAAAAGTGTAACATTACCGTTTGCATCAATTTCTTCCAAGACTGCGCCTTGAGGCACCAGAATTTTAATATCTTCAAGGTTTCCAGAAAATGCTCCTATTTCAAGTTCAAATTCAATATCTCCAGCGGCATCCAATTCAGCGTTTGAACCCGAAGCAACATTTCCAATCAGGATTTGAGATTGATTGGTTGGCGGAAGAGTTGAGGTCTGAGTCTCAAAAATCACAAGCTTTTTCGTAACATTAAAGCGCGCATTATCAGGATCAGCTACACCTTTAGCCTCAATCAATTCAGGACTTGGAGTAGCGTTCAGTAAAGTTACAGCATCATTTGCAGAAAGCGTTTCAGGTTTGCCTGTCGAATCAAAGTGAACAATGCGGGCGGCTGGGTCAACAACTAAATCAATAGTCACTGGATTAGCTGCGCCTGCGATCCCTGCAATCGCAAGGTCAAGCTGAAATTCGATTTCGCCACTCCCATTTACACTGGCAGTACTTGAAGCGTTGATTTCACCTGCGATATGGGCCTGAGATCGTGGAGCAGAAGGCGGTGGTGGCAATGCCCCAACATGTCCACCAAAATTAAGATCTTTCAGAAGGCTCGTACCATCAAAAAAAGCAAAAGCTTCAATCAAACTGCCTGCACCAACGGAGAAACCGGAATCAACTTCAATATCAAGACTTGCAGGCAAGAAAGCAAACTCACTTGCAGGAATTTGGTTCACGATTGTTGGGGTAAAGGTAACAAGGTCGCCTCCATTCGCACCACTACCTGAAGCAACGTTTGTAACATCACCTGCAACAAAAGCAGGATGCACATCAAAATCAGCGATTTCAAAACTACTTCCTGAAATTACAGCATAAGCATGGAAGAAGTTGCCAGCAACAATATCATCAACAGTCAGAAGGGTGCTGCGACGATGCAATTTACTTGATGTCACAACGTCGAGATCAACTTCAACAAACGCAGAAGGCGCACCAGCTGGACCTGTTACAAAATCAGGGAGCACAGTAATAGTTCCAGCGTTACTATCAGTATCAGTAATTGTTCCCGAAAGGTTTACAACTGGAGGCAAACCACCCGCAGGCAAGCCGCCACCAGGAGTTGTTTGGGGAATACGGACTACTGAATCAGCTGAAATGACACCACCAACCAACTGTCCATCGATTTCCACAAGATCATTAAGAACAAGCTCTTGAGTAATATTGCCTGTAGTAATGTTTCCCGAACCATCATTGAATGTCGTAGTTGAGTTACCACGCACAGTCACAACTCCACCCAAAGGTGCAGCTGCACCGAAGAAAACAATATCGGCTTCGAAACGATCATCTGTCGTATTAATATCAGTAATGACCGCTGGAAAACGACGAACAGGCAAGGCTTGAGTAGAAATCTGCGCGCTTACTGCTGGAGAAAGGTAAATTTCGTTCCCCCCAAGATCAATGACCGAATTCTGAAGATCAATATCAACTTGCAGCGATTGGGTTGACCCCTGAGCAATTGTTAGAGCTGGAGAAAAAGTCGCGGTAAGCGTGTTATTTCCAACTGTAATAACCTGAGCATTACCACTGGTATCAGTCGCTTCTGGATTTTCAAATTCTACCTCAACAGAATGGTAAGCGCCTGTAGGCACATCAGCATTCGCCATGAGCTGGTCAAACCCCTGCAAGGAAAGCAAATCAATTCGAACCGTACTGGAAGTACCTGCTTGAGGGTTTGGAAAGACTTGAGCGTCCGAATTTCCGGAACCTTTAAGAGTTACTTTCTCAACCTCAATCGAAAGCGAACGTAAAGAACTCAGCGGAGCATCTTTAATCGAAAGGGAAACTGAGCCAGTACTGCTACTGGTCGTAACAGAACTCCCTCCTGAACTACTGTCGCTATCACCGCTACAGCCGGCTAGACCTGAAAAAACAAGCAGTAGCAAAAGGTTTACCAAGCTGAAACCTTTCATAAGCTTCCTAAAGCCTTCGATTGTAAAGCTGTTTTTCACCATGAGCTTGAATCCTTTATCGTAAAGGGGGTTAAGAAAAATATGGGCAAATTATAAAAGTTCATTCAATCAAAATGCAGAATAAAAATTACGATGTACTTTGAGTCCTTGCTAAAGCGCCTTATACACTAAATCATACACTTTGTCATAATATTTTAGAGCTTTTTCACCCTTGGTTTTACTACAAGTAAGTTAAAGGTGCCTGCAACCTTTAGGCCACAACAAAGAATTGTTCTTGATAAAAAATAAACCAAGCCTTTAAAAGCACTATAAATATAAGCTATTGCAAAAAGAAATAAATTTCTATGCGGCTGATGTACGCTTCTTTTACCAGCAGGTAACATTGAATCTACTGACCTCTAAAAATTTTTGAAAGCAAAGTTTACTCTTAACAAAGGGCCACTGGAAACAACGTTTTCAAAAAGTATATTTTCAGGTAGGTCCCTTTTATAGAACAAAAAGCGTGTCTGAACTCAAAAGTCTGCCGTGAATAAGGGGTGGTGGGCTCGGCCGGACTTGAACCGGCGACACAGGGATTATGAGTCCCCCGCTCTAACCAACTGAGCTACGAGCCCTTCAACTCAACTGCTGGTATTCAATAAAAACGAGAAAAGTATTTATTAAGATGAGTTCGAAATGTGTCAAGGACAAAGCTTATCTTTTTAAGCTTCTTCAATCGATTCAGCTTATTTTAATCTAAGATTACAATAAGCTATGGCTTTGCTTCCAAGTTATACGCTTGAAGACATGGAGAATCCAAGGCTTTATCTATTCATACAAGCCCAAATATTTTTCTTCTTTCTATTAAAAAGATCCCCTTTACCTTCTCCTTAAACAAGCCGATACCAAGAAGGTCGGTTTGCACCGTCCATAGTCAAGGTATTGAGAACAGGATATTAACATGAGCTATCCTTATCGTGTTTGGGCAGAAATAGATCTGAATGCTTTAAAGCATAATGTTGCTTGCTTGCGTCAAAAACTCAAGCCGCAAACTCGGATTATGGCTGTTCTGAAAGCCGATGCTTATGGTCATGGAGCCTGCGAAGTTGCCTGGGCTCTTACAGAGGTAGGAGTTGACGCTTTTGGCGTTGGCGATTCTCAAGAAGCCCTGGAGTTGCGCCACCAAGGAATTAAGCTGCCAATTTTAATTCTTGGAGCAATTATCCCTGGGGAGATTCAAGCTGTTGTCGAAAATGATTTGGAAATCAATATTCATTCATTAGAGATGGCTGAAGAAGTGAATCGCCATGCCGCTCGTATGGGACGTCCTGCAAAAGTCCATATTATGGTTGATACTGGCATGGGACGGTTGGGGGTTGACTGTTATAATGGTGTTTCATTATTACAAAAGATCAAAAAGCTGCCGTTTATCCAGCTTCAGGGAATTTGCACCCATTTTTCAAGCCCCAGCGAAACAAATGAAGCTTTTACTAAGGTTCAGATAAGCCGCTTCGAAACATTTAAAGAAGCCGCTCGGTCACTCGGCATTCAAAAATGCCTTTTCCACGCAGCAAGCCATACCGCTTTCCTACGCTACCCTCAAAGCGAGTACGATATGATTCGTCCCGGACTCGTTCTTTATGGGGTATGTGCTTTTCGAAAAGAACCCTCATTGGAATTACAAAGAGTTCTAAGTCTTCGAAGTCAGGTACTCTTTGTGAAAAACGTAAGCGAAGGAACTCCAATCGGATACTCTCGTCTGTGGTATGCTCCAGCTCCGACTTGCATCGCTACGATTCCTGTTGGCTATAACGATGGTTTACGAATCGCTCTTTCAGGCAAAGCAGAAGTCCTTATTCGAGGCAAGCGTTGTCCAGTCGTAGGACGTATTTCAATGGATTACATTATGGTTGATGCCGGTGGGCTGGAAAACCTGAAAAGAGGTGAACGCGTCACCCTCATTGGACAAGATGGTCAAGGAGAAATTTCTATTGAAGAGATTGCTGCTCAACTTGGAACGTTGCCTTATGAAATCACATGCTCTTTAGGCCGTCGAGTTAAACGTCTTTACCATGGCCAAAGCATTCTTCATGCTCAAAGCAGAAGGAATGCCCAGATTCAAAAAAATCTCAATTTCGACGATATTGAAAAAGTGGCTTAAATTTTCCTACATCTTATTTCTGATTTAAGGGAGACGTTGATTTCAGTACAAGCTCCGAGCTCACTTTACCTAGACGCTTCAGGCTACATTCCAATACAATATCAGTAAAAACACCAAGGGATACAACAAAAGGAATTGCTGCTGAGATAAAATTTAAACTCGCTTGAAAATCCCAATTGTTTCGATGAGCAAACCAGACAAAAAGAATGCTCACCCCAAAACCAAAGCGTCCTACACTCAGTCCTGAAAAAAAACCCAAGAAGACAACGGAAAGTACAAGCTCAACTTCAGGCTTTGCTCCCACCAAAAGTATCCCAAATACTAATAAAAAAGCACTTCCACAAGCACTTGCTGCGGGCTGCAGAAAAAAGGGATTTCCTTGCCACTCTGCCTCGGGAATGTCTTCTAATAATATCCCAGAAGAGGATAAATCTTTTGTATTAATAGAACCTGAGCTTCTCGATTTTTGAAAATTCTTGAATATATAGCCGAGCAAAGAAGAACGTTTAGCCTTAGAGTCTGGCCTTTTAAGGTGATAATGCTTCTTTAGAGTAAGAAGCATGAATAAAAATACAAAGAACATGCTCACAAGCAAAAGACTCAAGTATAGCGCTGTTCCCATAACGACTATAGGGAAGGCTGCTGGAAGATAAAAGAGCCAAGATACAGCAAGAATAAAGGTACTCGCCAATAGAGCAGGTCTTTCTAAAAGCTTTTCCCATTTTTTTCGCTGAAAGATTTCGAATGAACGAAATGAAGAAATGAGGCCTGCTCCAAAGCCAACGCAAAGCATAACACCTGATAAAGTCAAAAAATCATGAAAAAGAGTATTCCCATGCATTGAGCGAACAGGAATAAATACTAAAGTTTTTTCAGATAGAAAAAATGTCTCTTGGGATCCAACAAACAAACCATAACAACACAATCCAAGAACCGTACCAACAAGACTTCCCAAGAAAGCGAAAGCCAGACGCATGGGAAAGATTCTTGTATTCAATCTTTTGAGTAAATCCCTCTTCATTGAGGCTCTGAAAGCTTGACCGAAATGCAAACTTCGGAGAAAAATCCACAAAAGTGGTAGAAGCAAAACAAGCCCCTGCACGAGTCGAAGAGGCAGAGCCAGGCTTTCTCCCTCCAAATGCCTCTGGTAAGCATAACGAAGCTCATCAAGTGTTGCTTGATCGGTATTATCAAACTCTTTTAAAAGTATTTCTTGTTTATGAATTTCATTACTCAGCTCATGGGCAAGTGAAACATCTTGCTCAAAAAGAAAACGGTAGCCAATCCCCGGGAAAAAAACGTGGAAAAGCCATGCTGAAAAAAGCCCCAGGCAAAGAATTATGATCCTATTTCTGACCTGAACTTTTGTGTTTGCAAGCATATCTTTCAAGGTTATTTCTAGACGTATTGATCTTGTTTAAAGATTAAAACACTTGTTTCTGGCAGATTTGTTTTATTGGCATGTTCAATTCATTCCCCACAAAGGGTTACACATGAACACGTTTCTACTCAAAAGACCTTGTAGAGATTTTCATGAAGCCTTCAATCTAAAAGTATTTTTGGCTTCGGAAGCCCGCCAGTAAAAGATTCCAACAACGCACCAACCTGCAGAAGCTTACGCTCGTTGCCTATACCAGCTTGTAGCTGAACTCCTATTGGCAAGTTTTGAGCATCAAACCCACAACACAGGCTCAGGGCTGGAATGCCAGCGAGATTTGCACCAATAGTATAAAGATCACAAAGATACATGCTTAAAGGGTCTGCAACTTTCTGACCAAGTGGAAAAGCCGTTGTGGTGGTGGTAGGCCCCAAGACAATATCAACCTTACGGAAAGCCTCCTGGTATTCATGTGCTATACGATTGCGGACACCTAGAGCCTGCTTGTAATAGGCTTCCTGGTAGCCTGCAGAAAGGGAAAAAGTTCCCAGCATAATGCGTCTCTTTACTTCTGTTCCAAACCCCACACCTCTTGTTTTGGTGTAGAGCTCTGCAAAACTCTCCCCTTCTTCACGCAAGCCATAGCGTATACCATCAAAACGTCCAAGGTTGGAAGAAGCTTCGCTTGTTGCAAGAATGTAGTAAGTCTGAACACTATAGTGGTTAAACGGCATACTCAGCTCAACGCAGCTTGCCCCTTGATCTTCAAGTCGCTTCAAAAGGTTATGAATGCTTTGAGCAACTTCGGGGTCACACCCCTCCCCAAGATGTTCTGGCACAAAACCTATCTGTAAATTTTTTGCCGTGCAGCTTGGGAGTGAGCCATCCTCTTCCAAAAAGGCTGGCAGTTGAGATGAGGTTGGGTCTTGCACATCTTTTCCTGAAAGCACTTCAAGACATAAGGCCGCATCTTCAATGCTTCTGCTCATTGGCCCAATTTGATCAAGCGAAGACCCAAAAGCAACAAGTCCGTAACGACTTACTCGACCATAGCTTGGCTTCAAGCCTACGCAGCCAGTAAAAGCTGCTGGTTGTCGGATAGAACCACCCGTCTCAGACCCCAGAGCTAATGGGGCATAATAAGCTGAGACAGCTACAGCCGAACCCGCCGAGCTCCCCCCCGGCACCCGCGTTATGTCCCAAGGATTAAAACTTGGGCCAAAGGCTGAATGTTCTGATGAACTTCCCATCGCAAACTCATCAAGGTTTGCTTTCCCAAGTAAAAGCGCTCCCTCTCTACGAAGAGCTTCAATGGCTCTGGCATCATAGGGGGATTGATAATTTGCCAGTATTTTGCTGGCACAGCTTAGGGGCCATCCGGCAACCTGGATATTATCTTTAATAATGACTGGGACCCCTATAAGTTTTCCTGTTTTGGGGCCAGAATCAAGCTTGCGCGCTTGTTCAAGCACATCCTCACGATCATAGAAAAGCAAAGCATGAAGTGTTGGTTCGTAACGCTCTACCTGGTCGCAACAGCTCTGAGCAAGTTCATAAACAGAAAACTCTCCTTTCCTAATGCCTTCTGTGATCGCCCTTACACCGTATTCAAAAAGATGAGCCATGACTTTTCCCGACCTAGAACTTTTGGGATATTTGTCCCAGAATTATTCGAATTCATCATTCCAAAAAAATTATTCCTCAAGCATTTTAGGGACTTTAATATAACCAGCCTCGTGGCTTGGAGCACCTTTGAACAGACTTGCTTGCGGTAAACTTTGACAAACATGATCATCTCTTAAGAAGTTCTGCTCAAAAGGTAAAACATGGTCACGAACGTCTTTTTGATTGAGTTCAATGCTGGAGAGCTCAGAAATATAATCTGTAATACGAGAAATTTCCTGGGTAAACTGCTCCAACTCTGAAGGACTTAGTTTTAAACGAGCAAGATCAGCTATCGATTGAATATCTTGAGGATCTATCATGCCACTGCTTTCTTCACTTTTACTATTATATCTTAATGAAAATAGATTTTAAAAGCCCTTGTTTTCAAACAAAATGAATCTTTACCACCACTCTATCAGTACATTCCTTGGCTACAATCCAAACCCCTCAAACTTATCAACAATAGAAGAAAGAGCCTCTACTCAATAATACTCTTTAAGACCTCCAAGAACATGTTATAGCCAAATAACACATATGAGCAAATTTCTTTTTATCAACCAAATGACATGAGAAAAGTGCAGGGTATTTTCTTGAACGTTCTACACAGAAGTTTTGCGACAGGGAAGAATAAGCTTGTACAAAATCTAAGAACAGGAGTAGTATAAAGAAAAGGATGCATGGAATTTCCAATACTCAATGAAGCCTCATTCATCAGCACAAAGGAAAAATAGCATGAACGATTTTCTTTTTCTAAGTCTTCCAGGCGGAACAGAATGGATTATTTTAGTCGTCATTGGGCTTTTGCTCTTCGGACGCAAGCTTCCAACTATTGCTCGCAGCCTTGGACAGTCTGTAGTCGAGTTTAAAAAGGGTATAAAAGGCGTCCAAGATGATGTTGAGAAAGCTTCAAGTTCACAAAAACAACTTTCGGATTCAAACATTTCGTCTGAAGAAGAAAATAAAAACAACAAAGAAAACACAAGAGACGTAGACGTTCAAATTAAAGAGAGCTAAGACTTTAAAACGCTAATCTCTAATATTTGTGGTAAGCTCTTCACAAAACCACATTCCTCATTTTTACAGGCTTGGCTCAGAACTCAAACGATGAAAAAGCCATGACAGTAAATCTTTCTTAGAACCTAAAGCTTGCAGATATAGGTAATTCCATTTAGATTAATAGCTTGCAACTTCCAAGCGCCCCCTTTTTTGCAGCTATATGTGTTTACATCTTAAGTCCCCTGGAGCTCTCAGGTAGAGAATTCAAGAATGTAGGTTTATAATGATAACTTCTCCATTACGCATTTTTACCAATCTTGGAATATTTTGTTTTTGGACTTTTTTAATAAGTGGATGTGGAGATTTTGCAACCACGAATTCATGCACACCAAATGCGGACCCTACTTGTCAGGCAGATAATCCCGCACAGTTTACTTTACCAAATCTCACTGGACCAAATCCTCAATTTCCGATTCCACAAAATGCACCACCAGCACGAAATGGTCGTTTTCTTGGAGGCCCTGGCTTAACCCCCGTATTGTTAAATGAGCTTTTTCTCGACCCCATGGGGTTGAATGCCAACAGACAACAAGTTGAACTTTGGAATTCAGGTAATATTGATTTCAACCTTTCAGGCTACACACTTAACCTCAGTGAACAAAAGATTGTCTTTTCCCAAGATCAAATTATACCAGCAGGACAGTTCTTGGTTATTCATCTCGGACAGGTTGGCTTCAACGATACAAACGATCTCTTTCATTCCCAAATCCAAGAAGTTGACAGTAAACAAGGGTTTGCGGCTCTGATTACAGATACTGGAGTAATTGCCGATTATGTTCAGTGGGGAACCACTGGACAGGCTCTTGAAAGCTATGCTGTACAAGAAAAACAATGGAGTGCGAAAAAAGCTTGTGCCGTACCAGTTGAGGGCACAGCTCTTTCTTTAATTGGTGGCGGAAATGAAGTCAGTGATTTTGCGGCACGCTTCCCAACTCTAGGTGCTCCAAATATATAAGTCTCAATTCAATCAAAGGGATTTTTTGCTAAAACCGTAAAGGAACGAGCTCCTTCTGCGTGTTTTAAAGTAATCGCAATTACAATCTTGTCTCCTTCAATAAGCGGCAAAGTCGCTCCTTTTAAAGCACTTCCATTAAGAAATGTCCCGTTGGTAGCGTTGAGATCTTGGATATAATAATAATTTGCTTCCTTATAGATCTTAAAATGTTGTTTTGAAATTGTAGGAATTGCAATACACCAATTCGATGGTTTATCACGCCCTACAACTAAAGACTCTGTGACTTCCCGAACCTCCTCTGAGTAATCATCAACAAGCCACAATTGCTTTATCTCTGAGAGCTTAAGGGTATTTCGATCAAAAATATCAGATTCTTCAAGTTCGTTAAGGTCACGTTTCTCAAGTGGCCCCTCCTCCATAACAAGCTCGTGAATTCCTTCTTCATCTTGCTGAATTGCTGGATCTTCCTCTCCTTCCATCATCGAGACAGGCAACCCGACCAATGTTCGGCGCTTCTGAGTCGTCGTCTTAAGCTTGTTTCTCGGGATATAAGAAGAAACTTCTTCGGCCGTTTCAAATTGGTCCTCAGAATCTGGAACCTCTATCTTTTCCGTTGGCTTGAAATCTTTTGAAAGTGCCTGTCTAAGGTCCTGAACAAGCTCAGACCTTCTTTTTTCTTCTTTCCCCTCCAATTGATAAAGCTTGCTGACACTCTCAAAAGAAAAAAGGCGATGGAGCCCGGAATGCAGGAAGTAGCGTTCAAGGACCGCCGGAATTCGGAGAATAAGCTTTTCCTTTAAACCTTCGTGCTCAATCAAACTTAAGGCAATTGCACGATAGCTATCTTCAGAAATGTTTTGAATACTACTGATATCACACTCAATCTGATCAAAGGATAGCTCAGTGAGACGAGGAAAATATTCTGTCCACATCGCAATAAACTCTTCGTCTGAGTCCGCCTCAATAATCAGGCGATTCCATTGAATATATGCGCCCATGGACTTATCTCTACTATTATGTTTAAAACAAAAGGTTTGAGCAAAATTATAAAGCTCTGCTTTTTATACAACATTATTTAATCTGAAGCTTTTTGAGCACAAAATAAAAACCTCAAAATAGCAGCTCTTTTTAAGTACTGACTAAAACCCAGATGCTTAAAAAAAAGAGAGCAGCAAAAGCCTCCCCAAATCAAAACTTATTCAGAGCTCTCCAAAAGACGAGCCTCTTTTGCTTCATCAGCAATATGTTTTTCATCTGAAAGGTCTGTTTTTCTAGAATCTATTGCAACATCCCCACATATCCAAGCCTGACAGGCCAAACGCGCTTGAGGACTACTTGCCCAGAGCATTTTCTTCTCTATTGGAGTTTTATCGGTTAACCCTGCTGGATTATCAACGACACGAACAAGACACGTCCCACACAAGCCTTTGCCACGACAATTCAAAAAACGATTCATCCCCTTATAGAGGTTGACTTTATTCTGAAGCAGGAGCTTTCGTAAATTTTGAGATGGTTCAGGAAGAGATTTGAGCGTCCTATTTTGATCTCGAATATTTACTTTTAAATAGCGCACAGTATCTACCCTCTTATATGAAAAAGAACTCCTGAAACTCTTCACCTCTAAAAATATATCCTCACAAAGTTAAAAACCAGGGTTTAAAGAAAACAGGAGCCGAGAATATTTACGAGTGACCCACTCAACATGGTTGCTGATCTTTAAGGCAGTCTCATTAAAACCGTAAGAAAAAAAACGTTTTTGGGGATGTTGTTGGGAGTTTTTGCTTAAAAAAGCATAGAGGCTCCCAAAGTCCCGAGGGGTAAGCTTCACTTCTGGTTCGGTTTGATTCTCAGTTTCTGGAACAGGTTGTTCCTGAGCGGGCCGTTTGATCTCCTCCTCAAATTCAATAACAGGAAGATCTTCATCGCTTTCTAACTGAATAGGCAATAAATCCTCTAAATCAGTTTCAATAAGCCCACCACCACCTTGTCTTAAAGTATAGTAAGTGCCAGCTCCTTTTTGTTCCGAAGGAGCGGTACATGCTATTAAACCCAAAGCAGAAAGTAGGAAAGCAGCGCACAACATATAGATAAAGTCATTCATTCTATCACTTCCTTTTTAACAAGACTTACTTCATTTTCTCATTCAAATCGTAGATCTTTGAAACTTAATACACAACTTTAAGCATACCCCAGAATACAATCATATGAATAAAACAAGAACGAATCAACAGCCAGAGTTTTTCATTTTCAAACCCAATGTCCTTTTTCATACAGTACACTAAAAGCGCCCACTTACTTGTAACAATAGTAATAATAAAAGAAAAGCCATGAATTTCTTTTTTACCTCGTAAGGAATATTTAAAATATCAAAATAATTTGAGTTGCCCTGTCAAAAATACAGAGCCAACACGCACAGTTTAACCACATAAGGCTTGGCTTCAACACCACCCGCCCCATAAGCTAGGAATAAATATGACCGATAGTGAGCGAATATACCAAGAGTCACTCGAATACCATAAGTTAGGGGGAAAGCCTGGAAAGCTTGAGGTTATTCCAACAAAACCTTGCTCTAGTCAGCGCGACCTTTCCCTTGCCTATAGCCCAGGAGTTGCCGAACCGTGCAGGCAAATTGCAGCATTAAACGATGCTGTTTATGAATATACGAATAAAGGGAATCTCGTTGCAGTTATTACCAATGGAACAGCGGTTTTAGGTTTGGGTAATATTGGATCTCTGGCCGCTAAACCAGTCATGGAAGGAAAAGCTGTTCTCTTTAAGCGGTTTGCTGACATTGATGTTTTTGATATTGAAGTAAAAACACAAGAACCAGATGAATTCATTCGAATAGTTGAAGAGATTGCTCCTACTTTTGGGGGTATTAATCTTGAAGATATTCGTGGCCCAGAGTGTTTTTACATTGAAAAAGAGCTCAAAAAGCGGCTTGACATCCCAGTTTTCCATGATGATCAGCATGGCACTGCAATTATTGCTGGAGCAGGCTTGCTCAATGCTGCTGAACTTACAAATCGTGACCTTTCCCAAATGCGCTGTATTTTTAGCGGCGCAGGAGCTGCTGGTGTTAGTGTTGCTAAACTTTTCCTCAGACTTGGCATTAAACGTGAAAATATCCTGATGTACGATTCCTTTGGTTTGGTTTATAAAGACCGAGCCGAAGGAATGGACCCTTATAAGGCTGAATTTGCTGCAAAAAACAATGAGTTTTCGACTTTAAAGGCTGGCCTTCAAGGTGCCGATTGCTTTATAGGTTGCTCCGTTGGAAACATCATAAGTCCTGAAATGCTCATGGGTATGGAAAAAAATCCAATTGTCTTTGCCATGGCAAACCCAACGCCTGAAATTGATTACCTCGTTGCAAAGCAAGCAAGGGGTGATTTAATCATGGCCACAGGACGTTCTGACTATCCAAATCAAGTTAACAATGTTTTGGGCTTTCCTTTCATCTTTCGAGGGGCACTTGATACTGCTGCTCGGCAGATCAATGATGAAATGGAGCTTGCAGCTGTGCAGGCCCTTGCAGACCTTGCAAAAGAGGATGTCCCAGAAAGTGTTTCACGAGCTTACGGAGGAGAAACTTTTGTATATGGCAAAAACTATCTCATTCCAAAACCTTTTGATCCTCGTGTACTCTACTGGGAATCCGTTGCAGTTGCCGAAGCGGCGATGAACTCAGGGGTTGCACGCAAAACAATCGATCTTGAAGAGTATCGAGAAAACCTGAGGCGTAAAGTTGACGCTGGGCGCAGTTTGATTACAGTCCCTCTCTCGATTGCTCAAGATAGTCATAACAAAGAAGGACAAATACGTATTGCTTTGCCGGAAGCTCAACTTCCTAAGATTCAAAACCTTGCTCGCAGAGCCATTGAACAAGGCATTGCACACCCCGTATTGGTTGGTCCGCGGAAAATAATTGAAAAGGCCATGAGTGACTTAACTCACGAAGAATACAGCCTGCTTGACCCTCAAGAAAGTAAACACGCCGAAACATTGCTAAGCATTATGAAGCAGCAGCGATCTTTTGATAAACTCAAAGATGAAACGTATCAAAAAGAACTATCTCATCCCATTGTTTACGCAACATTGCTTGTTGAAGCTGGAATTTGTGATGGCATGCTCGTTGCTTCCAATCGCCGCTATGGCGAAATGGTTAAGCCTGTTTTACGCTATGCCAGCCGCCGAAGCGGGGTGAGCAGGATTGCTGGAGTCCATTTAATGGCACTGAAGGACCGGAATCTCTTTTTTGCTGACACAGCACTCATTACCGACCCTTCTGCAGAAGAGCTAGCTGAAATTGCAATGCGGTCAGCAAGGATGGTAAAACGCCTGAATATTGTGCCTCGTCTAGCTTTTGTATCATATTCAAATTTCAGCAACCGAGACGATCCTGATATTGCAAAGTTGAGGCGAGCCCACAAGATAGTCCGACGTGTCATGCCAGATCTGGAGGTTTTTGGAGATGTTCAGCTCGACGTTGCCCTTGATCCAGAACGTTTTCGGGATACTTTAGATGAGAAACTCCCCGAAGATCCTGCAAATATTTTAATTTTCCCAAACTTGCATGCGGCTAATGCTGCTTTTCGACTCGCTCGAGTTGTTGGACAGGGAACAGCAATTGGCCCTATGCTTCTTGGCCTCAAACGTCCTTGTGATGTTATGCCAAGAGGAAGTACGGAAGATGAGATTCTTGATATGTTTGCAATCACTGCTTATAACGCTCAACGCCGCAAAAAAGATATGCTTGTAGGGAAGAAGACAATGACTTGGAGAAGCTGAAAACTTCTGGCCGAATTAGGCATTTTCATTGGTAATCTTGAAAACGAAAAGGACTTGCGAGAGTCAGAATCCTACTCAACGACTTTAAAAAGCATGGCCAGGGGCTTTATAACTTAAGAATGAGAAAACTATGGTCCGCTGGCAACTACTTCTGAGTGTAAGCTTTCTTTTTATAGGCAGTTTTTTTTTGTGGCTTATTGTGAGCGATTTTTTTTGGTATATTTTTCTTATTTCAAGTGGAAGTATTTGTATTTATACAGGGTTTCGTCTCCTTTTTAACTCCTCAAAAAAATAAACACCATAAAATAAGCAGAGCTTAATGCTCTGCTTATATAAATTCCAAAAACAAGGGAAACCTAACTCATTAAACTTTGAATTTTGCCTTGAATAACTTCTTTAGGGTTAACACCTACAAGACTATCAACTGCTTCGCCACCCTTAAAGAAAAGTAGCGTTGGAACAGACATCACATTAAATTTAGCAGCCAGACCAGGGTTTTGATCAATATCAACTTTTCCAATGTTTACTTTTCCACTATAATCATTAGCAAGAGATTCAATCGTTGGTTTCAATGCTTGACATGGGCCACACCAGGTTGCTGAGAAATCCACAACAGACACAGGGGTCTCTCCGATAAAAGTATCAAAGGTTGATTCTGTTACTTCTGAAAGTACGTTTTCCATTATATCTCCTTATTATAACTCAAGGTTGTAATTGGTACAGGATATCTGCTTACCGCTGCTGAATCCATCTTATTTACACAAGGCTCCCAGCACCAAAAACATTATACCTCATGGAAGCAGTAGTCAGCATACCAAAGTTTTCACTAAAATTAAAGCCGTGTTCTTCTGAACTTTTTAAAGGCCTAACCTTTCAATGTTATGACGTTTCAGATTTCAAGGTGCTCCAGGCTTTCACAAGAGCTTCTAAAAAAGGTAAAATATCCTCAGACCATGAATGCCCAGAAGAAAGAGAAAGTCTTAACATTGAAAACCCCTTGGGGACAGTTGGAGGCCTTATTGCAGGGATATAAAACCCTTCGGTAAACAAAGCATCGCTTAAAAGCACGGCATCCCTCTCATTTTGAAACCACAAAGGTATAATGTGGTCTTGCGCATCACTGGAAAACCCCAGCTCAACTACTTCTTGATGAAGAGAAAAAGCATTGGAAAGAAGTTCTTTTCGGCGAGAACATCCTTCATTACTCTGTATTATTTCTAACCCTGCTAAAGCAGCGGCTAACGAAGGAGGATTTAGAGCTGTTGTATAGATGAAAGATCGAGCTGTATTAAGAATCTGTTCTCGTATTTTCTGCGAGCAACATACATATCCCCCCAAAGCTCCCAGTGCTTTTGAGAAGCTTCCTGTAACAACATCAACCTCATTTCCTGAAAGATTTTCCTGCTCTAAAAGCCCTCTTCCACTTTTACCAAGAACCCCAAAAGCATGAGCATCGTCTAGAACCAGGAGGGCTTGATATTGTTTTGACAGTGTGACCAAAGCTTGGAGATTTGCGCGACTACCTTTCATTGAAAAAAGCGTATCACTAACGATTATCTTTTTAGAACATGGATTATGGTTCAAAATTTTTTCGGCATGCGAATAGTCTCTATGATTAAAAACAGCAACTTTACTCCGCCCAAGACGACAACCATCTATAATGCTTGCGTGATTCATTTCATCACTAACAATAAGTGTCTCGGCATCAGCTAGCGAACTTAATAAGCCTAAATTTGCTTGATACCCAGTTGAAAAAACTAAAGCTGATGGAAACCCTTGAAACCGGGCAAGTGACTGCTCTAATTGTGTGTGAAGGGGGTGCGTCCCTGCAACAAGACGACTCGAGCTACTTCCAGTGCCAACCTCTTGAGTTGTCTTTATACTCGCTTGAATCAAACATGGATGCTTCGAAAGACCTAAATAATCATTGCTTGAGAAGGAAATATATTCTTTTCCTTTATATAAGACCCTATTTTTTGATCTAGATAACAGAGGAAGCTCAATGTCTTGAATTTTGCGCTGTGATCCTTGAAGCTTCCGTTTCTTTTGCTGTGTTTCAAAAAAGGAGTTCCAAGCATTATTTAACATTTGTCTTCTTTATGAACTAAAAGCTCCGCTATTTGAAGTGCATTGAGAGCTGCCCCTTTCAAAAGCTGATCTCCGACAGCCCATAACCATAAGCCATTTTTGGGATTAGATAAATCCTCCCTAATCCTTCCTACAGCAACTTCATGATTCCCCTGATGTTGCAGCGGCATTGGATAGAGAGCATTTTCAGGGTCATCCACAAGCACAACACCCGAAGCATTTCCTAAAATTTTGCGGGCTTGACCAGGATCTAAGGGGTTTGCAAACTCCGCGTTGATAGAAATAGCATGACAACGCAAAACTGGGACACGAACACATGTTGCAGAAACCTGAAGGTTTGGATTTTCCAGAATCTTCCTTCCCTCCCAAAGAAGTTTCATTTCCTCACGCGTATAACCATTATCTTGAAAATCATCTACATGGGGATAAAGATTAAACAAGATCTGGTGTTGTTGGGTCTCAATACTTAGCTTTTTACCCGAAGCCCAGTCCCTAGCCTGTTGCTCAAGCTCCGCCATGGCTTGAGCACCTGCACCACTTATGGATTGGTAACTCGAAATGATTAAACGATTAAGCTTTGCCTCGCGATCCAAAGGAGCAAGAGCCATCAAGGTAATAATCGTTGTGCAGTTAGGATTGGCAATAATTCCGTTATGAGCTTCTATTGCACGGGCATTAACCTCTGGGATTATCAGTGGAACATTGGAGTCGTAACGAAAGGCAGAGCTATTATCGATAACAATTGCCCCCTTTTCATTAGCTTTGGGAGCAAATTCTTTCGCAACACTGCTTCCAGCAGAAAAAAATGCAATGTCAATATTTTCAAACGAGTTTTCCTGGAGACTTTCTACGCAAAGTACACTTCCATTGAAGCTTAACTTTTTCCCGGCGCTGCGTTCACTTGAAAATAGCTTCAATGTCTGAATCGGAAGAGAGCTTTTTTCCAAAAGCTGAAGAAATTCTCCCCCAACAGCCCCTGTCGCCCCAACAATAGCAAGATTATATTTTTTTTTTGCTTTCATACCCATAAAAACGACCGTTTAGACTTTCCTCACTAAAAATAATATCAAAAAAACTATAAATCCTTTTCTAAATCATGAGGTGTCGGTGGTATATGGACTTTAATAGCCTGCAGAGTATCAAGGCCGATAAGTTGGTTGTTAACTATAAGGTGAATTTCGAAAGTTCCCTCGTGAGGAATTTCAATTCCAGGCAAATTAACACCACTTTCAAAATCTTTAAGAGGGCGTTTATGTTCGATTCCGTGAAGCTGAGCCTCTGCCAAAACTCTTTCATTTTTCGGCTCAATAAAACGAATCGATAAATCATAAGACCCGTTCATATCGCCTAGACGAATATATATTCCAAAACGCGGGTGATAAACTGGCAGCTGTGGTGCATGGATTTGTTGAAAAATACCAATAACTGAATGCTTGCCATCTTTATCAACAATCACTTGGTCACAAATAAGAAAAGCTTTTACTTTTGGCGTTGAGGCCATGTTTTCCTACTCTTAAAGAAGAAGACCTTAAACATACACTCTGGCAAGGCATAGAACTTCTTTACACTCTGTTTTCAACTTATAAACCTGCATCCAAACTCAGACTTCTAGTTTTTCTTTTTCGCAAGCATTTCTACTCGCTTCTTTATTTTACTTTTAAGAATCTTTCTTCTTTTACTTCTAACACGGTTCTTTTTTGACGAATCATACCCCATAAATTTCATTTCCTTTTACTCGAGCATAAAACAACAATAAGCTTTTAAAAGCAGAGAGTAGAACATAGCAGATCTTTGCAGCCAACACAATCTCTTTAGACTATGAGTCTTTTTTAATCTTCCATGCTGAATTCATTCCCTTTTAGTTTAAATCCCGAATACGCGGATAGTTATATAAAATATATTTGAGATGCTATTTTTTTTTCAGAAAATACATATTTACTAGTTGACTTATTTACTTAATTTGAGATAATAGGTTTTAATATTCTTAGTTTAAGTTTCTTTCTACAAGCTTCTCTTCGACAGCAAATCTCATATCAACATTTTCAACAAGCCTCAGGCTCTCTTCTAGAGAAGATTCTCTCTATTCGCATATTTACATTGCAAGAAAGGTTTCAAGCGTATGGTTATAGATCAAGAGGTAAACATTTTTGATCAAGCAGTTGAAATTTCTAAGCTCAAATCTGCGCTTGCTTCAACACCATTTCTAAGGGTAAACCATGGGCATATTGCAATGCACGATTATGCTCAACGCGAAGCTCTCATGCTTGCCATAGAGCAAGTTTTCCGCTCTGACTTCTCATCCCATATTGACCCCATGCCTGCAGAAAGCTTTCGCGAAGCTATGCATCGACCGGGTGAACTCCCCCTTAACCCTTTGCCTCAATGGATTAAAAAGTGGGCAGCTCTTTATACTGATCCGCCAGAGCGACGATATTTTTATAAAAAAGAAGAAATTATCCCCAAACACCCCCTTTGGCCAGCAGTTGAAACCTTAGCAAAAAAATTCCAAGAGACCGAGCTTAATGAAGTTCTTCGACAAACTGATGAAGACTTAAGAAAATATGGAAACACTATTCTACGACCTTATTGGTGCGATGAAGAAAATGAATTTTTGATTCATCGCTACTTAAGCCAGCACATACGTGTCATTGAAAATCAAAAGAACCCTCGGAGCCCATACGCCACCGTTTTACTTGGAAACACATATGAAAATTCAATAAATGAGAAAAAGAGTAAGATACAAAGAGCAGAGGTTTGGACAAAAAATCGTTACGCTTACATAGAAGATGGCAATATTCTTTCCTCTGAATCTCTTTCAACAACTCGTCCTCCACTTGTCCATTGTTTTGACAAAATTCCCGACAACTTAAGTGGGTACTATATTCTTCCTGTTGGAGCAACTTTAGCCAATTTATGGGTGAGAATAAAAAATGACTTCCTTGATCAACTTGGATATGTACTCCTTATGCAAGGGCATGGAACACTTGTTATTCAAGGTATAGATGACAGCAAAGTTGAAGTTGGCCCTGGTCGCGCTATCCAGGTTCCGGCAGGATCCGACAACGAGTCCAGCGTTTACTATGCTTCTCCAAAAATATCAATCGCTGACTGGCAGAAGGTTGTCTTTGGAATTATTGACCAAATTCGTGAAAGTGTTGGCATCCCAGATAACCTCTTACAGGTACGGACTGGAGCAAGCGGAAACGCAATTATTCAAGCAAACGCTCCTTTAGCAGAACTACGTAAAGATCGAGCAAAGATTTTTCGCAGAATAGAAACAAATCTTCTTAGGACAAGTATTGACGTCCTTCAGGCCCATGACTTTTGTTGGCGTTGGAAAACAAACCCTCAGGATTGGGATCTCTCCATCAGTTACAATCAACCACCTGTTAATCTTAGTACCACAGATAAGATTTCAGAAGAGAAACACCTTCTTGAAGCTGGAGTTATCGACAGCGGGGATATAGCTTTCTCACGCTACCCTGATCGTTGGGATAGCGCCCAAGAAGCTAGAAAAGAATTAAAAGCAAAAAAAGATACCGCATAAAAGTAATTGCTCAAAAAACAAGGGAAGTTATGGATAGAGAAAAGCAAGGGAGCTTCGAACAGGAAAAACCAGACACAAGCTCCTATCATGAAGACACTTCTGACGTAGACGCCTATTTAAAAGAAGATAACGGCACATCAGAAAATAAAGATATTTCCAAACAAGAAAGAGAATCAGAGAGAAAAATTCATCAACTCCAAAAAGCACTAAAGCAGGCAAAAGAGCAGCTCAATTCTTACGTTCCTTTAGCAAAAAAGAATGAAAAGCTGGAAGCTGAGCTTATAGCGACACAAAAATCCTATGAATCTCTCAGGGCTGATGCTCGAACAAAGCTTAATAAGCGACTTGATAAGCTTCCTCAATCGATACAAGAGCTCTTTACACTTTCAGACTTTCAAACACTCAATCACTATGAACAGGCTATTGAAAAGGCTGAGCGTCTTTCTCAAGAAATAGAGATCTATACATATCCTGAAAAATCAAAGACTCAAGGCAAGAGCATGGTAACACCACACTCGGAAACTGAAAGTATCCAACACATTATATCTGCTATACAGAAAGGAGATATGTCTCTTTATCATAACGCTATTAACTCTGGGATAAACAAAAACGATCTTGACGCAAGAATAGCCCGCTCAGACCATTCAAGAAGGCTCTAGGCATGCTACAACATCTTATTTAAGTTGAATATTTGGAAAGGAACAAAATGGCAGACAGCTACAACACATCAACATCATTAGCAGAGTTTTCTCCAACATTGACTGCTACGGTAGCACAAGACGCAATGACAGATGCAACAAACAATGCACTACTGCAAGTCTCTTTTAACGCAACAGACCTTATCCGTGGAGCAACCAGCCTTGACATCCCAATCTTCCCCTCTCTTGATTTAGAAGATGAAGTAGAAGGAACACCTCTAGAGTATAAACAATTTAACGCTGGAAAAGTAACTTTAACGCCGAACCTTCAAAAAGCTGTTGTTATACCAATAACAGACTATGCACGCGCACGTGCAAACCAGGACATCATGAGTGGGTATGCTCGTCAAGCAGGTCGAGATGCTGCCAGGAAGGTAGACCAAACACTCTCTAACCTGTACTCGTCAGCAACACTAACAGTTACAGCTGGAACGAATACTGATATTGATGCAACGGATGTTTTAACTGCAAAAGAACTTCTCGACGGAGCAAATGCTCCCCTTGAAGGACGCTGGCTTGCACTTCACCACACCCAGTATAACGCACTATTAGCAATTGACGATTTTGTTCACCTAGAAAAATATGGTTCAAACAGCGCCTTGCCAAATGGAGTTCTTGGCTCACTTTATGGATTCACCGTTCTCTTAGACCAAAACATCATAGCGACAACAGACGGATTTCGTCAAAACATGTTTGGAGTTAGTGGTGGACTGGCAGAAAGTTCAATTGTCTATGGTTTTGGAACCTTTGAAGACATGGTTAGCAACACTTTAAGCGCAGGGAACAACCCTCGCCTGATATGGACATATGACTCAAAAGCTGGGTCAGAAGTTCTTCGGGCAGAAATTCTGTATGGTGTAGCTGCATCTAGAGCCGAATGGCTTGGAGTTATCAAAACTCAAGACAATTAAGAAAAACTTTGCAGTAAACGTTTCAATACGATTTTACTTTTTTGATAGGAACTTTATGCCTTATTATTTCAACGAAGTGACACAGGAGGTCATTAATATTAGTTGTAAGGGAAGATCGTCCGTCCAAAAAGAATTATTTCGTCAAGCTCTAACACGTCCTGTTGGAACAAAGGCAGACCGGTACGGCAATTCTATACCTGTAATGCTAAGACCTGCCAACGATAAAGAAATTCAAGCATACAAAGTGCAAGAAGAGGAACGTCTTCAAAGGCGAAAGACTGAACTGCAAGCTCAAAAAACAAAAAAATCTTCACATATACTCAATACCGTTCAAGCCTTTCTCAAAGCAACAAAAAATGAGACAAAAAAGAAATGAAAACGCCTCAAGCATTTTACATGATAAACAAAAATGGAATCCCTCACCTTATTCCGAACAAAGACATCAAAAAACATATCAAACAAGGAGCTCGAGTTGCCCAGGAAGCAGACTTTAATTATTCTATCGGAGATACATCTTTCTTTCGAATTCCTTGGATAGAAGGGGTTCAATACAAGAAGCTTAAGGACTGCCCAATCTTAATACAAGGAGCAGGGCCAAGCGCTCAAGCAACTCTTCCTTATGCTTATGTTATTGCTATCAATCCCAGAAAAGGGCACCCTATTCCAAATGCTATTATTGCTCTTGATGACATTTATTGGAATACCATCTTTCCCTATGATTACAAGCTTCTTGAGCAAAGAGCGCTGTTCTACCCCTCTCATTGCTGTGGCCCAAAACGAGGAGGCCAGGCTTTCCACCTCCCTATTCCCGCTCTTCAGAATAGTGTTAACAACAGAATAGAAATTCGAACACAATCAGGAGTCCAAAACTGCAACATAACAGCAGTAGCAGCAGTACTACTAGGGAAATACTTAAGTAATGGGCCAATTATCATTACAGGAGTAGATCTGTCTGGAAATGACAGAAAAGGTCAAAGTTATAAACAAAGACAAGAACCAATTTGGAGAATTGTTTCCTCTCTTTTTAAAAAAGTTTATAGCCACGATGCTTTAGAGGGACCTTTAACTTCTCTTTTTCCTCGTTGGCCTGCCACCACATTATAAACAGTTCATTCTTCTCAAAACGGAGAAAACATGGAAGAGTTCCAAAACGATTACACTATATCTTCAGCAGAAATTGGAAGTGCTCAAATAAAGAAAATCTCATTAGCAGGTTGGAGTGAACAACTACCAAGCTGGACAGATCAGGGACGTCTCTATTGGAAAGTTACTACAAATTCCGAACTTGAACTTTACCGCAAAAAAACAGGGAGTGCCTCAGATCTTGCTGCTTCAGGAGCAATAGTTGAGAGCAAAGTAACTCTGGATCCAACCAATGGGAGTAATATTTCAGGAAGCTCAGAGTTAACTTTTATTCCAGGTGAAGAAAGCCATGGCTACATCATTGTTAGCTATTCAAATGAAAATGATCTTATGACTGTTTTCCCAGGAGCAGGTTCATTCCTTGATGATTCCAATAAATGGCAGGGAGGGCACCGCTTTGAATTAGCCTTTAAAGCAGCCAAGCATGACATAGATGCAAGAATATCGAAGTTTCTAGACGATAAAATTTCTGGGAAAAACATTAAAAACAAACTGGCAAGTCTTTCAAGTCCTCGAGAATTAGCACGCATTCATGCATACGAAACAGCTTCTGTTCTGCAAGAAAGTCGATCGAGCTTCAAGGACTTTTGGGCAGATGAAGCAAAACGTCTTAGATTACATTCTGACAAACTTTTCAGGAATTTAACTCTTTCAATTAATGCCGATGAAAAAGAATCTTGCAATAGGTTAACTTCCTTCGGAGCAATAAAAACGGTACGAGCCTAAGTTTCAAAATACGTAAAAGCCTTCATTTCTCAACTCTGGAGATAAAATATGACATCAGATAATGGAAAATTTTCTATTAGTCAGTTTAGCAATGTTGGAGCTGCACAAAAAACTCTTTCGGTTCCAGATTTTGCAAAACGCGCAACAATCTATAGCGCTGTAGCATGGCGCCTTGGAAGTGCTACTGGTTTTCCTGTTACGGCAGGCGGTTTAATTGGAGATTTAAGCGTAAGAACGCTTGATGACTTTGAAATTCATGCACAATCAGGAAACCTTGGAGAAGTTACAGTCATTTGGGAAGGATAGTATGGCACAAATAACGAACCCTCCACCAGAAGGGGTAGACGCAAATAAAGGCACAGTGATTGCCGCTGACGTAACAAACGAACCCGAAAACATGTATATCAATCGGGCTGTTGAACCACCGACGAGAAACGAGTCCCTTGAAGGTCAAGTTAATCTCGGTTACGAAGAGGCTGCTAGCAAAGGTACAGACGGTAGAGGAGCCAGCATACTTGGAGGCAAAGATAATCTTGCTTCTGCAAATTATGCCATCGCATGCGGAATCGATTGTACTGCTTCACACACAGCCGCTTTAGCTTTAGGCTCGGAAAACACTGCTAGTGGTCAATATTCAGTTGCGATTGGAAAGTCCTGCCTTGCTTCAACCTGGGGCGCTCTCGCAGCAGGGAACAACACTACAGCAAGTGGAAATGCTGCAACCTCCTTGGGGCAGAGAACAGAAGCCACAGGCGCTCAATCTCTTGCCCTTGGGGACCAAAGCAAAGCCATTCTTGAGAACCAAATAGCTTGGGCTTCAAAGAACTTTGCAGCTGTTGGCGATGCTCAAGCCTCGATGATCATTCTTAAGACTGCAACAACAGATGAAAACGCTACAGAGCTTTTCTCTGGAACATCTGGGCGTATCACCTTAGCAGAAGAGCGTGCTTTCTCGTATCAAATTCAAGTTACAGCCAGACAAGACGATGGTTCCAACCATGCTTACTATGTTGCTGAAGGTATTGCATACCGCAATACAAGCGGCAATATCACTCTTATTGGCAACACGGTGACAGCTAAGCACGAGAGCAATTCTGATTGGGACTTCACGGTTGCAGCCGACACAACAAATCAATCACTCAAACTTTCAGCTGTAGGCGTAGCAGCTACAAATATTCGTTGGGTAGCTAGCGTTAGGTTAACGGAGGTAGCATATTAATGGCAGTCACAAAAGAACAACTCTTAACATTCATTGGAAGCGATACAAGCAAGAGGTTCTCTGGCTTTCAAGGCTTGGTGGTCCGACATCCAAAAGGCGAGGAAAGTCATATTTTCGCTTATTGGGACAAGGAAAGAGTATTTGCACAGCATACCTTCGAGAGTGAGCCTTCTGAGTACGTTTCGGGTAATTGGGAAGGGGAAATCGAGTGAGTATTTCCAGTAACATAAAAGAAGGTATTACTTCATTGTTAACAGAGAATGATTTTGAGACTTTACTTAATGGACACGTTGGCATTGGATACACATGGGGGGCTATTGAAAAGCACAGCGCTTCTCATGGAAGAGCGTTAATTAGCCCATTAGAAGTTTATCGACCAAAGACAAAAATTTACGACGATTCATCTCTTAAAATACATGTTTATAGGCTAAAGTTCCAAGGGGCAGAATCCAGCCCAATAAAGACCTCAATCACTTCTATACAGAATACTGTCTTATCTTATTTTGGAGATGGTGGAGACAAACTCTATGCGGCGATTCCTGACACTTCTGGCTTTCTTGGCAAAAGTTTTAAAACGGAACTAGAACTTCTTTCTTCTAATACTCCAGATTCAAATGAAAGGTCTAAGCATAGACTAAGTATAGAGTTGGATTACAAACTAATGGTCACTATTTGGGAAAGTGAGATAGCATGAGTCAAACAGACAGAGCAAGCGCAGCAGAAGCACAAGGTACCGTTGAAGACATCGCAAACGCAGTCTATGACTTAGTCATAACTGACGGACCAAGTCAGCTAACCCGCTTAAACACTATTGATGCAGGCTATGCAGGGCAAGGCACGGTTGACAATGGCTTAGGTGTCAGGCGTAACTTAGTAGCAAGCTTGGGTGAGTACGGTTCTATGATGAGTCAAGCTTTGATCGAATGGGGTAAGGCTGAGGGTGTCGACGCTTTGGAAACAAGTGTTTCAGGTGAGCTCTTTGTGAGGCTTCGTCAATACCTTTCAGATGAAGGTCCTTATTCTGGTGGCAGTGTAGATAAGAAGGTAACTGCTCGGGGTTTTAGTAGAGGCTCCGAAGCTGCACCTACTGGCTTTAAGGTGTACCGTTTGCTTGTTGATGAGTACGGCCAGACGATCGACACGGGTAACCCGCAGGTTATCACGCTTGAAAGGGTGAGTGGTCCTGCTGAGTCTCCTCATGTGCTTAATCTCAGAGGTGAGCAAGAGGGGCTTGATGCCTTTGAGTTGCTGGGCTCGGGGGATGATGTAAACATAACGGCAGTCAACGAAACGACAGGAACGAATACGGGGGCAGGTGGTAATGTGCTCCTGAATCCGCGTTTAAATAATCTTAGTAGCACTACTTCAATTACTGCTACAACTCAGATTTCAAACTGGGCTTTAAACGATGCGGCCGAGTGGGACGGTGACACGACCAATAAGTTTAGAACGAACCTAAGAAGCATCAAGACAAGCACAGATCGGGCTTACTTTCAGCAAACTATTACAAACGGCCTTGATCCTAGAACGCCTTATTTGCCTGTGGTTTGGGTCTATCCTGAAGCAGGCATTAACTCAGGCGATGGAATAGAGATTGATTGGGGTGGTAAGAGTCAGGCTTTTGCTGGCCTTACGGGTGATGCTTGGAACATCTGCGTATGCGATCGCGATAAGGATTTGTTCCCTGTTCAGTTTGATGATGCTACGAACGGAGCAAGGTTTAGAGTGACGGCTGATCTTGACAATGCGGGAACACTGCATTTCGGGGCGGCCTTCTTGGTGCCTGGCATTAGGATAAACGGCGTGTGGTACTTTGTTTTGAGTGATAGCACTGATGGAGTAGCAGGTGCTACTGCTACGATAACGGACACGATAACGCCTGCTGCTACGATTAACCACGTGTTGCCCCTGCTTTATCCTGATGAACCAGAGGCTTACTTGCCTACTACTGGTACCAACTTGATATCAAACTTGAGTTAACGTAAAAGCAAACCATCTCCCTAGAACTCTCACGCCATCCACTCATCCTTCACACAAAGGTTTTCGACAAATACAAATTGAGCAGACAGACCAGGAATCTCTCCCACTGAAGATAACAATAAACATTAGAAAGATACAATGAGTGTATACGCAATACCTGGAAAGCTTTATGTTGGCGCTATAACAAGCACCACTGGAGATGATGGAACTTTAATTGGCAATATCGATCAAAAAGAGATTCGTATTGAAATAACACAAGAAAACATTGTATTTCGCAATGGAAGATTTCCAGATGCTTATATGACTTATTTTAAGAGCACTTCTCCTTTAAGATTAACCGTTTTAGTTCGAGATGTTTCTATAGACACAATCAGCTTACTTTTCCCCGAATTAACAGATGAATCAGGAAATTTATTTTCTTCAGGCATGGGCGTTACAAATCTGAAGGCAAAAGCTACGGCACAATCAATTATTATTCGACCGAACGATAATTCTCAAAGATATTTGTATATAAAATCGGCTTCTCTCGCGATTGAGCAAATAACTGGAATTCACTATTCAAACGACAAAAGTGTATTCGAAGAGGTAGAGCTTAGTCTTATCTCTACGCGTGCGGCAGGAGACTCGGAGCCTTCTTGGATTTGGGGGCATTCAAATGTTATTAACACGGCATATTCTGGGTTGAGCTAATTAAAGAAAATAAAACTACAAGCAAAATCAGAGAGAAATGATTCTTGTTATAAAAGATCAGGCGAACTAACAACAGATCAATAAAGTAAGGATAAATGTGAAAAACCTCAATAATGAACAAAAAAACTTTATTGGAAACAACAACAAGAGCAGGTTAGTAAATTACTTCAAAGCTCTAAAGAAAAGCGCTTTACCCTTTCATGTGTTAACGACAACCAAGGCCTCTTTTTCTTCTAAGGCTACCTTCAAAAAAGAAAAGGATCCTGCCGCTGTTACCATAGATAAAAATACTCTTCCCCAGTATATGGACTTGATCCTTGCAGAACAAATCTATAGCTGGGAAACCTTTGATTCTTCATCAAAAAAAAATAACCAACTAAACTCAAGAGCTATCTTAGATCAAGAAATTGATATTGATCCAGATGGGAGTGGTGATTAATGGTTGAACGCTTAAAATTAGGATCTTACATTATTGATTCAGACACGAATGGCAGCACAACTACCGGAGCTACCCTCTTAATTGAAGACCCAAACAATCCAAAATATTCTCTTGTAAAACCATCATTTACACCTCGTTCTACAGCAGTTGGATTCGTCATTCATATACAAGCCAGCAACTTATTAGATCTTAAGAATAGAGTCCAAGATGTTAAAGCAAAAGTTCTAGAACCTCTTGGCGATCTTATATATGAAGATAGTGACAGCGACAACGAGCTTTTAGCTCTTAAACTCTCCAATGGAAACTATAGCTCTGCCAAAGGGGAAATAAAATCTCAATATGGAGAGCTTAACTGCATTCTCTCATGCTCAATCATATATTCAAAAAACCTTGACGCTCATGGGACTGGAAGCTTAAACGATATTGGCAATCCTGAAAACCTAGTCGGTGCTATAGAATTTGAATTTGAGAGAACGACCCATGGACAAATAACATCCCTACTTAATGCAACTTTCAGAAGCACAAACACCCTCTCTTCTCGAGAAGCCGCGTTAAACTGGATTGAGAATGTCAAAAACAGGACCACAGAAGACTCCCCCGCTTGGATGCCATCAAGGGGTGAACTCCGTGTTGTTAATGATACTGTTCAATTTATTCCTGATTCTGACGATGGTGCTATCAAAGAAAATTGTCTTGCAAGTATTGCTTTCCAAGAAATCCCTTCGGACCTAACAAATTTAAGCGAAAAAATTTCAGGTCTAACAGCAACAACAAATGTAAGTCCACGACAGCTCAACAATAGAGCACATGAAGCAGCATTACTTGATATTACCATTAGTGGCATTATTCAAACTAGAACTGAAGGGAATCAAACTTTTGACAACAATCAGTCAGCTGTAGATACCATAACGAATGACGAACTTCATACAGCATTGGAATTAATAAAACAAAAGGCAATAATACGCTTAGATCTTTCCTTTACAGATAACCAAGAGATTTCAAGAAAAATAAATCGCGAAATCGACACAGGGAATATTCCATTTGTCATAAATCTTGTATCAGGTGTAGGAAATATACTTGAATGGGATGAAGATATTTCATACCAAGCAACTAGCGGGAGTACCTTTGTAGATGATCTAGCAGGAGGTAGAACACGCTATGATAAACCGGGGGTTGGAGATGCCTTCCTTATCCACAACTTAAGAGTTGTAACTCATTCATCAACCATAAATTACTCGCTGCCTCCTGGCGCCTCAAAAGATGAGTGGGTGCTCGTCAATACTCTAGAAAATACTCCAAAACCGATCTCTACAAGCACTATAAGCAAGAATGAGACACCAGTTACTCTTTACATTCATAATTGGAAAAAAACATACGCTTACCAACGAGGGCCCAATGGAAAGATCAATGGCCCTTCTTCGATTAAATCTATTTTAAACCTGGAAAAATGAAAAGAACCGAAACCAAACTAGAAATTAACGGCGTCCCCTTTGACAACATTGCCTTTAAATGGAAACTTTATCGTGGCACAGAAGCGCGACCTATGGTCCTTAACGTAGGATCCAAACGCTGGGATGAATTTCGATCCGTTCTTAACTATCGAAATAACATAATTAAGATTCAATGCACTGACAATCCAGGCACAAACGCTGGAGTTCATGGTATTACAATTAAAAATATACTCTGCCAGCGTGGATTTAAGGTTGATAACAAGCTCTCGAAAATCAATCTTTATGACCAACGTTACGACCTTAAGTCATATATATCAAACTTTGATTTCAATGTGAAATTTGGAAAAAGTTATTTAAAAGGCAGCTCTGAAAGATCAAACAAACCAGCAACACTTGAGTTTGCACTTAACAAGCTTATAACCTCAACACTTAACGTCGGTTTTATTGCTGATTCTGATGTCAACTTGAAAAGCATTTTACCTGACTCCCTTTTTCTTTCAGGACAAAAGCTTAATCACGCAATTGGTCAAGTACTTGAATTACTTGACTATGACCTGACTATAGACTACGAAGGGCGTTTTTGGATTGTCTCAAGAAGCAATGTAACAGACACCTTTATTCCTCCACAAAGCTCCTATAGCTGGCTCGCTCTTCCAGGGTTTTATGAACCAACCCGATACACTCCATCTGCTCCTAAAGTTATTAGAGCCTTCTATAATAAGCGCTATGAAATGGCCATGCGTAATCTTGATAGCAAAAAAACTACAACTATCTCTAAAATTAAAAGTTACAATCTTGAGCAGGTATTCTTCTGGCAAGGCAAAATTTTAAACCTCAAGGAAGTTTCTGAAGAATTTTCTCGGGCTACCTCCGCTTTTAAACCGAAACACCCTGCAGAGGGCTTAACCAATAATTATATTCAAAAATTCTTTACGAACCCCGATTTTGGATATTCTAGCTCACAATTTTGTACGCAAAGGAAAACCCATAATCCAAGAGACTTCGATACCAACTTAGAATTTAAAGAAGCTGAAGAAGCTGAGATATTAAGGGTTCAAATAGCTAAAAGTTTAGTTGCTGTAGTAAGGCGAGATTGGAGAAGGTTTTTCCGTCTTAAATTGCCCAACAACTATGAAGGAATGTGGTCTGACCTTACGCTAGGAAAGATCAATGAAGATGGAACAGTTAACAATATTGATCAAGCAGTGCTTTGTAACTGGGTTGACTTTTCTCCAACCCCCACACTTGTCAACGAGCGAATTACTCCAAATGTATCTCAATTATCTCAGAATAACAAATTTGGACTAGCTCCTTTCAAAGTCGAATTTGATAAAGATAGACTCTTAATAAAACTCGTTTCAACGGGCAGCCAAGAGGATTTTGAGTTTCAAATGCCTGGTGAGCTTGTAGAAAATCAGGTCATCTCCATAGGCTCAGAAAAATTAAAAACTATTGAGAACAATCTCTCTTTCCAAAACTCTCTTCTTTACAGTACTTATAGCAATGCAAAGTTTAGTGATAATTTTGATCTTGAAATTCTTATGGTTGGCACCTTGAGACACCCTAATTCAAGTGAACGATGGTTCGACCTTACACACAAAACAGAAATCGAAGGTGCCGAACGAGAATTTTTAGAGCTTCCAGTAGCTTCTGGGTTAACCGCAAATTTCACTCAAGAGAGCAAAACTAGCCCAACGAACCTAGCAGACCTTGAATCTGACCTTTTAAGAAGAGCTGCCAAAATTACAAGCTTTTATAAACTTAAGCGTGAAGGATCTGGAACAGCACTGGGGTTAAAGCTTTTCAAAGACATAGCCAAGCCAAATGGCCCAATTGATCAGCTCACCCTGGAATTTGGGACTCACGGACCGATGTACGTAGGCAGCACTATTACGGTTCAAAATCTTGCACAGAAAAGCATTAAAGAAAATAAAGCACAGCGCAATAAGATAAGAGAAAGTCAACGTGAACACCGAGGGAAAAAGGCAAGCAATTAATGGCGCGACAAAATAAAAATGGTTATTACATAAACATCAATGGATCAATTGGGGAAAAATACGAAAAAATAGGATTGTTTCAATCAACAGAAGCTTTTACGAGCCATGAAGAAAACCCTGGCAGCGAACAGATCACCCTTCACCTAGGCGCTCAAGTTGGACGCGTGCGCTGGCCTGTTTCCGACAACGCAAAAATGAACGCCGACAGCTTCAATTCTGATGCCTTTCCAGCTCGTCTTGCTACGACTGAAAACATAGTAGCACTTGAAACAAGCACTGATACGATATCAGACAAGTACCTAAGACCTCTTGAGATCGGCCAAAACGTTGAGTTTGCGGACGGTATTACACCTCCTGCAGGTGCCGACTTGGTAGTACTAAGAGGAACGAAGCTTGGTACACTTGAAAACAATATAGCCTTTGCGCCGAACTACGGAATGAAGCTTGTTGCTCATCACCTGCCCGACAGTCAACCCCAACACTCAAGCCAAGTCCTCGACATGGATGGCCCAGAAGCCAGTAAAATAAGGGTTGCGGGATTACATAGTGCTACTCGTGTAAAGCAGCTTGGAAAGTTTGATCAGCTTGGCCTTAAAGATCATGCTTTTGCTCTTGCTTCGAATTTTACGAAGTCTGGAGGTCTTGAAGCAAACGGTAGTACTACAGGCTTTGGGCTTGCTGTGTTCAAATCAAAGAGCAAAAAGAGAACAGCAGTAAGAGGCACCAACACGCTTCAGACCTTGGCTTTCAGATCCCAAGAGGCCAACGGGCCTTTGACTGCTGGGCATTCTGAAAAAGACAAGCATCAATTCTTTCAAAACAAAGATGGTGAGTTTTGCAATAGCGCACACATACACACGAACGCTTACTACACAAACGATAGCGTAAAGTTTGACGCGCCTTTAAAGTTTGAGTTTGCGGATGTGCCCGAAACTCAAGAAGGCATATTTCCCGTTAAGTGCCACCTTCAATTCAACCCCGACGCAGACCACGACTGGCAGGGCAAGACGCGCAAAGGCCGTTGGGAATGGTGGACAAGCGTTTTCTGGGAGCCTGTCAGATATGACACTGTACCGCCTTTTGAAACTATTCGAGAGCCTCTTGAGATAGAAATACCAAGCACCTTCTACCGCGGAGACAGCCACATAACGGCTCATGATGGTGGAGGTGGCGTTGGTGGTGGTGATGGTGACGGCTCGGGCGATGGCTCTGGAAGTGGCTCAGGTGACGGATCCTCAGGCGACGGTGGTTCTGATGGTGGAAGTGGGCTGTCTGTTAATTTTCAGAACGGTGATAGCGCTACGGCTGGAGGCCCCGTAATTACTGGAACAGATCGCGAAGCCAAAAAGAGAGCAAAAGCACGAAGGGCCAAGCGTATACGTGATAGCATCATTCCCGGCTATGTTGATTATGCTACGATCCCAAATGTAGGCCATATAAGCGCACTTGCTTATGAGTCTGAAGATGGCCTTGGGTTTCAATATACAAACGAAGCTATTATGAATGAGTCAGGCGTTAGCTCGCAAATGCCTACGGCTTCGGGTATTCTTGCCTTCGGCCCTCCAGAGCTTTACCGTGGTCGCATGCACAAGCTCAACGCAGATATTCCCGACAACGTTTCAGACCTTAGCGTGATGCTTTGGGGTGATACGAAGTTAGGATTTGGTTATGCTGCGGATAATGGTAAAGATGTTGTGTCAGGCTGGACGATTCAGCGCGACACAAACGGCTTTCTTGCCATCGACGTACTTGATAGCGCTGGCGCTACTGATACTTCCAAAAGTTTAAAAGTATGTAGTAGCCTCAGACTATGCGGAAATGCGGCTTTTGAAGACGACGGCATATTAACCGCTATTGCAAGTTCAGGCGAAACAGGTCATAGCGTTTCCGTTCTTGGCGGGCCTTCTGGATCAGCTCCCTATGATGGCGGAGACCTCATTCTTGGGGGTGGCAGCAGCGGGGGTACAGGCGGCAGCGTTTGCATTGATGGCGGTCTAGGTTCTTCTGTGGACGGCGATATATATATAGGCAAAAACAGGGGCAAGCTGAGCTTCTTTAATGCTACACCTCAGGCAAAGCCTGAAATAACGGGCTCTCGAAGCGATGACTTGCAGAGTGTTCTTTCACAGCTTTTAACAGCGTTTGACGATTACGGTTTGATTACGAATAGCACTACAGCATAGAAAGTTTAAGCATGGATATTAACCAACTTATTCAGGAGTTTGGGGCAAGCGGCGTAATTGCTGCGGTTATTTGGCTCTTGGGGCAAAGGCTGCTCTCATTGGGCAAAAAGTTTGTGGAGCAGTCGGGGGAACTTTTAATTGAAGTTAAGAAGGATCGTGAAGCGTTTCAGAGCGCAGGCCGAGATATGGCTACTGCTGCAAGGGAAATTTCAAAAATTCGTGAGGCAATGGAAAGGCAGGTTAAAAAATGAAGATATTTCTATCAAGTTTTTTTCCAAGTACTATTACGATAGCGCTATTAAGTTTGTCGGGCTGCGAAAGCCCAGATCAAGCCTTTGTAAAGGCTTCGAAAAGTTACTACGAGTGGACAAGTGAAGAGCTTAAAGAGTACTGGGATCAAGACGAAGAGCTTTCAGATTCCGCGCGTGAGCGCAGAGATCTATCACTACAGGCTTTTGAAAAGGCTATCGAAGAAGCGGAGGCTAAATAATGGAACTCAATAAAATCGGAAGAGAGGCGCTTGACGCCCTAAAGGCTGAATTCGGCAGCAAAGCAACGCGAGAGGATTTAGACATGGCCGCAAAGGCAGCTCAGGACTATGCAGAGCTTCAATTTGCAAAGCTTCAAGGGCAAGATGTTGAACGAGATTTGAAAATCGTGGAAAGCACTTTCGACAGCCTGCTTTCAATTTCAGCAAGCAGGGCACAGAAGGTGGCTTTTGAGGTTGCTGGGAATGTTTTAAAGAAGCTTGCTGGATACTTAGTTGGAAACATCACATAAAAAATATTCGCTTCAATAAGATACTTTCTTATTTGTAAATAAAAGGGTATGATGCTTCTATCAAAAGTATCGTACTTTTTTATTTATGAACGTGAGAGTATTATGGGAAAAACAAAACGAAAAAGTCGTGATGGAAAACGCACACTTGTTTGGCCAGATGACTATAAAAATGTTTCAAGTCTTATTGAAAAATCTCCTTATGGAGAATGGCTTCGAAAAGCAGCCTTTGATGACCACATGAGCATGTCTGAGTGGGTTGCAGGCATCATAATGGACGAACTCGATCGCCGCTATAGCAAAAAGAAGCACTAATTCATCCTTCCAAACAACCAATCAAACCAAAATAGTGAAGTTCACTGTTTTGGTTTTTTTAATAATGAACCCTCATGATGAAAATAATATAAAAAAGCATAGACATATTTACTTATTAAGTTATAATCTTATCTTGTTATCAACAAAACTAACCTTAGGAGGCTACGACAATGAACGGTGAATGGGAACCTGATTTTCTTTTTTCCTGTGGCGAAGAAGAGCATGATGAATTTGAAGATCTTGATACTCTCTACATTGAAGGAGAAGCTCAAGAATATCGTATCAATGAAGAAGAAAATGAATATCGCGTAGATCTTTCGGACCACCTTTTAATGGCACTCGGAGTAAAGGATGATGAGCTTGAAGAGCTTGATGACTTTGCATGCAGTTTGGCCAAAAGAGAAACCAAGTGCGAAGATATTCTTGCAGCCCTTGATGCTATGGCTTTGGGAATACTCAATCGATGGAAAAAAGAAGACCATCAACTCTAGTAGCATATTTGGCTTGCTATAGATTCTCTATGAGTTCTTCTCGCAAACAAAGACCCTATAAAAATACAACTTCCACAAAAAATGTTTTTCCAAAACAGTTTTTTATGAAAGGGAAGATTGAAATGGAATTAGAGCACTATCTTGAAAGAGACTCTGTGGATTATAAAATATCACTTGATTTCTGCATTAAACAGAAAAACAAAGATAAGAAAGATGATCCTGAAGGGTGGATTGACAGCAGCTATAAAACTCTGGTCGATTTCTCAAAAAGCGAGCGTATAAAAGGAATAGACCCTGTAGAAGCTTTAAAAAAGCGATTTCTTTTTGAGTTAGATTACCTTTCTTCCCAAAAAGTGTTTTCTCTTACCACAGAAAAAAACCCGAACTTCAACCCCTTATGTTCAGAAGAAATACAACCCGCACAAAAAGATAAGTAAAAAATAACTTGACGTTAGACAAAAACACCAACACCTTTTTCAAAGCCGTTGGTGTTTTTTTGTTCTATAGATCAAATCAGAATTATTGCAGGGCAAAAACTCAACTCCAAAGACCACAGGACTGCAACAACTCAAGAGCTTTTTGTTCAAGATCATCAGGGTATTTTTGAATTTTTGGCCACTTCCTTGCAAAGCCATCTTTAAGAGATTTTGTTGTACAATCAATCGCAATTCGCCTTGGATCTCGCAATGGCTTCTTTATCCCGCAGTCATCTTCAAATGAATAGTCGAAGAAAATATCACGCTCAGGATCAATATTTGCAAGGCCAATCCAAAGCAAACGAAACGAATCTTGAAGGTCCTCATCATGATCAAAAAGAATAATTCGCTGAGCACAAGCAAGCTCTGGAAAACAGTCCCAAAATGTACGTACAACTTTTCGTGTACGGCCACCTTCAAGGCTGCTTGTATCTTTTGCCCCTGCTTCACTCTCCTGGTTTTGAATCTCAGAAGACAATCGTTTATCAAGCCGCACTAAGCTTAAAAAACGATTCTCTCCTTTCCAGGGAGTAAAGATTTCCTTTACGAAAGGATGGTGTTGGCTTATTTTTTCTAGCAGCACTTTATCACTTGGCATATCACTTGGCGTTGGAGGAGGGGTTCGACGCCCTTCAGCTTCAAAAGGTCTGGTAAGATCAAGAACAAGCTTGCTGCCATAATGAAGTTCTCGCGTTGCATGATCAAGAGTTTCAGTTGGTCCTAGAACAAATTCAAGGTCATGCTGAACATCAAGATTTCGAGCAAGCGACTGGGCATAACGAGACAAAGATGGACGCTGCGCTGGAATTTCATCACTCACGCAAATAACCTTTGTAAACATTGCCTGACCAAGACCCCAGATAGCGTGTGCTGCCTTTCGGGCCTGCCCAGGGTACTCCTTTTTTATCTGCAGAAGCATAAGATTATGAGCAACACCTTCAAAAGGTAAGTGGTAATCAACAACCTCTGGCAATGGTTGCTTCAAAAGAGGCAGGAAAAGACGCTCAATAGCCTCTGCAATATGGTTGTCTTCCTGAGGAGGGGGGCCAACAACTGTTCCGTGGTAAATTGGGTTTTTGCGAGTTGTTATAGCTGTGCAGTGAAAGACCCAATAATCATCTGCCAGAGAGTAAAATCCCGTATGGTCGCCAAAAGGGCCTTCTCTCCTCTTTTCATCCACTTTCACATAGCCTTCAAGCACGATCTCTGCGCTGGCAGGAACTTCTTGGTCAATTGTTAAGCAGGGAACCATATTCACAGGAGCATTATTTAAGAAGCCCGCAAAAATCATTTCATCAAAGCCTGGAGGCAGAGGGGCTATGGCAGAAAAAGGAATGGCAGGAGCCGCTCCGATACAGATTGCAACTTCAAGCTGTTCTTCTCCACGCTCTTTAGCCTTACGTAAGTGCTGAGCCGCTGTATGATGGGTGTGAACATGAAAGCCCGCTTTTTTTTTGTCATAGCGCTGTATACGATACATTCCACAATTACGCTTCCCATCTTCTGGGTCTTTTGTAAAAACCAAAGGCATGGTAACAAAGGCCCCAGCATCCTCTGGCCAGGTTGTCAGGATAGGCAAAGCTTCAAGGTTAATATCCTCTTCTAAAAAACGCTCTTCTTGACAAGCTCCTCGTTTGACATAACGAGGAAAGAAACGACTCAGGTCTCGCAATAGAGGCAAAGCCGAAAGTTTTTCGATTAGAGTACGCCGCGGAGTTTGAAGAAGTTCAAGCAGATTTTCAAGCTTATCAGTTAAACCTTGATAGCCCCCTACTCCAGCCATCATAGAAATCCGTTTTTCTGAACCAAAAAGGTTCATCAAGACAGGCATTTTTGAACCTTTAACGTGTTCAAAAAGCAAGGCTTTGTTTTTATCTTTTGAAAGCTTTGCTACACGATTACTTATACAAGCAATTTCAAGATAGGGGTCTACTTCCTTTTGAATCCGACAAAGCTCTCCAGTCTCTTCCAGAGCTCTAATAAAATGTGTAAGATCTGGATAAAGCATGGGACTTATCTGCATTCATCAAGTAAAATAGAAACTCAAAATAACTCAAATATTTTATAGTTATGAAACCGTTGAAAGAAAGGCCAAGCTTCTAAGGCTTTAAGATATGGAGTCCAAAGATTCTTGCCAGCAATTATTCTTCGATACGATGCCTTTTTACTAAGAATCAAATAAATCACAAATAAAACACGTGGAGAATTACCATGAAAGTTACTCGTCTTGATCATCTTAACTTAAGCGTTCGAAGTTTTGACAAAACCTGCACCTGGTATCAAAGAATTTTTAATTTTGAGCTTATGGAAGAAGGAATACGTGAAGGAGTTCGTTGGGGCGTGCTTCGAAGTAATCAGGCTATGCTTTGCATTCACGAGCATCCAGAGTGGGAACTCTATCAATCTGAACGTCATGAAAAGCAAGCCGAGTTACACATGAATCACTTTGCATTTTCAATCAATGATAGAGAAGCTTGGGAAAAAGTTATTGAACAAGAAAAGCTAGACATTCGATATGGAGGAGAAGTTCGCTGGCCTCATTCATCTTCTTGGTACTTGCTTGACCCTAACGGCTATGAGATTGAAGTTGCACTTTGGGATAACAATCAAATTTCATTTGAAACGTGTAAAAAACAAAAATCAACATAAGATGAATTAATCTATGATTTTTGATTTTATTCTATTCTCTTCACTTAATTTTTCTAAAGCTCTTTTCAAGTTTTGAGCAACTTCAGGTTCTTCGACTTTAAAGATGACTTCTCTATTCTTTGTCTCAACTTTAACTTTCCAGCCAGGCGCTTCTTTTCCCAAAATTTGGACAGCCTCAATATTTGAAAAATCAAGCTGATCCTGTTTATAAGCAAGTTTTGGAGTATGAACCTGCTCTTTCCAAATTAAAGTAGAGGCACTAATGCGAGGATCTTTCACTGCATAGGTTTGATAGCGAAAAATATCGTCGAGCTCTTGAATAGCTCCTGCTACGCTTATAGGCTCTTTTATCGATTTCAAAGGTTTTGATTGGCAGGCAAAAAAAATAAAGCTTACGTTCAAAACCACCAAGCAAAGCATAAAGAATTTCAAAACCTGAGCCATAATTACCTGCCATTTCTAGAAATCATACTCTTTGAAGTTTTAACTAAGCTAACTTGAGTGCTGAGAGTTGTTTTTCCCAATTTAAAAAAGCACAAACCATTTCAGCGCTGCACTCGTGTCCATGGTTTTCAAAAAGTTGAAAATTTGCTTGATAACCACGTTTTTTGGTCTGATCTACTGCTTTGCGAGCAAGTTCAGGTGAAACAGAACGATCTTCTGCGCCATGAAGTTGCAAAAAAACAGGAGCATTTTCAGTTGGTGCTTGAAAAAATTCATGTTTAAAACGCCCTCCGATACAACAGGCAGAAAGAAAAAGGTCTTGGTATTCTGCCGCAAGAACCCCCGCAAGATAGCCTCCCTGACTAAAGCCAAGTACCGATAAACGCTTTTTATTAATGGCAAGGGAAAGGCTTAGCGTTTTAAGCGCTTCAGCTAGAAAAGATGCAACTTCTAGCATGGTTTTCCTGAGCAGCTCCTGATCTTGAGCGAAGAGATACCAGGAGTAACAAATTTCAGGCTTGCTGCGACGTTCAAAAGGAAATGGCCCGTCAGGAAAAATCCAAAGGGCTTGAGTCGCTTCTGGGATATTGAGAAGTTTATCCTGAAAGCTTTGGGCTGACTCCCCCATGCCGTGAAGCGCAAGAATCGCAGGCAATGTTTTTTGGTTCTTTTTATCGGAAGCTTGGGTAGGAGAAGTAATCAAAAATTGAACATTACGACTAAAAGGGAGTCTAAACGTTGATCTTTCCATATCTTTGAAATGCTTTTCTTTTCAGAAGTTAAAAACTTTAAGACTTATACCGACACTTTTTGAAGGGCACATTGATCAAAAACCTTCAAGAGCTTCAGAATCATAGTCTCCATGGAAAATTCATGCTCTATTTTTTCCCAAGCAGCTTTCCCAATGCTTCTCTTGAGCTCTGGCTGGGTCATCAAGGTTCTTAACTTCAGGTTAAAATCCTCAGAATTACGAGGTGCATAAAGCACTCCTGTTGTTTCATCATCGATCAGCTCAAAATTACTTTGGCTTCCAGGCATAAGTGGAGTGACTCCTCTTTTCATAGCTTCAAGAGCAAAAAGCATGTGGTCATAAGAAGTCCCTGGAATAAGAGCAAAATCACTCGCTTTCAAAATAGCAGCGTAGCTTGTAAGTCCTTGACCTACAATGAAATACTTCCCCTGTTTTTCCTTGTAAATCCATCGCTGAAGGCTTTCAAGATTCGTCGTCTTGCCAACAATTAAACAGCAAAAGTCCGAGTGCACTTTTTCAAACTTTTGAATTGCCTGAATTATTTCATCCTGTTCAGGTTGCTGCTTAAAAATACTCAAGCAAGCAATGACAGGCGTATGCTCATTATTCTGGTTAAGCTTCATTTGAAGTGTTTCTTTTTCTTCTGTCTTAAGCGTTCCTGGAGGAACAACGTGAATGTTTTCAAGTAAACAAGGAGTATGGTTTACCAGTTCTTCCCGAGTAGCCTGGCTTGGAACAATATAGTGGTCAATACGCTTTTGCTGGCGGGCTTTTAAAACTTCAAAATGACTTCTGGTATCAAGTCCTGCAATCAAAGGCACATCAAAGTTTCGAAGTAGCTGAAACCAGGGAAAAGGCCAGCCAAGAGAGAAAAGATAAATAAGGTTTGGTTGAAATTTTTTCAAATCAGAACGTAAGCCTCGAAGATTCCAACTTTGGTTAGAAAAACCTTCAGGACTTGTTTTTAAAGGTAAAGCAGGGAAATCAAGAGTGGAGGGTAAATCCAAACCACTTTGCGCTTGTTCACTATAAATACAAAGAAGCTTATGCCCAGCTTCATAAAGCGCCTGAGCGAGCTGAAAACCATAGGCCAAGCTTCCTGGAAAGCCTGGCTGACCAAGGAGCAAAACAATACGAAGACTTTGCTTTACGTGAAAACTTTGCACCATGATTCAACACCCTGCCAAATTACTCTTGAATTAACCATAAGTGAAGTCAAACCACAGCCCTCAACTTCCTCATTCTACTTCGTCTAACGCAGAAGTAAATTGCGTGCGATACAAATGAGCGTAGCGTCCATTATCTTTCATCAAGCTTTGGTGGTTTCCTTCTTCGATCAAGCGACCTTTCTCGAGCACAAGAATCCTGTCTGCATGGACTATTGTTGAAAGACGATGAGCAATAGCAAAAACCGTTGCTCCTTTAATAAGACGCTCAAGAGCCTCTTGGACCTTTTGCTCGGTCTCAGTATCAAGCGCACTCGTGGCTTCATCAAGAAGCAAGATAGGCGCCTGCTTCACAAAAGCTCTGGCAATCGCAAGCCGTTGACGTTGCCCCCCCGAAAGATTAATGCCACGATCTCCCAGTAGCGTATCAAGTCCTTGAGGGAGCGTCTTTATTTCATCGTAGATATTAGCAGCTTTAAGGCACTCTATCAAATCATGCTCGTCCGCATCCTCTCGTACAGAAAGCAAATTTTCTCGAACACTGGTATTAAAGAGAAAGGTTTCCTGGGACACGATGGCAATTTGTTCAAGCCACGAACGGTGTTGCAATGCTTTAAGGTCATGGCCATCAACAATAATCTTTCCAGAACAAGGCAGATAAAAACGCGCGATCAAGTCTAACAAGGTTGACTTGCCTGCGCCGGTTTGTCCGACAAAAGCTGTCAGAGTCCCCTTATTGGCTTGAAATGAAATATCATGAAGCACTGGATAGCCGGCCTGGTATTCAAAGTTCACTTTTTCGAAACGAATAGCATCAGAAAAAACAGCTGCCCGACGGGCATCTGGAAGATCTTTAATTTCTGGCTCCAGGTCAATGAGCTCAAAAACCCGCTCATTAGCAGCCATGGATTGGCTCATATTATTCAGGGTGTGGGAAAGCTTTCGCACAGGATCATAAAGCGCCATTAAGAAAGCGATAAACTGAGCAAGCGTCCAAAAAGTAAATCCTTCACCAAGAATATTGGAAGATAAAAGCGAAACTCCTCCCACGAGTCCTGCTGCTATCATTGCGCCAAGCACAATTTCAACCAGAGCTCGGCTTATCCCTTTGTATTTCCCAACTTTAACTGAACGTTTGAAGAAATTAAGACCGGTATCATCGAGCTCTTGGGACTGTCTCTTCTCCATATGAAAAGCTTTCACAACTCGGATACCTTCGAAAAGCTGGTGGAAGAAGTTTGAAAGCTCAGCTTGAGACTCAAGAGAACGCCTTGAAAGACGTTTGATTTTTCCAGCAAGCATAATGACTGGCAAGAGCACAATAGGCATAAGAAGCACAGCAAGACCAAGGGTAGGAGAAGTATAAACAGCTCCTGCACTCAACACAATAATGCCAATAGGATGAGAGACTAAATCGTTAAAAAGGATATGATAGGTTTGACGAACCCCACTGAGGTCGTTTGTAACACGAGACATCAACTCACCTTTTCGTTTGAGATTAAAAAAAGCTACAGGTTGACGTATGATGTTGTTTGTCAAGTCTCGTTGAACATCAAGAGTCCCTCGGTGTATAATCCAGTTCATATGGTACTGCTTGCCAAAAGTACCAAGGGCCATAGCTATGGAACCAAGGAAAAATAAACCTGCAATAAAGTAAATATTATCCTGGCTGAGAAAATGAAAAGCTTGCCCCATATCGGTTGCTTGGGGATCAAGCATTGGGCCAATTTCTTTTATCAGCAAAAACCGCCCACCATACCCAGCCCAATAGAGCAAGGTGCAAACGAGATAAATCAAAAAACGCGGCCAATAGCGTAAAGCATAAGGAGCCAAGCGACGCATCTGGATGCGTGCCGCCTTGACATCTTTAAGTTGAAAACGTCCGCGTTCTTTTTTTTTCCCCATCGTTCCTTTATGGCTTGAAATCTCTTATGAAGCAAGCAAAGTTCGGGCTTTTTCAAATACCCTTTCAGGAGTAATTTTCCTCATAATACGATCATCTCTGATCTGGCGATAAAGGCGAGGATTCCTTTCTGCCTGCTGATCCGCTTGAATCACACTTTCAAGAAGCCGCCAGGGTCCTGTTCTTCTCGGATCGGTGGGGCCAAAAAGGGCAATCAAAGGGGCTGATTGAGCCCGAGCAAGGTGCATAGGCCCAGAGTCGTTTGAAATAACAAGCTTTGCACAGGCAAAAAGAGCAGCCAGATCTCTCAAGGTTGTTTGTCCTGTAAAATCAACAAGAGGACTCTGAGCATTCTTTTTTATATTCTTCACAAGCCAAACATCTTTTGAAGACCCAACAAAAATACATGGGGTTTGAGTTTTTGCATAAAGTTTATCACTGACTTGAGCCCATGCATCTGTTGGCCAACACTTACTTTCCCATTGGGCTCCCGGGCAAAGCACGATTGGCTTCTCATGCTCAGACAAACCCGCTTGTTTCAGTTTTGCTTGAAGGCCGGCTATTTCAATTTCGCTTATCTCAAAATCTGTTTCAGGATTTTTTTGCAAACTGATCCCAAGGTATGAAAGTAGCAATCGATAGCGATCTATGGCATGGAGCGGTAAGTTTGGGACGACAATTTTTTCATGATACCAGCGTGAAGCACCTTCGCGGGCCTCTGCAAAACCAATTCTACGTTTTGCAGAACTCCAGCGGCTCAATAAGGCACTACGGGCAAGACCTTGAAAATCAATGACAAGGTCATAATTTTCGGCCTGAAGTTCGTGGACAAGTTTTCGCAACAAAAACGGAGCTTTGAGTTTCCCTTTAAAACCCCTCATTTGCGAACGTTTAAAAAGGTGAATCTTGTCAATGACACTTAAGGGCTTTATCAAAGGAGCAAATTCTGAGTTAACAAGCCAACCAAGAGAACACTGAGGCCAAGCCTGCTTCAGCTCTTGGACCACAGTAACAGTTTGAACCACATCGCCTAAAGCGCTTGGTTTTATAATCAGAATTTTCTGCTCCGGGGAGTTATCTAACACGTATGCCTAAACTTAATTTTGATTATTGTCCAGAAGGTCCTGGAGCTGGATTTTCCAGCTGCCATTTTCAAGCACACAACGATAAGAATAGACACCTTCCTGCTCGAAGTTTACAACAACTTCAGCTTTATGATCATTGAAGAAATATGGTTGTGCTTCAACTTTTGGTTTTGACCGAACAAAGCTTTTAAACTCTGGGTTCTTCATGGCACCTTCAAGGGCTTGCCTGAAATATTCTTCGGTTGAAAGCTCTGCTAGCGTTGAGAGCGTAAAATTTGTATGCATAAGCTGATTGAGTTGCTTTAAAGCCTGACTGTCTTTTGCTTCCAGGATATTCTGAAGCTCTCGTTCTGTTTGCTCTTTTTGAGCATCAGAAATTTTTTGGTAAGCTTCTTCAAAATTTCCAGCCTGTAGATCTTGGAAAAAAGCAAGGACTTGGGACTCTAGCGTTTCCCTTTCCTGCTCACAAGCTCCAAGGCAAAAACAACACAGAGCTAAAAGTGACATACGCGAAAAGTATTTCATCTTTACTTTCTTTCATCAAAGCTTTGAAAATCATCTTTTTTTAAAAAGCCGAAAGAAGAATTGTTACTCAAATTTCTTTTTCACCAAATTTACCTTAAGATCTTCTAAACGAGGGTAAATTTGACGAGCTTGCGATGCACGAATAAAATAAAGGCTTTTTTCAAGTTCAGGCTTCAAAAGAACTAGGATAGAGCCTGGTTCTTCTGCAGAAGGTAGCGCTATTTCAAAGCTTAACTTCTCCCCTCCCGAAAGCGTGCATTCAACCTTATCAAACTTTTGATCAGAATATTTTTCAGGACTTCCGACACCTTCAACACGCATCCGCCCCAAACGCTCGAGCATACCATAAACAGCGGCAGCTTTAGCTTTCTGGATTTGTTCACCCTCTAAAAGAATTTCCCAAAAAGCATCGGGTCTGGAATGTATTTTCTTGAGCCAGTAGCTTGGGCCCTTTTGAGGCTGGAAATAAACACTTTGGACATCTTCAACACGTTGAAGAGAAAGAAGCTTGAGGTCTTTGATAAGCCAATCTCGAGGCTGAAGAGAAAAGCCAAACCCTGCAATGCTGTACGCTTGATTTTCATCAAGACGTCTTACAAAACGAGACCTTGTAAGCACAGTAAGTGTGCTCTGGGCATTCTCAAGCTTAATAGTAAGGTTCTCAGGACTCACCTTATCAAGGCCATATTCTTGAAGCAACTCCCGATTGATAAGTGCAGCTTTATCAGGACGTTTACTTTGGGATAGCTGTTTTAAAAAACGCTGGACTTTTGTTTGATTCGCAAGTGCCCCCTTAAAAGGCGCCTCAAACCTCCATTGGTCTTGATCAAGCACAAGCTGAAGCATATCTCCCCCCTGTTTAAACGTTATGCGCTCAAGCCCATGAATTTCACCTTGCGGGTTTACAAAAGGGGCGAAAAAAAAGAGGGATGAATTTTCGTGGGGATGAGAACCCTTTTGTGAAAAAAAGAAGAAATAGCTTGCTGCAACAAGCACGCTCAACCCAAATAACGCTAGAAACAAGCGCTTTTTTTTTTGTTCCGAACTCAGGCCTAGTCGAGCCCTAGGCTTCTCAAAGTCAGGAGATCCTTGAGCACCAAAGTTTGAATCGTGATCGTTCATAACAATGCCCTCTATAAATTTGCTTGATGCAAGCACTCTTTTACCATCTTTATTTATTTTGCAATAAGGGGCTGCTTGAAGAATTATAGGAGTTTTTCTCGAAACTGGAGTATAACAAAGTTTCAGGCCTGCTCCTTGAACATTTGTTTTGCTCAAACCTCAGGAATAGAGGGCATTGAAAATGTCTGAACTTTCGAAACACCTAAAGAATAAGCATGCAATCACCATAACTGAGAAAGCGGTAGTTATTTTGAAGTGCTCTTTCATAAGCAGAGCGAATAAGCTCTTTGCCAGCAAAAGCCATCACCAAAGCAAGTAAAGTCGAACGCGGCATATGAAAATTGGTGACCAAGGCATCTACAACCTGAAAGTGATAGCCCGGCATGATCATAAGATTCGTTATGCTTGTATGATTTTCGAAAGAATCTTCTCGTTTGAATACTTCAGAACAGCTTTCGAGCACTCGTGTACTTGTTGTGCCAACAGCAACAATACGCTTTTTTGCTTTATAGGCTTCTCTTATAGAAGCATAAGCTTGAGCACTCAACTCATAACGCTCATCATGCATTTCATGCTCTTCTATATTTTGGGAGCGTATAGGCCTAAAAGTCCCCGTACCAACATGCAGCGTTACAAAAGCATGTCCAACTCCTTTCTCTTGCAGGCTTTTAAAAAGTCCTGGAGAAAAATGGAACCCCGCTGTAGGTGCTGCAACCGAACCAACGTTACGGGCATAAACAGTCTGGTAACGCTCTTGATCCAAACGGGCATGAGAATCGTCAAGCCGTTCACGCTTAATGTAGGGCGGCAAAGGCATGCGGGCGTAGGGAGCCAGGTGTTCAATCAAGTCATGGGGTTTTGAGGTCTCAACATTTTCAAAAGCAACTTCCCAGCTACCGTCAGCTTGCTTTCCCAGTAGCTCGAAAGACACTCCTTCTGCTGGCACAGATTCCTTTGCACTTTGCCTGAGGACCTGAAGCCTTTCGCCTGCTTGAAGCTTTCCTCGCGACCTCACCATGGCCCGCAATACACGTGTCCCTCGTTGTTCAAGGATCAGCATTTCAACAACCCCGCCCGTATTGATACGCTGAGTATAAAGGCGTAAAGCTTGCACTTTGGAATCATTCAGAACAAGAAAATCTTGAGAATTTAAAAAATTTGGCAGCTCATGAAAATAGTGATGCTGAATACTTGATTCAGCACGGTTAACCACTAAAAGGCGCGAAGCACTGCGTTCTTTCAAAGGTTCTTGAGCAATTCTTTCAGGGGGAAGATCGTAATCAAGCTCATTAAGATCCATGGCCTGGGCTTTCTCAACGTCGAACTTTTTGGTGGCCATGACAGCCAAAAGAGTTTGTCACACCGCATATTCAATTCAAAGAGAAGAACGCTGACGATAGCATTCACTCAATACAAAGAGGGCATAGCCAGTACCGTAAGCTCGCGAATATCCAAAAAGTGGGAAATCCCAAAAACTCCCATCTTTTTCCTGGGAGTGAGCAATAAAACCAGCAAGTGTATCAGCGTGCTGACTTCGCTCTCCTTCTGGAAGAAAGCGTAAACTTAAAGCTGCATAAAAATGGCCGTAGTAATAATAGTAACCTGCTATGGAATACCAGGACTCATGAGGAAACTGTCTCTGGCGACCCATTTCAAGGAAATCGTGCTCTGCAAAAAAATCATCAAAACTCTTTTGAATATCTGCACCCGAAAGAGTCTGATTCCAGATTCGTAAAGCATGATTACAAGCCTGCGAGCGGGAAAGTGAGCCAGCAACACGGTCCGCAAGAGGGTAGTATTTCAAATAATCCCCATAGGCATATCCCCCATGGGGAAAACGTAAACGTTCAATAAAATCAAGTCCTCGCTGAATCATGTCAGTTTCTACTTGATAGCCTGCAGCTTGAGCCTCATGAAGTGCCGTCAGTGCTGTTGCAGTGCAAAAAGAGGTCGCCATTTCCCCAGATGGAATAGCTGTTTTATAGCGAAAATCATAATAACCCCAGCCACCATTAAGGTTTTGAAGTCTTTTAAGACGCTGCATCTCATCCTCTCCGCGCAGGCGAAGCTTTTGATGAAGAAAACGAAGGCGCTGATCTAAAAGGCCTTTTGAGATAGCTTGCAGCATATAGGCATGGGACCAGAAATTATAAAACGTATCCCCTGAGACACGTCCTGTCAAAGGAGCTGTAATCAAATAATTATAGCCTTTGACTAAAGCTTGGTCACTTGCTTCTGAACGAGGAACATTCAACAGAGCAAGACAAACAAGTGCAGAAGAAGCATTGCCAAAAGCATGATAGGAATTCACTCCTCCAAGATAAATATCGTAGGGTTTCTCTGGAAGGTAATGACCCCAGCTCCCATCAGCTGATTGATGCTCAAGAATAAAGTTTAAAGCGCGCTCAAGAGCAGGTGCATAGGCCCACTCACTGTGTGTGATAAAATATTCGAAAGATTTTTCGGCTTGTTGTTTTTTTCGAGCTTTCTGAAGAACGCCATTGCCTTCTGGCTCTATAGAAGCTTCACTTGAAATAGCTGACTCAGCTGGAAAATCTCTTTCGATCAACGTACAAGCACTCATGAGACAAAAAAAGAGCAAAACAGAGCAACCAAAAAAGACTGCACACGAACAAAAGAGCTTCGTTTTTTAACACAAGATAAAATCATAACAAGTGCTCGATTTCTCTTTATGACCAAGACAGCTCAAGCAAAAAACCACTTGAGATAGAGTTAGGCTTTTCAATCCTTGCCCTAAGCTTAATTTGAATCTTGAGAAGACGCTGGCTTGATCTCAACCTCAAGACCAGGTATCAGATCTTCACTTTCAAGTTCAATTGTGATCCGAACTTTTCCCTCTTGGGCAACCCTGCCAACAGTATTAAGCCGCGCTTGAACTTCCAAACCAAGTGGCTGGTATACCACTTTAATTTCAGAAGGATCATCAGTGAAAAGGCTGAGCTCTTCAAAGGGAACATTGAGTTCGAGCATAAGAGGAGCTTCAGGATCAATAAAATATCCAAAAACCTGGCCTGCATAAACCTTCTTCTTTTCCCTCATTAATTCTTTTTGGCTCTGAGCAAGCTCTTTCGAAAGAACAAAAATACCAGTAAAAGGCGCCAGGAGTTCGAGGCGAAAAGCGTCCTCATCTAATTTTTCTCTCCGCACTTCAACTTTCTCTAACGTATGCTCGTAATCTCGAAGGTTGATTGCATAACTCTCTTTGTTTTTCCTTCGTTCAATTTCAAGTTTTTCAAGGGCAAATTCAGCTTCCTCGATTGATTGTCTAAGTTCTTTTGCTTTACGCGGAAGTTCTTGTTCTAAAGCATATTGAAACTCGCGCTCTTCCAAAGCAAGTGTACGCTCAGATTGCCTAAGCCTGCGACGAGCACGCTCTAATACAATCTCTTGGCTTTCTTTAGCCAAGTCGTTCGTTTCGTAAAGCTCCTCAAGTTGGGCAAGCTCATCTTTTTGATCTGCGATACTGTTGCGCAATGATTCAAGATTGATCTCATGCCTTTCAATCGTATCCGCTTTGCCTTGCGCTTCAAAGTACTCGTACTCTGCAACAGCTCGTTCAAAATTCAATTCAGCTCGTTGCCACTGAAGTTGACCTTGCTGAAGGAAAAGCTCATGCCCTTGTTCTGCATTTTCAATTTCCCTGTCCAGCTTTTCTATTTGAAAAGCTAATTCGTCATCCTGAATCCTGAAGTCTGGTGCGTCAAGATTGAAGATAGGCTCTCCTTCTTCAACCAGCTGTGAATCTTCCGCTATGCTCTCAAGCCAAAGGGGACCATTGTAAGCTTCAAGTTCAAGACTCACCTGAAAGCTCTGAGAAGGCTTCAACGTTGCTTGATACGTTTTCCCCTGAGCCTTTTCCTTTTCTTGTGAAGAGGCTTCTTCTCCTGGAGTAGTTTTCGAAGGAGAGCTCAAAGATCCTTCTTCTTCATTTTGCGCCTGGGTTATTTGGGCTTGACCACTCACAAAAACAAGGATTAAACAAAGTAAACAAAAGCCCTTTACAACTCTTTCTTGCCTAAGCTTCATATTTGAAAACCTTTCTTTCAACAGGCTTGAAGTTCCACAAAAAATCGAAAAACTCGAATCTCCCAATCATAACGAGAAAGGGTTTATTCAACCCATAATCTTTTTCTTACCTTATAAGGGGTGTCTATAAAAGGCATTTCTAAAGAAAAGATTCTTTTCAAAAATGTTTTTCCAAAAAACAGAAAAAATACTCTGAAAGGCTCAAGGGATTTTTCAATTCTGCCGATTGGCAGGATATAGATATGTATTTTTCACGGATGTATCGACTTGTCGTAGAAGAGTATTCCATTTTTGCCTGTATGGCCGACAGGTAAAAAAGCTCTTCAGGCATGATGCGCAGAGCAGTGTTTGTTCTGTGTAGGTTATGCTGCAAGATGTGGACTTGACAGCGTTTTTAGAGGTGTAAGCAGGGATGCTTGCAACTGTGGATAATTTGGTCATGGAGGAATTGAGGCTATGCTTCAAATCAACACAAATCTTAGTGCGTTAACGGGGCTGCGGAGCCTCAACCAAACTGCTCGTTCGCAGGCGCAAACGATCGAACGTCTCTCTACGGGACAGCGAATCAACAAAGCATCTGACGATCCAAGTGGGTTGGTCATTAGCGAAAAACTGCGGGCACAAATTTCTGGCTTGAATCAGGCTTTGGAAAACACCCAAAATGACATCAACCTCATCAACACCGCTGAAGCCGCTCTTGGTGAAATCAGCGACATGTTGGTTGACATGCGTTCATCCGTAATCTTCGCGATGAACAGCGGGTTCTCAATTCCAGAGCAGATTGATGCAGAACAGGACAAGATCGATCAAACTCTCGTAGCTATTGATCGAATTGCTCAATCAACGCGTTTCGCTCAACGCAACTTGCTTGATGGGTCATCTGACTTCATTATTGAGCAAAATGCTTCTGCTCGAAGTGCAACGGACTTCCTGCAGATTCGTCAAGCTCGTCTCGGGCCAAGCACTGAAGCTCAAACTTTCTCAGTGAACGTTACCCAACTCGCAGAACGCGCTACACTCATTACCAATATTAACTTTAATGCAGTAGATCAGTTTGCTTCACTCTCTGCTGGTGGTAATGCTGCTGACTTTGCAACCCTCCGGGTTTCAGGCTCACGGGGTTCAACCGATGTTAACTTCGGATCTTCTGCAACCATGCAGGATTTGATCGGTGCAGTAAACCAGAACTCAACCTCAACTGGCGTATACGCCTCAACTTTCCTTGCACTGCCTATTGAAAGCACTCGCCGCGAAGCCGTTGTTGATAATACAACGACTGGAATTAGCGTTGGCGAGCAAGGCAATGCTGTTGTGCTTGGTGTTTCTGTCAACGGTGGAGCCGTTCAAAACCTGATCGTCAGAGATACTGATGGTGATGGTCTTATTTTTGATCCAGGTGCTGGTGCCAACGATTTACAAACTGCCTTACAAACTATTGATGCTAACTTTACCGTTGATACTGATATCAACGGGAATGCTCGCATCAACAACGCTGGTTCAGAATTTACAATTGGACCTGCTGAGAACGTAAAAACGATTCAGATCAGTGCAGCCGATCTGAACCTGATTGAAGATGCTGACGGTAGTGGTAACATTGACATTGACTTCGATCTCGATGGTGATGGTGCTGCTGACGTTGGTGGTGCTGGCTTTACCGTAGCTATCACTGCTGGCGCTGGTCCAGGAACCTTCTTTAACAGCAACCTTGCTGCTGACAGACAAGCATTGCTCACTGCTTTGACAGCAAACTTGCCTACTGGAACACAAGCTTACTTCGATAGCAGCAATAATTTAACGCTCTTCGATTCTACTGGCACGAACTTCCAATCAGCAGGCTCTAATGCCATCGGCTTAACTGTTGCAGCTGGTGATGCTGCTGCAGGTGCAACCCTGACAAGCAACCCAACAGACAATGGTTCATTCTCAGGTGGTCTTGTACAAGCAGGTATGCCTTCTGCTGGCCTGAATACCGTACGTCGTCCAGTACAGTATGCTAACTTTGATGTCAACTCACAGCATATTGATGCTGCTGGAGACCTTGCTATCGCAACGACAGCTGTTGCTGGTGGAACCTTCAGCTTCACGATTTCTGATCCTGACTCTGCTGCTGCTGATACCGTAACACTCAACGTTGCTGATACGGATACTGACGGGTTCATTCGTCTGGCTGAAATTAACGCCGCGATTGCAGCCGCTGCTGGTGTTGGTGCTGGTACCCTTGATGCAGGAGCAAGCTTTGAAGCTTACTTCTCCAGGGAAAAAGGCTTAACTTTCGTTTATGATAACGTTCAGTTAAACGATAATACACCTCAGTTTACCGTTGGTGAAGCTGCTGGTAGCTCAGACCTCTTCAGCGTCACTGGTTCAGCTGGTAAAACGTCAGTAGAAAACACCGAACGCCTTGCGCTTTACAGCCTCGACTTCGGTTCAGACAGCATCATTCAGCTTGAAGATGTTACCAGCTCAACTTCGACAGTTTCTCTTAAAGCTGGTAGTGCAACTGGTGGTATTCGCGCAACAACTGATGGCCGTTCCGGCTTAGGTGTATTCGAAAATGATGTCAACACTATGATAGATCTTAACGGCGGAAGCTTGATCTCAAACGGTGTTGACGTTCAAGGAACTGTCAACGGTATGGTCTTTGACGGAACTGGCTTTGATGTTCAGTTAGTGAACAGTGCTCTTGACATCAAGATGAGTCTTGCCGAAAGCTTTGGCTCCTTCGGAAGCGTTGGAAATAACGCTGATGCCGTTGAATTTGGTTTAAACAACCAGGTTGGTGGTACAGCTGTAAACCCAACTGTCGCTGGAACAACCTTGCCAGAGGGCATTATGGACTCCTTCCAGTTCACCGTTCGTCAGAACTTCTCAAACGGAAACCGCGGACAATCTGGACTTCGTTTCCAAATTCGTGAAACGAACTCAGCCCAAGACAGCCTTAACATTGGTATTCGTGGCGTGACCACTGGCGATCTTGGACTTGATGTCACCCCAGAAAGTGCTGACTCAACTTCTGCTCAGCGGATTAACTCCTTGAGTGGTGGAAGCCTTGCAAGCTTGAGAACGGGCGCAGGTAACGATCTCTTCCAAAACCCTGAAAACGCTTTGGAAGTTATTGATGCTGCTATTGATCAGGTAGCTGATCTACGTTCATTCCTTGGTTCAATCTCAACAGATACCTTGCAACGTAACTTAAACAGCGTCGGTGTTGCACTTGAAAACTTGGTTTCTTCTGAAAGCTCAATCAGGGATCTTGATTTTGCTGCAGAAACAACAGAGTTTGCACGTCAACAGGTGCTTTATTCTGCTGGTGCTTCTGTCTTGGCTTCAGCCAACCAGATACCACAGGTTCTTCTCCAACTTCTCCAGTAAGAAGCAGAGAAGAAGCAGTTTTAAATCCCTAGGATTACATGGCTGGCTTGGAAAAAGGGGAAAGATTGATTTGTTCTTAAATACCTTTCTTTCCCCTAATCCTGCTCTTCACACTAGTACTCGGCAAGAGACAGCCGCTAAGAACTTTTATAGGGTTTCCAGCTTTGTTTTTAAGCAAAGCCTAAAGTTCTTCAAAGTACTCTTAGGATACGAAACCCAAGGCTCTGGAGGATATTCTCTAGGTCGTTTCATGCAGGAAGGCACTTTTCAAAAGGTGCCTTCTTGTATTTTTTCTTTTACCCACAGCGGCATTACATCCTGAGACAAGGATTTTTCTTGATGCAAAAAAGTAGTTGGCATATAGTGAACAGATAGCCTTTAGTGTTTGATTAAGCGAAAACCAAAATATGAAAATTCAAGAGCTCAAGTATGGTAAGCTTGTAACGACTACCGGTTAAAAACCGGGTGATTATGTCGTGATGATCCCGGTTTGAAAACAAGCCGGGTTTTTTTATTTTTTCTTTTATTAATAGTGCAAAAAACAAAAACTTTGAAATAAAAGTAGATAAGTAAAGCTTTGTGAGAATACATAAAGGAGAGAATCATGGGCATTCAAGTAAAACTGCCAGATGGAGGAAAGCGAGAGCTTACAGAAGGTTCAAGTATTCTTGAACTTGCTGCTGATATTTCAAAACAGCTTGCTAAAAAAGCAGTGCTTGGAGTTGTTAATGATGAACCAGTGGATTTAAGCTATCCTCTCCAAGACAACGATCAGGTCCAAATCATTACAAAGGATGATGCTCTTGGCCTTGAAACCTTGCGTCACTCGGCTGCTCACTTGATGGCAGCTGCACTTCTTAAAATTTTTCCTTCTGCCCAATTGACTATTGGCCCAGTTGTCGAAGATGGTTTTTATTACGATATTTATCTTCCGGAAGGCGAAAACCCCATTCGAGAAGAAGATTTCCCTCGAATTGAGGCTGAAATGGCTCGACTCGTTCAAGCAAACGATCCCTTCGTCCGTTGTGTTGCCGACACTGAAAATGATGCTGTCTTTCAAGACTATAAAATCATTGATGGTGGACATAATCCTTTTAAACAAGAAATTGTTGAAGGACTTAAGCAGGAGGGTGCTTTTTCTGGTCAGCAGGGTGCTCCTGAAGTAAGCTTTTATCGTAATGGTGATTTCATTGATCTGTGTCGTGGCCCTCATGTTCCTTCAACAGGCTGGCTGAAACACACAAAGCTGATGAAAGTTGCAGGTTCTTACTGGCGAGCAGACTCAAGCAAACAACAGCTTATACGGCTTTATGGTACTGCCTTTTTCAGCAAAAAAGAACTTGATGAATACCTGCACAGACTTGAAGAGGCGAAAAAGCGAGATCATCGTATTCTAGGCGAGCAGCTTGATCTTTTTCACTTCGAACAGGAAGGCCCAGGCTTTCCCTTTTTCCATCCCAAGGGAACAATTATTTATAATTGTTTACAAGACTTTATGCGCGCTCAACTCGCACGGCGCTCTTACCAAGAGGTACGCACACCACTTATTCTTTCGGAAAGCTTTTGGCATACTTCTGGACACTATCAAAACTACCTTGAAAACATGTTCTTTACAAAGCGCAAAGAACGTGACGACAATACCCTCGATGGTGTTGATGAAGATGCCCATGAAGACCGCCCTATGGCAGTCAAACCGATGAATTGCCCAGGTCATGTACTGATTTATGGTCGTGGACTGCGGAGCTACAACGAGCTGCCCTTGCGACTTGCAGAAATGGGCATTGTTCATCGTCGCGAACTTTCAGGCGTACGTCACGGACTTTTCCGAGTCCAGGCTTTTGCCCAGGACGATGCACATCATTTTTGTACTCCAGAAGGTATTGAAGCTGAAATATCCATGCTGGTGGAGTTCTTCTTCGAAATCTATCAGGCTTTTGACCTCAAAGATGTTCAGCTTGAACTTTCAACTCGACCCGAAAAATCAATTGGTTCTGATGAGGTTTGGGAAAGGGCAGAGTCAGCTTTAAAAAATGCCTTAGAACAAACGGGGCATGCGTTCACCATCAACCCTGGAGATGGCGCCTTTTATGGGCCTAAAATCGATTTTCATATTCGTGATGCTATCCAGAGAAGCTGGCAGTGTGGGACAATTCAGCTTGATTTTTCAATGCCGGAACGCTTCGGTCTTGAATATGTAGGCAGCGATGGCAAACGCCACACCCCTGTTATGATCCACCGTGCTTGTTATGGCTCTCTTGAGCGCTTTTTTGGAATTATTACCGAGCATTACGCAGGAGCTTTTCCCCTTTGGCTTGCTCCAGTGCAGGTAAGTATTCTTCCAATTTCTGATAAGTTCACAAACTATGCCCAAAAGGTTGAACAAAAGCTGCTTGATCAAGGCTTACGAGTTTCACTTGATCTCCGTAACGAGCGTTTAGGCCATAAGATTCGCGATGGTCAATTACAGAAAATTCCATATCTATTAATTCTTGGGCAAAAAGAAGAGGAGTCAGAAACAGTTAATGTACGATCCCGTGATCAGGGAGAGCTTGGAGCCCTTTGTCTTGATGATTTTCTTGAACAGTTGGAGCCCATAGGAATTCAAGACAAAATACGACAGACTCGTTGTGAGAAAAAAGAGTAAGCTTCAAAATTTCCTGAAAAAGAAAACTTCTCAAGCTTTCTACTTCGTTTTAAGATGACTCAAACAAGTAAGATAATAAACCTGATCAGGCCTTGAAAGTCGTACACACTGTACTTTACGTGCAATACTTATTATGCGTTCAAAACTTCGAGAAACTCAGTGGCAGAGTATTCTGCTTGAAGGACAGCGGGCGGTGGCAAAGTCGCCGAGAGCCTTTGCCCATTTTCCATCTTTTGAAATGGAAAACTTTGAAGCAGGATCTACATGCGAAGTTGGAGTTATCGATACAACTCCCTCCCGCAAGCTGACTGGCGCTCTTGATGTTGAATTTCGCTTTGCCTTCACATTTCGAAAGCAAGGACGAAAAGACATCTTTGCGCGAGTGGGTTATGAATCAAAAGCACTTCTTGCTATGAGCGGTGAAGTAAGGGAATGCTACATCGATCCTTTTGCTGACTCTCAAGGCTGTATCCTGCAAAAAATGCCCGCAGGTGAGACGAAACGCTGGACTATTGCTGCGGTTGATGCTCGAATTAACCCTGATAAAATTCTTGCTCGTTTAATGCATCCTTTTCAACCAATCCGAGTTGCTTCTTTTGCTGCATTGGAATGGCTTCACAAAAAAGGCAAATTGAACCAGGAACTCCAGGCAAAAGCTGCTCCTCGTATCATTGCCTGCTTGCGAGCATCTTTTCCCGACCTCGAACGGCGTCAGAGCGTAAACACCCGTACTATAAAGCCTCAACCAGAGGAGCCCCCAGCAGCCACAGCAGCTTGCTTTATTGCGGGTATTGCAGGGGAACTTCATCGCCAGGATAGTGTTCATCCCAAAATGGAACCATTCAGTACGTTTTTGTTTAAGCTGCTTTTTGATGCTTATCAAGAAAGCGGCTCTGATCATGCTGAGGAAGTACTTGATCTTCAAAAATTTCGTTATATCTTAAAAAATCCGAAAGAACTTCGTCCAAGCCTTGTTTTACGCGCACTTAGCACCTTTAAAGATCCACGGGTCAAAGCTTTTGTCCAAGCCAATCGTTAATCATAAAAAAACAAGAATCTCCTGATAAAGAGTTTAAGGTTACTATGGAAGAACAATCACAAGAATTAAACCCTGCATTACGCCATGATAAGCGCCTGCCTGACGCTCTTCGTCCTATAACCTTTCAGCGTCATTACACCAGCCGCGCTGCAGGTTCAGTCCTTGTCTGCTTTGGAGAAACACGCATTCTTTGTACGGTTTGTACTGGCGAAGGAGTCCCGCGCCATCGTGTGGGCAAAGGGGGATGGCTAACGGCTGAATACGGCATGCTGCCAAGCTCAACAAACACCCGAAAAAATCGCCCAATTACAAGACTCGATGGACGTTCTGCTGAAATACAACGTCTCATCGGTCGAAGCCTCAGGGCAATTGTAGATTTATCACAGATTGAAAACACAACACTTTATGTTGATTGCGACGTATTGCAGGCTGACGGAGGCACCCGTACCGCTAGTATTACAGGAGCTTATCTAGCCCTTTATGATGCTTGCCTGCAGCTTAAAAAACAAGAGAAGCTCAAGTATTGGCCCTTAATTGATTCCGTATCTGCTGTCAGTGTTGGAATTGTTCAAGGTCAACCACTGCTTGATCTTGACTATCATGAGGATATACAAGCTGATGTTGACATGAATATTGTTATGCGTGGCAACGGTGAATTTATTGAGCTTCAAGGTACTGCCGAGCAAGTTTCTTTTAACCACCAGCATTTACAAGAAATGATAGCTCTTGGCGCTAAGGGCTGTCAGGAGATTGGTGCTCTACAACACAAAACACTGAACGAAAACCAGGAAGCTTAAATTCAGAAGCGACCCCAAAGCTGGTTTAAAAACAGGTTTGCTCATCACAACGAAAAAGGCGAAACCTCCAGCTTCCGATTTACCAGCCATCAGCCTTGCTGACTAGCCGCCCTTTCTGGTCGCTGCTCTTCTTTGCCTCTTTTAAACTAGACAAGGCTTGATGCCGAAAGCGGGTAAAGCCCAGAGAGCTGACTTAAAATCGCCAAAGAAATATTGAGACGCGACTCGGCCGCAACTTGCTCAAATACCGCAAGCGCATTGCTTACGGTATCAATATCTGTCAAAGCGGTATTCGCTGCTCCGATCTGATCAGAAAGAGAAGTAATCTGCGACCCAAGAAACGTATCAGCAGCAAAAGATGTCAGAGTGCGGGAAGTGGTAATATCGGTTTGAGCTTGCGCAATAATAGCAAGAGCCCCACCTGGATCATTTTCTAAATCAAGGGTGTCAAGCCCACCAAGACTCCTCCCCAAAGTTCCAAAATCAAAAGCAGGGATTCCAACTCGCGAAAGGATTGAACCATCGCTGCCAAGAAGAGCCTTCCCCCCATCGCGCACTGTAAACTGCGCTGCTGCAGGGTCAACTGATCCCCCAAGGGTAGTGGTGTCAGTAATAAGCTGGATCGACCCTGTCACATTTTCAAGAGTAAAGCTGAATTTTCGTCCTGTCGCGGTAAGGTTCAGAACAGAGCCAGAGACGGTTTCTGTCAGTGTTGCGACGGCATCGCTGCCCGTATCAGTAGCATCCGCAATCTGACCACCAGGATCACTAACTTGAGTAATGGTTGCAAAAGCAGCGCTTCCAAACTCAGAAGAGTTAAAGTCAATGTTGTTTCCATCAACACTTGCGATCACTCCTGTTGAAGCGCTGTTTTCGTTGATCTCAGCCACTACATCAGCAACCGATGTTGAGGCCGTAAATTCAAGAGTCACACTGCCCTTTGCACCGGAAATGGTGAACTCCGAACCAGCATCAAGGTTGCCACCGGTGGTAATTACGTTATTCAGAAATGCTCGGCTGCCCGTATCGGAAACATCAAGGGAAAAAGAAACTCCAGAGGAGTCAATAGTACGATCAAGACTTGAAATATCAACACTACTAACCACATTCGTTGCTCCAGCGGTGCCAAGCTGAACAGGGATGGTCAAGTCTGGATCATCATTTCGCGTTTGAGCAAGCTCGCCCTTGATCTGAGCCACCAGACTATCAGCCTGGGATTGTAAAGATGTCCTGGTTGCAGCATCAGCACTGATCGCTGAGGTCGCTAGTGTCGTTAAACTGGAAAGAACTCCAGAAACAGATTCAAGGGAAGAGTCAGCGATATCAAAATCAGCTTTTGTAAGAGAGGCAACGTTTGAAACCGCCGTCAAAGCAGAAATACGAGAGCGCAAGGAGGAATCAGTTGACGTTCGCAAAGGGTTTGATGGAGTCTGTAAAAGCTGGGTCTGAGCCTGAACAAAGGTTCTGAGGGAAGAGGTAAAGAGTGATTGAAAAAGCGACTGCGTCAGCACTCCACCTAAACCAAGCAAACCACTTGTTGATTGAATTGCCATGATCTTTCCTAACAAAAGACCTCATCATGTTAGAATAAGGTCTTATTAAAAGTGATAGAAACATTTTTATGTCAGCAATTATGACACTGTTCAGTTTACCATATTAGAACATCCAAATCAAAATTTAAACTTTCTAAAAACCCTATGATATAAGCAAGGTTTTCCGCCTCTTATGTCAGCTTTAAAATATGCCCTCAAGTATTTTTGATAGCCTGAAAGACATCTCATAGAAATAATTAAATTTTAATACCGTTTTTTGTTTCTTTTTTTCCTTTAAAAAGGATTAAGCAAACTAAAGAATAAATAGTGGAAAAGAATAAATAGTGGATATGAATCAAGACATCCAACCAGAGGAAATTGTTTCAAAGCATTATGCTGGCGTTTGGCGCTATCTGCGTTTCTTAGGAGCATCAAAAGAGCATGCTGAAGATCTTACTCAAGAGACTTTCTTAGCTTTTTTTCGCGCATCGTTCAGCTATAAAAGCCCTGAAGAAACATCGGCTTTTTTACGAACAATTGCTCGTCGCACTCATATTGACCTCCTTGTGCTTCAGAAAAAATCAAAGTCTCAAAAACTCTCCTTTGATGTTTTTGAGGCAGAACTGGAAGCAAAACACCAAGAGAACACCTGGTCAAACTTTGTCGATGCCTATGGAGATTTCAAGCACGAAGACCTGGGCAAATGCTATCAAAAGCTTCATCAACGAGCCCAGGAAGCCCTAAGACTCCGATATGAAAAAACCTTTGCTTTTGAAGAAGTGGCCAAAACTTTAGGAATCAAGCTTGGAGCGGCTAAAACACTGGCGCGACGCTCTCTTTTGAAGCTTCGAGATTGTTTAGAGCAGCGACTTTCTTAAACAAGGGTGTAGAGCAATTATGACAAACAGTAAAGAGCAAGATTCTTCGAGCAAATATTCACCTGAGCAGCTTTCAGAAGAAGAGCGAGCCATTGAGCTTGGACTTCAAAGTTTCTTTGGAGAAGAAGCACCCCAAGAGCTTGCTACACGCATTCTTGAAAGCTTGGAGCAAATCCGCCAGCCTGAAGCTTCAGGCCATAAAACTCAAAAAGGCTTATCTCCAGCCCCACAGCAGAAACGTTTCCAAAAACGCTCTCGCTTTCAACTTTTTTTGCCGCGTTTACGGAAAAATGCTGGTTTAAGTTTTGCCTCTTTGGCTATCTTAGTTGGACTCGGATTCTTGCTCTTTCCAAAGCTTGAACCCTTTTTCTTCCGACATTCACTACCCCCAAAGAATTCTGATGCTGCTCAAAGACGGGCTCTCCCACGAGCTCTTTCGGCCACTCACAATAACACGTTGCCTAAGACTTTAAAAATAGGTCAAAATACCCGCTATCGCTGGCACCAAGAAGCTCAAGGGCAAACCTTTGAGCTTTTAAGTGGCTCGGTTTTCATCAATCCTCAAACTCCAAAGATTATAGTTGCAGAACAGGTTTTAGATCAGATCCAGGGTCGGGCTTTACTTGTAACTGAAAGTCCCCTTCACGGAGAGAAACTCACTCAACTTCAAGAAAATTTTACAAAACAAGGAATCGTTTTTACGGATAAGGAGAAAGAAATGCTGAAACAACCCAAAAGATGGATCCAACGCGGGGCTTTTACCCTTTGTTTGCTCTCTGGCTCATTCGCAATTCATGATGGAAACACGGCCCAGGTTATCAAAGCCCAAGAAATGCAGCCCGGAATAAACAACCAGGGGCCAAACCATGCCGGAGATCTTACTTTTTCGGAAGCCTCAAATACCTTAACCATTCGCAATGGAAATGATCAAGAATTTGAAGACCTGCTTGATTTTGCAGAAGCGTATTTTGCAAAAAAAGGCTCTGAGCAGCCCGCTCTTTTTGATGCTATCGTATTTCTTGAAAACGTCACCATTACTCTTAAAAGCATAGAATTGCTTGTAAAACGTTACCCAAAACTCAAAGGGCTTTATTTCTACGGCATTTCAGAAATTTCAAATAGCTGGTTTGAAGCTATAAGCCAGCTATCAAGTTTGGAAGCCCTGAAACTTCATGATCTTCATCGTAGAGAAAAACATTACGCCATTGACTATCAGGGACTAGAAAAGCTCTCTGGCTTAAGTAAACTTAAGCGTTTAGTACTTTCAAATGCTGTTGAATTTGACAACCAGGTTGCCCAGGAGATTGCAAAGCTTACCAGTCTTGAAGAGCTTGATATAAGAGGCGGAACGTGGAGGACAAACCAAAAGAAACTTAACCTCGATGATCAAGGAGTGCAAAATTTTGTTGCTTTATCAAACCTTCAAATTTTGAGCATTCACTATGCAAGCCTTACTCCCCAAAGCATAAACATCCTTAGCGCGTTGCAAAGCCTTAAAGAACTTGATTTAACAGGCAATGATTTAAAAACGTTAAGTTCAGGTTTGTTTCAGAATAGCAATATACAGAAGCTTAATTTGAGCTGGACCAATGCTTCTGACCATGCTTTCACGGATATCAATAATACCCTGCCGAGCCTTCAAGAACTTACTATTGATTATTGCACGAGTATAAGTGCCAAAGGGGTTCAGTCCATTAGTAAGCTTGCTAAGCTTGAAAAGCTTTCCTTTAAGATTCCTGGAAGGAAACCCTCTCAAAGACAAAGCGATGGACTTGATGACCAAGGAGCGCGTGAACTTGCTGCAAACGCACACAACCTGAAAATTCTTCGTATTGGAAGCGAAGTCCTCAGTGACGCAGGTTTACAAGAGTTGAGCAAAATGACCTGGCTTCAAGAACTTGATATAAGGGAATGCTATCAGATTTCAGAAGAAGCGAAGAAAAAACTTTACGAGAGTTTGCCTGATCTCGAACGGATTACCGACCCTCAACACCAACCGCAAGCTGGCCTTCAAACTCCCTCCGAAGATAATACTCAAAACCAAGAAGACACAGGCACGCAAAGGGAACTTCCTCAGCCATTAACTCCAAAAGACGACTGAGATTCAAACCCTGGCCGCCCTCATTAGCCAGCCTCAAGCCTATTCGTGATCACGTATGAAACGATCGATATTCTTGTCCTTACCCACAAGAATCAAAGTATCCCCACTGTGAATAACCGTTACACCTGTGGGGATGCGGATTTCTTCGCCTTGTTCCATGGGGTTTTTACTGCCAGACTCAAGGTCCTGCTTTGTCATGATCATGGTTTGAGTCGGACGAGATTTTATGGCCACCAGGTTTAAAGAATATTTTTCTCGCAGCTTAAGTTCAGTCATTGAGTGGCCAACGGCTTTGGTTGGGGCAGGCATCTGAACCATGCTGTGATCTCGATCAAGTTCGATTGATTCTGTCAAAGCAGGCATTGACAGGCGCTGGGCCAGCCGGAGGGCTGTTTCTTCCTCTGGCATAATCACCTGATCTGCTCCTAAAGCCTGTAAAATACGGCGTTTTACATGATCATGGGCACGAGCATAAATACGCGGCACTCCCAATACTCGGCACGCCATAAGTGAGAGCTCAGCGGCTTCAAAATCATCTCCGATCGCCACGATCACAAGATCCATAGTATCAACACCCAAGGAGCTCAAAACTTCTTCATCCCTGGCATCAGCCCTGACAGCCAGCGCGACTTTATCCTTTATGCTTTCCACAAGCTCCTGTTTTGAATCAATAGCAAGCACTTCAAGCCCATCGGCAGCAAGCCTTTCAGCTAAAAACATTCCAAAACGTCCCAGTCCAATGACACAAATTTTGTTCATAGTTTTTCTTCAGTGGCTCAATATTTCACAAAAAATTTTAATACGAATTTCAATGCGAAGAGAAAAAGAATGACCTGCTTTCATATACGCATTATCGTTTTTTATACTTTCTGATTTCAAAACCAGCTTTACAATAGACACCTTTAAAATGGCTGCTTAAGGCCTCAATAACAAGCTAACTTTAGCTTGTTATCAACACTTTTACATGGGAAAAAGGAGAAGCAGAGAGGATAAATATCATAGCTGGCACAAGCCTGAAGAGCCCTGCACCTGGACAAGTCATTTGAGCTTGAACGCCCTTGAGGCATGCATGAGATGGTACGTTCGTTGTGGTATGAATACAAAAAGCCTGAGCCCTTATAAATAGAAAAATAAAAGAAGCGACCTTGTATGCCATAATTTTGTCAGAAAAGAATAAATCTCCTGAAAAGCAATATATTACAAAGCAAAATATGCTATTCTTTGCCTGCAAGAATAGAGCCTTCGTCTTGATACAACTGGCTTGCTTGTGTTCAAAGTATTGAATAGGGAAACAAAAGGTCCGGGAAAGTTATTACTGAAATTTTTTATGGCTCGCAAACAATCAGAATATACCTTCACTCGCAAAATCGTAACCAGCTCATATCGGGCTTTACGCCATCGCTTTTTTCGTTTGCTCTTTTTTGTAAGCTTAAGCTTGATTATCCTTTTTTTCCTCGGGTTTTTCATCTTTGTCAATCAAAAAGGAGTCAACCAAGTCGTTGATACCGTCCTGGCAGATATTTTTGATACCAGCCGTACCACAATTACCTTTGATCGAGACAAAACCTCTTACACCCTGCCTGAACTCAGCGGCCAGGGGAAAATAGAGCTTTACAACCTTCGCATTGCTTCAGTAACAGGAGAGTATCAGTGGCTCCATATTCCAAAAATTGTTCTTTCCTATGATCTTTTGAAGCTGCCATCATCGCCACTTCGTCGCATTGACATTCCCCATGGGCTCTATCATGTTTTAAATGTCGACGAAACAGGGGAGTGGGTCGATGCTCCAATTCTACGGCAAACCGATCAAGCTTCTGGAGAGTTTGAACTGCCAGAAATAACCATAGAAAATGCTGCCGTTATTTTTCGCTTTCCCGAACTCTTTGCAGAGCCTCAAAAAGCTGTGGCAGCAAAGAAATTTTTTGGCAAAAGCTTTGAATACCAGGGCAAAGGAGGGCACTATCTTTCAAACATCCAGCTTTCTCTTCTGAAAAGCCATGAAAACTCTCGTCACTTTATTTTACGGGGGAAAACAGAGTGCGACTATTGGGGAAAAACAGATATTGTTGGCTCAATTTCCCGTAAGGGAGAGCTTGATGTGCAGGTTACAAAGCTCAGCCAAAAACTTGATAGCACTTTTACAAAGCGGTTTGGAAAAGTCGCAGAGGTTTTGGAACGCATCCTGGCTGAAGTTAAGGAGCCTTCCCCCGTACAAAACGAAGTAGATATCAGTGCCCGCATCCAAAGCTTAGCGCAAGGCCAGCTTAAAATTCAGGTCGAAGCTGCTTTTCAAGGTGCTGTTATCTTTCGCGAAATCCCTATTCTCGTTCAGGACGTCAACGCTTTTATCTCTTTTGATGGCAAGGATTTAAAACTTCTACGGGCGACAGGTCGCAGGGGTGCTGCTGAGGTAACCATTCAAGGCTCGATTAAAGATGTTGGAACAAAAAATGAACATATTGCTTTAGAACTCGAAGCCCAAGACTTACTCATCTCTTCCGAACTTCGTAAAGCTTTGGGAGATCCTCGTCTCCGAGATCCAGAAAACCCTTACCCTGAATGGCAACGTTATGGCTTGTCCTCCTCAACCCCTGAAGTTCCACCAATCGTGCATGAAATCCTGGGCCAGTTTTTACTCAATGGACTGATTGACCTTAACCTTAAAGTTGAACAGGCTCGAGATCCGCGCTTGAACAGTTTTCAGGTTTATGCTGCCTTACGTGATATGACGGTGCTTTATCTTGGCGATATGAACGCATTGCCAAGGCTTGCTGCTGGGAAAACAGCAGCTTATGGAATCGAAGATTTTGGAGCCTTACGTTCTTTACCTCGAATCCTGGGAAGAGACCCCGACCCTATTGAAGAAGAGCCAGAGGAAAAGATTGGCTTTCCTCTCCCAATTTCGAATTTACAAGGAGTCATTGAGGGACAAATTGTTGCCAGCGAACAGAGTGTTTTGCAGTTTCGAGGCTTCAACATAGAAGAGAAAGAACGTATTGAAAAGCGCTATGGAACGATCTTGAACGCCAGTACAAAGGGGATGACGGCAAAACGCGGACAAAACCAGAAGCTTTACATTGCAGGCAGTGTTTATCCAGATAATCCCTGGGCCCAAAGCGAGGGAGACAATTCATGGCTTGAGCTTGAGATAGAAAGCGAAAACCTGGAACTTGATCAAGCTTTTCTTGAGCTTCTTCCTCAAAAAGCACTCGGCTTTTTAGAGCCTTTTCGACCTCCAGGTTCTATGGGGAAAGTTGATATCCGTAAGGCTGAGCTTAAATTGCACCCTCTTCAAGGAGGAGAGCTTGACGCTAAGATTGTACTGCACGCCCAAAACCTGCGTGTGCAATACCAGCTTCCAGGAGCTGAAGCTGCGATTCCCCTGGAGGGCGTACAGGGAGAGATTCATTATGATACCAAAAAGAAAATTCTTACTTTAAAGAATATGAAAACAACCTTTCGGAAAGCTGATATTACCTTTGATCTTAAAGCTCAGGAGGGTTCCAACGGACTTGAACTTGATTATACCGTTAATGTGAAAGACCTTGATATTCATGAAGAGCTTTACTCTTATCTGCCTCAAGAGCTAGCCGAAGTCCGGAATACGTTTATTACACCGCTGGAAGGACGCATAAGTTTAAAGATAGCAAGCTCTCCTTCATCGAATAATCAGGAAAAAGAACTTAAAGTTCTTCTTTCTTTTGGAGAGGGAAAAGTTGGCTACAACAAGCTTCAACCCTTTTTCTTGCGACAAGCAAAAGGGTCTTTTGAACTTATCATAAATAAAAGCGGCTTGGAGTGCTCTATTCATTCTTTCGAAGGCATTCCAACCTTTCAAACCCCTGCCCCCCTTGATGCTTCGACTTCTGGCAAGGTTACCATTTCTGGACAGGCCTTCATGCCTCATGCAGAAGGTTCTGAACAGGGGTTTTTTAACCTGTCCCTTAATGCTCAGGGCTTGCCTCTTTCTCCTCGTTTACGTGAAGCTGTTATCGGCTTTCTTTCTTCAGAAGAGAAAGAAGAAGAGAAAGAAGAGGAGCCAGGCAAAATCAAAGAGCTCGGAACAATCTGGCAAAACCTTGAGCCCCAGGATAGAAAGAGCTTTGGAATTATAAACCTCAAAGGCTCGCTCTCAGGCGCTTTAAAGAGTGGGGAGGAAAATACAACTCAAGCAAGCTCTGATCCGCCATCAACAACGCTTGATTCATTCGATTATTTTTTTGAGATCGAGCTTCAGGAAGGACAAGTCGAATACCTCTCCTTTCCCTTGCCCCTCAAAAACATATATGGCAAGTTCCTTATTGCGCCTGGCTTTCTTGAGTTTCAAGAGTTTCAAGCCGAAACGGATCATGCTCTGATCGAATTTCCTGAGATAGGGCTTGATGATGAGGGAAATTTTGCGCTCTCACTTTGGACAAAAAACTTCCCTCTGAACCAAAGCCTTCGGGCTTTTCTGCCGGAAAATATGCGCTCAACTTTTGATATCCTTGCTCCAGAAGGGCTCATGAATCTTTTTGCAACGTTTGTCTTTACTGAAGAGGGCATTCGCTTTGAGCAAAGCATGGAGTTGATTGAAACGGATATTACTGTTGGGGTCCGCTTTGAAAAGTGTTCTGCTTTTATGGATGGCAAGGGGGTGCTGCTTTCCCCTGCTGCTGCAGAAGCCCAAAATTTAAGGGAAACAGAGCGGCTTGGTATGAAAGGCAGCATTGCGTTTTCCTCTGCCCAATGGAAAGGTGTTACGTTTGAAAACATTTCCACAGGCTTTCAGTATCAGGCTGGATTATTTATTATGCCAAACCTTCGTGGTTCCTTACACGAAGGGGTTTTCTCAGGCTCGTTAGAACTCAGCACAGCAGAGACAAACAGCTATCGAGGCAGGATTCTGGCCCGCGCAATTTCGCTGGAGTCTCTTTCTCAGGTTTTGGCTGGCGCTCAAACTCAAACATCTGGTGAAACTTTGAGTGGTGGCGTTGACGCTGAGCTGAGCTTCTTCTCAGCGAATAAAGAGGGTCTTTTAGGCAAAGGACGAATTGATATTGGGCGAGAACCCTTGGCACCAGAAGAACTTGAGAATCTCAATAGCTCTGAAGATTTCAGCGATGCCTCTGAACAAGCAAAGGCTGCGGTGTTAGGACGGGTCCCCCTCTTCAGTCAGCTCTATCAGCTTCTGAACCTGGCTGAAGGCGAGTATTTCAACGAAGCTCATATGACTTTTCATTTAATGCAAGACCGCATGAAGATTCGTGAGCTTGAGTTCACTTCTAATATCGTTCGGCTTCACAGTGTTGGAGGAACAGATTTGTCCCAGTACTTCCAAGGCCAGGAAGTCCTTGCTCCTGAAACTCTTGATTTTCTGGCGGAACAGGATATGAACTATATTTTGTATCAAAAGCCTGAAAACGGTGAGCAAATTATGCTGCAGCTCGTCCCCACCTTTTTCCCGCGTTCTTTGACGGTTCCAGGCATGCAGCTTCTTATTGACTTTTTCAAGGGTCTTGTGCTGAGGGTTTTTGTCACAGGGAGTCTGGAAAACCCCAAAGTACAGCCTCTTACTCGCAAGATGCAAGAAGAGAAGGCTGAAGGCCACAGGCTCAGGCCGGCATATTCAGAAATCGGAGAGTAATGCGGCTTGGGCTCTCCTGCTTCTTTTGAGCCCTATTTTGGATTCATACCAGAAAAAGCCTCTACTCAAAACATGACTTTAGTCACTTTTGGGCCGCCCCTCAATCATAAACAAAGCCTTTTGATCTTATCTATAATAAGCTTGGTATCTTCTGGCATGATGATCAGGTCGTCAGCGCCGCGCTCTCTAAACTCCTGATGTTTTTCGGCGCTGCGTTTTGAGGTGAAGACCAAAAGCTTTGGAAAGGTCGGATGTTGGCAGGAAAGAGCATAGCATTTATCAAGGAAGTGCTCGTCTAAAAGAATAATGTCTATGCTGATCACTTCCAGATAAGAGTGGAGCAACTGAATGCTCTCGACAACTCTGTGCTTCTTCGTTTTAGCACGATTTTGTGATCGTGCTTCCCACTTCGAAGTGCCTTCTCTGCGCAGAACCTGGGCAAAGGTGGTTCGAAAGA
>CAZJPQ010000010.1:0-85818 GCA_964548115.1 uncultured Planctomycetaceae bacterium
GAGACAAACGAAGCTGCTTATTATGAGAGCTCCTCATTCTTTGTAAACACTGATGAGAACGACAGAAGCGAGCTTTCAAAGCTGGTGGCCCGGGAGGGAATCGAACCCTCACGCCCTTGCGGGCAAGGGATTTTAAGTCCCCAGCGTCTACCAATTCCGCCACCGGGCCAGCCAGAAGCTTGAAATCATCTGCGTAATAAAACTCTTTTTGAAAAAGAATCAAGCAAAAGCAACCTCCTCTTCAGATTTTTCTCCGAAAACTTTTATGCTCAACCCCAAAAACCCATTCAACAACATGCCGCGATCCTGCTTCGAAACCAAATACGCACAATGCTTCATGCTCATATTTCCAAAAACCTTAGGTATTTCTTCGTCTTGATGTGTTCTTATCAACCTTACTCTCAACAATCAATTTTGACTTCATACCATCACGTGGTACTACAATATCAATGATAGCTTCTTTAAGGTTTGTACGTACATCACTGGAAAAAACAAAGGTAAGCTCCTGGCGCACCTCTTCTGGAATATCATCCAAATCCTTAGCATTCGCCTGCGGCAATACCACTCGCTCAATGCCCGCGCGATGAGCAGCAATGACCTTTTCTTTGATGCCTCCAACCTGTAAAACCTTGCCACGCAGCGTCACTTCCCCAGTCATGGCAACATCTGGACGAATTGGACATTCCGTAAATAAACTTGTTAAAGCAGTAACAATTGTAACACCCGCTGAAGGCCCATCCTTTGGCATTGCTCCTTCGGGGAAATGGACGTGAATATCGTAACTTTCGAAGCTCTTCTCATCTATACCAAGGCTCTGGGCATTAGCCTTCACATAACTTAAAGCGGCGTTGACAGACTCCTTCATGACATCGCCAAGCGAGCCTGTAACCATCAAACCACCCTTACCCTTATAGCGGGTTGCCTCAATAAAAAGAATTTCTCCACCAACAGGGGTCCAGGCAAGTCCTGTTGAAACTCCAATTTCAGCCTCGATCAACCGAGGGTCTGGTAAAGCATTGGGCGGCCCTAAATAATCTTCAAGGTTTTTTAATGAAAGGGTATGTCTCCGTCTCCGTGTTCCAGAAGCAAGCTTAACAGCAACCTTACGACAAGCCCGGCCTATCACACGCTCAAGACCGCGGACTCCAGCTTCTCGAGTATATTGATCAATTAAAAGCTGCAGTGCCTCATCCTTAATCTCAAAGTCTTTTGCTCTCAAACCATTGAGCTTTAACTGCCGCTTGATTAAGTGCCGCTTTGTAATCTCAAACTTTTCTTGACGAGTATAACCTGGCAGGCGCACCACATCCATACGATCAAGTAAAGGCTTTGGGATAGTTTCAAGCAGGTTTGCCGTACATACGAAGAGCACCTTAGAAAGGTCATAAGGCACATCAAGATAACGATCTCGAAAGCTTGCGTTTTGTTCCGGATCAAGAACTTCCAGCATGGCAGAAGCAGGATCACCCCGCACATCTGAACTCATCTTATCAATTTCATCGATCATGATCAGAGGATTAATGGTCTTTGCACGCTTCATAGCATCAATAATCTTGCCAGGCATTGCCCCCACATAGGTTCTGCGATGTCCCATGATTTCGCTGTCATCTCGCAAGCCCCCGACTGATATACGCTGAAAACTTCGTCCCAAGGCTTCCGCAACAGCCTTTCCAAGCGAAGTCTTCCCAACTCCTGGTGGCCCCTGCAAACAAAGAATCGAGCCACTTACCTCTCCACGAAGCTTCAAAACCGCAAGAAATTCAATAAAACGATCTTTAACCTCATTAAGCCCATAGTGATTGTCATCAAGCACCTTGCGAGCATTTTCAAGATCAAGGTTATCCTTACTGATCTGGCTCCAGGGCAAGGTAATAAGCCAGTCCAAATAGGAATGGATAATACCGTATTCTGCTGAGCCAGCACTAAGCATTTCAAGCCGTTTGATCTCTTCTTCGACCTTACGTTGAGCATGTTCCGGAAGCTTGTTCTCTTGAGCCTGCTTGCGGAAATGCTCAATATCAACCTGAGTTTGGTCGCCCTCTCCAAGCTCTCGTTTAATCTCTTCTAAATGCTGGCGGAGAATATATTCACGCTGATTCTTTTCAATTGAAAGCTGAACATGCTTATGGACGTCCAGTTCAATTTGATTTGTTTTCACTTCAACTTCAAGAAAATCGATCAAGCGCTTCAAACGATCCACAGAGTTAAGCTCTGCTAAAAGCTCATTCTTTACTTCAAGAGGAAAAGCAACAAAAGTTGCAACCATGTCAGTAAAGCGCCCTGGCCCCTTAATATTCATGCGCAGGATTTCAGTAAGCTCATCAGAATACGAAGGATCGTTATGGACGATCTGCTCAAAAAGCTTGAGAGCAATTCCAATTAAACGCGAAATCTCAACGTCATCTTCCTGACCTTCTACCTCATCAAGCAATGCTACCTCTGCCCGCATATAAGGCTCTGTTTGCAGAAGCTCAGCAACCTTTACTCTTTGGAGGCCTTGAAACGTGACCTGCACCGAATTATCAGGTAAATTCATCCGATGAATCAAACGAGCAGCAACACCAATAGAATAAAGGTCCTCAAGCTTCTGAGGCTTGCTTTGTTCCGTATCGCGCTGCCCAACCAAACATAAGACTTTTTCTGTATCCCCCACCTCTTGAAGCATTTCAATATTATGGGGTTTGCGAACGATAAAGCTGAGTACATTTGAAGGAAAAACAGCAACACTTAAAAGAGGCATAACTGGAAGACGATTTGCAAAACCTACCTGAGGAATATAACGGGTAGCCTCAAGCTTTTTACGACTGCGCTTCTTTGGGCCTGTTTCAACCTGATTCTTTGTTTTCTTCGTCATAGAGAATCCCTAAATCTTTCGTTAGGCTGCAACAATAAAGGACAATCTCAAGAGAGTTTCAACCTTAAAGTAAGGCGAGCTCAATAAGACAAGAACATCCCTACAGACCTGTATAATCCCCCTATTATTATGAATAAAACATGCTCCACAAAAGTACATGAGCATTCAAAAGCTACTTTATCAAACACTTAAGCGTTCAAACAAGCTTATTGTCTCGGCCCTTCACAAGCGGATCAAAGTCTTGATATTACCCCACTTCTCTCTTAAAAGCTCCCATCAAGTGATAAAAAGTTCTAACGAACCTTGCTTGTAATTGCCTTTACTCAAAATTGGGAAAATTTTTCCTCTTTACCTCCTCCTCCTTACCCGCCAGCAAAGAAAATATGTTCGTTCATGCAGCTTTGATTGGCCCTAACGAGCTCCACGAAAATTTTTAAACTATTTTAAAATAAAATCTTACGACTAAAGATCACTTTTCAACAAAGCTTTAGGCACAAGAGTTGCTCCCTGACTTTTTACGGAGATATCATTATTATGCTTAAGGGACCTTTTACATCTCAAGGAACGCTTTTCGGCAAAGGATCTTTGCCTGTTGTTGAGCGGACCATGGCCTTCCTCGAAGAACGCCATCGTCTGATTGCTCACAATATCGCTAACGTCGAAACTCGTTACTATAAGGCCCAGGATCTTCCTAAAGATGAATTCCACAAGCTTCTCAAGAAGTCTATTAATGCTCGAGACGAAAAGCACGTTAAGGTTTTTGACTTTTTCCATAACTCAGATGTCTATCCTGATTGGAACGGCACCCAGGGTTACCGAGTTGAAGAAAATGGCGGTGGTATTTTGCGTCACGGGGACAACAACGTTGATATTGATCGTGAAGTAACAAAACTTGCCCGTAACCAAATGATGTATCGCAGTATGTCGCGACTGGCAAAGAAACACTATGACTTGTTACGAGCAACCATTCGCGAAACACCATAAGAAATGATGAAATAAGAATTTAAGATAAAGGATTAAGGTATCATGTTTGAAGCCTTTGACGCATCTGGATCTGCCCTTAAAGCTGAACGCGTTCGCATGACTGCCATCGCGAATAACCTAGCTAACGCTTATACGACTGTCAACGAGGATGGAGAGCGTGTGCCTTTTCGGCGTCGCTTGGTAGTTCTCAGCCCTGGCAACGAAGAAAACTCAAATCCTGACTTAGGCGTTTCTGTAGATCGTATTGTTACTGATGATGCGGCTCCACGTCTTGTCTGGGATCCAACTCATCCTGATAGAATTCGACTCTCTGACTTTTATCAGGTTGATGAAGAAGGAAATGTCGGCTCCGAACGTCGCCCCGAATACACCGATATGAGCGATGATGATTTTCAACGAGAAACCAGCAAGGTTGATTATGTAGCTTATCCCAATATTGATCCTGTTAAGGAGATGAGCGATGCAATGCTGGCTGCTCGGGCCTATGAAGCTAACGTTGCTGTTGTAGATGTTTCCAAGAACCTGATTAGCGAGACACTGTCTATCATTGCTTAAAAAATCGTGAATTTTCAGCTATGCACTTCACACGTTAAAAAGCTTTAAAAACAGCATGAAAAACGTTACAATAAAAGAATGGTAGAAGAAAGATTTTATACCTGTGCTCAAAAGAGATTAAGAAAAACTCTTTTAAAAGCCGATAAGACAAATATATTGAAAGCTTGTAAGCAAGAATCTTGTTTCACATATAGTAGGATAAGAAGATGAGTGACTTTTCGGATAAAACAATTCTCAGTCGCCCGATCAGACCCTACGAGGGTCCTTGGAAGCCTGATGCCCTTGCTCCTGGAAGAACAACAGAGTCAGGCAAAAGCTTTCGTGAAATTCTTGGGGACAGTATTCAGCAGGTTAATGTCCGCCAGCAGGAAGCGGATAGTGCGATCGAGGCCTTGGCAACTGGTGAAACAGAGAATCTTGCTGAAGTCATGACGGCTGTTGAAAAAGCTGATTTAGCATTTCGGACATTAATGCAATTCCGAAACAAGTTGCTTTCAGCTTATCAAGAAATCAATAATATGCGCATTTAATGTTGCATTGCGATCTCTTTAATCTACCGATCAGTATACGCAAAATAAAATCGAAAGACTTTAGAGCCTCTTTCTAAGGTCTTTTTCGAGTTTTTTCGGAAGTTCATAACCCTTGCACGTAGATTCCTCAAGCTTCCTTCTCTGCTCTTTCGTTTCATATTCACGAGTCGTCAAAAAACACTGTAAAATATTTATTCAAAAATACTTATACTATTTTTTTAAGCTCGATTATCAGAGTGTAAACAATCGCTTCCTTCTCCAACTTTGACTCCTCAACAATCTTCATCCTGGACCAAATGCCCAAAACTGTCCGAAGAAAGTTTGACAATTTATTTTCTTGAGTCAAAATCACCGTGCTGTGCTTTTTGGTCTCATGAAGTTCTGATCATCAATCAAGATGCATTAAGAATAATTAGAACAAAAATGCGACGAGAACAACTCTACATCTCATAAGGAGAAGTACTTCATGGCAGTATACGATTATGTCAAGCTTTATCGCGACAAAGGGAAAGAGTATTGGGGGCGTTTAAACACCAAGCAAAAATTTCTCTTTTCTAGTATTGGTGCCGTAATTGTACTGGCTTTTGTGTTGATGATCGGAGGTTTTGGAAGCGGCAATGGCGGCAAACGGGAAATCGAACTCGCTGGCAGTACTGACCCATCAACAGCCTTGCGAAAGCTACGCAGCTTTGGAATTGCTGCAAGCCAGGAAGCTGGAGCCATCACAGTCCCAGCAGAGCTTGAAGAACGCGCCACACTGATTCTTGCCACATCAAACTTTCTTCCTAATGGAAAAGAACACTATAAGTTTCTTCACGAAACAAGCTTGACCCAAACCGATCACCGCATGCGTGAAGCAATGCGAATTGAATTGCAAGAGATTCTTGCGGGAACCATCTCGGCCATGGACTTTGTGAACCAGGCTGAAGTGAATATCACCCCACCATCAAAACCCTTTGAGTTTCGCCTTCCTGATAAAGACTTGATGGCTCGGGCCACTGTAACCATTGGCCTTAAAAACCAGGACTCACTCTCAGAAGGTCAAGTCGCTGGACTTGCAAGCCTTGTCGGCAACTCCTGGGAAACTCTAACTCCAGACAATGTTGCAATCGTTGATACCAAAGGACGAGCCTATCACTTTAATCGCGAGGAGTGGGAGAACAGCGTCACTTACTGGCAGCAAAAGAAACGTGAAGAGGACAGTCTTAACCTCAAGGTTGAAAACCTCTTAAGACCCTATGGAGCGACTGCTCAGGCTACCGTTCGCATGAAAATGGACAAAATCTCGAAAAGAGAAAAGAAATATAATAGCGGTGATGAAGGCAAAATCCTGATAGAAGAATCCCGAGAACACAAAGAAAACGGGGAATCTCGCTCAGGAGCTTCTGGTGCGACAGCAGAAATGGGACGAGACGACAGTAATGCCCCTGGTAATATCGTCAAAAACACGAACAGAGAAGAAAGTGAAGCAAGAACAAGCTATGGTCATGATACTGTTGAGATAACAAGCGAAGACGATAAAATTCGGCCACTCTTTGATGAATCGACCATTGCTGTAAGCCTCTCAGACGAGTTTAAAGATAAGCTTAAACCTGCAAGGCTTGATGAGCTTAAAGCTCTTGTTTCAAATGCTACAAGTATTCCAGTTGAAAATATCAGTATGACCTTGATCCCTTCAATCAGTAGAATTGGAGAAGGAGGCAGTGGTACCATGGGTGGTCTTGCCAGCCGCTATCTGACTACGGATAACATCATTAAGGGAATTTTACTTGTGCTGGCATTAGGAGCTTTCGTCGCTTTAATGCTGATGCTGAAAAAATCTGCACCAAAGCCTCTTACACTTGTTGAAGAAGATATTGTGGAAGAAGAGCCAGAACCCTTACCTGTGGTCCCCAAACTCCCACCGGTTGATCAGTTAGAAGGCAACCTAGTAAGAGAAAAAGTTGTGGAACTGGCAAAGAGAAACCCCAAAGCCGCAGCCAACTTGATCAAACGCTGGATGATCCTTGGAAAATAATAAGCATAAGAAAGGCTCGCTAGGATCATTTGTTGAACAAGATTAAAATTATTCGTTTGAAAAGCTTTCTTGCCTACCCATTTAAAGGAGCAGAAAGCTTTTCATCATTTTTCAACAAGTTTTTTTTCGAAAAATCCTTCTCAATCTACTATAAGGAAGAACCGATTGCTTGATTATCAAGTATAAAAGCAAAGCAAACTTTAAGAACTCTATGATTTCAAGCAGCTAAAGACTATAATAGGACTAAAGTCCGACCACTCATAAAGGGAAGCTTCGAATGCCAGCTGATGCAAAGAAGGATGATCTTAGCGGTGCACGCAAAGCCGCGGTCTTTATGATTTCGCTTGATGCTGATCTTGCAGCAAAAATTTTGGGAGAGCTTCCTTCGGAAGAAGTTCAAGAAATTGCTTCCGAAGTTGCTCGCATCGAAACAGTTGCAAAAGAAACTCGCGATGACGTCTTGAAAGAATTTTACAACCTCAACGTTGCCCAACAGTTCATTGATGAAGGTGGCATGGAATATGCCAAGGCTTTGATTCGTAAGTCAATGACTTCTGATGATGCCCAACGAGCCATTGAAACACTTGAAGCATCCGTTCGACCTGCTCCTTTTAAATTTCTTGAAAAAACTGAATCTGAAAACCTGCTTACTTTTATTCAGGATGAACACCCTCAAACTATCGCCCTGATAATGAGCTATCTTCATGCTGAGCAAGGAGCTGCTGTCCTTTCTGGCCTTGATGACAAGAGAAAACAACTTGAAGTCGTTACCCGTTTAGCTTCCATGGATCAAACCTCTCCAGAGGTTATCAACCAAGTTGAAGAAGCTCTCCAAAAACGACTTGCAGATGTGGTTGCTATGGAGTACTCGAAAGCAGGTGGAGTTGAGGCTGCAGCGAAAATTCTTACTCAGGTTGAACAAAAAATCGAACGCAACATTATGGAATCTCTGGAAGAAGAGGATCCTGAACTCGCTAACGAGATTTCAAAACTCATGTTTACCTTTGAAGATCTGTTGCGGGTCAATGATAAAGGGGTTCAGTCACTCTTGCGTGAAATCTCTAATGATGAGTTGGCCTTTGCTCTTAAGACTGCTTCTGAAGAACTTAAAGAGCATATTTTCAAGAATATGTCTCAACGGGCAGCAGATATGATCAAAGAAGACATGGAATATATGGGGCCTGTTCGAATCACAGAAGTTGAAGCTGCCCAACGCAACATTATTGACGTTGTGAAGAAGCTTGAACAAGCAGGTGAGATTATTGTTTCCGGCCGGGGCGGCGAAGAAGAAGTGATTGGTTAATCTTCCTCCTGTTCATAATAAGTCTCTGCCTAAAAACTCAATTTTACTTCCAGCTTTAAGCTACCTGCAAACTATTTCAATATTCAGCTCCTATTTTTTACGACTCAGGTTGCATTGCCCCATAAAAAGTTATTAGAACAAACGCCTTTCCTGTCATATTGGCCGAACCACAGCCCTGACATAGTGGCGGGGACCACTCGGCATATAAAACCTCCCCCACCTTTTCTCAGCACTTGTAGTCTTTATATCTTCTCCACCAAACAAAAGAAGCAAAACCTACTCACCACCAATCCCAAGCCTTTATGGTCGGGTCTTCTGGTATAAAATTTGCTACTTATCACTCAATAATGAAAGTGTTCGTTCTCCTTTAAACGCACCTGCGAAAACGATGACAAAAATAGAGAACGTTCAAGAATCAGGCAAATTTATCCTTTCATGCTTCACTCAGCGGTAAATAAAGAGCTCAAGGATGCATATGACCCAAGGAGCGTTCAATCACCAGCCAATTTTAGTGGCAGATGACGAAGAAAACTTTCGGCACTCCGTTGTCAGCGTTCTTGAAGAACGTGGCTTTCAAACAATAGAAGCCAATTGTGGTTTACAAGCTTCACAAGCAGCCCAAGAGTATCGCTTTAAACTTTGTCTGCTCGATGTTCATTTGCCTGATATGACAGGGATCGAGGTTGTCCAAAATTGGCTTAAAGCAGGGATTACTCTGCCTGTTGCCTTTATGAGCGCTGAGGCAAATCCTGAAATTCGGCGCAAAGCTTCCTTGTTAGGGGCTTTAGCTGTCCTTGATAAACCTTTTGGACTCCAGGAAATTATCCAGCTTATCCAACAAGTATCTTCCCTTGATCCAGACTACCCTTAAGACTCGAAATAAATCCTTTTTATTGAAAGCCTCAAGAAAAACCTGAACAGTAAAGAATAAAAATGTATAGTCATAAGATATAGATATTTCACTTATGTCTCAATAAGCTTTGAACCATATAGGTTAACCTTAAAGAGAATTGAGCAGAAAGATAATTCCATGAATGATCCTCAACCCTCAAACCGCTTCTCGAAGAAGGATTTTCAGACGCAGAAAAATAACGATCCTGCTTCACAAGATCAGCCTCAGAACTCTGGAAACATTAGTTTTTCCGAAACAGATAAAAACCTGCCTAAAGGATTTCTACCTTTTGCTCTCATGCTTACAGATAATGATCAGATACTGAAAACGCCCTTTGGTACAATCACCATCTCTCTTGATTCTCAAGGAGCTATGGCCGATCTTGCCCATGAAATCCAAAATATCTTTGCTTCTGGTATAACAAATCAGTCTTTGCAAAAGCTTGCTGAACACATCTCTGCGCTGCCCGAAGTCCAGAATATCCTGGAGCAAATCCCTGAGCTTAAGACGTTTTTAGAGCAAACCTTCAGCGCCTCTGGCATCCAAGACTTGACAGCCTTGACACAACCAGAAGCTTTTTCTCCCTCTCTTGCCCCAAAAGCCTCACCTTCATCCGAGTCCGTCAAGCATAAGAACTTTAGCTTTGAACGTTTCTTTCGCAATTATGGTCTTAATTAAAGCAGCCTTAAACCTGACCTAATCCCCTGATCTTTCTTCAAAAAAGCCACTCAAACATGCTTTTTTGTCAGGTTTTGAGGTTATAATTCCTTCTACAAAAACATTCTTCTTTTTAAAACCTGTAGAAATAAAGGAAAGTGCCACTTTTCAAATATTTCAGAGTTCAAATGGTCTATTTTTTGCTAAAACGCTTGTTCATAACATTGGATAATATTTTTTATAGAGGCTTTTGAAGAATTTTGAGGAGGAATATTCATTATGGCAAGCATACGTCCAATAGGAGATCATATCCTTGTCAAGCGCAATGAAGCAGAAGAAGTAACAGCTGGTGGCATTGTTCTGCCTGATAGCGCTAAGGAAAAACCGGCTGAAGGTAAAGTTGTTGCCTTAGGAGAAGGACGCTTACTCGAAAACGGTGAAAGAACAGCTTTTCAAGTTAAGCTTAAAGATCGCGTCCTTTTCACAAGCTATGCTGGCTCAGCGATTAAGCATAATGGAGAAGAGTTTTTAGTTATGCGCGAAGAGGATATTTTGGCAGTTCTGGCCTAAATAGTGAAAAACCTCTGCCTTTACCTGATTATAATACAAAAATTAAGCTAAGCTAAAATTGTGGCTTTATACATTATTGAATTTCACTAGATCGATCAAGATTCATGCGCTATCAGGCATGTAAGTAAAAAGAGATGAGGACGAAAATATGAGTGCAAAAAAAATTATCTTTGATCAAAACGCAAGAGAAGAAATCAAAGCTGGCGTTAAAGCTCTTGCACGGGCTGTTAAGGTTACTCTTGGGCCCCGCGGGCGCAATGTTGTTATTGAAAAATCCTTTGGCAGTCCTACTGTCACAAAAGATGGTGTAACGGTCGCAAAAGAGATTGAGTTGGAAAACCCTTGGGAAAACATGGGGGTTCAGCTTGTCAAAGAAGTTGCTTCAAAAACGAATGATCTTGCTGGTGACGGCACTACTACAGCCACAGTCCTTGCCGAGGCTATTCTTGAAGAAGGCTTAAAGAATGTTGCAGCTGGAGCGAGCCCCATTGGCATTCGAAACGGCATTCAAAAAGCTGTGGAGATTGTTGTAAGCGAACTCCATCGCAAGGCAAAAAAAATCTCGAACAGCAATGAAGTTGAACAAGTCGGAACAATAGCAGCGAACAACGATCAAGAAATTGGGAAAATCCTGGCAAACGCTATGGAGCGAGTTGGAAAAGACGGCGTCATCACTGTTGAAGAAGGAAAATCCCTTGAAACAACAGTTGAATGGGTTGAAGGCATGCAATTTGATAAAGGCTACCTCAGTCCTCATTTCGTTACGAACACGGGCGAAATGACGGTCGAACTTGAAAACCCTTATATCCTCATCTATGAAAAGAAAATTTCCTCAATTCGAGACCTCGTACCTATCCTTGAAAAACTCGCACAACAAGGTAAGCCTCTTGTAATCATTGCTGAAGACATTGAAGGAGAAGCGCTTGCAACCTTGGTTGTAAACAAACTCCGAGGAACACTCAATGTTGCAGCGGTTAAAGCTCCTGGCTTTGGCGACCGTCGTAAGGCAATGCTTGAAGATATTGCTGTTTTGACCGGTGGTACTGCCATCATGGAAGCAACAGGCATGAAGCTTGAAAATATCGACATCAAAGCCCTTGGCAGAGCAAAGCGGATTACTATCGATAAAGACAACACCACGATCATTGAAGGCGTTGGAAAGTCATCTGCAATTAAGGGCAGAATTGATCAGCTACGTGCTGAGATTGACAATACCTCTTCAGATTATGACCGCGAAAAACTTCAGGAGCGTTTGGCAAAACTCGCTGGGGGAGTTGCAAAGGTTCTTGTTGGTGCTGCTACTGAAGTTGAAATGAAAGAGAAAAAAGCCCGAGTGGAAGATGCTCTTAATGCAACTCGCGCAGCTATTGAAGAAGGTGTTCTTCCGGGCGGAGGAGTCGCTCTTCTCAGAGCGGCTGAAAGCCTTGAAAGCAAAAAGAAGAATGCTCAAAACGATGAAGCCATTGGGATCGATATTGTAAAACGCTCCCTTTCTGCCCCAGCAAGACAGATTGCTTTAAATGCGGGAGCGGACGGTTCGATCGTTATCACTAAAATCCTGGAAAAGAAAGACTTTGAATACGGTTATAATGCCGCTACCGACACCTTTGAAAATCTTGTTAAAATAGGTGTGATTGATCCCTGCAAAGTCACTCGAACAGCTCTTGAGAATGCAGCAAGCGTCTCGTCGCTGCTTCTCACTTCCAATGCAGCCATCACTGAAATTAAAGACAAAAAAGAAGCTGCCCCTGCTGGCATGCCCCCAGGTGGTGGTATGGGAGGCATGGGAGGTATGGGAGGCATGGGTGGTATGGGCTTTTAGTCCATATAACCCTGGACACAACTCCTTCTATCTTGTCCCAAATCAGAAATATGAAACAGGCACCCCTTTCAGGCGTGCCTGTTTTGTTATCTCTTCTATACTCACGAAAAGATCCTATTCAAAACGCAGATTATCAATATAGAGTGAATCATTTGGAACAAGATCAAAAGAAAAATTCAATGAAAACTCAACAAGCTTTGAAAGCTCAAGTTCGGGGTTTTCGACCTGTAAATCATCAAGTAAAACACTCACTTCGACAAAACGGTCGTAGACCTGTGGACCACCACTGTAATCTGGTAAATAATTATCTGATTGATTATTTCGATCAAAAATTATTTTCTCAGCGAGCTCTCCGTGCTCATCCTTTAAGTTTAAACTACATGTTAAAAAATCATACCCTTGCATACCCTTTTGTCCCATTCGAACAATCACACGCTTATGAGCTCGAACATTGAGCGCTGGAAAACTTGCAGCATACTTCGCACTCAGAGCATTGAAGGAAAGTAAACAATGCTTAAGGTTAAGTGTCAAAAAACCTGGATAACCAAGATTTGCTATTGGGTAAATATTTTCCTCATCACGTTGCCCCCCAATAAAACTATTGCTTCCTCCAAGAACATTAAGGGCCTGATTACCATCTTGGAAATCATCAACAAGAGTCCTCTCAGCCATATTTCTCCAGGTACTCACACCAACTTGTCCTGAACCAGCGTATTCATCACCATAAAGAAACCCATCAAGAGATACATCAAGATCAGCCCAACGTTTGATAAAAGCAATCACGAAATTTCCAATACGCTTTTGTTGAACATCGCGACTAATACTTGCATTTCCCTCATCTTGAATGCCAGAATCTCCAAGTCGGTTATGATTCGCTCCATAAACGGTAACAAAGGTCGTAGGACCAGTAGCTCTATCAATCAACATGTCAGCCGTTGGGTAGACAAGATCTCCATCATCCTCTGCTGAAATAATTAAACTAGGAGTTCGTGACAATTCTTCCGGGACGGCATAAATCGGCGGAGAAGTTGGGCTTACTGTATCGCTACTATTCCGAAGATCAAAAGCCATAAAATAGATTGCTCCTCGAATATTGTTCTGAGAGCTTCGTAAATGAGTTCCATGGGTCGCTCCCCCACCTCGGGAATGTCCTGCAGCAAAAATCTTATGAGGGTCGGCCTTACCAAATAAGCTATCATTCGGGTTATTCATACGAGTCGTCAAATATTCGATTGTAGCCTCTTGAAATGCCCCCGCTGACTGCATTCCTTTTGAAAAATTATGGTTGTAATCTAATATCAAGTCTTGGTTCTGAGCAAGTGTTCGGTTCTCAAAAGATTGATGATCTTTGACTGAAACACAAATAATTCCCCAACTTGCAAGATGACCCAAAAACTCATCATAGTCATCATAATCAAAACCTTTGCCTCGGTGCATAACAAGAACAGGAGCAGCCTCATTAAGCTGAGAAAAATCTGGATGATAAATGAGCAAATCCGTGCTGTAATTCTGAGCATCAAAACTCGAAGTAAAGGCAAAAGAATCCGTTGCACTTTGGACTGTCAAAGTTCCTAGACCTTCAAAGTTATTACCACTGATAATCTCTGTCTCTCCTCGATTAAAAACCGTTAAAACACAGCGATAGGGTTCAACCTGCCCACCAGCAAAACCTCCTACTTTGAATTGATACGTTCCTGGAACCCTTGGAACCCCACTTAGCTCACCACTATTACGATCAAAACTTAAACCTAAAGGCAAATTTCCAGAAATAAGGGCATAATGAGTAATACCCGACAACGTTGCTCCATGCACTACACTATCTTGGTATGTTGAGCCAGCCCGTACTGATTTTAAAGCTATAAAAGCTCCAATTGAATCATTCAGAACATGACTTAAAACTTCAATTTCAAAACTCAAAGGCTCGACGAAAACACTCTGAAGATCTGCCTCAAATCGGTAGCTTCCTGATTGTTGAACAGGGTTAAGGGTAAGCGCTACACTACTCCCACTGAATCCGATGCTTCCAGACTGTTCAAGAGTAGCTGATTGGCTCTCTTCAAGACGATAGTGAAGATTTGTTGAGCTGGGAAGTGCAAAAGGCTGTCCCTGGCCGTCTTGCGTTATAAAATCCATTGTATTAATTGTTTGAGCTGGCTGATAAAGCAAATCAAACTCACTATCAACCTTAAGCTGAACGCGAACAGGAATAGTAGGTGTTGTAATAGCCATAATTCCAACACTAGGAGTACTTACCTGAATACGCATGTCTCCTAAAGCATCATAATGAAGTCCATCAAAAAAAACACTGCTACCAGCAGAAAGTTTTTGAGTTACTCCTTGTAAATGCCCACTCCCTGCGACCAAGGTAAGGTCTAAAGTCAAGGGGCTTTGAGGAACATAAGGCAATTGGGAAACATCTCGAACCAGGTCTACTGAAAGGCTAAAAGATTCATTGACCAGTAAACTTAAAGGAGAAGAACTCAAACGAAGTGCTATACCTTCAAAAGGAATAACTGAGGTAAAAGCACTTTGAAAACCACTGGTATTTAATTCAAATTGTGCATTTTCCTGAGTATCATAAAGAATTCCACTTAAAGTTAGCGTGCTTGAAAAGCCATTAAAAACAGTACTTCCTCCTGAACTTATTTTTCCTGTACTTGCACCGGCCACTGGAAGAATATTGACACGAGTTCCTGCCGAAGGAATAAAAGCGTTTCCAGTACCAAGGTCATAAGCTTCCACATCAAGTGCAAAAGGCTCTCCAAAAATAACTGAACTTGGAGCATGAAGGATTCGTAAACCTTCTTGAAAAAGAGCTGATGCTGAGAAAGAAATAGAAGGAGAAAGAACATCCGTAAACCCAGAAGCCGATGCCTGAAACTGAACTGTTTCAACAGCGTCATAGATAATATTGCTTAGGATCACATTTGAAGATTTACCATCAAAGTTCGCCGTACCTCCAGCTATAATACTACCACTACTCACACCTATAGCTGGTTGTAAACTCACTTGAGTACCTGCCGGTGGTGGAGAAGGAGATCCTGTGAAAGCATCGCGTGCCTGAAGCGTCAAAGCGAATGGTTTACCGACACTAGCAGTACTTGGAACGTTCAAAAAATGAAGTTCAAGACTCGCACTGACCTGTATATTTCCTGAAAAACCAGAAGCAAGAGCTTGAGGAGAGCTCGCTCGAAGCTGATAGCTTCCCGCCTGGTCAAGATGCAGATTATCAAAACGAATATGGTCTCCTTGACTTGCAATCAAGGTTGTCGTTCCAACTAAATTTCCAGGGCCACTCTCAACAGCAAGGCTTACTTCAACCCCCACTCCATTGCTTAGAAGAAGTCCTGTAGCATTTACAATAAAGTCAACCTCTACGCTAAAAAGTTCATTGGCTTGAACGCTTTGAGGAGCGCTTGAAACATGCAAAATAAAAGGGTCAAGCTGAGCCTTTGGAACCGCCCCTCCTCCAGTACTTGCTCCTGGACCTGACTCACTACCGCCTCCACACGAAACAGAGAACAAGAAAACATTTCCAAAGAAAAAAAATAAGGCAAAAAAACCTGATATGGATTGAAGGTATTCAGTGAGCCCCTTTATCATTCTACCTATACTCCTATACTATAGCATCCTTCAAGCACTCTCTTCATCTCAAGCTACGAAGTTCAAACATCATAGCAAAAAGAACCAAACAAGCTCTTATTTATAATTAAAAGGCTTAAAAAGAACTCCAAATAGCCTGCTGCAAGTGCTATAATGCTCCAGATAGTACGAATAATCAAAAAAGTTCAAAACGCACAAAAACCCTTGGTGCCCGATACCATTAAGATACTAACTTATAGCTTAAAAATAGACAAAAGGATCTTGTCATGCAAAGAATACACTCTTTCTTTACCCATAAAAAGTTACTCGCTCTCCTCTCTCTCTTTTCTTGCTTAATCTTTTCAAACTTAGCTTTCAGCGCCCCTGTTTATTCAACTCCATCCTTTATCCACGGCTCAGGGACAATCAATCGCTGCAAAAGTGTCCGTGTCAACACAATTCAAAATGATGACAACGGTTCAACCCAAGATAGCATTTCCTACCAAGACTTTACGGCGCTTTCAACAAATCTTGAGCTTGGAACGGCTTATACCCTGGAAGCTGAAACAGCAGAGTACAACCATGGACACGGAATTGGAGCTTGGATTGACTACAACCAAGATGGGGACTTTGATGATCCTGGTGAGCTGATTGGCCAACAAACTCAAATTGCAAAGCTGACTTGGGTATCCTTTAACTTCTCTGTCCCAGCTGATGCAGCAGGAGGTCCAACACGACTTCGTGTTCGCTCAGTCTGGTCAGTTCTCCCAGATTTTGATGCTTCAAGCACCTATGAAATAGGTGAGACAGAAGACTATACAGTTCATATTCAAAGAGCTTGGATTACAACTCAAACTGACCTTCCTAAGGCTCAAGAATCAACACTTTTTCAGCATACAATCCAAGCAGATTTTGGAACTCCAGCTTATAGTTGGTCAATAAACAATGGGCCAGCTTGGCTGAATATCGACCCAAATACTGGAGAACTCAATGGGACTCCACTCCCTGGAACAGGTGGAAACCTTTTCTCTTTCGACATCAGCGTTCAGGATAGTAGCGGCAGCAGCGATACAAAAACCTTCTTCCTCTATGTAATAGGAAGTCTCCCGACCTTGCCCTATAATGATGATTTTGAAAACTCTCTCGCTTCTTACGATATCACTCTTGGTTCTCTTACACGCCTCAAACTTGATACTAGCGCTGCTTTCTCTGGAAACAAAGGACTACTCCTTGATGCTCAACCTGGAGACCTTAATTGGACAACAACCCTCAGCCAAGCAAATGATCCCGCCCAATGGCCTGGAGACCCTGATTACAACGGAATCTTAGAGTGGGCTGTTGATGCAACGGGCAGCACAGATTTTGATGTCAGCTTTGATTATCAAATTACCAACACTTCAAGCACACCTTGGTACACAAACCTTATTTTTGAATGGAGTGATGATCTTGGTCAATCATGGAACCTTGCCTCTGGAAATGGTGCAAACGCTCAGGGCATTTATCAAGATGATACTCAAGGCAGTTTTGTGAACACTCTCTTCAGCGTTTCGAATCTTAACTTACCAGGAAGTGGAGAGCTTCGCCTGCGCTTACGCTGGCTTGTAAAATTTGCACAAAAAGATACTTTTTCAACCTGGATTGCAATTGATGACTTCCAACTTGGTTCTTTTGTACGCATTACTTCTCCAACCCGACTGCTTCCAAACCCCTTAGGCTCCAACCCATGGGGCCCTGTCCAGCTCCAAGCAATCGGTGGTCAAACTCCGTATACATGGAGCAAGCTTGACCCTAACGATTCTGTCTGGAGCTGGCTGAGCTTAACAGCAAATGGGGAATTGAGCGGCACTGTTCCTAATACTCCAAATGCTTATCTTGAAAATTTTAGGGTCAAAGTTACAGATGCGAACTCTGCTGAAGGTACAAAAGATTTTGAACTTTCAATAGATCAAAGTCCTTTGCCTCTTTCCATAACAACACTCACTCTTCCCAATGCTGAAATCGGCGTGCCCTACACAGCCCCTCCCATAAATGGACCTGTTACTCTCAGTGCTTCTGGCGGAGTTGCTCCCTACACATGGAGTTGGAACAGCACAACTTTTATGCCTCCTGGCCTAACTTTGAATCCTCAAACTGGAATCATATCAGGCACAGCTGGCTTCGGTAGTTCAGGGCTCTATTTTTTCACCGTTAGCATCACCGACAGTTTGGGAGCTTCTGCCACGAAAGATCTTCAGCTTCAGATCTTTGTTGGTGGAAACCCCACCCCAACTCTCAGCATTACAACGACTTCTTTGCCTAACGCAATGGCAGGACAGGCTTACAGTCAAACGATCACACTCTCAAATGGAAATGCTCCCTTCTCTTGGAGCATGACAGGAAATCCAGCATGGCTCAGCATCAACCCAAGCAATGGTCAGCTCACAGGGACACCTCCAGCAAGTGCTGCTGGAACATTAGTAACCGTTACCATAAGTGTTACAGATTCAAGCTCTCCAGTTGAAACAGATTCAAGACAATTTGATTTAACAATAGATGCCGCAGGTGGTTCACCTCTAGCACTCACAACCACATCCCTTCCTTCTGCTTCAGAAGGTTCGTTTTATGCACATACTCTTCAGATAAGCGGAGGTATAGGACCATTTTCCTGGAGCATGACAGGAAAGCCAGCGTGGCTCAGCATTGACATCAACACTGGCCAAATTTCAGGAACGCCTCCAACAGGCAGTGCTGGTACGACCTCCCCCTTCGATATTACTGTCAGCGACTCCAGCACTCCTCCAAAAACTGACACAAAACAATTCTCTCTAGTTATCAATACTCCAGGAACTCCTTTAACTATCGTTACAGCTTCCCTTGCTTCAGGACAAGAGGGAGTTGCTTATGCAGAGAGCCTCCAGGCAAGTGGAGGCACAGCTCCTTATACCTGGCAACTTTTAGCAGGTTTCTTTCCTGCAGGAATAAATTTCAATCAAAACGGCTCAATTACAGGAACACCTGATATTGGGACTGCTGGAGGTTACAACTTCTTCTTCCAGGTTAGCGATGCCAATAACCAGACGCAGGACATAAAGCTTTCTTGGACAATTACAAGCGCAAGTTCTTCTGGAGGACAAGGAGGAGGAACTGGTGGTCTTCTTAGTGGTGGTGGATCAGGCGGTGGCTGTGCCCTACAGGGAAGAGCTTCTTCATTTCTATTCTTCTTCTCTTTGGCATGTTTCCTAAGCTTGGTCTTCTTAACCTCTACAAAAATGAAGAAAAAAACATCAAAACCTGTTCTTTAAAGCTTATTCACTGATTCATACCTGCTCACAAAAAAATAAATACCCCACTTTTTGTGGGGTATTTATTTTTGTATATAAAACTTACATAAAAAATGGTTTAACGACTCAAAATCATATAAACCGTTCCGCCATCTCGGGAAACAAGCAGGAGTGTTCGGCGTTCATTTTCTTTATAAGCTTTGTTGAAACCTTCTAAGCTTTGTATCTTGGTTTTATTGACCTCTAAAATAACATTCCCTGGTTCTAAGCCCGCACTTTCAGCCGCCCCTCCAACTTGAACCTCAGCAACAATAACTCCATATTCAATATTTTCAGAAATTTCGTACTTATCACGGTTGAGCTCATTCAGCTCAACAAGACTCATACCACTTAAAACCCCCTGATCAACTTGAACTTGCTGCCCAGAGGCGCTCCCTGGAATTTCACTCAGTTCGACCTGAAAGTGATAAATCTCACCTGCCCGACGAACTTCAAAACGAACACTTACCCCTGCACCCATAGATGCTATCATATTTCGCAATTGATCAGGGGTGTTAACCGCTTGTCCATTTAAGTTTAAAATAACATCATCTCGCTTAAGGCCCGCTCTTTCTGCCGGACTTTCCTCGACAACGCTGGAAACAAGGACTCCTTGAGTATTTGGAAAATTCATCATTTCAGCTAATTCTGGCGTTATTTCCTGAACTGAAACACCAAGCCAACCTCGCACAACCTTGCCATGCTTAAGGATGTTATCGACAACATTTTTAACCATATTGGAGGGAATCGCAAATCCGACTCCCTGGTAACCACCACTCCTACTCAAAATTGCGGTATTAATGCCGATCAGCTCACCTTCCATACTGACAAGGGCTCCTCCAGAATTACCCGGATTAATTGCGGCATCGGTTTGGATAAAATCTTCGTAATCTACGATATCAACGTTTGCTCTGTTCTTTGCGGAAATAATTCCCATGGTGACAGTTTGACCAACGCCAAAAGGATTGCCCAACGCCAACACAACATCACCAATGCGAGCTCGATCAGAATTTCCTAACACCATAGCCTTGAGATCTTTGAAATCTCCCTTCTCTCCTTGAAGTCGTATCACTGCAAGATCAGACTTAGGATCTGTACCCACAAGTTCTGCTTTAAATTGTCGACCATCCGCAAGCCCAACAAGGATTTCCTCGGCTTGCTCAACGACATGGTTATTCGTGACCACAATGCCTTCCTGCGAGACAATAACACCTGAACCAAGACTCTTTTCCTTACGCTCTTTTGGAAGATTGCGCCAAGGGTTATTGAAAAAATCCCTAAAAAATGGATCGTTGAAAAAAGGATTTAAATTACGAGATCCGTTTGATTGAACAACCTTTGTTGATGAGATATTAACGACACTTGGCATAACTTCCTGGGCTACGTCAGCTAAAGTTAATTTCCCCTCTTCAGCTTGAGCAAAAACAGGCGCAGGAAAGTTTCCCTTTTTATCAAGGTTATGAACAATACCACTGCTCCCACCCTGAGTAACTTTCAACTGGAAGAACAAAAAGCTGCCAACAAATGCAACAACACAGATCAGAAATCCTACAACAGCACCAACGAAGAGATATTTTCCTTTCATAATGTTTATTCCTCCCATTAAATAATGACCCTTGAAATACCTTTCTTTACCCTGCCAAACATAAGAATCACATCATAAAACTCTACTTCATAATACGCTTATCACGGATAGAAAGAGAAGATTTAATTTTGAAATTCTTAATGTGCCGAGAGCTTAAAACATTGCCTGAACATGAACTTCTTGAACATATTCCTTACAACTCGAAGCCCGAAGCAAGTGGAAATTCTAAACGAAAGATACTTCCTTTTTTAATTTTGCTTTCAACCCAAACCTTACCGCCAAGTCTTAGAGTCTGGTTTTTAACAATGGAAAGCCCAAGTCCTGTTCCTTTAATCTCTTGAGAATGGGCTTTGTCAGCACGATAAAAACGTTCGAAAATACGTTCGAGTTCTTCTTCTTTAATACCAATACCAGTGTCCTCGACTTCAATCCACACCTTTGAACCTGGAGAAAAAACTCGAACCCAAATTGTTCCCCCACCAGGACTATACTTCATTGCGTTCTCAAGCAGGTTCCCAATGATTTGTAAAAAAGCTTCTTCCTCCCCAAAGACATAAGCAGGTTCCTCTGTAATATCAACTTCAAGCTTGAAATACTCTCCAAGACGGTCTTGAAAATTCTGAACTGAGTTTTTTACAAGATTTGGAACATGGATAAGTTCCTTAGTTCTAAAGTCTTTTTTCGACTCAATTCGAGAAAGCACAAGCACGTCATCTACAATTGCCGTAAGCCTTTTCGTTTGATTTGCAATTTTTCCAAAAAAACGATTTCGAATCTCATCGGGCATTTTCTCATCATCAAGCAAGGTTTCTATAAATCCTTGAATAGCAGTAAGTGGGGTTCTGAGCTCGTGGGAGGCATTTGCAACAAAATCCTGTCGCACTCGCTCAAGACGTCGAAGCTCTGTTATATCATAAAGCACCAATACCACTCCTGCAGCTTGAGCCTGCCTTCCTATTAAGGGTGCGCCATGAATTTCAATAATCCGTTCTATTTTTTTCCAAATAATAAATTTTTCTTCTTGAACTCGCTTGTTCCCATCAAGTACTCGAGAAACAACTTCTCTTGCCTTGGGGTCATCCCAAATTTCTTCGAACTTTTTATTTATACACTCTGATGGTTTCTTTTCTAAAATTTCACTAGCAGCAATATTAATATGCACAACCTCCTGGTTTGCGTTTACCGCAATAACTCCCTCAACCATACTTGAAAGAATACTCAAGAGCTCGTTACGTTCCTGATGAATTGTATCGATTCCCTCTCGAATACGTCCAACAACAGTATTAAAAGAGTTGGTAATCAATGGAAAATCCTTCGCTCCTACTTCAAGCATTTGGTCGTAGTCTTTGTTATCGGCTATTGCTTTTGCGGACTCCCCCATCTTTTTCAACGGCCTGGCAATATAGCTCATAAATAAGAAACCGCCCAAAAGCGTTATCCCAGCGACAATAACCGATAGTGCTAAAAAACTATTTCTTGAACTTAGATACTCCTGCTCTAATTCTTTATAGGGAAGACCAAGTCTTAAAAATTGAATCGCTTCCTCATTTTTCTGTATCCGGAGAGTATGGTAAAAAAATGCTTCGGATGACAAATCACTTGCTATGCTCGTGTGAACTCCGTAAGTACGAACAGCTTCAAGTTCTGAGACAGGAAGAGGTGACACTTTCTTTTTTTGACCAAAGCCTTGGGCCGAAGAAAGAACCACTCCCCCGTGCTTATCAAAAAGTTCAAAAGACATCTTTGTTTGCTGGATAATACGCTGATAATTTGGCCAATTTTCAGCCTCGAGACCTGCCCCCTTTTGCCCCAGAGGCAACTCCTGCAACATCTCTCGAAAAGTAAGAGCTTGAGAACGAAGCTTCTCTTCTGCATGCTGAACAACCTTCTCTTCAGCATACTGCAAAAAGAAAAAACTTAGCACTGCAATAATTACAAATAGAAAGGAAGCGTATCCCAGATAAAGCTTGAGAAAAAAACGCGATAAGGGAAACATGCTTACTCGTCTTTTTTGCTTCGAAAACTATACCCAACACCACGTATTGTTTTAATGAAATCTCGATAGGGCCCTAATTTTTTACGAATGGAGCGGATATGAACATCTATATTGCGATCTCCAATAACCACAATTTCTCCAACACCTCGTCGAATAAGGTGATCTCGAGAAAAAACCCTGTCAGGATGAGACGCAAGAAAAACTAACAGTCGAAACTCCGTTGCCGTAAACTCTATTAATTCTTCATCAACGCTGACCTGGTGTCGAAGTGCGTCAATAACAAGTCCTTGGCAAATAATACGCTCTTTTGACTCTCCTTGATCGACAAGAGGCCCTCGACGCATAACTGCTTTAACACGAGCCAAGAGCTCTTTCGGACTAAACGGCTTCGTAAGGTAATCGTCCGCTCCAAGCCCAAGTCCCAACACAACATCACTTTCTTCACTTTTCGCGGTTACGATCATAACCGGTATATTCGCGGTTAAAGTATCACTCTTAAGTTTACGACAAAGTTCAAGTCCATCAAGATCTGGTAACATCAAATCTAGAATCACAAGGTCTGGAGCCTCTTTTCGAATGAGCGAAAGACCTTCACGTCCATTGCCAGAACTTAAAACCCTAAAACCCTCTCGCTTAAGGTTATACACAATGACTTCACAAATATCTGGCTCATCCTCAACAACAATGACTTTTTTCTCATTCATAAGAAAATGTAGAATCACCTCTCTGGAAAATAACCCCCAATTTAAAACACATTAAAGCCTGTACACATCACCACTACAAGCAATATAGAGAGATTAACATGCTTTTGCTTTAAAATGTATGAAGAAAAAGTAAAGACACTATAAAGCTTTTGGTTCGTAAAAAGCCATCTTGCAACACTGTTTGCGCAAGCAGATAAAAATCAAAATATTCTCACTTTTCCAAAATTTCATAGCATTCTTAATACAAGAAAATTCTCTCAAACTTCCTTCTCCATAAAGACTTTCATACTTCATCTGGGCTAGAGCTTCTTATATTCGTTTTCACAACAAGCCATAAAAAAAAGGGGCCTCCAAGCAAAGAAGTAATGACCCCCACAGGAATCTCTGCCGGCGCAAGCAGTGTTCGCGCAAGAGTATCACAAACGACTAGAAACGAGCCTCCAAAAAGGGCAACAGCTGAAACAAGATAACGATGGTTCCAACCAACCAAAAAACGACAAATATGAGGCACGATCATGCCAACAAAAGCAATTGGCCCACAGATAGCAACAATTGCACCAACCTGAAGGGAGACAACAAAGAAAACAAGACGTCTAGCTTGAACAACATCTAAACCGCGACTTATAGCAAGACTATCACCAAGCATGAAAAGGTTGAGTTTCCCTGTTGAAAAAAGCAAAGCTCCATATCCTGCCACAACAAAAAACAGGATTTGGAGAACATCCTTAAAATCAACATCTCCTACACTCCCCATAATCCAGTGCAAGATACGAGAAGAGTCAGAAGCATCGCTTGTATAGTGAATAAAGACAATAGTGCCAGAAAAGAAAAAACTTATAGCCACTCCCGAAAGCAATAGGGTAGAAGGGGTAAAACGGCCTTTCCACGAGCTTAGGGCATACACAAGCATAACAGCGGCAAGAGCTCCTAAAAAAGCAAAAAAAGTAATTCCTGACAATACACCCAAAGAGAGGCTTATCCCCATACGAATAAAAAGTGCAGCACCAAGAGAAGCTCCACTTGAAACCCCAAGAGTAAAAGGGGCTGCAAGCGGATTTCGAAACATGGCCTGAAAAGCCATGCCGCTTAAGGAAAGTCCTGCTCCTGCAAGAAATGCAGTACAAACCCGTGGAACTCGAATGCTCCAAAAGATAAGCCGATACTTACTATCAAAAGAAAGAAGCTCAGAAAAAGGGATTTTAACGACTCCCAGAAAAGGCGCCAGGCAGACAATACATACACTTAAAAAAGCAATAAGAATGAAAGCCCGTTTACTCTTATTCATGACAAAGCCTCGCCATAACAAAAAGCCAGTGTTTTCCCTGAAGCAGGGTGTCTTACAAAGTCAAAGGTTTTGCCGTAGAGGTTTTCCAGGGATTGAGGCTGCATAAAAGCTTCATGAGTGCCATCAAAAACCTTTTCCCCAGCCTTTATCCCAATCACTCTATTCCCAGCTAAAACAGTATTGACATCATGAGTAACCATAAGGATGCTTCGTCCAAACTCTTGATTAAAACGAAGAAGCAAACTCAAAACTTCACCCTGATGGGCATAATCTAAAAAAGCGAGAGGCTCATCGAGCAAAAGGAGCTCTGCCCCTTGAGCAAAAGAAGCAGCAAGCAAAGCTTTTTGGCATTCCCCTCCACTCAGAGTATCCATTTGACAAGACGACAACTCTTCAAGTCCTGTTATAGCCAGGGCTTGCCTGACCGCTTCTCGACCTTCTTTGCTTTCAAACGTAAATGCTCGTCTATATGGAAAACGCCCCATGAAAACAAACTCTTCAAGGGTCAGACCAGGCAAAAAAGGGACCCTTTGAGGGAGATAGCTTATTACTTTTGCTAACTCTGGTTGTTCATAATCAGAAAGAAGCTTCCCACGAACCTTTATCGTCCCTGCTCCTCCACGTAAAATTCGAATCAGAATTTTAAGTAATGTTGTCTTTCCTGCGCCGTTAGGGCCAACAATTGAAGCAAACTCTCCCGGTTCAAAAGAAAAACTGAGATCCTGAAGAACCGCTTTCGCCCCAAAAGAAAAACTATAATCTTTTATGTCGAGAAAGGATTGCTCTTTCATTGCCACTCCAAATCAGGGTGAATCAAACGAGCAAAGTACTCAATTGCTGAAATAAGTCGAGGACCTGGCCGCACAAACGAGGGGTTTGTGACAACAAACACTTGTTGCTCTACTACTGCTTTTACAGACGTCAGCACTTCCCAGTCTTGACGTATAGCTTCTTGAGATAAGTCGGTTACCTGAAGATTCGGGGCAAGATCAATAATAATATCAGGATTGAGTTGAATGATCCCCTCAACTGAGAGCTGTGGAAAGCTAAGCCACCCTTCCTCATAAGCGTTTTTTCCTCCAGCAATTTCAATAATCGCATTATAAAAACGTTCTTGCCCTACAATCCAAAGCGTGCCTAATCTCCCAAGGCTAAGGTCGCGCTCAACACTGATTAAAACTCGTGGCTTTTGCCTTCCCGCAACCTTGTCTTGAACTCCTTGGATTCTACTCTTGAAACCTTGAATAATATTTTTTGCCTCTTTCTGCTTCCCACATCTTTTCCCAATCAGCTGGAGTGATTCAAAAACTTCTTCAATCGATTCATGCTTTAAGCTTAATACTTCTATTCCAAGCCCTTCTAGTTTTTCCTGGGCCTCATGTTGGCTCGTAAGAGCCAGCACAAGATCGGGATCTAAGTCAATTATTTTCTCATAATGAACTCCATGAAGTCCACCTACTCGCTCTTTTTCCAAGGCCTGCTCCGGATAATCACAATAATCACTCACAGCTACAACCGATTCTCCCAGCCCCAATATGAAAGCACTCTCTGTAAGGCTTGGGGCCAGGCAAATAATGCGCTTCACCTCTTGAAGTAAAGAAGAATCAAAACTTTCAGGCAGAGAGTTTTGTCCTTCCTCCGAGAAAAAGAAAACCTTTGTGAAATAGCTTGCAGCAAATAACACTACAAAAAAGAAGACTACAAAAAGAAGTCCTTGATAGTTCTTTTTCTTGGCCATAATTTTTTTCTTTCAGGAAATAAAGGGTATGAAAGCAAAAGAAAAAATACTTCCTTTGCTTTCATACATTCATCAAGAATTCTTTATCAGGATGCTTGGAACTGGAGCTCTACTCCAATAAAGGCTGAAATTCCAGCTCTTCCAAACCCTAGTATCTCTTCGTATTCCTCATCAAAAAGATTATTTATGCGACAAAAACACCGCAGGGAATCATTGAACCAATAAGAAGCGCTAAGATTTACAAGCGTATAATCATCAACATGTACTCGAGTTGCTGGAAAGGTTGAAAAATCGTTAAATGGCCGACGTCCTACAAAACGTATCCCCAAAGAAACATAAGCCTGTTTTTCTAAAAAGGAATACCTTAAATCTATATTAAACTTGTCTTGAGGACGACGCAAAAGAGCCTGTCCCGTTCTTTTATCCTCCGTGTCTGTGTAAGTATAATTCAAAGAAACACCTACTCTCTCAGACGGTTCAAAAGAAAAGTCTAGCTCAACTCCTTCACTCTTAGCTCTCTTAGAATTAAAATAGGTATTTGCCCCTGCATCAAAATCGATCAGGTTTTTAAAATCGTTGCGAAAAAAGGTCAGGGAAAATATTGCTCTCTCATCCCAAAGAGGCTGCTCAAGGCCAATATCCCACGCCCGACTATCTTCAGGATCAAGCTCAGGGTTTCCAAAAGAAGAAAAAAGCTGAAAAAGTGAGGGTGATTTAAAGCCTGTCCCAAAAGAAGCTTTGAACCTCGAATGTGTAGGCTCCACGACATATGTTGAAGCTAGACGATATGTAAAAGCTGGACCAGATCTTTCATGATCGTCATGACGAGCTCCTAACGTCAAGAAAAAGACTTCTTCGATAAACTCCAATTGTGCTTGAAGATAAGCTCCTGTGGTACGCTGCTTGCGTTCAGCAAAATTACTTGTAAAAGGACCAAAAGCACTATCAGAAAAGAACTCTGAATCTCCTCTCTCCTCTTCAGTTTCTAAACCAAAAATAAAGCTATAAGCTTCGTCAGAAAGAACGGTATTCTGAAGATCAAACTTGATGAGCTTACTGTTAAAAGAGCTCATGGAAAGATCATCAGGATGCCCTTCATCTTTGCCGTTATGGTCATTACGTTCGTGTTTTGTTAAAGAAAAACCCGCAATAGGTTCCCAAACCCGGTCAAAAAAAGAACCTTTCGTTTGAACCCTTGTAAAGAGCTGGCGATGTCGCGCGATACTATTGGGATCATCACCACCGGCTCCCCCTGAGTTATCAATCTCAAGTTTTGACTTTGTATAACGGGTGATCAGTTCTGTACTAAAGAAAGGGCTTGGCTTAAAACCAAAACGACCTGAGAAAACACTCCGCTGCAACCCATCATTCTCACTGTTCCCCAGGTCTTCACTGGCAGCTGAAAACCCTTCCTGATCATAACGTGAAAGAGCAAACGCATAATTCAGGTCTTTAAATGCCCCCTCAAAAGATAAGCGTTCACTAAAAGTACCATATGACCCAGTTTCGAAAACTCCTTTTAAACGCTGAGATCGACTTCCCTTTTTTGTAATGATATGAACAACTCCACCAATAGCATCGGATCCATAAAGAGTACTCTGAGGACCTCGCAAAACCTCGATGCGCTCAATATTGTCAACGCTCAAATTCCCGAAGTCAAATGATCGCCCAGGTGAAATACTATCGTTTGCTTCAACACCATCAATTAAGACAAGGGTATGCTCTGAGTTTGCTCCACGAATAAAAAGTGATGTTGATCCGCCCTTGCCTCCAGATTGAGCAAAGTCAAGCCCCGCTACATCTCGAAGGATATCAAGAACATCTTGTTCTCCCTTCCTTTCTATTTCATCTTTTCCAATACTTGTGATGGAGCTTCCTATTCGCTTTTTCGGAGTCTCTGTACGGGTTGCTGTAATCACAATTTCCTCATTTTCGTTTTCCTCTTGGGCAGAATTTTCACCTAAAACAGCTTTATCTTGCCCCCAAAGAAAACTCCCACTCAATAAAACACAGCTGATAAAACCTAAAACATGTTGGGATCGTTTCATAACTTCCCTTTCCTTCCGTGTTCATGCATAGATTATTCGTGAAGAACTTTTTCAGCCCATTAAAAAAACCCGAGCCATAAAATAGACTCGGGATGCCCGTTTTTCATCCACGCACAAACAATTGACAACCATCCTTATCCACGAGGACATTGCCGATTTTTAAAACTCAGGCAGGTCTTCTGGCTTCCAGGCTCTTATGAACTGCACCTTCCCGCTTCAAAGCAGTGGTATAAGCAGATCTCATCCTGGTTACAGCGGCGGGACCGCAACGGTTTTTCACCGTTTTCCCTTTTTTAACTCCCTTTATCAGGAACCTAAGTACCGTGTGCGGATATAGTTCAAGCCAAAGAATATGTCAAGCACGAAACCTCAAGACAAAAAATACAGCGAGCAAGCTTATGAAAGGTTTTGTTTTTACGTTAGATGCTCTTTTACAAAAGAAACTCCTTCTGGCTTGCAATAGGCAAAGATTCTTCCAATTGCAACCCGTTCAAAGGCATGTTCCATAGTGTAAAGTGATTCAGAACCTCCAACGATTAAAATACCTGTGGGCTTTAAGGCTTGTGCAATATACCCCAATGCCTTCTTTTTTCCTTCATCGTTAAAATAAATTAAAACGTTTCGACAAAGTACTATGTCATAAAAGTTCCTTCGAAGCGGTGGATTCATAATATTGGCCTGCTGCCAGGTAATATCACGTTTATATTCTGACTTAAGCACCCAACGATCTTCAACCTGATCAAAAGAAGTGATCAGGTTCATAGCAGGTAAACCTCGACCAACTTCAAGCTGGGTATACTTTCCAGCCTTAGCTCTTTCCAACGCTTGAGTATCAATATCACTACCTGTGATCTTAAGACGAAACCCCTGCTGCTTTTGAGCTCCCATGTCTTCCCAAGCAAGCCTTAAGGAGTAAGGCTCTTGCCCAGTTGAACAAGGCAAACTCCACATCCGAACTTCCTTAAACACATCCCCTTTCTGGCCTCTGATGATCCCAGGCCAAATTTGATTTTTAAGACACTCAAACATTTGGGGATCTCGAAACCACCAGGTCTCATTGGTCGTCATTGACTCAACAATGCGACGAATTTTATCCTCATCAATTCTTCCTTGAAGCTTATTATTAAGCTCTGTAATGTCTTTGACTCCCTCTTCTCGGCACAAACTCGACAGCCGTGTTTCAAGAAGATAAAGCTTGTCCTTATCTATATGAAGTCCTGCACGTTCTAAAATAATTCGTGAAAAATTTCTAAATGCAGTCGTATGTGCCAATTTACCGACCTCCCCTTGCACAAAGCTGTGTAAGTTCCCCAGCAATTCTGTTTAAAGGCAAAACCAAATCTGTAAGTTTTCGAGAAACCACAGCTCCTGGCATCCCCCAAACAACTGAAGACTCCATATCCTGTGCAATAATAACAGCACCGCCCCCCTTTAAAACCTCTGCCCCCAGCATTCCATCATTCCCCATGCCTGTCATGATAACTCCAACAGCATTTCTTCCCCATATCTTCGCAACAGAACGAAAAAGTGGGTTAACCGCTGGACGACAGGAACACTCTTGAGGGCCCTGATTTAAAGTAATCTGTTTTTTGTTATTTTTAATCTCTACAGTCATATGATAATCGCCTGGCGCAATATAAGCGGTTCCAGGATTAACCGACATGCCCTCCTCAGCCTCAACCACCTTTATTTTAGAATAATTATCAAGACGCTCAGCCAACTGACGAGTAAAGATAGGAGGCATATGCTGTACAATCAAAATCGGAACAGGTAAGTTTGCTGGAAGCTCAGGCAAAAGCGCTTTCAGCGCATTGGGCCCTCCAGTGGAAATTCCAATACATATAACATCGCGACTCGTTGCCGATAAACGTTCAGAATTTCCAGCACTAAAACTTCCTGAACCTGGACCAATTCTTGACGAAAGCGGCTTATCAAGATGCTTACCTCTAAGCTCCCGAATCAAGGGAAGAAGCTCTTGCTCAATGACTGTCAGGTTCTCAGAGATTCCTCCAGAATGGGGCTTTGGAACAAATCCCTTTGCTCCCAACGTTAAAGCCTCTATGGTCATGCTTGCAGCTTTTGTGGTATGAGCAGAAAACATAATAACATGAATATGAGGATACTTTGATGCAATCACCCTCAGAGCTTCTATGCCGTTCATAACTGGCATTTCAACATCAAGAACAACAACGTCTGGCCGAAGTGTTGCAATCTTTTCTAAAGCCAGCTTGCCATCTCTTGCGTCTCCAACAACTTCAACCCCATCAGCTTCTCCAAGAACCTTCTTAAGGGCATGCCGAAACGTTACAGCATCATCAACAATAAGAATTTTAATCGGTTGCATCTGTATCTCAAAGCTTCGATCAAAAAGGGTCAATATCAAGAAGTGCTGAATCGTGGAACTTTAAAATTTACTTTCAAAAGGCCTTTACTAAGCAAGCTCTGGAACAACCATTTTCACTTTTTCAATCAGCATATCGTCCGTAAAGGGCTTCATAATGTATTCATTTGCTCCTGCCTGAAGAGCCATCCGAACATTTTCGATCTGGTTTTCCGTTGTAAGCATGATTACTTTTGTATCTGAGAACTTTGAATCATTACGCAACTTGACAAGAAAGTCATAACCATTCATAACTGGCATATTCCAATCAAGCATAACAACCCCTAATTCTTCAGGGTTTTCTTCAGCTTTCTCAAGCGCCTCTTTCCCATCACCAGCCTCAAGAATCTCAAGGTTAAGCTTCTTAAGCAGGCTTGAAATCGCCATGCGCATCATTTTCGAATCATCAACAACAAGGGCTTTCATAAACTTTCCTTTATTCCCAGCTGCATCGGGATGCTCTCTTAACATGTCTATGGGCATACTTTATTAACAACCGCAACAAGCTGTTGAGGCTGAAAAGGTTTTACGATCCAACCTGTCGCTCCAGCATCTTTACCAGCCTGCTTCTTACTTGCCTGAGATTCTGTCGTTAAAATAATAATTGGAACGTTTTTATAATGATCAAGTTTGCGAAGTTCTGCAGTAAGAGTGATGCCATCCATATTTGGCATGTTTACATCTGTTATAACAACATCAACTGTTAAGCCACCTTGGGCCTTATTTAAAGCATCGACTCCATCTTCGGCAGTTACAACTTCAATACCCTCACTTTTAAATGTAAGCGCTACGGTCTGACGCATGGTCCCACTATCATCAACTGCAAGCAATTTCTTAGCCATACTTCTCCTTCATCTGAAAACGATGAATACCTACAAAATTTTCTCTTTAACAGTGGGCTAATCTTTGATTTGAAATCTAAAAAACGAAACCCTTCGTTTTCGTGCTTTTTCATGAAAAAGCTCTCTGCCCACATTCCATATATATAAACCAACGGGCTTCAGAGCAAGCACAGTATTATCTTCTAACTTCGTTTGTAATAGCCGAAATGAAGTAACTCTTCTTAACAACATATGGAAGCTTATACTTAAGCTTGGAACTTCATACAATAGCCAAAGCTCATTCTTTTTGTGTTTTTTATGTTTTTAGCGAAACAACCATCTCTCCATTTGCTCTCTATCACTCATAGCGCACAAAAACCTTCTTCTTGAAAACTCAAAGATTTGGAGTAATTCTAAGTTTCTATGATTTCTATCGTATTTTTGATCGATAGCTTTTCTCTTAATGTGGTTTTTCTGCTTTTAACACAAGGCTCCCATAAAAACGTCCATAGCTTCGAAAATGATTGAAAGCCTGGAAAAAACGCTCTGAGCACTTATGATCACTGATGCCTCTGAAAAAAAACTCTACGATATCTATGGGTTCTTCTGCCTGAAGCATCTGTTTTTTTTGGAGCCAGGAAAGTGTTCCAACCTGGCTTTCTATCCTTTCAAAACCCTGGGAGCGTAGAAAGTTCCACCACCACCAGAGGCCGTGTATGCTCACCTGGCCTCCCCAGGCGGACTCAATTTGCTGAAAGCATTTTGAATTGACCTCTTGTCGCCAACAAACTTCATGTACAATACAACGTGCTCCTGGCCTTAAATTCCGAGCCATCAGCTTAAAAATTTCTACTTGAGCCTCTTGCTCCAGTGTAACGAAAGCGTTTTCAATCAGAATAGAATCAAAGTCCTGGGTCATAATACCCTCAGAAAAATCTCTTAGGGTTTGGACTTGAATAACGTCTATTCTTTTTTTTGATAAATACTCAAATGAAGAAGTTTCAGGGGCAAAAACCAAAAGCTTTTGTTCTGGTGCAAGCATTTTGAGTACTGCCTGCCTCCCCCATTGCCCCCCAGGCGCTAAATTTCTTTTTCCCAATTTATAAAGAAAATCAAGCAAGCTAACTTGAGGTTCTCCTGAATGATTATCCCACCGATCAACCTTCATCACGCTTCATTCTTTAGTCTGACAAAGCCTTAAGTATGTTTTAAACATACTGCACATCTAAGGTATACGATTGTTTAGCGTCTATGGAAGAACTTCTCCAACTCAGTGAAATGAAGCTTAAACGTTGTTGGACGTCCATGGGGACATGAAAAAGTATGAGGAACTTTCGTCCCTTCTTCAAGCAAGGCCTTGATTTCTTCTTGCCCGAGCACATCTCCGGCTTTGATAGCAGCTCGGCAAGCAATCATTTCAACCATTGATTTTCTCAGCTCAGGAAGACTCCGAACATTCCCATCTTCAGCCAGTGCTTCAAGGGATTCCTCTACAAATTCCTTAACCCTCGACGTCTTAATATACCGCGGCAGTGCATACAACGCCCAATTATCATTCCCAAAAGCTTCTATTTGAAACCCAAAACTTTGAAATACCTCGAGGTAATCATGCAAAAGGTGGTTTGCTATTTGGGAAAGTTCTAAAGGCTCGGGAACTAAAAGGCGTTGTACTTCCGGAGGTTCTAGTTCCAGGCGATGCTCCAATTGCCAGTATAAAATACGTTCGTGATAAGCGTGCTGATCAATAATTGCAATCGAATCTTCCAGCTCGATCACAATAAACATGGCTCCAAGCTGAAAAGCCCCTCGAGCATTACCCAATAAATGCGAAATTGATGAAGCCCCTTGACCACCTTGGGATTCATTTCCCTGGACTATTGAAACGTCCTGTCCTGTTCCTTGGTTTTCAAAAGATTTTTGACTTACCTCCTCGTCTGAAGTTGTTGCTTTTGATAATTCAAATTTTGCTTTAAGAGGGCGTGCCTGACGATACTGCTCTTGAGATAAAATTGACGCGCCCGGTTTTGATTGGGCAGCTTCAGGCATATTTCTTCGCGCAGCATCGGATTGAGAAAGAGGTGTCCTGTTCTTAAACATCCCCTGGGCAGAAGTTTCCTCTTGCTGTGAATTCTTCTGGATAAAATCAGACATGGCGCGGTGAATTTCCGCCTGTCTGGAGCCTCCTTCCTGAGCCCCAGCAGAACGGTTTAACGGAAGAGCTGGAAGCTCTCCTGAGCGCAACAAGGCCTCTCGAACGGCTGCTTTCAGTTTCCGAAAAAGACGATTTGGCTCGACAAAGCGAACCTCAATCTTTGTAGGATGAACATTGACATCAACTTCTTCGGGGGAAAGGTCAAGAAAAAGGTAAGTCTGAGGATAGCGCCCTGGCGGAATAAACTCCCTATAAGCAAGAGTAATCGCATGCAGAAGGCTGCGATCGCGCACAAAACGTTGATTCACATAAAGATAAATATCTTTTGAGTTCGATTTATGATGCTCAATATTCGTAATGAACCCGTTCAGGCTTGAATAATCGTCAAGATCATTGACTTCAATAAGTTTTCCAACTAAATCCTTTCCAAAAAATTGAAGAATACGATCATAGCTGGATTGAGTAGAAGGAGCATTAATAACTTTTCTTCCCTTATGGATCAGGGTAAACCCAACCTCAGGGTAAGCAAGTCCTATCCGCTGAACACTTTCAATAATCCGCGTAAGTTCTGTAGCGTTTCGTTTCAAAAAACGCCGGCGTACAGGCGTATTAAAAAAAAGATTTCGGACTTCAACAGTAGTGCCCTGGCTGCAACTCACTGGTTTAGGACCTTGTATTTCGCCAGCATGATTGTCAACCTGATAGCCTTGCTCTTCTCCTTTTGCGCACGAGCAAACGCTCGATTCGCTGATACTGCCGATTGAAGCTAAGGCTTCACCTCGAAAACCCATTGTACGAATATCAAAAAGGTCTGTCGCATCCTGAAGCTTGCTCGTAGCATGAGGGTGATAACAAAGCAATAAATCGTCCGCAGGCATTCCAATCCCATTATCGCGCACACGAATAAGCTCTTTACCAGCTTCCTCAAGCTCTATTTCGATATGCGTTGCTTCTGCATCAATAGCATTTTCCACAAGCTCTTTAACAACAGAAGCTGGACGTTCAACGACCTCCCCAGCAGCAATCTTATTCGCTGTTTCAGGCGGAAGCTCTCGTATCTTGCCCATGTTTTTTCCAGTAAAAATACCCTGAAGGACCGATTTTCGTAAAAAGAATAATACTGACAAGCTATCATATTCACGCTTCCGTAATAAGAGACTTTCCTCACTTTTTCAAACAAGCTTGCTGGAAACTCCGTTAAAAAAAAGAAGCCCCCCTCGGAAGCCTTATTGCCTGACACTTCTTCAAGAGGACTCGATTTTTATATTCACTCTAAGAAAAATACTTCCTTTTCAAGCTTGCATAATTCTTGATAGTTGAACTTCTCAACAGCCTGATATTTCCCTTGAGCCGTAAAGAAAAGTCCACATTCAATATGCTCAACAGGCTTACCCATAAGCTCTTGCTGCCGCTTCAGAGCAATAGCATAAAGACGAAGTTGAGTTTTATAACGCCCTTTATCTCGTCCCGTTTTATAATCAACGATTTTCAATTCGCCACCTTGACGTTCAAGGACAAGATCAAGTCGTCGTGTGAGTTGATATCCATAAAGCATAAATGTAATTTCAAGTTCAGACCTGCATTTCCATTGTTCGGAAAGCTCACTTAAAAATACAACCCCTCTTGCAATATGCTGAAGAGCTTTTCTTTTGACTCTCTTGAGCTCATCTTCACTTAACCTTCCATCTTCAAGCCCCCACTCTTTAAGTGCCCTCTCCAGCAACTTCTGCGGAGACACCTGCTTCTTCTCTGATCGCAGGAAGACATCAAAAGCAGCGTGTACAAGCGTTCCAAAAGCCATTTCAAAAGAACCTGATTTTTCCTCGAATCCTCCCATCCGTTCTTTATTCAAGAAGCGTTCCAATGCCAGCTTCTGCTTAGAGAAATTCCCTCCAGACTCTATCTCTTCTTCAGTCCGTTGCTGCAAAGCATGTAAATAGGGAAAATCAGCGGCTTGAATATCATCAACCACCTTTGCATAGGTATATGCAAAGGCTTTCTCTTGCTTTTGAGCTTCTTCTTGGGATAGTATTTTCAAGGCTTTTACGTAAATAGAACGTGGTCGATAAACAGCTACCCGTGGTGCTGCCTCACCAAAGAGACCATCAAGCTTCTCTCGAAACGTTTGAAGATCTCTTTGATATGTTTTTCCATATTGCTCGGGAAAGCCTAAGCCGGCTAGAAAAATATCCTGAAGAGAAAGACGCTCCGATCTTCTAGTCTTGAGTTCACTTGACTTTTCTGGAAGAGCACATACAACTCCAACATGCTCTCGTGCTCGTGTCCAGGCGACATAACAAAGTCGTCGAAACTCTGCAGCCTCTTCCCGCTGGTTTTGGGCACGCAGCATTCTCCCCGCAAATGGTTCAAGACAATGCTCTGCTATCTGTTCAGAAAAAATATTTTCTGGCTTGATTGACAGGAATGGCTTTTGGCCTTGTCTTACACGGTGGGCTGGTTGTACCTGGAAAAGAGATGATGCCACTTCTCCGCTTCCCTGCAAAAAGGGTAAAACAACAGCATCAAACTCCTTACCCTTTGAGGCATGGATCGTCATAAGCTTGACCCCACGGTTTAAAAAACCAGTTTTCCCTTCCTCTTCATTCTCATCTTTCATGACACGCCGTAAAATAGACTCAACGAAAGCTGAAAAATGGGAGCCATGCTTTTTCTCGTAAGCATCTGCCAGCTCAATAAAACGGCGTAAATTGCTTTGCCTTTGCTCTTTTCCGATCTCTACCCAATGGGAGTACGCAGCAAACTTCTGCAATGCTTCTATTAAAAAACAACGCAAAGAAGTATGGCCAACCAAAGATCGTAAAGCTGCGAAATACTTATACCCCAGAACAAGACACTCACGTTCTTGCTCGTTCATGAGGTGCTGATGTTCAAAATCATCACAGACAATTTTCTGCCAAAGACGATAAAGCGTTAAACGATGAGCTTGATTTTTTGCAATATGAAAAAGATGTATAATCGTATTATCAGAAAGTCCAAGATAAGGAGAGCGGAAAAGCGCCAGTATATGAAGATCTTCCATTGGTTGATGAAGTGCTGCAAGCAAAGCAAGAAGGTCGCGAATTTCCTGTTGCTGAAAAAACCCCATCCCCCCGCTCAACTGACAATCCACCTCCAGCTGCGAAAACGCTTGCTTCAAGACATCCAAAGCTCCATGGGTACGCGTTAAAACAGCAATTTCTTCTGGGCGAAATTGACGCTTCTGGATCAGTATCTGCTTCACATAGCGTGCAGTGAGTAAGGCTTGAAACTCTTTGCTGTCCTGCTGAGAATAAAGATTCGTTGTTGATCCTCTCTTCGAGCGTGATTCAATAAAAGGGATGATATCAACAGTGCCTTGGTCATGCTTTTGATGGCTCCTGCCGCATATCATAGCAGCAGGAGAAGCATCAAAATCTTCTTTCTTTCGATAGCTTTCGCTCTGGTTATGCTTCAAAGAAAACACACGATTAAAAAGCTGATTCCCAAGCTCAAGTGGCAAAAAAGAAGAGCGAAAGTTTGTTGCAAGCTCTATGGAGCCATCTTTCAAGGCTGCGATTTTCTCGGGCAACACCTCTGCTTTCGGCACTTCACGATCGTATTGTTCAAAAAGACTTGGTGTGCCATAAGACTCTTCCAGTGACTCCAAAGGTTTTGCTTGTTCTCTTTGATTATGGGCGACAACAAAAGCCTGAGCTTTTTTAAAGAGAGAAACATCAGCCCCACGAAAGCGATATATCGACTGCTTATCATCACCAACAATGAAGAGATTCGTAAAATCGTGCCTCAAGATATTTTGAAAGATCTGCCACTGCTCCTGATCAGTATCTTGAAACTCATCAATCATCAGATAAGTAATACGCTGGGCAACTTTCTGAGAAATCTGCGGTTGTTCCAACAAGCTTTGAAAAGTATCTCGAAGATCGGCAAAAGAAAGCTTTCCTTGCTTTTCCTCGTCATATCGTTGTCGAAGCTTTGGCAAAACCTGCGCAAGGGCTTTCAAAAGTTCAATATTTTCCTCTTCAATACGAGGCTCAACTTCACTTCCCTTCAGCAATTGAATCAATTCATTTTTAAGCTCTGTTACCTGTGGCGCAGGAAAACCAGAATCCTTCCAGATTTTCCCCCGCCCCTTACGAGGAAGCTTTAAATCTTCTTCCTTGAGGCTCTCGCTCATAAACTTTTGATAAACCCGCAACACAAAGTGGGCTAAGTGGTTATCTGGATCTTGCACTTGAATCTGTCGTGCAACCTTCGCAGCCGATTCAAGCTGCTCTGCAAGCCTAAGCTCTTGAGATGTTTGCTGAAAAGCTTCTCGTGCGCTGGCTTGAACCTGCGAGATGTATTCTTCCCAGTTCTTTCTTTCGCTAAAATTTCCCCAAGCATCAAATATCCCTTTTAACTTTGAACTATTCTGAAGACTCCATTTTAGAATCTTCCTCACTGAACGAAAAGAAAGCGTATCATGAAGTCGTATATAAGCAGCGACTTCATGCTTTGTCTCATCTGCCTGATCTTTGCTTTTTGTTCCATCAGACTGCAAATGCAAGGAACAATACTCTGCAAAATCTTGAATCACTTTTTCTTCAAGCTCTTGACGATCGTTTTCTTCCAAAACCTCAAAACCAGGACTAAGCCCAGCCTCCAGGAAAAAATGCTTTAATTGGGCATGACAAAAACTGTCAATTGTCGTTATGCGATGAGTATGAAAAAGAGTGTAGGCCTTACGAAGATATTGAAGCTTAAGAAAAGCTTCTTCTTGATTGTCTTCCGTGCCATCTCCTTGAGCCAAGTTCAAGTACGCTTCTAACTCAAGAATTCTTTCTTGCAGCAGCTTTAAAACACGGTTGCTCATTTCGTGAGCAGCCTTACGAGTAAAGGTAATAGCAACAATTTTTTCAAGCTCAATACCTTCTTCAATCAGCAGTACAAAGCGTGCAACAAGAACCGAAGTTTTCCCCGACCCTGCACCTGCCCGAAGAGCCAGCCAACGCTGGTGCTCAATACAAAGAGCAGCTTTTTGATCGCTGGTAAAACGTTCAAATGATTGAGGGGACGGCAACGCCATACTCTTATTTCAACTCCATATCAAATACATCCAACTACTTCTGGTTAGAATCGCCCAAAGGTCCATGCTCTTTTTGATCATTCATGAAATTCTTTTTGGGGGTATAAAGCTGGAATCGCTCTTGCAGAAGCTCTTCTCTTTTCTTTAAGGCGAGTTGCTTTTGAAGCCGCACTCCACACCCCATCCAATAGCCACAAAAATTACACGCTTGCTGCGGGTCAACGAGAGGAGGATGAAAACGTCCCCGTGCTATCGCTTCTAAAACATCCCTCAACCATACTGGTAAGACTTGCTCCAAAAAAGCTCCTGGAGATGCGTTTCTGATGCCCTGAACACCCAGTTCCGCTTGCTTGAAAAGCTGGAAAGTTTGATCGTGAATATAGGGTGCTTCAATTCCAAATTTTTGAAACTCCTTTAATTTATGATAAAAGAATCCCCCTAACTCAAGATCAGAAAAAGACTCCTGGACAACATAGCCATAAAGCGGCAATTGAAAAGCCAGGCCTTTTTTAAGCTTCCTTGCTGGCGTTGTATTCCCCGATTTATAGTCCCGTATTAACAACTCTTGGACAACTCCTGCGCGCACAACCGCATCGATTCGATCAATGCTGCCCCGAAACTCCACGATAGCTTGGCCTTTTTCATCATGAAAAGGCAAGGCTGAAGCTGCTTGCCCTTGTCCAAAATCATATTCAAGCAGCCACGGATAAACTCCCTGGGCCTGCAAAGCAAATTCGAAGTGAAGAAAAGCAGAAAGTTCTGAAACAACTCGCTGTCCCGTTTCAAGGCTTTCATATGCCCTTTGGCACCAACGTTTCCAACTCACTGATCCAAGGTTCACTTCTTTTACTAAACGAGCAAAAACATCTTGTAGCAAATGAGCAGCTTTTCTCTCTTGAATCTCTTCATACAGCCTTAAGTCAAGAAGAGGGAAAGAGCGTTCTTTTTGTTCAGGACCTTCCAAGGTCCCTGGAATGTGAAGATGATATGCACCCTTTTGATCTTTCAAAAGAGCACGCACTTCCTGAAAGAAATGCTCAAAGACCTGATGCAGGAAAGCCCCTCGTTCAAGAGCAGGGATTTCTTCACGAACATCTTCTCTTTCTTCCACTCCAAGCACATAGCGAAAAAAGAAGCGCTGTGGACATTGAGCATAGGTATCAAGCATTGAAGCAGAAAAAAGTGGAACTTCTCTTCCCTTTAAAAGGTGCGTTTGACTCACCTGAGCTGCTTGCTCTGATAAATACCCCTCATAAGGAGAAAGCTTGAAACTCCAAGCATTGCGTGCAAGATTCGTCTTGAGAGCAGCACGCGTTAAAACAAGCCAGGGAAGTTCTAGTGCTAAAGCATCATTGCAAGAAAGTGCTCTCGTTTCTTGATGAACTTCTTGAAGCTTAAACCTTTGGACGAAATCTTCCTGTAAATCTCCAAGTGATAAAATTGCTTTGGTCTGGGATTCTTTCTGCTCAGCATCCACTTTGGGATAAAGGTCTTGCCAATCTATACCACAGCTTGCCAGCAATTCTTGCAGAGGGAGGGATGCAATATTTTCAGACTCAGAATCATTGCTTCCAAGAGGCATAAGCAAACAAACCTTATGCTTTCCCGAAGCTAAAGCTGAGGTTAGAAAATGACGATAAAGTTGAAATGGATCTGATGTGTCAAAAAGCAGCCGAGTAGCTTCGTGCCATTCTTTTTTTCGAGTAAGCTGCTTGTTTCCTTTGACAAAAAAAGGATTTTTTCTTTCAAGAAGAGGGTAGTCCCCTTCAACAAGCCCACAGATAAAAAGGCAATCAAAATCAGCGTTTTCAAGTTCTGAAGGCTGGCAAAAAACAACCGTTTCCTGCTTATGCTCCTGGTAAAAAGGGGCAGAAAAAACACATTCATCAAACTCATGATACAACTCTTCAAATGATTTTTTCTGATCGTATTTTCTCTCCTTCTTCTTCTGATGAAAAGAAAGAAGCTCATATAAAACGTCTAGAAACAGCCTGTAACCTCGTAAATTTGTAGCGACCGTTTCCTTGGAAGAAAGAGCGATAAAGTCCCCTTCAAGTTTCTTCATGATCTCAGGCATCCGAAGCTTTTCTAATAAAGAAAGAAGCTTCTGAAGCAATTCTTCCATCGTATTTGCTTGGCATAAACCTTCAAGTTGAGCAAGGCATACAAGAGCCTGCTCCAAAACAGAACGCTCTGAAGAAGAAATGTGATGCTCTTCTTGATTTTCATCAAGTATTTCTTGGATCGGAAGAATCCATGCTTTTCCTATGCCTTGGGCTAAAGAATTGTCTTTTGGGAGTGAATATTTTTTCGTAAGCCTTTTAAAGCTGGAAAGAAAGACCTCCCAGCTTAAATCATGGCTTTTATCTCGAAACCCCTGAAGAAAAGGACTGTTCAAGGCTGTAAAAAGTTTTTCGACTCCAGGACTGCCAAGGCACACTTGCAAAAGCTTTTGCAAACACGCTATAGGCGGCAATTGGAAAAGTCGAGTGTAGGTCGTTGAAGAAACAGGAATGCCTGCGGACTCAAACTCAACCCTTCCCCGATCCATCTGCTCCTTATTCATAAAACAGACCCCAACACGACTGGGCTCAAAACCAGGAATCTGCATATGTTCTATAATGTGCTTGATAACATAGCGAGCTTCCTGACGAGGGGTTGCAAGCACCTTGACCTCAATGCCTGACTTTTCAAAATCCTTTTGAGCACAATCTGATTTTTTTTGGTGCTCTTGCCACTGACTCAATCCGCGTATGACCGCAATACGCTCAGGTGACAACTCCTTTTCTCCAAGCTTATAACCAAAGGTTTCGGGGGGATACTCCGGACCAAAAAATGTCTTCAGCGAGTGATCAGCTTCGCCCTCAAAATTCAAAACGCATACTCGCTCCGCATATTTTGCCAAGGCAGCTATAAGCTTTCTTTGAGCTGGATAGAAATGTCGCGGTCGATCAAGTATCAGCAAGGGAAATGCTGAGCAAATCGTTTGAGCGTGTTCAGCAAGGACCCACTCAAGATCACCTGAACTTTTCTGTTTCTGAACGGCTGTTTCGTTATGGAAAAGCTCAAGCAAAGCCTGCAGAAATCTGCAACGCGTACGAAAGGGTTCTTCTGAATACCTTTCATACTCTTGAAGTACAAGTAGCCGGTCATGAGGTGGAAAGCTTAGACAAAACAAGCGCAGGGCATCTTCTGCTTCTTGGATTATATTCGAAAAACGAAAACGAAACCGTTTCTCAAGTCGAGCTCCTAAGCTCCGTAATAAGAAATGCTCATAACCTGGGGTAAGAAAAGCAGACGGAGAAAGCTTATCGTTTAAAATCAAGTATTCCTTTAAGCTTCGACTTAAGCTCTCGATTTTTCCCCAGTATCCTGGCGGAAGGGCTGGAAATTTTTGCAATAACCCTTGCTGCAGCGAAGAAAGCTGAAGATTTGAGTGACAAAGATAAAGACAATCAGACTTTTGATCACTCCGTTCAGAAAACCAGCGCTTAAAAATCTGCTGAACAAGGGATAAGCGAGAAGAACCCAGTGGTAAAGTAATATGCTGAAAATCAGCCATGCCCTATCCTGCCTTCAAAGCTTTACTCATTATTCTTTCTTTGGATATAAGAATGGCAGCACATGGAAAACACAATAAAAACCCTGGTTTTCAACATCTCTATTCAAATAAGAACTCAAAGGTGAGTTGTTTTATCAGAACTACTCTTCCAAGTCTTTGACACAGCGAAAGCCACGATTTGCAGCCCGGTCTGTTACACCAGCATAACGCCTCCACACAAGCAGATATTCTTGTTCTTTACTGGAATTACAGGCTCCTCCTCGAACGATTCGAAGATTCTCATCTCCTTCTTCAAAAGGATTTTCGAAGATACGATTCTGCCCCTTATAAGCGCGCTGTTGCCAGCCATCGCGACACCATTCATAGACATTTCCAGCCATATCAAGAAGCCCATAGGGTGATGCCCCTTGGGGATACGAACCAACCTGAACAGGTCTGCCAAGACCAAGGTTTGCTTCTTGAAAATCAAGCTTATCGTGAGCAGACGACTGCTGCTTTGTAATTTGCTTACCCCAAGGATAAAAGCGATCATCTTTTGATCCTCGGGCAGCTTTCTCCCATTCAGCTTCTGTGGGCAAACGTTTACCAGCCCAACGAGCATAAGCTTCTGCCTCATAAAAACTGACATAACTTATAGGGAAATCAAGCTCATAAAGCTCAGGCTCTTTAATCTTTACCTCCTGGATTCGCACCTCCTCTGACTCTCCTTGAGAATCTTCAGCTTGTGACCTCTCTTCTGAAGTCGATTTCAGAAAATCAGGCTCATACCCTGGCTGATAGATAATTTCAAGAATCTCCCGAGGCCCATCAAGAGGCTTACTCAACCCCTTGATAAAGCGCCAACCTGCTTCTGACCAGTAGTGTTTCTTGAAGTAGCCCCCAGCTTGAATAAACGCTATATACTCTTCGATTGTTACTTCTTTTTGGTCAATATAGTAACCATCAAGATAAACCCAGTGAGCAGGGCTCGCATCATAAAAGCGATTATCCCCCATCCAGAAATAGCCTTGAGACACAAGCATCATTGTCTTGCCATCGCTTGCTTGGAAAATCTTTGCTTCTTCCTGTATTGGAGCTTGAGCTTCAGGAAGGCGCGTAAAGTCATAACGCCAGGCATCTTCACTGGAAACTTCCGGTGTTTTTTCGAATGGCTTAGAAGTTTCGGAATCCTGAATAGGCTGTTTTTTTTCACGGACTTCCTCTTCAGATGAAGTCGTATCTTCAGATAACTTTTGTGATGGTTCAAAAAAAGGAAAATACTCAGACTCAAGCGCGAGAACAAGAGCCAGGAAGAACGTAATAAAGAGAGTCAGTATTAAAACGCCTTTCATAAACAGCTTTCGGCTTTAAAGTTCAAGCTACAAAATAATGCTTTATGACAATAGGGAGCAAAGAGTGAATCAGCAGAGCTCTCTACTCAAAGCTCGTTATTTTCCGATGTTTTCCATCATAGAAACAAGTGGCAAGAAAAGTGCAATAACAATAAAACCAATCGCCCCACCCATCAGCACAATCAAGATAGGCTCCATCACACTTGTCAAGGATTCAACCGCATTATCAACCTCAGTTTCATAGGTATCAGCAACCTTGATCAGCATTTTATCAAGTTCACCAGTTTCTTCCCCAACGTCAATCATGTTCACCACAAGATCGTCGAACATGCCCGTCTTTGCAAGTGGGGCCGCAACAGACTCACCCTCCTTGATCGAGGCTCGTACTGCATCGACCGCTTCACTAAGCGTTTTATTGCGAATAGCATTTTGACACATTTCAAGGGCTTCAAGAATTTTGACACCTGATGTAATCAGCGTTCCAAGCATGCGGCAAAAACGGCTGGTCGTTGATTTACGAATAATTCCACCAATAAGCGGGAGCTTAAGTTTCCAGCGGTCAACCTTTCGTCGCCCTGCTGCTGTTTTCCCCCAAAGCGTAAAGCTCATGATAAAAGTGAATATTGCTGCAACTCCAATTAACCCAGGGATCCCAACAATTCCCCGCGAAATAGCCAAGAGAATTTCAGTGGGTAAAGGCAAATCCATTTTTTGCGCTTTAAAGATTTCTTCAAAAGAAGGAACAACGAAAATGATAATTGCAGTTAAAATAAGCACAGCAATAGACATAACAACGATTGGATAAACTGATGCGCCAATAACTTTCTTCCGAAGCCTTTGGGCTTTTTCAAGGAAATTTGCAAGCCGGTTCAAAATGACATCAAGAACACCACCAGCTTCACCGGCACGTACCATATTACAGAAAAGATTATCGAAAGCATTTGGATAGGAAGCCATAGCATCCGAAAGCGTTGAACCGCTCTCAACAGTATCCGTTACCTCTTCAAGAACCGCACGAAAACTTGTCTTTGGTTTTTGCTGGTTTGTCAACACTTTGAGACTGCGAACAATTGGTAAGCCTGCATCTTGAAGAACAGAAAACTGGGTAGCAAAATCAACAAGCTCTTGGCCTTTAACACGTCCTCGAGCTTTTTTATTTTTCCCAGGAGCTGAGCGTTGCGTTGCTTTTGGCTGATCACTCGTTTCCGTTTTTCGTTGAAAGCGAGCTGAAACACCAGCTTTGCGAACAGGATCTTCTTTTTTCTGGGCAACTTTCGTAGGCCTCAGCCCAGCAGCGCGCACCTTTGCTATAGCCTTAGGACGATCATCCGCTTCAATTTCTCCCGATATTTTTTTGCCATCCGGTTTAAGCGCCTCATATAAAAAGATGGGCATAGATGAGTCCTTTCTTTCCTACCCGCTTCTTGCCTTTGTAACCTGTTGTTGTATTTCAAAATTGTATAAAGCCCTGAGTCAAGCTTCTCAAGGCTTCAGCTTCAAATACATTATTGAAGAAATAGCCTCTCTTTTTTTGCTCTGGAGCGATCTTATCCCTCTCGCCAAACCGAATCAAGTCTTGACAAAAGATCTGATTCTTCAGAAATTCATGCTCTTTTACAGGAATGCTTCAAAATCATTCCATGCCGATAGCAACATAGCTCCCCCCGGCTTCTTCAGCAAGCTTTCCAAGGGTTTGAGCATCATGCCCTCGCCCAATTCCAATCGTATGAATCGTCAGGAAAAGGATCTCGTTACGCTCACGAATTTCCTCCAGCATGGCATCCATTTCCTGATAATAAGCAGCGGTTTGCTCTGGTGTTGCTCGCCCCTTAATCGCAGGGCCTTTATATTTCCCCGTTGTGGCAAAACCATCACTCAAGAAGTATATTGTATCAGGCGCTAGACCCTCTCTTTTTTTAACCCCTGTTAAGACTCCACCCTTACGGCTTTTTTTTGTCCGTTTTCGTTTCCCCTTGCCCTCTTCTCCATCATCCGAGAGGTTATTTTCAGCTAATAAAAAAGCTGCCTCCAAAGATCCAAAAATATTTGTCTGGCTTGCACACTCCAGGGTATCGAGAAAGGCTATTGCCTCTTCTTTATTTTCTGGTGTTGCCGGAACAATCTCCTCTTTCCAAAGCTTGACCTGGGTTGAATATGAAATAAGAGTAAAAAAGGTTTCTTCATCAAGTGAGCGCAAGGTTCGTTTCAGTTCTTCCCGCGCAAGATCAAGCCTTGTTTCAATCTTATCCCAATCAAGTCCATCATCCTCTTCTGCTTTTGATTTCTTCTTGCCCTGTCCCGTAATAACTTTTTGGGATTCTTGTTTTGTTGATTCTTTAATTTTTTCCTTCATGGAAATCGATGTATCAATTACAAATACTAACTGCTTCGAAAAACTTGAAATATTATAAGCGCGATAGCCTTTTCTTCGCTCCTTGTCCGACGATGAAATTCCTTCAAGTTCTTCCTTACGAGTTCGTCGCCACCAATCGGACCAGGCCAAAGGGTCTCCACCGTAATCTTCGCCACTGATTCGCTGCAAGGCCTTGACACAATCTCCAACCAGACGCCCTGCGTTTTCACTGGCACCCATGACTTGAATAAGCTTGCGAATACACGGATCTTTATAAGCCTCCTGAGCCAGAGCATAGCGTTCAAGCGCTAATACGCTTGCAACGCGGACTCGCCAAGAGGCATCAACTGTAGCTTCATCCTTAATCCATTCGAAAGCGGGGGCGTAAGCATCTTCCCCCCCAAGCTTATTGACCACCAATACCCTTAAGGTTGTGATGGGACTTTCTGAAATTTCAAGCAGATAATCATAGGTTTCTTGATCAGCATTTGAACTTAAAGCTTTAAAGTAGGCGTTTCGCACTCTTAAATGGGTCTCTGGATGTTCTAAATCATCCCTAAGATCTTCTAAAATCTTTTCATCACTTATATTCCGTAGCACAGCAATACAAGCGTTTGCGATGCTGCCCATACCATCTTGATCCTTAAGCTCAAGGAAAAGCTCACCCAAACCACGAGCCTGGGGAGCTTTGGTAATCTCAAAGGCTTGAAGTGCTTGAATTTTTTCTTCAATACTTCTGGAATCATCACGTAATAAAAGGGCAAGTTCTTCAGGGAACTCACTTTTAAGCTTCTTCTCCCTGGCTTCAAGAGAAGCAACTTCTAAGCTTTGTAATACTATAAACAAAAAACCAAGAAACAGAAAAAGTAACACAGCTCGGTTCTGAACCATTCAATACTCCCTTTTGTTCTTAAACCTTTTCATTCATTTTCCAATAAAAACAGGAAAAGAAAGGCAAAGCACTATTTTATCCCAATTAAAAACGAGCGCCTATTGAAAAATAACTCTTCGTGGTCGTTCCATGATGATAGCTTTAAACGTTTCAAGCTTAAAATATTGTGTTCAAAAAGAATCAGGCTTAGTTCCTTGCGGCTCAGGCCCACAACTCATATCCTTATGCTCAGCAAGGAAAACTATAAAAGAGTCTGATGCAGTCTTCATAATCTATGGCAAAAACAAACAAAAAGCCTGTAGCATTTGGTCTTAGCAAAGAGTTTTCACGCTTGAAACCACTCTTTTGGTTACTTGGCTTTGGAATCCTCTTACTGATTCTGGTGTTCATCATTCAAAGCTTTTGGACGGACACTCAAGAAATAAAGATGGTTGTCATTGCCCACAACGAAGAACTGGTTGAGGGGCAAGATTTTTTTGCTGACTACTGGTGGGGTTTGCCTGAAACCTTACCACAAACGAACTTTCAAGCTTTGCATACGTTGCGTATTACTCTTGCGCCAGAAGAGCCAAAAGGCTTCAGCCACCCCGTCCTGCTCAATTTCATGCTGCCAAAAGATCAGCAAAAGCTTACTGATTCCCAAGCACAACCCTTTCGTCAAACAACTGTAGCCCGTTATCAACCAGAGCTTGAAAGCTGGCAGAAAATTCCTGCAACATTTGTCGGCAGCGCTGATATTTGGATGAAATATGAAACATTGAAGCCGGGCTATTATGCCATGGGGTTTTTTGAACCCTTGAAACCTGACAATAAGCGCCCCTCTAAAGCAAAAAAACATAAACCGCCAGCATCAGGTTATCGCACTGTTCCAGTTTACGAAAAACGTTATTCTGAGTGGGCTGAAGTTCAAAACTTTAAACTTGCACTGCCGGCAGGCAAAATTGAAGTTGGCTCTGAATGCATCGTCCAGCTAGCTGGTCCTTTACCTGATTTCGTAACGAATACCCAAGAAGCTCGCTGGTATCACACTCCTGAAGATCTTCGGGATGATATTCCTTACACTTTTAAGCCAACCTCGGATAAAGATGCTTTTCGTTTCAAGGTTCCAACCCAAGCCCCCGCTCAATGGGTTATAACCTTTCAGCTCGTTGACCCTATAGATGGGCGTATCCTGGCTCAAGCTCAGAGCCCACTTGAAGTCATTACTCCAAAGTAGAGTCTTTTCTTTTTCCGAAAACCCCGCCGGAAAGCGTTATGGTCGGCTCTTGATTGAGCTCAGCTCCTTCTTCTAAGTCAGGTGAGTAAGTTTCCTGTTTCAAAATTTGCTTTTCAAGCCTTATGGTTAAAGGCAGGATTTGAAGACGTTTTTCTTTAAAGGAACGGCGGTTAAGAACGTGTATCTCTTGATCGGGATAAAGCTGCTCAAGATAATCATATTCAAGATCATAATCGTGGCTACGCAAGTCCTTATAGCGCTCAACTTGCTTATACTGAATAACGCCCAAAAGGTTAAAATCTCCGTCAAAGGGCCAGGGATCAATATTATAAGAGTTTCCAAAAAAGGTGCTTCCAAGCAAATCTGATAAGCTGACTCCAAAACTCAAACTATGCTGATATGTCTCTTTGCCAACCACAACCTCAATCTCTTGCTCTGAACCTTCTCTCCAGACATTGAATTTCAAGACATGCCCTGGTTCAGCTTCCCAAACCAACTCCTGAAATGCTTCCTGGCTGCGAATAGGTTTTTCATCCACTGCTAAAATAAGATCTCCCTGCTTCAATCCTGAAGAACATATTGGTGTGCTCTTATGGGCTCCTAAAAAGAATAACCCTTTACTTGCCTTGCTCTCTTTTGGTAAACCATAAAGCACTGTCGGCGTAAGAGCTGGCTCTTTGCCCTCATAGACTTCTTTAAAACTCCCTCCAACCCAACCACGCTGATTTTCCCCTGAAGAAGAACATGCGCTGAGACACACCGCAAAAAAACTTAAAAAGAAAAGGCAAGAATAATTCCGTAAAAAATGAGCCCCCTGGCTTCCTTGGTTTTTCATGCTCATACCCTTTCTTATAAATCAGATAAAATAAGCTTGTATACCCCTCATAAATACAAAAATAACGTGGCTATGGAAATCCTTATAATCCCTTAGCTGAAAAAAATAAGTATTTTTAAAAGGGCTTGCGTAAAAACTGGCATCAGGCGAAGTGCCAATATCTTTTATAAGATAACACAACGTTATGCGATAGAACTATCGCCAGCTCAAATGCACAAGGGCTCTCGCCATTGCTGACGAAGAGCCCTTAGTTCTTGATTCTTATGCTATTATAATTATGCGTTCAGCTGACGACGCCTTCTGAAGAAGAAAACCATCATTCCCAAAAGACCAAACAATAATGAGATCCCCTGCTTTGAAGTATCAGCTCCAAAAGCGCAGCCGCCGCCACTACTATTTTTTTCCGCCGCTGTTCCAGATAGAACAGATTTTCCTTCTATCGTTTGAATCGTTTTTACTTCTATAGAATAAACTTGGCTGAAGTCCATCACTCCATCTTCAACTTTAAGTGTAAAGTCATGAACACCAAGCTCATCTGCCCCAGGAGTTCCAACAAGAACGCCTGTATTTCCATCAAGTGCAAGCCAAGAGGGCAAATCCAGCGATGAATAGGTGTAGCTCCCACTTCCCCCGTCGGCCTGAATCTGAAGAGAGAATTCCTGCCCCAGGATAGCTGCTAACCCCTGAAGTTGAGGCAAGCCAAGTCCACCTGGATACTGAACTTCAATCGTTACCTGCTCACTTTGGCCTTCTACTCCATCACTTACAACAAGATCGAAAGTACTGGTTTTGATATCTGCAATCCCTGGCGTCCCGTTAAGTTCTCCCGTAGCGCTGTCAAGAGTAAGCCAGGCAGGAAGGTTCGTTGATGAATACGTGTAGTTCCCATTCCCACCAGTAGCTTGAATTGAAGCTGAGAATGCAACGCCTTGAGTCGCAAGCAAAGATACCTTGGGTAAATCAAGTCCACCTGCATAGTGAACTTCAAGACTGATATAACTTGTACTTATATTCATATTTGAATCACTAACACGTATAGAAATATAAAAATATCCAACATCAGCAACCTCTGGCTTTCCACTGAGTTCTCCTGTTGTAGAATCAAGCTGCAGCCACTTTGGAGGCACGTCATAATACGAAGTACTCAAAGGGTTATAATAAGGACCAGTATCAAATGAATACTCATATTGTCCACTGCCCCCAGTGGCCTGAAGGGTATGAGAAAAATCAAGCCCAACAGTTGCAATAACAAACGTTCCTGACAACCCTAATGGTTCAGGCACCTTTCCAAAGGGCAAGGTTATATCTGGGTTGGTTGTTCCAGGGGAAGATGATTTCTGATTCCAATCCTCTGCACGATTGCTATCCCATTCTCCAATCCTGCTTATGGTTCGCATTGAATTGGAAGTTGTGAAAGGACCACTAAGAGTACTATCCTGCGATCCTTTATCCTTAATTGGAGGAAGACCTGTATCAATTTGGATTCCTGCACCATCCCACTCGTTCCCCAATGTCCCGACGGTTGTAAGGTTGCCTGTGCTGGATTCGACAAAGCTTGGAATGTAATGGTTTGAAATATCCGAAGCTGAAGCATTCACAAAAACAACATCAACAGGGTTAAGAGAGTCATCGAAAAGAGCAACCCAGGCAAGACCTGTTTCGCTGAATTCCCAGTTTAAATCAGCCCCCCAATAGTCACTTGAGCCTGGATCTTCATTGCGAATAAGTACCTCTCCTGGCTGAAGGACGCCAGAAAGAAATGCTGCTGTCTTATTAGGAGTTCCAAGATCTTGAGGGTCATCCGAAGTCAGCAGGTACCAATCCGTAAGATCTATAGGAGCATTTGAAACGTTTTGAATTTCAACGTAGTTCCCAGAACCCAACCTGAGCTCAGTAATAGCCACAGTTAAAGATCCCTGTGAAAGCCATTGAGATCCAATAGAACCACCCCATCCGCCTCCTCCAGGCGGCGGAGGCGGCACAGCCACGACTTGATTTTGGGCATAAAGCATCGATGCACACATTATCATAATAAAAAAGAATAAACTTTTCCGTGCCCACTTTGTCATCAGCTACCATCTCCCTTTTTCTTTAATAATAAACCTCTTTGCATTCGGTTGTTTTTGATAGTTCGTTCACGTGGATAATATTCCTACTCCATGCCCACAAGAATCAGAACATATGCAAATTATGCAAAGAACCTTTCTAAATGCAAAAGTGCTTTATATAAAAATTTTCTAATCAGCAATGGGCATTATAGCCTTTGCTAAAAAGCAAATGTCACGATGCAAACCTTCTAAAACCTCGGTTTTGAGAGAATTTTCAAGCGACCTCTGACAACCTGGGCTTACTTCTTGAGAAGAAAGGGTTGCAGCGCTTGTTGGTAAGGCCTGCTTCCTATGCCATGGATAACCTTGATAAGCCCTTGCAAGCAGAGCAAAAAAGCCTGGTTGAAAGCTTCCAGGTCCGAGGACACGTAATCATGGCGGTTTGCAAGCAAAAGCTCGAGCTCATGGCCTGTGCCCTTTGAAATTGTCCGCAAACGCAAATGAATGATCCCTGTTTGGGTTGCAAAATAATGATCCTTGCCAAGAGCTTCTGTTCGGAGTTCACATTTTTTAGGCCATGAAAAGTGTATTGAAGTATACCCTTTATGCAGCCTTTCCTGGGGAGGCAAAGGAATTCTCAGCAACGCACGCAATTCAACTTCTTTCAAGGAAAGAAGCCGGGCCTGCTCTAAGAATTGCCAGGCAAAGGATAGGGCACTACTTTGAAAGAGCTCGATTTGTTTCAAGGAAGCCAAGCGAAAGGAAAAAGACTCTGGTGTAATCGTGATCTGATACTCTTCTCCTTGGTCATTGAGGACAAACGGAAACCCCAGTTCCTGCTTTTTTCGAAAGAACGTACCCTTGAGCCCTTCTTCAAAACGCAACGCACTTCGGAGAACTGAGGGCAGAGGAGCGTAATACACTATGAAGTTAAGGTTTAAAACGGAATCCAGCACAAAACTTTCCTTTAAAATATATCAGATCGATTCTTTTTATCCACCGACTAAAGGTCGTAAGGAGTTATGGCATTGACGATATCTTCCTATGCTTCTTATCACAAAGCAAATTAAGCTTTTGGAAACATCACGCTTTGGAGCGAAAAAGCCCTCGTACAAACAATACCTCACTCCCAATGTGACAAAAATCATAGGAGTAAAAAACTTTAGAAGAAGAGCAATCTTGCTGCAAGGAACCTTCTCCACTCCAGCTTGATCCAGCGAGTTGAGTTGAAGCTAAAGAACCTTCTCTAAACTTGTGGGGAGCTCATTGACCCCTAAAGTGACTTTTATCACTTTTTCTGAAGGCTTCTCAAAGCTATAAAATTCTATGCAGCCCTCAAGAATGGTTTAGAACTCATCAAAACTTTGGTTTAAGATCATTCCTAAGTCGGGCAAGAGTTGCCCGATGACAATTTTATGCGGTTCTGTTCAAACGACTAATTCGAGTGCTTTTTGCACTTGACCCACGAACTGCGAATACCCCTGCACTTTTGGGTGCATTGGGATGTTCGTTTTCGTGGGAGGCTTTAGTCGGCCTGAACAGAGAGCGATGCCTGGTGCGCCCTTTCGTTTTTAGGCCTCTTTTTTGAGGCTTCTTTAAGCAAGAGCCAGCAGCTTCGCTTTACCGCCAAACCTTTTTAAGGAGGCCAGCGATGTTCAAACGCTATCTTTTTGCCCTTTATGGCTATGAACTTTTTAAAGACCCTTTCCTTAAGGCCTTTGATTTAAACGAATGCCAGGTTCTGCTAACAGCGAGACCAGAACTTTTGGAAGATATGCTTGAAGTTCTGCCTCTTGACCTTGTGATTGTTCATGAGGATCGTTTAGATCAGGCCCACAGAGTCATTAATAGCTCTGACCACAAGGTCAAAGTACTGGCAGTTACGGAGGCCCCGGACAAGGACCACCACAAAAAGCTCAAAAACCGCGGCGCAGAAAACCTGATGGTTATGCCAGAGAGCAGCCATCGTATAATGGCCAAGATCAAGAGGCTTTGTCCCAAGCCAGGGTAATAATGTGATATAAGTCACACTTCGAGGGAGAGGCTTCTTGAGCTGTGTTGCTGTCTCTCTCCCTAAAGTGACTTTAGTCACATATTTGAAGCGAGAAGCTTTCATCTCGACGAAATCTTTCTAAGCAACTTTTGCCCAGATTTTGCGCAGAGAAAAAATAATTGTCCGAGCCGTCGAGAGCACTCAGCTCCTTCACTCTTATCTGGAAGTGCTTAGGGTAGACGTTATTCTTTTAGACGAGTACTTTCTTGATAAATGCCATGCCCTTTCCTGCCAACACCCGACCTTTCCAAAGTTTTTGGTCTTCACTTCAAAATACTGTCCCAAAAAACAGCAGGAGTTGAGAGAGCGCGGCGCTGATGACCTGATCATCATGCCAGAAGACACCACGATTATTATTGATAAGATCAAGAAGCTTTGTTTGTGATCGAGGCTTGCCCCAAAAAGTGACTTTAGTCACACTTCTAAGGTGAGGAAGCTTTCGCACAAATAAAGGCCTGCTCACAAAGTGATTAAAGTCATGCTTCGAGGGAGAGATTTTTTGAACTGTGTTGTTGCCTCTGCCCCTAAAGTGACTTATGTCACGTTTTGAGCAGAGCGTGGACAAGCCCTCGTACAAAATAATGCCTCGCTTCTAAAGTGACAAAAATCACTTTTCAGAGTTTGAGGCGCCCCCTAAAGTGACTAAAGCCACACTTCGGGATAGGAGCACTTTGGAGCGGGAGCGGAGTGCTGGGGGCACTCCGTGAAACGGAAAAGCTTGAATTTATGCGAAGTGAAAAAGCTTCTTTACCCCAGAATCGCTTTGAAGCGGAGAAGCTGTCCCTTTCTCGAGGTCGTCACACAACAAAATAATTATTGAATTATGCAACCACTCAACGACTTTCGCTTTCGCTTGTAAGTCATTATTTCAAAATAGGTTACAGCTCTAAAACAACGGCTGAAAAATGCCGTACTGTGGTTGCAAAATAGCCCTTCGTTTGAGTGCTATGGTGGTCGTTCCTCTCACCCCAAAGGACTGAACAATGCCACCTGACAAGCCTACCCCTGCCAAGCATCAAAGAACTCTTCCCGCTCCTTATTCAGCAGGGGCTGGAGGAGGATCAATTCCCATCCAACACTGGGCTGAATTCAGCTCGCTGGCACCTGCGGACTTGAGATAAAGAAAGAACTGCATCCGGTAGGCCGTAAAGCAAGACAAAACCGTTTGCATCAGGATCTCTCCCATTTTGCCTGGGCTGCCCCAAGGCATAGCACTATCCTTCTGAGCAAAATCCTCGGAAGTGATGCCTTCAAAAAGCTCCTTCAACTCATTTGCCTGACGCTCCATAGCATCATCAAAGCTATCAAGACAGACTTTTCCAGCGGCTTCGTGGTAACCTTCGACATGTTCCCAATTATCATTCACAACCCACTTGCACCCAATCACGCCACAAACCGTCAAATACTGCATAAGCTCCAAGGTTGAACGCTGAGCCTCCGTAGGACGATAATCAAGAGCGTTCAAAGGAAGCTTAGTGCCTAAATGTCGAATAATCTTAATCTCATGAAGGATCGCATTGAGAAGCTGCTCTTTTGATATCATTTGTGCCCTCTTTCCTTTGTCTAGCAGACAGCATAACAAGTCAATAAAATCACCATAAAACGCCTGTTCTTGTTTTATAAAACTACGAGTAAACAGTACTCAAAGCGCAACAAAACTTCTTTTATACTTCAAGCATTTGCTCCTTGTGTTTATTAAAGCGCCTTATAGCTCAAAGAAAACCTGGGCTTTTTGGGCCTCATCAAAGGCAAGCTCCAAAAGACGGTCCCACTGTTCCTCTTTCACTCCAGCAAATTCCATGACTTCCGGACGAAGCTGTGGCAAAACACGATCAAAAGGCTTTCCAAAAGCAAGCAGGTGACTGATAACATAGGCCGTCAATAAATAGGCAGATGGCTTGCGGTACTCCTCAGGAGCTTCTTCTGGCATATCCTGAAAACGTATTGGCTCAATAATATCCGGGCTTAACTTCCACGTTTTAATCAGAATACTTGCGACCTCGCCATCGCTGACTCCAAACACCTCTCTTTGAGCCTGCCACAGAGAAATACCTTCTTCTTCGGCACGCTTAACAGACTCTTCAAACTCTGCGGCAAAAAATTCTTGAAGAGTAACTTTTCCAAGGCCGTGAAGAAGCCCCGCAACAAAGCTGCTCTCCGTTTTCTTCTCACCAGCGTTTCTAGCGACGACCCGAGCCGTAGCAGCAACTCCTGCACTGAAAGCCCAAAACTCTTCCTGAGAGAAAAACATTTTACTCTTAAAAGAATTAAAAGCCTCAATAACCGAAGAACAAAGCACGATTGAACGCACTGTGTTAAAACCAAAGACAATAATGGCCTGGTTCACTGAAGTGATGCGTTTAGGAAGAGAGAAAAAAGCAGAGTTTGCGACCTTAAGAACCTTGGCTGTCAAAGCCGGATCGCGCATGATAAGACGACTGAGCTCGGGTGCCGTTGTCCTTGGATTATTCAATAAGTTATTAATCTCAAAAACAATTGTTGGCAAAGCTGGCAGTTCATCAATCTTGCTCAGCTTTTTTTCAATGTCCTCTAAGGTCACGAGAATCTCTTTCTCTTTTTATCAATACTTGAATTTTGATGATCACCCCCAAGTATTCATGTTTTGCCATGCTCTCGACATTGTATTTTTCCTTCACCTGAGTGCGAGCCTTAATCATGTATTTCCAACAAGAAGAAATCAAACCCATCATTTTCTACGTCTTCGAAGATATCTCAATTTAAAGAAAATAACGAAACACTCCACAATAAATATGGAGGCCTTAAGCGTAGAAGTTTCCATGAAGTATAGTTATTTTTATAGAAAGAAAAGGTTCTAAAGCTTTGAGGAAGCGATAATTCCTAAGCTTCAGCTTCGTCCATGGTCTTGAGCTGCTTGGTCCAAAAGTTAATAGTGGCACTCTTTAAAGGTCGCATCACTGGATCCTTATCAAAACCTTGAAAGTGCTGCTCAATTCTTGCCACCACTTTTTCAAGCTTGACCGTTCCTTCATCACTCATAGCTCGCACAGCCTCTCGTACTTTCTTTGCATCTCTATTTCGGCTTTCCATTTCCTGCTTAACAGAAAGCTCCCTAATCGGATCGGACGAAGGAACGTTTGCAAGCAGCTTTTTAACACCACGCCGTTGTAAGCGTTCGATCAAGTATTCATCTAATACCGTGCCAGCAGGAACGAGGGTAACGCCTTGATTAGTGACCACATCCCCAACAACCTCCATACCAGCATGGACATTTTCTATCCCAACATAAGGCGTTCTAACGTGTTTCTGCATACTCTATCTTCTTATAAGAAACCATACTTTTACTCAAGAAGAAAGTGGGAAAGAACGGGCATCAAGTATTCGAATTTGCGTTCCCTGTGTAAACTTCTGTCCTGGAATAAGCTCAATCAACGCTCCATTTAAATATTTTGGAAACGTCTTTTCAACTTTCTCACGGCTTGCTGCTGGCATCAAGAGTCCTGGCAGATGAAAAGACATGGGCACTGCAATCGCAGGAGAAAATCGTTTTATCAACGCTTCCACCTCTGGTAATGAAAGCGTTGTATGCTCTCCAGCTGGAAAGAGCAAAATATCAGGCTTACCGAGCTGCTCTATCCGCTGATCATCAAGATCTTCACCAAGATCAGAAAGGTGAATAATCCGAAACCCATCAACCACGAAAGAAAAGAGTGTCAGAGAGCCACTCAAAAGCCCTTCTTTTTTATCATGATAAGCATGAACGCCAAAAAAACGAAAGCCCCCAACCTGATGAAGGCCAGGGCCCATCACAACAGAAGTCCCATCTGCCACAATCCCAGGATCACAGTGATCAATATGAGTATGGCTGAAAACCGCTACGTCAGCTGGTAACTCTCCTCGTTTAAGACCAATAACACGTTGGAAGGGGTCAATAACAATTCGGCGACCATCTTGGGCTTGAATATAAAAACACGCCTGACCAATCCATTCAAGTTTCATGAGAGTAACCGCTGTGTCTTGGGGCTTTTTGGTCTGCGCCCTTGCGAAAAGGTTTCAATCCGACCTTGAGCCAAATTCCAAATGCTCAAAAGCTTACGTTCAAGAGATACACAATCTTTAACACACAAATGTTAAGAAGAGACTTGTGAAAAGAGATCTTATAGACAAAGTTGGGCAAAATGCCTAGGACTTTTCTCTCCTTTCCCTGAGGTAGTCCATGGCCCGTTCAAAAAGCTTTATAAGGTTTCGATGCTTAAGGTATTTTGCAACTTGCTCTTCACAAACCCACTGATAGCGATCATGTTCTTGAGAAAGCCTTAGCTCGCCCTCTTGATAAGAGCCGAGAAAATACACCAACTCTTTTTGATATGCTTGCCCTTTGATATCAGCACTTACGCGATAACAAAGCTTAGCACGAAAGCCCGAGTGGACCAGTAGATCTTGAATTCCCGTCTCTTCTTCCAACTCCCGCTGCGCTGTGGCAAGGAGATCTTCATCCCCCTGCTCCCAATGTCCCTTCGGCATGCCCCATTCCTGGTGGCGAGCACTATGCAATAAAAGCAAGGAAAAGCTCGGAGCCTGGTCTGCTGGCTCTAAACGATAGACAAAAAAGCCTGCCGCCTGGCGAATCTTAAGAGAGTCTGAACTCTTTACCATGGAGCTCCCGTTATCTCATGTCTCAACATAATGACGAAACAGATTTCTATTAACCTCTACCTCTATGCTTCATAGAAGCTTAAACACGCATTCAAGAGCAAAAGACTTCCAGGGCTTGCGGCAGAAGCTTCACTTCCAAAGATTTACCAGGCTCAATCAAACCACCAAATTCTCCGTCAAGCTGATAAGGCACAGGGCTTCCTCCTTGGACACGTAATACAGCATCTTTCACTCGACGAATTTTCACTCCTGGAAAACGCATCAATTGTTTAAAAAACGCCATGGCAATCATGGGGACATAATACCGTCGCACATTAAACGATGCGCTTAAAACATCCATAAAACCGTCGTCACAACAAGCCTGACTGACCATTTCAAGGGGGCCGCCAAAACTATGGGTGTTTGCTAACACGCAGTAATTCTGCTTTTCTTCAACTTCTTTACCGCCAATGCTTATATGCAAATTTCGATAGTTTGCCTCACGCAAGGCTTGGGTTGAAAGGGGAATATATTCATACATCTTCATGGTTCGGCCAGTGCGCCTTGCTTCTAAAAGCTGAACTATTCTGCCATCAATACCAGCGCTGAGCATGCAAACAAAACACCTTCCCCCTTCAATCTGACAAAGATCTATCTTGCGCACTTTCCAGGCAAGTATCGGCTTCAGCATAGCTTTAAGCTCTTTCCCAAGTCGAAGCTCTTTTGCCAGAACATTGCCCGTACCAAGAGGAAAGATGCCCAAGGGCTTTGGCTTTGACCTGAGAATATTGATCACCTCATGGAGGGTTCCATCTCCTCCAGCGACCAGCACAGCATCTGCCCCAGCAAACTCTTGCCCATCACAGAGTTCAGCAGCATGCCCCGCCCTTTCAGTAGGAATAAGGCTTACACTATGGCCCTTTTCAATCAAAACTCCTGCAGCAGCCTGTCCCAAGGCTAAGCCTTTACCCGCCCCAGAAACAGGATTTATGATCATTAAAAACCTTGCCATAAACTCTTTAACTTTCTACTAGCAGACCTATCAACATCCTCAAACATCTTTGGCAAGGCTGGCCTCGCTCAATTCTTCATAAGCCTTCATTAAGGTTCGAGTCACAGGACCGGGTTCTGCACTGCCAATGCTTTGATCTTCAATCCAGGTAATCGGCATAACGTTTCGACTGCTGCTTGTAATAAAGAGTTCATCGGCATCTAAAAACGTTTCTATCTTATAGCGCCCCTCTTCATAAGGAATATTCAAACGCTCACAGAGCAGAAGAACTTTTGCCCTTGTAATACCTGCCAGTACACCGATATCAAGTTCTGGTGTAAAAACTTTATCTTCCTTTACCATAAAAAAATTGGAGGTCGTGCACTCGCGTACGTAATCCTGCTGATCAAAAAGAATAGCATCAACCGCTCCCTCTTCTCGGGCCTGGCGGGAAGCAAGCACATGACTCAATGCCCGCCCTGTTTTTAACCCTGGGGATGACCAACTGGTAGGCTTACGATAAAGGCTTAAACGTCCTCCCTGCTCATAAAGCTCTTGAGGCCAAAGGGATAAAGGCTGGGCAATGGCAATTGAACTTTGAGAATGACAGGAAAGAGGAGAAAGCTCTGCTCTGCCAATCCCTCGAGTTACAATTAAACGCAGTGAACTTTCTTCAAAACCAGAGCGCTTGTGAAGTCGTTCAAGCTCTTTGCGATACTCCTGGTCAGAATAGGGCAAAGACATATGAATACCATCAGCAGAATGATGTAAACGCTCAAAATGCTCCTGAGCAAAAAGCAACTTGCCATTCCATGTTCGTATCACTTCATAGACAGAATCGCCGAAAAGAAAAGCATGATCAAGCACTGAGACCTTCGCTTCAGCAACTGAAAGGTCCGTAAAATTAATGCTTATAAAAGGATTTTCCCTGGCCATGGATTTATATTCCTGTAATTCGACAGTTGCTAATTCGCCAAACCTATACGCATATAAGCAATAAAAGCTTCAAAAAGAGGCCTTGCTGCCAGCATCACAAGTATCGTTCCAAAGGCTAGAAATGGGCCAAAGGGTAAACTTGTATCAACTTCCTTTCCACTCCACTTCTTGATCAAAACAGGCAAACCAAAAAGGGCTCCGGCAAAAACAGCCACAAGAAAAGCCAGAAGAAGCTTTTGCCAACCAAGCAAACCAGCAAGCAGCATCACAAGCTTCACATCTCCAAGTCCCATAGCCCCTCCAGCCTGAGCTGCAGCCTGAGGAGCAAGTCTTTCTCCTATAAACCCGACAAACCACAAACTACTGGCAGCTATCAGCATAACCAGCCCTGTAGAAAGCCATGTTCGTAACCACTCATTTGGAATGCTTGATTGGGAAAAGATCATCGGTTGAGAAAAAAGTTCTGGAGACAATCCCCAGGCATGAACAAGCGGAACAAAAGGCGCAGCCACAAAAACAACAAGAGCCCCCCCAAGCGAAATAGTGTCAGGGATAATCCTAAGCTGCATATCGATCACACTGGCAATCACTAAAGCCGTAGAGCCTAATGCCCAGAAAACAAAAAGGAAAAGACGCTGAACCTGAAACGAAGCAACGAGTTCAGCATAATTCATCTGAGCTCCTCCTGATGCATGAAAGAGAAGATAATCCCTGAAGGCTTGCTCCGAAGTCTCTGGAACAAGCAAAATCTGCCAGGCCAGAAGAACAAAAAGCAAACCAACGAAAAGCTCTACGGCCAGGTAACGAAAAGGAATCTTGCTTTTGCAAAACCGACACTTTCCCCGAAGCACAAGCCACGACACCAGGGGAATATTATCAAACCAGCGTAAAGGGGTTTTGCAGCTGGGACAAAAGCTGCCTGGCTTTACGATTGAAAGACAGCTTCGTGGCAAACGAAAAATTGCAACATTTCCAAAACTTCCGAGGCATAACCCGAAAAGTCCTGAAAAAATCAACAAAAAAGCAGGGGAATCCCCTATAACACTAAAAAAACGAGTGATCATTTTACCTTCTTTTCACGAAACTCAACCACCGACCATCACTGCTTATGAACCTCAAAACTTCTGCTGATAAGAACCTTAACATATCCTCAGGCCTGGTGTATCGGAATTAACTCTTAAGCAGAAATTTCAAAATCTGATCTCGAACCTGATGGATGTCCTTATGATCGCTTGAGCATATATAATCTGCCAGAGCTTCATAATGAACTAAACGCCGTGGTAAACGCTCTTGAAGCTCGGCTTCAAAAGATCCTTTTTTTGCCGTTAAATTTGGCCTTCTTTGGCAATCCTGTTTGAGCCTCTGAAGCAACGTTTGCTGCGAAGCTTGCATGTAAATAACAGTTGCATGTTGCCATAAAAAACGGCGTAAGCTTTCTTCTTCAAGGCTTCCACCACCGCAAGCAAGTATAAAAGCAGGCTCGTTTATACATACTTCACGCAAATACTTATATTCAAGTTGACGAAAACCCGCCTCTCCACGGGTTTCAAAAAGGCTTGCTATATCTTCGCCCTCTCCTCTTTCGATCAGAGCATCAAGATCATAATCAGGTAATTCTAAAACCTCAGCCAATAAAGGTGCCAAAGTACTTTTTCCAACCCCACGATAGCCAACCAGAGCAATTCGCCGTGCCGGCCTGAATCTTCGATGATGTGCTGTTGGCGAAAACTCTAGAGTGTCTTGGGCAGCTTTTTCCAGCAAACAGAGTTCTTGGGCTGAATAGCGCGCACCAAACCACACCTCTTGTTGTAGTGCCGCTTGTTTGACAAGCATACCAAGCCCACCCCGCGTTCTGAACCCCATGGATCGAGCTTCAGCCATCAAAGGAGTCTCCAGAGGATTATAAACAAGATCATAAAAAAGGCTCTTTTCATGCAAAGCAAGGTCCTTCAGTTTAAAAGGAAGAGAATCAGGAGCTTGCCCCCCCAACATACCAAGAGGAGTGCAATGCACTATAAGATCAAAAGCAGCTGGTGATGAACCAGGGAAAGATTTGACGCCCCTGGCCTGAGCAAAGGCTTGAGCCTTTTGCAGATTCCTTCCGCCCACAACGATTTCCCCAGCACAAGCTTGAAGTCCACCCACAACAGCTCCCGCACTGCCTCCGTACCCCCAAACGAGTACCCGTGACTGAGAAAGCTCTTGATCTGAAAAGACCTCTCTTAAATCTTCACGAAAAGCAGCTTGGTCCGTGTTCGCAGCACACCAACCGGCCTCTTTCAAAAATAGCGTGTTTGCTTCCTGAAGTCCTTTTCCTCCTTCACTCTGTGCCAGCTCAGCAGCTTGAGCTTTGAAGGGATGGGTAACACTTAATCCTCGAATTCCAGCGTTTTGAGTAAATTCTAACGCTTGCTCAAAACAACGCGATTCAAGATCAAAATATCTGAAGGCAAAAGCTTCATTCTGCTGTGTTTTGGCTTTTACTTCTCCTTCATGTTCATGCTTTTCTAGACGTTTAGAAACACGGCGGGCAGGAAAGAGATTCATGTGTAAATACGGACTTAAGCTTGTGCGAACATGCTGCCCCACAACGGCATAAAGAGCATGCTTCTGTAGCCTACTATTTTGCGGCTTGATTTCTTCTTTTTGCTCAAGAGCTAGTTGTTCAGTATTTTGACTCAGTGAAGACGGATAAAGTCGCAAAAGTTTCTGATAAGAAGGGATCTCGGGCAGGAAATTCTCATAACCTGGAACGACTCCATAATTGAATACGCTGCCCCATTCCTTTCCAAAGATTCTGGAAAAGATTCCTTGAGGCCCCATACAAAAAGCTGCCAAAGGACGTTTGTGATCCTGAAGAAGCAACTTCTGATAAATCCAATTATCCTTAAGGTTTTGAGCAAAACTTACACATTTTAAGATATCTCCAGCCCCTTGGGCAAGCCTTGCAACACATCCTTCCAGCTCTTCAAGGGGAGGAGTCTCTTGAAGATTATGGTAGCTGCGAATAATTTTGGCACCCCGAGCTTGAGCTTTTGAGATCAGAGCATCAGCGAATTCAAAATCAACTTCAAGATCAAGATGAGTAAATCCCGCATCAAGTATCAGCTGAAAGAGATCTCGACGAAGGCTTTCAGCTCCTTGCCAGACACCACCATCACAAGTTCGCCGGCATGTCCCAATCACTTGCACCTGAGGCATATCGCTCACAGCATGCTGTGACAAAAACCGATCAATCACAGCCAATTTTGCACTGAGCTCACGAAAAGAAAAATGACTTTTCTTCTCTGCCAGAAAAAAATCCAGCCGAAGCTCCAGACATTCAACTCCCAAGCACATGAGCTTTACAAGCTCATTTTGGGAACCATCACAAAAAGAAGAAACAAAAGGCTGAATGGCAACCAGGGCATGTTTCATCTTTGAGCTTCCTTTCCCTGCGAAACGATGCCTTGAAATGATATGTGCACCTCAATGCCCAAATATTTTTTGACCAAACCCAGGCATTCTCCAAGCGCTCCCCAGGCACTCCCTCAAGAATTATTTATGGAAGAAAAGCTTCTCTTCGAATACTGGAAGCCGTAAGCTCCAAAGGATCTTCACCCGAAGTACTGCCATAGGCTGAGCGATAGTCTCCCTGAGGCAGTGCGCGCTCGCTTTGATAAAGTGTTGTGCTAAAACTCTTCGTCCCAGTATAAAGCTCAAGCTGATTATCAGAAATGGTTACCACCCAATCATTTTTACCACAAAGCTCCTGGGCAACCTGGGCAATGAAATGCTCTGAAAAACTCTGGTAATAAATGCGTGCACGCTTATGCACATCCTTTGAAATACTGTTCGCAATAGCTTGTGTTTCCTGCAAAGTTTGCTTAACAACGAGAAAAGTCGTCTCTCGATAACGGCGCGTTAGCTTCACAAGTTTTTCCGGTTTGAGTTTCCCACATTCAACCCAGATCTTGGGCTGACCTGCTTCGTTTTCAACACACAAATCAGGCTTATACTTCTGATCAATACCATGGGGTTCAATGGCAATATCCGGCTCATAATAAAGCGCTGCCGCCAGCATCTTCAGAATAATATGCTCAGGGGATTCACCTTCTCTCTGTTCAAGTACTTTCTTAACCTGAACAAAAAGCTCTTGGTTGTAGTCATTCACAGCTATCTGGAAACTCATTTTCATGCTATGAAACCTTTTCCTTATCAACCCTTTTTCTTGACCCGGCCTGAATCCATTTACTGCATATATTATTTTCTATAACTTCCATTTTGAGCATTCGCTGAGCAACCTGCCCCCTCAACTATCCACCATGCGCATGGAAATTCTACACGAACATCCTTCCCTCTAACACATCAACCGCACTTTACTATCCCAAACACAAGTGTATAGCTTCAATCAGCTCTTTTAACATATCTCTTTTCATGCGCCTCTCTTTGTTTCATTCCATCTCTCAAGCCCCAAACATGAGTAAACTTAAAAAAATATCAAAGGCTCTCAAAAGGAAGTTTGGAATTTTTCAGCTTCTGCTTATACTTGGCTAACCATCACATTTTTTATGAGAGCCACAGATCTCATACACGTTCTATCAATTAAATAAGGGTCGACCATACGTCCACCGAGTTTGAAGGAAAATAAAAGTGCCAGATAAAAGCTATGATCTTATTGTAATCGGAGCAGGCCCCGGCGGTTATCCCGCAGCCATACGAGCTGCACAGCTTGGTCTCAAAACAGCCTGTATCGAAGCAGAACATTGGGGTGGAATTTGTCTGAATTGGGGATGCATTCCCACAAAATCTTTGCTTAAAAACGCTGAAACATGGCATCTTGTGTCTGAACGAGCCCAGGATTATGGGATCGAAGTTCAGTCAGCCCGCTTTGATTTTTCAAAGGTTATTGGACGGTCCCGAAAAGTTGCTGAAAACATGAACAAAGGAATCCAATTCCTTTTCAAAAAATACAAAGTTGATGCCATTAAGGGGCGTGCAAAACTTATCTCAAAAGACAGCGTAGAAATTTTTGACCAGGACGGAAAGTCCAGCCAAAAGCTTCGCGCTCAACATATTATTCTGGCAACAGGCGCGCGTCCCCGCGCCTTTCCTGGCATGGAAATCGATCGTGATCGGGTTATTACATCAAAAGAGGCTATGGTTCTACCTGAAGTTCCTGAAAGTATTACGATTGTAGGTTCAGGTGCGATCGGCTCAGAGTTTGCCTACTTCTTTAACGCCTTTGGAGTTGAAGTAACGATTATAGAGGCTCTTGATCGAATTGTACCCCTTGAAGATCATGATATTTCAGCTGAACTCCAAAAACAGTTCAAGCGCCAGGGCATTAAAATTTTAACCGGCGCAAAGGTGCTATCGGCCAAAAAAGATGGCAAAGGCGCAAAGGTCGTTTATCAGCAAAAAGGTAAAGAACATACCCTTAAAAGCAGTTACTGTTTGATTGCTGTCGGGGTTCAGGGCAATATTGAAAATCTTGGTCTGGAATCTGTCGGTGTGAAAACAGCCCCTGGAAAAATTGTGGTTGATGGTTTTGGGTGCACCAACATCAAAGGAATTTATGCTGTTGGCGATGTTGCTGGACCTCCCTGGCTAGCCCATAAGGCCACCCACGAAGCTTTAGTCTGCGTTGAAAAAATTGCGGGCAAAGAACCAGCGCCTTTTGAGGTTACTAACATTCCCGGCTGCACCTACTGTCAACCTCAAGTTGCGAGTGTCGGACTGACTGAACAAGCCCTTAAAGAACAAAAACGCCCTTACAAAGTTGGCAAGTTTCCTTTCAAGGCTTCTGGAAAAGCCCAGGGGATTGGAGAAACACAAGGCTTTGTAAAAGTGCTTGTCTCAGAACCTTATGGAGAAATCCTGGGGGCCCACATTATTGGTTCAGAGGCGACTGAATTGATTGCTGAATATACCTTTGCCCGTGAGCTTGAGGCTGATGCAGAATCAATTGTCAAAACAATTCATGCCCATCCAACCCTCAGCGAAACGTTAATGGAAGCTGCTGCTTTAGCTGAAAAAGAATGTATTCACCTTTAAACTTTTTAATAAAACATCTGAATTATAGAAAAGTATAAGCAATCTTATAGTAGTGCCAGAATAAAAGCCTTGCTTCAGCATAGTGGAAGTACGTATAAGAAGAATTTGAGAACCAGGTTTGTTTACCTTATTAGAGAATACTGATTACCACACCCTGAAGATTTGCTTTGTTGGATAGTGTTCTCAAACAAATAAACGGTGATAATAATATGAGCAATCAGCCAAAATACGTCAAAGTACTGGTGGATGACCAGGAATATTTCTTACCTGAAGGTGCAAATCTGCTGGCAGAACTGCTTAAAATTGGTCGTCTCGATGCTCCGAAGTATGGCAAAGAAGAACGTGATGAAAAGAGCCCAGAAGAAGACCCGATCCCCTATCCAGACCAGGCTGAAGGCGGAGAGCATTACGTTCCGCACTATTGCTGGCACCCAGGACTTTCTGTTTCCGGGAATTGCCGCATGTGCTTTGTCAATATTACACAAGAAATGAGACGTGGTGATCAGGTTCAAAAGGTAACTATGCCAACAACTGCTTGTACCAATGTCGTACGGGCAGGACTTGAGATTGACACACGCTCTGAAAGTGTCAAAAAAGTCCAGCACGGCGTTCAAGAGTTCTTATTGATCAACCATCCTCTCGATTGCCCTGAATGCGATAAAGCCGGGGAATGTCGTCTTCAGGATTATGCTTTTGATTTTGGACGAGGATACTCACGTTTTGTCGATACCAAACAACGCGCCCATATTAAGCAACTTGGACCAACTATTGATTTTTTTGGGACTCGCTGCATTCAGTGTTCTCGCTGCATACGCTTTTGTGATGAGATTTCAGGGACTTCGGAACTTTGTTTTGTCAACCGAGGCGATCGCACAACCATAGACACATTTCCTGGCGAACCAATCAACAATGGTCTTGATCTTAACACTGTTGAGGTCTGCCCTGTCGGTGCACTCAAGAACCATGACTTTCTCTACGAAGCACGAGTGTGGTCCCTTGAGGAAAACCCCAGCATCTGCAACCTCTGTGCTCAAGGCTGTAATGTGCGTTATGACAATCTTGGTGGAGTTATCAAACGTGTAATGGCGGTTGAAAATCAGGCTGTAAATGGTTGGTGGGCCTGTAACAGTGGTAAAGAAAACTACCAATGGATCAATCGAAGTGATCGCTTGATTCAACCACGCACCAAACAAAGCCAAGATGGTATCGCTTGGACTGATGCCTACACCGCGATCCACGATCGCCTTAAAAAACACCTTGATACGGAACCAGGTTCCCTTGGGGTTGTTCTGAACGCCAGCCAAACTTTTGAAGAGCTCTACCTCTGCCGTAAGCTCTTTAAGGACCTGCTCGGCTGTGAAAGTTTTGGAGCAATTGCTCGCCCTTCCGAAGAATGGCCCGAAACTTTCTTAAAGTTCAAACAAGCAGCAGATCGCAACCCGAATCAAAAAGCTTTAGAGCTGCTCTTCAACATTGACAACCCCCAGGTATCTCTTCAAGCTTTAGTTGGAAAGCTCAAAGCCGGTAAAATTAAAACTCTGTGGATCGTCAACAACGCTTGGGATGCTTATATTCCCGAAGAACTCTCCCAGAGCATGGACAAAGCAGAATGCACCATTGGTATGGCTCTTTATGATGATGCTTTTTGCCATAAATGTGATTACACACTGGCAATCCAAAGTCATGCTGAAAAAGATGGCAGCTTTATCAACCAGGACTGGCGCCTGCAAGCCTTCAGAAAGGCTTTACCAGATGTTGGTGGAATCTCTGATATTCTGATCTTGCAAGAATTCATAGACCGCTTAGACGATCCTGACCATCAATCGCCTGTCCTTTCTGCCGCAAGCATTTTTAACCAAGCAGCACAGGAATTGCCTCAGCTTTCAGGTATAAGCCATAACATCCTGAGGAAAAAAGGCGGCATCCAATTAATGAGCATGCCATCGTCACATTCTTAGCATAAAGGTTTTTCCTTAAAGCCTCTTTTTTCAAAAGCGAAGGTTTCTCAAGAACTCTTGCTCCTTCAAAATTTCTAAGAGAAAGATTCATTTATTCTTTTTGTTCATGAATGAGATTGAAGCCGGGCCCATGCGAAAAATTCAAAGATCTTGTAAAAATGCCATAAAGACAAGAAAAACTAAATTGTGGAAAACTTGTGGAGAAATAAGCCCTCAAGGTCTGTCAGAAAACTATTCAAGCCTCTCTATTTCAATGCTATTCGAGCTGCCATTAAGGCACTGTCGTAAATCATTCTAAAAAAGCCACTTATGGCAAGATGATGTCTTTATCTACATGCCTGTGAAGAAATATTATAAAGTTTAAAGGGTGATCCCCCCAATTTTTATCTTTGTTTTCCACGTATGAATGTGGAAAACTCAAAGCTTCAGGAAATTTGATTTGGCTTTTCCCCTTGAGTTAGAGCTGCTTTCAAAGCCTTTTTTTTCAGAGTTTTTCTCTTATCCAGGCTGAGCTTCTCCCTTCAAAATCGAAATATGATAATACCCCAAGTTTAAAGCCCGATATGCCGATATAAGAAAGATATATCGGTCTATAGAGAATACGTAAAAAGTGTTATAAGAACAGGTCCAAACCTGACAAGAGCTCTGCCCTACGCTTTATGCATTGAGAGCAAAAGGCATTAAGATAAACGAAAGCACAAAAAACAGGGCTTAACAGAAAAAGAATAGGTGTGGAAGCTTTAACCTGGAAGTGCTATATTTCAGAACAATTACAAATCGTTAAGCCGCAATATTTTTGATAAATATTATGTGATTCACAGCAGACAGAAACCCATTCAAACATACTTACTTCGTGAGAACACCTTTATGCTGAATATCTCAATCGCTAGAATTTCGACTTTCATGGGGATCACCCTTCTACTTGGAAGTTTTTTTACAGCCTGCAACTTCCCCGGACCATCGAGCACAAAACCCCAAGATCCTGTGGCAACGAACTTCCATGAAAATACAACACCAAACGCATTCGGTTTAAAGTCTTTTGATGAAGCACAAATACCTTCTTCTCTCTTATCTTACCGAGTCCATACCTCGCGACAAAAAGGGATTGATACTCACCCGGAAGTTTATAACGATGGTGAAACAACCTTTCTTTACTTCGCCTCAGATCGCGATGGCAGCGGCTTTAACATCTACCGAAAAGGCTCGGAGTCAAAAGCCTTAACCATGCTGACTGATTTTTCCGGTGATGAAATGTGGCCAAGGGTAAGCCCCAATGGCCGCTACTTAACATTTGGAGCGAATACGAGAGGGAACTGGGATATCTTCTTGATAGACCTTCATAACTTAAGCCTCCCCGCAGTAGCCCTTACCTCAAGTTCAAGTGATGAAATTCACCCTACGTGGTCCCCTGACAGCATGAGCATCGTTTATTCTCGCTGGTCAGAAAACCTTGATGACTATGTGCTCAATTACCTCGATTTTTCGAACTATCCAACCAGTACAAAACCCAAACTTGAAAAATCATGGCAAGAAAATGTCTCCCATAAACAAACAAATCTTGGACTTTCTCACCAAAGCTACTCTTTAATCTCATCCTTTGCAGAGCTTCCTAATCAGCAAGATAAATCTCAAGATAGCCCTCTTAAGAGCAAGAGCGGTTACCCTAAGATCGTGAAACAAGGCCAGCTCGTTTCAAACCAGGGGCGGCCTCTTACGGGGATTCACCCTTCTTTTGCTCCTGATTCGTCAAAGAAAAGACTTGCCTATCAGGACTATCGTAAATCAGGTGCCAACTGGTACGGGATCCGTCTTTATGATTGTGAAAGTGGAATTGTCACTTTTCTTCCGACTTCAGAAAACTATGGGGCCATCCAGCCACGCTGGTCTCCGATGGGAGATATGATCATTTTTACAACGGTTTCAAAAACTCACAATCGTGACGGACAAGTTCTTCCCGCTGGAGGTGATGGCTTCGGAATTTTGAGCACAAACGGCAACATGGTCTTCGACATTCGTAATCCTACTGATATTGGCTTTGTTGCCGATCCAACATGGGTTGTTTACCGAGGTGAGCAGCGCATTTTCTTTGCAGCGAACAGCTCATCGCAAGAATCAATTGTCAGTATTTCTCTCGGCAAACGAAACTTTTAAGATTCTTGCACCACACCTTAGGTTCTTTTTATAAGTTTATATTGAGGCTGTATCAAGTTCCCGGCCTCTTTTTATCCCAGGGCATGGGGGTTTTATGCCATTACCAAGACTTTCTATTGAGATAACAAGCTGAAGAAATTCCGCCAGACAAGAGTGGCAAGCTTGAAAAGAAAAGTTTGGACCCAAGGAAAGGCTCCTGAAGCTTAAACTTCAAGCCCCTCAAAAGACTTAGCTCCTGCAAAAGGCTTTAGCTCTTATAAAAAGCTTTAGTTCTTATAAAAAGCTTCCAGGGCATTACTTCCAGGAGGTGGTGCAACAGCATGATCTATCTTGAGAAGTTTCTCTGTTCGCATTTCAACAAGCAACTCTTCATTGACCTTTTTGTTTTCACGATAAACAATTCTGACAAAAGGACGAGCATACTCGCGCTCATTAGGGCAGGTTACAACTCCAAGGCTTTTATCAGACATCTCAACCCAGGTTCCAATTGGGAAAAGGTTAATGGCCTGAAGTAAGGCTCGGGTTGTGACAGAATCGCATTTTCGCTGACCTGCAAGGAGAATAAGCTCTTCAAGGGCTTTATAGGGCAGCTCCCCTTTCCGATATGGCCGCTGGGCAATCATGGCAGAATAAATATCAGCAACACTCACAACCTTTGCAAGGTCATGTATCTGATATTCTTTTTTGCCTTTCGGATAACCTGATCCATCAAGCCGCTCCTGGGTTTGAAAAATAATTAAAGGAAGCATCTGGGGAATCCCCTCAATTCGCAAAGCAAGCCTGACGGAGTAAGTCGTATGGTTTCGTATCTCGATCTGTTCTTGCTCCGTAAGGGCACCTGTTTTGTTGCGAATGAAATCTGGGACCAAGAGCATACCAGCATCATTGAAAAAAGCAGCATAGGCAAGCTGCTTCAGATGCTCTTCGTCATATCCAAGGAGAAGTGCTAAATTAACACAAAGAGTTACAACGTTAAGAGTATGGCGATAAAGGTATTCCCCCTGATGGGGCTGATGCATAATAGCAAGCATTAAAGATCGGTCTTTAAGCGCCATTTTAAGCATATTGGCGATAACTTCATCGATTTCCCTTAATGACACTTTCTTTTCTAAAGTCAGCTTTTTGAAGAGTTCTTCTATCTTCATTTCGCACTCATCATAAAGACTTATAATTTCTTCTACTTCTTTTTTTGTGCGAAGACGCTCCGGATCAAGAGAAGGAAGACGCTTGAGCAAAGGAATCCCCTTAATCTGCACCCGAAGATGACGAGGATGAAGGGCCTCCAGCTGGTTAACAACTTTAAGATCCTTCATCATGATTCGAACCTGGTCTCCAAGACTTTGCTCGGAAAATCCAGATAAAGGATGCTTATCCTGAATATAACGCTTATAGTTTTTACGATACTTACTGACCTGATCGAGATGAAGTTCAAGCTCACTCTTGGCAACATATACTGCGCTGATATTATTTTTAAGAAGAAAAGCAATCGTATCATCATCAACAAATTTTCCGGATTCAACGATCAATTGACCATCCTCCGAAAACACTGGACGCATGATAACATCACCATGACAAAGCCCAATATTCGTAGCGAGCTTAACTTTAAGGTCTTCACGTATTTTTTCAGGGTTGTCAAGACGGCTTGCGGTGTAAACCTCGCGAATACCTGCATCTTGCAAAAGATAAAGATGTTTTGCCGTGAAAAGTTCTCCTCTTTCATGGAGAAGACGACCAGACTCATGCCATACACTGTAGGGCAGAGGCTGCTCTGAAGGGAGGCGAGATATCGGTATCCGTTTCATGCGGGGCGGATCACCTGGATTTTCAGCGAAGCAATCAGGCGATCATTCCTCATTGTGTCAGGAATCTTTTAAAACATCCTTATCAAACACGTATTTCTCTATTCTATACCAAAAATACTCGTGCTTTATTTACACCAATCCTCTAAGCCCACTGGTATTTAAAGTATTGCTCAAACTCTTGTTATCACGAACAAAGCCCATTGCGTTATGAACAGGTTTTATCCGAAAAATCACCAATGGAGAACTCATGAAATTATCTACAACACACCCTACTTTGGGCTACGATTATGGTCTACAAAAAAGAAACCACAAAGGCACAACTATTTTCAATGGAAGAGCAACATGCAAAGCTCTTGGTGCATTTTTTTGCGGGCTATACCATTGAACATTTTTTCGCTCTCCAGCTTCATATTTTTTTGCCCTCTTTCCTCAAGAGCATCCACACAATAGCGCCCAGCCTTCATAACCCATGGAATAAAAAGTTTTTGAGAAATTGTCCTAAAACCTTCAGCATTTTTTTCTTTTTGCCGATGAGGAGGATATATCTTTCTTAAATTTACAAACCGAGGTCTCGGATGTTGAGTTGAACACCTCAAGCACCATTCCCTCAAGTCAGCAAGAAAGCAAACCATGACTCAGAACCAGGAATACCTTCACTATTCTCGTTTTATTGGTTCTCTTGTTGCTGATGGGTCAATGGCAAAACACGAAGCTCAGATCCTTCTGGTCGAAGCCTTTTGGGATTTTGAACGTTCAGGGCTTGAGGCTCATGATCAGGACCCCAAGCAACTTGCGGCAAAGTGGCGAGCCTATGTGCGCACGCCAAAGCAAGAAGCTCTCTAATATCAAAACCTGAGGCTCAATCTCGCGGACTTTTATCGTAAAAAATAAGAGGCCCTGTCTAAAAAATAATGGCTCTCTGAACAAAACTGAGAGATTTCAGCGCGTTTGCTTTTTTTGATACAATTCAAGGATCAGGCTCATAAGTTTTTCTGCCAGCGCTGCTTTTTTGAGTTCCCCCTCAAAACATAAACCTTCTGGACTTATGATCCGAAGAAGTCCCCCTCCTTCACGCCCAAAATTTTCAGGAGAATTATGCACAAGCAAATCGCAACGCTTGGCCTTCAGTTTATTCCAGGCAAGCTTTGGATCTGGGTCACTTTCAAGGGCAAACCCCACTGTCATGAGCCTGTCAGACTTGTTTTGTCCCACCCAGGCAAGGATGTCAGTTGTAGGCTCAAGGGGTAAGGAAAGATCTTGTGCAGCCTTCTTATGCTTTCCTGAAAAACGTTTTTTGGGTCTATAGTCAGCCACTGCTGCACTTGAAATAAAAATATCGGCCTGCTTGATTTCTCTTTGGATGCTCTCAAACATCTCAGCAGCTGAAACAACCTTCTTTAAAGTAACCCCTTCAGGAGACTGAGCCTGACAGGGACCTTGTACCAGGATCACCTGTGCACCTTGCTTCAAACCTTGTTCAGCCAATAGCGAACCTAAAGTTCCCGTAGCATTATTGGACAGATAACGAATATCATCAAGGTATTCACGGGTTGGACCAGCGCTTATCAGTATTCGTAATTGCTTTTGCCCAAGTTCCTGTTGAAAACCCATCATAGGATTCCCCTATGTATGTGGTCCTCTCCAGGCAACGGAGAATCAAAAATGTCTCTTAATTTTTGGTCATCGAAACCGGCTGCAAGAGCAAGTCCAAGAATAATCCGCGCTTTTGGTGGGTTATACCAGGGTGCAAAAAGCGCCCCCATCTCAAGAAGATTTGCTCCTCCACCGAAATAGCCATACAAAGGAGCAACCCTTCCACCCCAACAACGAGACGTGATCACAACCTTAACCCCTTTTTCAAGAGCTCGAGCAAGAGCTTCTGCCATAAGCGGAGGAACATTCCCCCTGCCCATGGCTGAGACAACAAGCCCCTTACAACCTGCTTCAACACAAAAGTCTACCAACTTTCCCTGATTTCCAACGTTCGCTTCCAAAAGCTCCACGTAGCTGAATTCTTGAGGATTTGGAATATGTATTCGACGTAACGCTGAACGATAAAAAAGTGGTTGATAGCGATCTATAACACCTAACGGCCCGGCATTCGGGCTTACAAACGTATCCAAAGCTTCGGTATAAGTTTTGGTAACCTCGCTCGCAGCATGGATCGTATTGTTCATCACAACTAATACACCACGACCACGAGCCGCAGGGTGACTGGCCACAAGACAACTCGAAAAAAGGTTAACCGGCCCATCCCAACTTAGTTCATCTCGAGCACGCATGGCGCCTACGAATACGACTGGTCGCTCGTCATCATGGAGTAAATCCAGTAAAAAAGCATTTTCTTCTAAGGTATCTGTTCCATGGGCAATCACAACTCCTGCAGCCCCAGCCTGGAATTCAGCTCGTACTTGAGCAGCTAACTCCAACACCCGTTCAAAGTTCATATGTGGACCTGGAAACTGGCCAAAGTCTATACTTTTAAGCTGAAAAGTCTCTTCAAGCACAGGGACAGCACAAGCAAGGTCTTGACTTTTAAGCGTAGGCACAATTGCACCACTCGGCGCATGGGTCATGCTTATGGTGCCGCCGGTAAAAAAAACACTGATCTGAGCTTGTTGTAAAGTCATTTATCCTGAATGCAAAAGATTGAAAAATAGCATAAAATTAAACTTCTGGGCTTATGAAGTTTTATATGTTTACGGCCTGCTCGTTTCTTTAATAAGCCCTATATCTCTTCCCTTAAAAAGCTTGTGTACGAACCTCTTTTTTTAAAAGCTTTTCTATTTACTGTTTTTTCTAAGTTCGAAGCTTTTTTAAGTTCTACGTTTTTCTATCCTCTTTTTTTATTCTCTCTTGAGGTGAAGAGAGTTATTATCGCCTCCTAAGAAAAAGGTGCGGTCAGTAGCTCAGTTGGTTAGAGCGCCAGATTGTGGTTCTGGAGGTCGCGGGTTCGAGCCCCGTTTGACCGCCCATTTTCTCCCTTCCAAGCTGCTTATACCGTGATAGCTTCTTTGCTCTTGGAAATGCTCAAGTACTCGGCTTTTTGGGCAAGAGTTCTATTGGTTTAATGCTTGTTACATGCTCACAGCGAAAGCTGAGCTCTTTTCCTTTTTCAACTTTAAGCTTCACTCCTTTATTTAAATCAAGCTCTAAAAGCTTTCCATAAAAGCTTTCACTGTTGGCCTTCAGCCTTACCTCTCTGCCCACGAGTTGAACAAACTCAAGCCAAGCCTGTCCAATTCGTTCGTACTTCTTCTTACGAAGCTGAACATAAACATTATCAATATAAAAAAGCAGAAGACGCAGGAAACGGACCCGATGAATCAAACCTGCCTGGCGCTCGATTCGTAAGCTTGTAGCAATATCCTTAAGCTGTTCAGGAAAATCTTGTTTCGTATGATTTATGTTAATGCCAATACCGACAACATAGATTCCTGGATGAGAACTTCGTGATTCCACTAGAATCCCTGCAACTTTTTTATCGCCAATAAAAATGTCATTGGGCCACATAATTTCTACTGGCAGCTGACTGTATTGCTCAATAGTGTTCGCAAGAGCAAGAGCGATAGCACAGGTTATGTACGGATGATTCGCACTTTCCAAACGAAGCTTCGCCAAAAACGACAGATAAATTCCAGCTCCCTGTGGAGAATGCCACGAACGACCGATGCGTCCACGCCCACTGCTTTGTTCTTCTGCTAAGAAAAGTTCGCCATCAATTCCTGAGTCAGCTCTATCCCAGGCTTTATCATTCGTAGAAGAACATGATTGATAAATATGAATCTTCTTCCCAAGGATTTTTGTATTCAAATCACTGGTGATTTCATGTTCGAGTAAAACATTAGGGATATCAAGCAAGCGAATCCCAAGATAAGGGTGGTGCTCAACCTCATAGCCAAGCTTCAAAAGACCATCAAGCTCCTGAAGCAGCTCCTGGTGCTTCAAGCCCAAAGCCTGCTCAAGCTCTGAAGGAGAAACCGCTCTGCGCTGCTCTTTCAAATAATGTAAAAGCTTTTGATTTGGTATCTGACTTTTGGCCATTATCGATAAATGCTTTCCTCTTTCATTCAACTCTCCCCCTCTTATCTTTCACCCTGATCACGTTTTATACTTTTTAATTATTTATAGAGTTTAAAATATCGAAAATAAGAAAAGTAAAGATTTCCCCATTCATGCTCACTTCAAGAATCTTCTCAAAAAATCACTATTTCACACAGGTTTTAAGATTCGTTTAAAATTATCTTACCCCTAAGATGAATTGAGCGAAATAACCATGAAAAAGTGCTAAGATACATTGAAGCCTGCTTATCATAGATAGACTTAAGCTTAGCATAGTCTTAAAAATGGATAGAGAGGAATCTGTAAAATTCCATGCGTTTTGCAATTGATTTTGTTTATTTTTGTGTCTTTCTCCTGATCTGGCCTTATTTTGCCTTCAAAGTTCTTACAACGAAAAAATATCGTCGGGGCTTGGGCCAACGTCTCGGCTTTCAACTCCCAAAATACTCTACGCTTCAAAATAAACCAAAATCCCTTTGGCTTCATGCTGTTAGTGTGGGCGAATTAAAAGCAGCTCTTCCTCTCGTTGAAAACCTTCAAAGAGAACTTCCCGAGTATCAGATTCTGATAAGCTTCACAACTCGAACTGGAGAGGAAGTGGCACAGAAGCTCTACCCGGAACTCACGCGTTTTTATTTTCCTCTCGATTTTTCCTGGGCCGTAACCAAAGTATTAAAACATTTTTCTCCAGATTTGATTGTCCTGATTGAGCTTGAGCTTTGGCCAAACTTTCTCCTGCAAGCTCAACACCTCAAGATCCCAATTTTCTTAGCCAACGGCCGGTTATCTGCCAGAAGCTTCCAGGGCTATGCTCGGCATGCCTGGTTTTTTCGGCGGCCCTTTTCAGCCTTAAGCAAGATTGCGGTTCAAAACGAAGAATACGCAACACGTATGGAAAAATTATGTGATCGTATGAAACTGAACAAAGACAAGATCAACATTGCTGGTAATCTTAAATACGACGGCGTCGACACTTTGAAAGATCCTGAAAAAAAATCTTTTTACAAAGAGCTCTTTGGGTTCAGCTTAGAACAAGACCCAAAAGAAATTGTGCTGGTCTGCGGTTCGACCCACCCTGGGGAACACGAAATCTTGCTTGCCCTTTACCAAGAATGCTGGCAACAAGGCATTCCCCTCCGCATGGTCCTGGTCCCCCGTCATCCGGAAGAGTGGAAAAACCTTCATAAACTCTGGAAAGAAGCTGGTATACCACTCCTCAATCGTTCATCACTTCATCCTGAAACCTCTCTCCCATCTTTTCAAACCTCATCTTCTCAAACCTCAAAGCTTCCCCATTGCATTCTGGTTGATACCATGGGAGAGCTTCATAACGTTTACCATCTGGCAGATCTCGTTTTTGTTGGAGGCTCCTTAATTCCCCACGGCGGTCAAAACATGGCTGAGCCAGCAGGGCTTGGCTTACCAGTTCTTATTGGTCCCTATACTGATAACTTCCGCTCATTGGTGAGTGAACTTCTGGCTGCTGACGGCGTTCTTGTAGTTAAAAGTCTCTCAGAACTTGTTCAAGCTCTGCAAGAATTTCAGCATAACTCTCAAAAATTCGAGCTCTATGGACAAGCCGCCCAAAAAGTCGTACTTACAGGCCAGGGTGCCGTAGAGGAACACTTTAACCAGCTGATTTCTCTTTTAGATTCAAAAAAACCTGATAACACCAGGTAAAAGCATCATACACCCTCCAATGTCTTTTTATCAAATTTCCTCTGCATCACAGCTCAAAACACTCACCCCTGAGAAAAAAGGCATGCTTTTCGTGAAAATATAAGGTATTTTTAAGAGTATGGAAAACAATGCTTCTCAATCTGGGCCTGCCCACTCAGAGCCTTCTTCGTCTGGTTCTCAGAAAGCAGCTCAAAATAAAAAGATTGCTTCGTCTTCAGCATCTGAAAATGCAAAACAAGCTTCTGATGCTCCTTTGCAATCAGGGCAAATTTTGCATAGGACAAGCTCAAAGCAAAAATCGACAAGGAGGTTGAGCGCCACCACTGGACTCTTCAAAGAAATTCCCGACCAAAGCCAAAAACAACGCAAACCTTCTGCAAGTTCCTCTGCGACTACAGGACTTTTTAAAGAATCTTCCGCTCACCATAATACCTCTTCGAATCAGGCAGCAACTCCTGCCCAGGAGAAACAAAAAGGGCACGATTTCTCACCCCAAAGCTCTGAGATTCCCATAGCCTCTTCACAGGAACAACAAGAGTTTGAAAAACTCCTGCACGATGACCTCAGCTCTCTTGAAGGCCAAAAAAGTTCTGCTATTCCTAAAAAAGCAAGTGCTTCCAGCCAAAAAAACAAAAAGCCTGGAGACACAAGCGTTTTGCTCAAAGAAGAACTCAATGAGCTCGTATCTCAAAACTTCCCTAAAATCACCCAAAATGAATTTGAGACAAAAGCAAAGTACGAAAAACTTAAGAAAAGTGGCAATACAACTCGTCAACTAAGAGCCGTTTCAGAACCCATTCTTGAAAAAATTGAAAGACGTGCATCAACGGCTTCGCTCCATAAAAAGCAAGAGCAAAACGAAAAAGCAGAAGCTCAAAAAAAGCAAAAGAAACAACGCACTCCAAAAAGCTTTTTGAGACATACAAAAGACTTTTTAGTCGAGGTTTTAAAGGTTCTCATCGTTGTTCTTCTCTTACGCTCCTACGTTATTCAAGCAAGCACCGTAGAGGGTAACAGCATGGAGCCAACCCTCCACAGTGGTGACCTTTTGCTGGTTGAACGCTTCACTCCAGCTCTTTTGAATGCACCTTTTTGGCTTAAAGAGGGCTTTCAGCTGGGAGAATCTCGGCTGCCATTACTTCCAACTTCATTGCTTCCAACAATTGAGCATGGGGATATTGTTGTGCTGCGTTCTCCTGAAAACAGCAACAATGAGCTTGTTAAAAGAGTTGTTGCGCTCTCTGGCGATAGAATTTTCTTTTATGAAGGAAAGCTTTATGTTAACGGTAAACGTCGGGAAGAAGTTTTTATTACTCCTGCTTCAAAGCTGAACCTTTCCGGAAAGGCTGAAGAACAAAGCTATGTTTCTGCTGATATCAGCGACATGCCCTTGGCTTATAGACCAAACCGAGCCGATTTTGAACTTGCCCAAAAGCAAGGAAAACTCTCAACACTCGGAGTTGAAATTCCTGAAAACTGCTTCTTTGTAATGGGTGATAATCGAAGAAGAGCAAAATCAAACGACAGCCGAGCCTGGAGTGCCATTACCATTCGCAATGGCCCAACGGGCAGAGATAAAACTTCCAGCAATCATCTTTGGGTTACAAATCGTGATATTCATGGTCGTGTTCTTGCTCGCCTCCGTCTTCCATGGGAATACGATGAAGAACACCCTCTTTTCCCCAAATAGCTTGCACTGGTTATCTTTGCGCTGATCTGCGAGCAATCCTGCCGCAGGTTCTCTTCTCCTGTGCCATAAAAAAAGTAAAAAATCACCAAGTCATTCCAAGAGAACCTTGCAAGTCGTGTATATGATCTTTAAAAAGCACAAAAGCTTCTTCCTTCAAACTTTTAACTATGAAAGAAAACAATGAGCCAAGCTTTCCTGGAAAGTCATATTCCAAACCTTAAGCTGCTTAACCGTGGCAAGGTTCGAGATATCTATAGCGTTGATGACAAACACTTACTCCTCATAACCAGTGACAGGACAAGTGCCTTTGACGTCGTTTTAAATCAAGGCATTCCAGATAAGGGCAGGGTTTTGACTCAAATTAGTTCTTGTTGGTTCGACTTTTTTCAAGATCAGGTTCAAAACCATCTGGTTGAGGATGATGTTTATAAAATTGACTGCCTCCAGGATCTTGGAGAGTACCGCAAGCAGTTGGAAGCAAGAACCCTTTTGGTAAAACGCGCCTCCATGTACCCTGTAGAATGCGTCGTTCGTGGTTATATCGTTGGCTCTGGCTGGAAAGATTATCAAAAGAACGGTTCTGTTTGTGGGATTGCTTTACCTGAAAACCTTCAACAGGCTTCGCGTCTCGAAGAACCAATCTTTACTCCTGCAACAAAAGCTGAACAGGGTGAACACGATGAAAATATCAGTTTTGAACGCATGAAAGATATCATAGGGTCAGAACTGGCCCATAAGCTTCGTGATCTCAGCATCGAAATTTATACAAAAGCCCGGAGCTATGCCCTTGAGCGGGGAATTATTCTTGCTGATACAAAATTTGAATTTGGCGAATACGACGGTGAAACCATTCTCTGTGACGAAGTCCTGACTCCTGACAGCTCACGTTTTTGGGATGTCCAAGAATACCGAGAAGGCATCAGCCCTCCCAGCTTTGATAAACAAATTATCAGAGACTGGCTTCAAGAACAGCCTTGGGATAAAACACCTCCAGCACCAGATCTCCCACAAGAAATTATTGAACACGCCAAGCAACGATACAACGAGGTATTTGCCAAACTCTTCAATAAATCACTCTAAAGCCGTTCTGCTATGTAGCTAGGGGTAAAAGCGTGCATTTGCTTAAACAATCCATTGCCAATGAACTTCAGTCATTAAGCTTGATTCAAGACAATGGTCTTGGAAGTATAAAAGCCCTTGTCAAGCTTTTTTCAACTCCACCAAATCCCAAGCTTGGTGATCTGGCTTTCCCATGCTTTCAGTTAGCAAAGGCTCTTCAAACAAAGCCAGCCGAAATCGCCGAGAAACTACAATCTGCCCTTGAAGAGCAAGCTCATGCGAATCAAAGCAGCTCCCCTTCGCTCTGGAAAGAACTCAAGGTTGTTGGTCCCTACCTTAATTTCTTTTTTGATCAGCAGCTCTTAGCTCAGAGCGTTCTTCACAATGTCCATGCACAATCCCCTGGCCAGGACCTTGAGAACTGGCATTACGGCGAAAACGATCAAGCCACTGGTAAAAGAATCGCAATTGACTACTCATCTCCGAATATTGCAAAGCCTTTAGGTGTTCATCATTTGCGTTCAACTATGATCGGGCACAGTCTCAAACAGATTTATCAAGCCTGTGGCTGGGAAGTGCTTGGGGTGAACCACCTTGGCGACTGGGGTACAAGTTTTGGGCTGCTGATTGCTGCTTTTAAAAGAGCTTATACCCAGGAGTTAGCCAAGCTCCCTAGCAATAAAGCAGAAGCTGCAAAAGTTCTCCAAAAACTTTTTATCAAGCTCTCCGTCGCAGATCTGAATAAGCTTTACGTCGATTATTCAGGCCAAGCAAAATCAGATCAAAGCCTCCACGAACAAGGAAAACAAGAATTCCTGAAGCTTGAGGCTGAGCTCACTGAAAGCTTTGAGGCCTCAGGCTCCCAACCTGAAACTTCAGAAAAAGGTTACCTGAACGCTCTTTTATGGCATGAGATACGACTTCTTTCGATTCGTGAATTTGAAAAAGTCTATGCCCTTCTGAACGTCACCTTTACGCCCTATCCCTTCCAGGCTGAAATGCAAACCCGCTATGCCCAGGAAGCAAAAGCTTTTCTACAAACTTACAGCCTTTATACCGGAGAAAGCTTTTATCTTGCAGGCTCAACCTTCTGCGAAAAAATACTTGAAGAGGCCAAACAAAAAGGAGTCGCGGAAAAGAGCGACGGCGCACTTGTGATCTTTGTTGCTGGGAAGGATGCTCCCCCTCTTTTCCTGCTCAAGAACGATGGTACAACCAGTTACCACATTCGTGACTTGGCTGCTGCTCTTCAACGCCAGGAAGATTTCAAGGTTGAAAAAGCTCTTTACGTTGTGGGCAGCGAGCAAAAATTACACTTCAAACAGCTCTTTCAAGGCTTGAAAATGCTGGGCTACAGCAATGCAGAGCATTATCAACACGTTGATTTTGGGCTTGTTCTGATGAAGGATGAAACAACTCAAAAATGGGGCAAATTTTCAACTCGCCAGGGCCGGGTTATTCTGCTCAACGATTTGCTTCACGAAGCTATTGAAAAGGTTAAGGCAATTATCACCGAAAAAAATCCTGAACTTGCCAGCAAAAGAGAAGAACTTGAACAAACCGCAAAAGCAGTCGGCGTTGGAGCAGTGGTTTTTCACGACCTCAAACATGGTCGTCGCTCAAATGTGAAATTTGACTGGGATGAAATGCTGAACTTTCAGGGCGAAACTGGACCTTACCTGCTTTATCAGTATGTGCGCCTGACAAGTTTAGCTCGTAAATATCAATCACGTTTCGGCAATGCCCCAGCTGATCTTAACTACGCGCTTCTTGGAACAGAGCTTGAATGCGAGCTGCTCAAAAAAATAGCTGATTTTCCTGACACTGTCCAAGCCGCTTGTGATGATAATGAACCAAGCGTTATCAGCCGCTATTTGCTTGATCTTGCTTCTTGTTTTTCAAGCTACTGGAGTGCAACGAAAAATGAAGGCATCATTGGATCAGACCAGGCTTTGAGCTCTGTTCGAGTAAATCTTGTATCTGCCCTACGCAAAGTACTTGGAAAAGGACTGAGGCTGCTTGGACTTGAACTGGTTGAAGAAATGTAGTATTTGCCCCCTCAACGCTGAACATAACGAGCAATTTTACGTTTTGCCTCTGCACTTTTCTTGGCTTGACGTTTGTCATGCATTCGCTTGCCGCGGCACACCCCAATCAAAAGCTTAGCATGTCCACGCTTAAAATAGAGCTTAAGGGGTATCAGGGTAATTCCCTGCTCATTTAAAGTTTTTTCAACTTTCCGAAGTTCTCGTTTATGCAAAAGAAGCTTTCGACGACGCTGGGGCTCATGCTGATAAAAAACTCCTGCAGACTTATATTCTGGTATATTAATAGAATAAACCCAAAGCTCCTGCTTCTTTTCATCAAGGCGCCCATAACTCCCCTGAAGCTGACAATGGCCTTGTCGTAAGGACTTTACTTCTGTACCAACAAGTACAAGCCCTGCTTCATACTGTTCAAGAACATGGTAATCATGAAAAGCCCGCCGGTTCGTGGCAACGAGTATATCTCCTTTGTTTTTTTGCTCTGCCATGTCGACCTGATAGCTTTCTTTATGATGCTCACTGCAATAATCGTTTCAAACGCCAAAGCTTGAAAACCAGGAACTAGAAAACTTTCACAGAAATTTCTAGTTGAATAAAGCCTCTCTGCTCATCTGCGAAGGGCCCATTATGCTTTTAATCTTTCAAAAACAAAGTCATAACCGAAAAGAGCTGACATAGACTTTTCAATCCAGGATAGCAAGTATTTATCGAATAGCTGCTAGAAGAAAGGCTTATAAATTGCTATGCTTGTTCTCGTGCAAGAGAATATAGAGAGATAAAATATAACTTTTTCATTATCTTTAAGAATAAAGGATCCGCTTTTTATGCCAAAAGAAGAAGCAATTAAAACCGAAGGCCAAATCACTGAAGTTTTACCAAATCAACAGTTTCGCGTACGACTTGAAAACGATCATATCGTGCTTGCAAGCCTTTCAGGCAAAATGAAAAAGTTTTACATTAAGGTCACCACAGGCGATCAGGTGGCACTTGAACTGAGCCCCTATGATCTTGATCGCGCAAGAATTACACGTCGGCTCTAATCAGAAATCTCTGCTTCAGCTCTCCAACCTTGATTATTTGAGCTTGCCGATTGAATACACATAAAAGCATTCTCAACCTATTGCACTTGCTATCACTTCAACACAAGCGACTCTTATGACTAGTTCGAACTTTGATCCGATTGAAGATGTGATTGCCGATATTTCTGCTGGCAAGATGGTTATCATTGTTGATGATGAGGATCGGGAAAACGAGGGCGATCTTGTCATGGCCGCTGATCTCGTTACTCCCCAAGCCATTAATTTCATGATTCGTGAAGCAAGGGGGCTTGTCTGTCTCAGCCTTACAAACGAACGAGCTGACTTTCTTGATCTGCCATTGCAGTCTGAGAACAACGAAAGCCCTTTTCAAACGGCTTTTACCGTTACGATTGAAGCAAGAAGTGGAGTAAGCACTGGGATTTCTCCGGCAGACCGGGCCCATACTATTAAAACAGCGATCTCAGAGCACAGCCAGGCTTCTGACCTTATCCGTCCCGGCCATGTCTTTCCACTCAGAGGGCGAGACGGTGGCGTACTCGTTCGTGCAGGCCACACTGAAGCTTCTATTGATCTCGGCCGCCTTGCTGGATGCAGCCCGGCAGGTATCATTTGCGAAATTATAAAAGATGATGGCGAAATGGCTCGTCTCCCGGATCTTGAAGCCTTCGCAAAAAAACACCAGCTTAAGATCTGTTCTATTGCTCAGCTCATCAGCTATCGCATGCAGCACGAATCGTTGGTAGAGCGCTTCTGCTGGATCGACTTTCCTACTCGCTACGGTTATTTTAAACTTGCTGGCTACCGCAGCCTGGTTGATGGGCGTGAACACCTGGCCCTTTGCCATAATGTCTGCCCTCAGGACCTTAGAGAAGCTGACCATGAAAGCTATGAGGATGAAAGCGTACTCGTTCGTGTCCACAGCGAATGCTTGACGGGAGATGCTTTAGGCAGCTTGCGTTGTGATTGTGGTGGTCAGTTGCCTCAAGCGTTAAAAAAAATCCAGGCAGCAGGCCGAGGTGCACTGGTTTATATGCGCCAAGAGGGCAGGGGCATTGGTCTTGTTAATAAACTTAAAGCTTATCAGCTTCAGGATAAAGGGTTTGATACGGTTGAAGCAAACCTGATGCTTGGCATGAAGGTTGACCAGCGGGAGTATGGAACAGGAGCTCAAATCCTCAGAGATCTTGGTATTCGCTCCATGGCGCTTATGTCGAATAATCCTCGGAAGCTGAAAGCTCTGCCTGGTTATGGCCTTGAAATTGTTGACCGCATTCCCATTGAAGAAACACCTTCGAAGGAAAATCAACGCTATCTCCAGACAAAGCGCGATAAGCTTGGACATATGCTTAACCTGGTTGCAAAATCTGAGTAGCTTAAAAAGATCGCGACGCTCTAAAAGCGGTACTCTACCCTTTGCACGCTTATGGCTCTTAATCCTTATATCCGAGCATTTGAAGGCGAACGAGATCTTGCCCGTTTCATGCAACTGAACCAACAAACCTTTTGGGAATCAATTCCAAGTGAAGACAACCCTGATCGCAAAGCCTTTGAGAAGCACTATCAGTGGTTGCTTCAGCATTATACCCCCCATGACTCAAAGCGCTGTCGTTTAAGTATTGCTGCAAGTGATCAGGATGATTATCTCGGACATTGCTGGCTTGGAGTCCAAAACGATTTTTTCACCAATGCTCCTATAGCCTGGATTTTTGATATCAGCGTCCGACCAGAGTACCGCCGAAAGGGCATTGGCAAGGAGCTGTTGGCAGACTGTTTTGCTTTCTGTAAACGCTCAGGCTTTGCAAGCGTTGGACTTCAAGTTATGACTCAGAACCGTAATGCCCTTGATTTTTATCACACCTTAGGTTTTCACGAACGCTCCTTTGCTTTGCACAAAAAGCTTTAGACTTCAGCACAGCTTAGTGGCTTCTCCACTCACTCCAAGGTCTCCGCTTCAGGGTGATTGAGTGCTTCTCCATTTCGGCACAGCTTGGGGTAAAGAAGCTTTTCCGTTTCGAAACGCCCCCTAAAGTGACTAAAGTCACTCTTCGGAGTGGGAAGCGCGATCCCAAAATCGCGCTGAAACGGAGAAGCTTTCTTGGGCTTCCCAGAGCTATAAAATCTTAAACTCCCACAAAGAATGGTTTAGAACTCACCAAACCTTTGGTTTAAGATCATTCTCAAGTCGAGCAAGAGTTGCTCGATGATAATTTTATACGCGGCCCGATTCGAACTACCACGTTTCTATGCCGCTCGCAACAGTGTGAAACAACGGCCTTTGGGCACGTTGGTTTTTCGCTTGTTGTGAGAGGCTGTGGTAGGCCTGAATCGGGGGCGATGGCTGGCGTGCCTTTTCGGAGTGAGAAGAGAGTGCCGGGGTTGGCACTCTCTGAAACGGAGAAACTTCTAGAGTTTTCTCTCTATTCTGCGGGGTGCTTAATGAGCACCCCCATTCTCGCCTCAAACAGATATCTTGTGGCAGCACCCAGCATCGCTTTACCGCTTCACCTTTTTTTAAGGAGAACGAGCGATGTCTAAAACCCCACGTGTTATCTACTTCCATCATGACGAAATCTTTCGAAAGACCTTTGCCCAGGTCCTGCGCAGAGAAAAAATGGTCGTCCGAGT